>JAEZHM010000131.1 GCA_023416585.1 Bacillota bacterium
GCCTGCTCCAAACGGGCATAGCCGCCCCCGCCTTGTGCGCAGGGGCGTAAGAGGATGTACAGCCTTTGAAATTTCGCGGCTTGCAACATGCCACCTCCCTTGGTGTCTGTTATCAAAGCCTATGCCGGCAGTTAATGGAGTATGAGGAGGAGCGAATGAACATGCCAAGGCCATTCATGGAGGTTCCATTTGAAAAAGCGCTCTATCAAAACAGCTATGTAAGGGGAATAATATTTTAGAGACAACCAGTGATGTTTCTCTTGATGCCCTGTCCGCACCTGTAGTATGATGAAAGTGCCCTCCATCGTTCGGGAAGTATTGGGGGGGAGCAACGAGGGTTCCGAAGCTAAGCGCCGCCTGTGGCTCCGTAGCCCCGACCCCGCCTGTGGCGGGAATGGGAGGGGCGGAGGAGGCTGGCGCAACAAGCAGTGCGGGCGGCAGCGAAGCGGAGGAAGCGAGCGAAACGAGCAGCGCGAGCGGTAGTGAAGCGATGCGACGATTGGGCTTCCGGACCAGGCGGGGCGCTTGCGGAGCAAGCTTTCCATACACGATTCACTGGCCGTGTGCAGCGCAGCGTCCAAGCTATGCGCAGGACGATGCGTAGGTACACAAGTGAATCGTGCGAAATCGTGAAAACGACGCGTAAGTGCTGTTTTCACGAAGCGATTGAAGGGAGAATATATGCACATTCTGTTGGTGAACGACGACGGTATCGACAGCCCAGGCCTTCGTGCACTTGCGCGGGAAGCATTTAAAAAGGGTCACCAGGTCACTGTATGCGCGCCTAACAGGCAACAAAGCGCCGTGAGCCAGGCGCTGACATTCTTTCGGCCCATTGCAGTAAAATCAGTATCCATACAGGGCGCCCGGGCTTTTGCCGTGGATGGGACGCCCGCAGACTGTGCACGTCTGGGTATCTGCAATCTGGCAGATGGAACGGTGGATGTGACGGTTTCCGGTATAAATGACGGGCTGAATGCCGGCAACGCCATTTATTGCAGCGGTACTGTAGGCGCGGCCCGGGAAGCTGCGCTGCTGGGCGTAAAGGCTATGGCCGTGTCGCTAGACCGCCCGGCGAAGGAAGAAATGCTTGTAAGCCTGGCTGCTTTGGCCATAGACATGGCGGAAAAGCTTCATAGATATCCCGCGCCGCCGGGCAGCGTGCTCAACCTGAACGCGCCCGCGCTGCCTTGTGATCAATTGCTTCCTGCCGTCATGGCGCCAGTGAATCACGGAATGTTTACCAACATTTACGAGCAGCGGGAAAACCCCTGGGGAGATACTTATTTCTGGGTGACGCCGGAATTCAGGCGCGAGCCGCCCCGGCCCTTAAGTGATGAATACTTCCTGCAAAAGGGACATGTAACTTGCACTTTTTTACTGCATACGCCTGAATACTATGAGAATTGCCTGGATTTTTTGCAGGATGCATGAAAACTTGCTTGCAAAATGAAGGAAAATTCAGTATAATAAAAAATGGTATGTCAATACATCATTTATTAAAATCAGGTGCGGAGGAATATCCCCATGCAGGATATGCAGGACATTATTCGCCGATTGAATCAGAGCGGCAAACGCCTTTCCAAGGGCCACAGGCGGATTGCTGAGTACATTGTGGAACATTACGACAAAGCGGTATTCATGACCGCTTCCCGTTTGGGAGAGAATGTAGGCGTAAGCGAATCCACCGTGGTGCGCTTTGCCTCTGCGTTGGGATATGAAGGATATCCGCAGCTTCAACGCTCGCTGCAGGAATTGGTGCGCCACAGGCTCACGGCGGTACAGCGGTTTGAAATGTCTTCAGAAATCGACCGCAGCGCTGTATTGCGCACGGTGCTGAAGGCGGATATGCAAAACATACGCACCACCATTGAGGAGATCGACACTGCCGCTTTCGAGGATGTGGTGCAGCGCATGCTGAACGCAAACTCCATCTACGTCATGGGCCTTCGTTCCGCGGCGCCCCTGGCCCAGTTTCTTGGCTATTACCTTCACTACATCTTCGATAATGTTCACCTGGTGTCCACCGGCTCCCCAGATGTGTTTGAGGAGATCGCAAGGGTACATAAGGAAGACCTGTTTATCGGCATCAGCTTTCCCAGGTATTCCACACGCACGCTGGAGAGCATGCGCTTTGCCAAGTCCAAGGGCGCGCAGGTGGTGGGCATTACAGATGGGCCTATGTCGCCGCTTGCGGAAGTGGCCCATGTATGTCTGGCTGCCAGGACAGACATGGCCTCCTTTGTGGATTCCCTGGCTGCGCCATTGTCTGTGATCAATGCGCTGATCGTATCCCTGGGACTGCACCGCAGGGAGGAACTGAGCGAGCACTTCAAGCAACTGGAGAGCATCTGGGATGCCAACAAGGTGTACCTGATGAAGGAAAATGAGTAGTATCGCAGTCGTGGGCGGCGGCGCCGCCGGTATGATGGCAGCCCTTTTCGCAGCACGTGAAGGCGTTCAGGTTACGCTGCTGGAGCGCAACGAAAAGCTGGGAAAGAAGATTTACATCACGGGCAAGGGCCGCTGCAACGTAACCAACCAATGCAGCCGGGAAGAATTCTTAAGCCAGGTGCCCCATAACCCCAGATTTTTGTACAGCGCCCTGAGCCTTCTCCCGCCGGAGAGCCTGATGGAGCTTCTTGAAAGCGCGGGATGTCCCCTTGTTGTGGAGCGGGGAAACCGTGTGTTTCCCAAGAGCTATAAAGCCAGCGACGTGACACGGACGCTGGCGGGAGAAATGCAAAGAGCCGGCATATCGGTGAAGCTTAATGCCAGGGTACAAAGGCTGCTTGTAAGCGATGGCCGCGTAAGCGGTCTTGCGCTTACGTCAGGGGAAATGGTTATGGCGGATGCTGTGATTGTGGCCACCGGCGGGAAAAGCTATTCCGTCACCGGCTCCACAGGGGACGGTTACCGCCTGGCGGAGGAAGCGGGTCACACCGTTACCCCATTAAAACCCTCCCTTGTTCCGCTCGCGTGCAGTGAACCATGGCCCGGGCAGCTGACCGGTCTGTCGCTTAAAAACGTACGGCTGACAGTTAAATGCCGGGGCAAGACGGTATACAACGAACTGGGGGAAATGCTTTTTACCCATTTTGGCATTTCTGGCCCGCTGGTATTGGAAGCCAGCAGCCACATGGTGGATTTTCCGTCGGATGTATGGAAGATGACGCTGGACTTGAAGCCGGGGCTAACTATGGAACAGCTTGATGCCAGGCTTTTGCGGGATTTTGAAGCCATGAGCCGCAAGCAGTTCTTAAGCGTGATGCCGGGGCTCCTGCCCGGAAAGCTGGCGGAGATTTTCCCTCAACTTGCGGGCATCCCTCACGATAAGCCGGTGAATCAGATCTCCAGGCAGGAACGGCTTAAAATAGGGGCTCTATTGAAGGAACTGCCACTGCCCGTATCAGGCGCCCGGCCTCTTGAGGAGGCCATTGTAACAAGGGGCGGCGTCACCGTTACAGAAGTTGCCCCCGCTACCATGGAAAGCAAACTGCTGCCCGGATTGTATTTTGCGGGGGAAGTGCTGGATGTGGATGCGCACACGGGCGGCTTTAACCTTCACATCGCTTTCTCAACCGGTGCGCTGGCAGGCCGAAGCGCAGCAAGAAATTTATTGTAATTTAGACCAAGGGTGTTATAAACAGATGCAGTATATTGTAATCGATCTGGAATGGAACCAGCCCATGTCCTACCAAAGCCAGGTGTTCAAAGCGGTGGGGGACCAGCTGATGTTTGAGATGATCCAAATCGGCGCCGTGAAGCTGAACCAGGATATGCAGATTGTGGATACGCTATCTCTGCCGATCCGGCCGGTCCATTATGTAAAGATCCACCCCCGCATCAGGCGCATGACGCAGCTGGATGATGAAACACTGGATGGCGCGCCTACCTTTCTTAAGGCCATGGAACAGTTTTCAGCCTGGTGCGGCGAGGATTACCTGCTGCTCACCTGGGGTTGCGACGATGTATCCGTGCTTAAGCAGAACATGGACTTTCACCAGTGTGACATGCAGCTTCCGCCGCTGTGCGATATACAGCGGCTGTTCAGCGATGCGTTTGAAATGGGCAAGGACCGCAAAGGCCTGAAGGCCGCTATGGATTATTTGCAGATCGAGACGCAGGAAGACAGGAATTTTCACAATGCGCTGCATGACGCTTATTATACCGCCCTTGTTTTCAGCCGCCTTCCCGAACCAGACGCAGTGCTCCGCTATGCCCAGCAGCCGAGGAAGCTTTTGCATGTGGAGCGTGCACGCCGCTTAAAATCACCCGCTGCATCCTTTGGCTCCATAAGCGAAGCACTGAATACGGATGTTGTCCAGCAGCCCAAATGCCCTGTCTGCAGCCAGAGGGCGAAGCTGGAAGCTAATTATGTGGCCCAGTCTCCGGACAAATATGTGGCCATCGCCAAATGCAAGGATCATGGAAGTTTGTTTGCCAGGCTCCGGTTTGCACTGATGGAGGACGGCCAGGTGAGCATGGTATCCATGGTGGCTTTAGCCACCAAGCAGAACAAGGCGTATGTACACACCAAGATACTGCAGATTGAACAAAAGAAAACGGCCATAGATCCCGATCTTGCGCTGCAGCGGGCGATCCGTTCCAGCATGCCGTTTGAAGACGAAGCATAACTTAACATGATGGCGGGGCAGGCTGAATCCGTTTAAGAATAAGCTGCGGCAGAAAGGACATCCGGTCATGAGAATCGTGTTGGACGGGCGTGAAGGGTCATTCCCCGTAAATGCCACAGCATCACAGGTTGTACGGCAGCTTTGGCCCGAAAAAGTAAGAATAGTATTGGCTCTTATGTGGGGCGGCGTTGTATTGGAACTGAATCAGCCGTTAAGCGACGGTATGGTGCTGACTTCTGTCACCTTTAAGCATGAGGAAGGCCGCCGCATCTATGAGCGGTCGCTTAGGTTTGTGTTTCTGCTGGCCGCCAGGCGGCTTTTCCCAGACACTCAGGTGCGCATTGCCAATAGCATCGGTTACGGACTCTTTTTGAAGCTGTTGGGCAGGACTTTGACAAAAAAGCAGGTGGAGCGCCTGGAAAACGAAATGCGCTCCATTGTGGAAAGCGACCTGCCCTTTGATAAGGAGCTTTGGATTAGGGACAAGGCCATCGAATACTTTAGGCAGGAAGGCCAGGAGGACAAGGTACAGCTTTTGTCCTACCGCCCCAATTATGACTTTCCGGTATACCGTTGCGGCGGTATGTGGGAATATTTTTATGGCGCCATGCTGCCATCCACAGGCTGGGTTTCTGTGTTTGAGTTAAGGCCGCATCATCCGGGCCTTGTGATTCAGATGCCGGGGCCGGAAAATCCGGCTGTGCCCGCGCCCTATGTGGAAAGGCCCAAGCATCTGCACATTTTTGCCCAATCCCAGCGTTGGTGCGAGATACTGGACGCAACCAATGTTTCGGATATCAACGATATGATACGAACAGGCAAGTTCCGGGAGTTCATCCGCGTAAACGAAGCGCTTCATGATAAATCCATCGCCGCCATCGCCGATGAAATCCGCAGGCGCAAAGCCCGGCTGGTGCTCATATCCGGGCCCTCCTCCAGCGGAAAGACCACATTTTCCAACCGTCTGAGGATTCATTTGCAGGTATTGGGGCTACGTCCCGCGTTATTATCTTTGGATGATTTTTACCTGGACCGGGCTGACATACCCCCTGAACCGGACGGCAGCGTGGACTTGGAATCCATCCATACCATCGACATCCCCCTGTTTGAGGATTGTTTGAAACGGCTGTTAAACGGCGAAACGGCGCAAATGCCGCGCTTTAGCTTTCAAACAGGCCGACGGGAGGAGAAACGGATATCCATGCGCGTGGAAGCGGATGAGCCTGTCGTGGTGGAAGGAATCCATGGCCTGAACCCGCTTCTTACCGGGCACCTGCCCAAGGAAATGATCTTCCGCATCTATGTCAGCGCCCTCACCTGCGTCAATCTGGACCATCACAACCGTATCCGTACCACAGATGTGCGGCTGCTTCGCCGGATTGTGCGGGATTTTCAGTTCCGGGGCACAGCTCCCGACGATACGCTTGGCATGTGGGAAAGCGTGCGCCGTGGGGAAGACAAGTGGATTTTTCCCTACCAGGAGGAAGCGGATGTCATGTTCAATACCACCCTGCATTACGAACTTCCTGTGCTGAAATCCGTTGCCTATGATCTTTTAAAGGCCATCCCCCCGGAGAACCCCAATTACCTTTTATCCAGGCGGCTCTTAAAAACGCTCCACTATCTTCTTCCCATGCCGGAGGACGCGTCAAGCGAGATCCCTCCGCTATCTATCCTGCGGGAATTTATTGGCGGCTGTACCTTTTATGACAGCCATCCATAAGGGGTACTTGACAAAGACCTGAAAAATATTGTTTAATACTTTGCATTCGTCTTTCTTTGCTGCATAAGCAGGCCATGGCGCGAATAGCAGACGCCTTAAGGCCGGGGAGGTTACATTGTGCAGACGGTACGCATGATCCTGGGAATCATGTCCTCATTCTTTGGGGCTGTCGTTACAGTTTTGGCATTATACCAGTTATATTTGAGCATATTTGGCTTTAAACGCCGCGAGAAGGGGTATGAGGATCATCCTCCCCAGATGCGCTTTCTGGTTCTGGTTCCGGCGCATAATGAGGAAACGGTCATACCTGATATTATCGATAACCTGAACCATATGGAATATCCAAGGGAATTGTATGACTTTTATATCATCGCTGACAACTGCTCCGACCAGACGGAAAAAGTGGCGCGCCAGATGGGCGCCAACGTGATATCGCTGAAAAAAGCTTCCCCCAACGCGCCAACTGGCAAGCCTATTGCGCTGAACCAGGCGCTGAACATACTGGAAGGGTATCAGGATAATTATGATCTGCTGATGATTTTCGACGCAGATAACCTGATTGACCCCAACATGTTCCTGGAAGTCAACAGTCAGTATATCAGCGAGAACAAGCCCGAATTCATACAATGCTACCTTGGCGCCAAAAACAAAAAGGGGATTGTCGCCTGGTTCTATTACACCAGCTATACCATCACCAACCGCTTCTTCCAATTGTCCAAATACCGTCTTGGACTAAACTGTACCATCGGTGGAACGGGCTTTGCTGTGGACACAAAGTATCTGTTCGGGCGTGGGGGCTGGACTACCATGTCGCTCACGGAGGACTTTGAAATCCAGGTAGAGGCGACCATTGACGGAAAGCGGATTTTGTGGAACCATAATGTCCGCGTATACGACGAAAAGCCCACCAGCGCCTGGGCCAGCTACCGCCAGCGCACCCGCTGGGCCCAGGGACATTGGTTTGTAACCCTCAGGAACACAAAGAAGGTGTTCCAGGCCGTGAAGCAGTCGCGCATATCGGGCAAAGAAGCTGTATCCATACTGACATATATGTACAGCCTCACCTGCAATGTAGTGATAGTGTTCCAGTTCTTTACCTCCTTCGTGTTCTTTATTATGGACCTGATTACACAGGCCGGCCAGAAGGCTGGGGCCGCACTGGCTGTATCCGCCATGGCCGCGGCCAACACCGCTACGGATGCGGCTGCGGAAGCCGCCCAGAGCGGATGGGGCTCCACGGCTATCTCCGTTGCCATTCTCTTTTATAGCTTCTTTTTATTGTTCTACATAGCGGACTGGATGGATAACAAGGTGCCCATGCGGATTCGCACGATGCCCATGATGGCAATCAGCTTTGTGTTGAATGTGGCGCTTGCCACTTGCTCCCAGATCGTAGGCTTGTTCCGTTACCGCCGCCAGAGCCAGTGGGTCAAAACGGAGCATAAGATCAAACGACTGGAAAAGAAGGAAGTTCATTTGCCCGTACGGGCTAAGCTTTTGCCCAATGCGGACGTGGAAGATGGCGACGTGCCAATCGCCAAAGCCAGTGCAAAGTAAATGAAAAGGGACGCCAACGCGTCCTTTTTTGTTTTGCCGTATAAACTTATACGTCCAGCTTCTTGGCCTCCAGATAAAACTCGACGACGCCATCCGCGCACGAAAATATCATGCCCATGGGAGCATCACCGCCGAGATTGCGCAGATCTCCGCCGGCCCTTACGGCTTCGATAGGGCTGAGTAATACGTTCTGGGTATCAAGTCTAGTCCGGTGATTGATAAGTTCCTCTGCAGCGCAGTATTATCGCTAGATGCTCAGCGGGGGGCGTGATCGTTTGGTAGACCCATTCATCTTCGCCTGAAAGCCGTAGGGGCGATTAGTAATCGCCCGCACGTTGCGGTCAGAACATGTCGCTTGGACATCATGTCCAATCACATCCATATGATTATTGCATTCAAAAACGGGGCGATGTGGGCATCGCCACCTACGGGTGAGATGTTGGGCGCCTTGTGGCAATATGCACCCTCCATCGGTGCGAAACGCTGGGGCGTATCGTAGGGGGCGATGCCCACATCGCCCCGTGGTCCAGGCATCTGAAGAGAAGTATATCAACAATATCGATACCTTGGTAGTTGAAAGTCCACTAGCCAATAGCAGTCTGCCTTTGTTTTCCAATAAAAGGCCCGGGAATCAATGATCCCGGGCAGCGTATATCATTCTTTCGCGGCTTTTCCGCGTTCCTTTTTGTCCTTGTCCGTCAGCGCATGCTTGACGTAAGCGGAAGGGCTCATGCCAACGATGTTTTTAAACTGTTTGGAGAAGTGGTAGGGATCCTGCATCCCCACCTCCGCCCCGGCTTGCTTGACAGAATAATGGTCCTGCAGCAGTGCCTTAGCCCGCTCCATTTTGCAAAACAGAAGGTAACCCAGGGGCGGCATGCCCACCTCTGCTACGAACCGCTTGCGGAATGTTTCCATAGGCATGCGGGAAATCGCCGCCATATCCGCCAGGGAGAAGTTGTCCCGGTACTGGTTGGCCCTAAGGGCATCCACCACCTTGGCGATCTCGTGGGACAGCATGGCATCCATGGCTACCGGCTGGCCGGAATGGGAAGCCAGCATACCCCACATGAGCTGCTGAAGCTGGAAAGATGCGTCGCTGGTGCCGGTGTGCCGCACAATCACCTGTACGATCTGGCGGGTCAGATACAGTTGGGAAGGCAGCGCGCCTTGTTTGATGGGCATATGCAAAAGCACACCCAGCCTGGTCAAAAACATGGGGGATAGCGGCCCGTCCAGCGCAAGCCAGAGAACCCGGGCTTCCCCGGTTGTGGAAAGCACCACATTGGCCGTATCCGGTGGGATGGCGCAGCATTCGCCTTCCGCAAAGGTCAGAAAGTGGCCTTCATTCCAGGTAAGGTCCAGCTTTCCGCTGTCCGCTGCCACCCAGCGCCACTGGGGACGCGGCGCAACGGGATATTTTCCCGGCTGAAGCATGACGCTTCCGGCGGCATGAATCCACACACCGCTCGAGCGCGCCAGCGGATCGGGTTCATGAATGCCTTCCACCGCCAGCGTGACGGGCGGCATCGTATCGGCACTCCCCAGAAAGGAATCGGACATATCCTCAGCCTCCGAACATGGCACATTATTTACCATTTTAAACATTGTATCCATGTTTGACCACCTTGTCAAGGCGCGATAGGGGATACACACTTTTTATACGGCCAAAATACATATAGAAAGCAAGGCGGCAGCATCCGGCTTCGTCCCATTGCTCCTGCTTGATACGGGGCAGAATAAGGACAAGGGAAGAGGCTGCTCCCGGGAAAACCACTCCTGCAGATGCGGCCCCTTCGTTAGGGGGATGGCAGGCTGCTTCTACAAGCCCAGGGCCTCCATGGCCTTGAAGAAGATCCGCGCGTTTCAATGCTGACCGCATCAAGCGTTAACGCATGTTGTAAGACGAATATTATTATTATGGAAGCAAATTGAAAAAGATTAAAAGTGGAAGGGAAGGAACAGGAAAAGCATGTATTTGGAAGGAAAACCTATTGGCTTGTCTTGTAATTTCGGTCAACAGCGGATATAATGATGCAATCCACCATTTTTGTGGAAAAACTAACAAAGAACAATTTTGAGAAGCGGGAGGTAATCTTATGGAAAACGAAACTGCACGATCCAATTTTATCTGGGATGCCATCGACCAAGATCTGGAGGCAGGCCGTTACCAGCGCGTGCACACACGTTTCCCTCCCGAACCCAACGGCTATCTGCACATCGGTCATTGCAAGGCATTGGTGGCGGATTTTGGCACGGCGGAAAAATATGGCGGGCTTTGCAACCTGCGTTTTGATGATACCAACCCGGCCAAGGAAGAAACGGAATATGTGGACGGCATCATGGAGGATATCCGCTGGCTTGGCTTTGAGTGGAAGGGCGGACTGTTCTTCGCCAGCGACTATTACGAAAAGTGCTACGAGATCGCCGAGGATTGGATCAAACGTGATCTGGCCTATGTGGATGAGCTTACCCAGGAGCAGATGCGGGAATACCGGGGCACGCTGACATCCCCCGGCAAAAACTCGCCCTGGCGCTTAAGGCCCGTGGAAGAAAGCCTGGACTTGTTCCGCCGCATGCGGGCCGGGGAATTCCCGGAAGGCCGGTATGTACTTCGGGCGAAGATTGACATGGCCTCCCCCAACATCAACATGCGTGACCCGGCTATGTACCGCATCCTATACAAGGAGCATCACCGTACAGGCAAAACGTGGTGCATCTATCCCATGTACGACTATGCCCATCCCATCGGCGATGCGTTGGAGAGCGTGACCCACTCCCTGTGTTCCATTGAGTATGATGATCACAGGCCTTTGTACGATTGGGTTGTGGAGAAATCCGCGCACATGCTTCCGGGTCACCCGCGCCAGATTGAGTTCTCACGCTTGAATATCACCCGTACCATTATGAGCAAGCGCTATCTGCGCAGGCTGGTAGAGGAAGGGTATGTGACCGGCTGGGACGATCCCAGGATGCCCAGCCTGTGCGCCATGCGCCGTCGGGGCTATACGGCCGCTGCCGTGCGGAACTTTATCGAGCGGGTTGGCCTCAACCGGGCCAACAGCGTGGTGGATTTTGCTTTCCTGGAGCATTGCGTTCGGGAAGATCTGGGTGATAAGGCCGCAAGGATGATGGCCGTGTTAAATCCCCTGAAGGCGGTGCTTACAAACTGGCCGGAAGGGAAAACGGATATTATAGAGATGGAGAACCATCCGGATCACCCCGAGATG
This sequence comes from Bacillota bacterium, assembly GCA_023416585.1. Taxonomy (GTDB): domain Bacteria; phylum Bacillota; class Clostridia; order Christensenellales; family Aristaeellaceae; genus JAEWAH01. The sequence continues at coordinate 11,148 of JAEZHM010000131.1, forward strand.
GGGAGCCGGCAGGTCATCTTTGGCCGTGAACTGTATATTGAGCAGGAAGACTTCATGGAAGAACCGGTAAAGAAGTTCTTCAGGCTGTTTCCCGGCGGCGAAGTGCGGCTGAAAGGCGCGTATATCATCCGCTGCGAAGAGTGCGTCAAGGATGAATCAGGCAATATTGCGGAACTGCGCTGCACTGTGGATTTGGATAGCCGCAGTGGCAGCGAGGGTGCTTCCCGCAAGGTGAAGGGCACGCTGCACTGGGTGAATGCCGCGGATGCCGTGCCGGTGGAAGCAAGGCTTTATGAGCCGCTGCTGGCCGATGAAAACGATCAGGAAGACGAGGACGACGAAACACAGGACAATGAGTCCCCTGACAAGAAGGATTTCATCAGCCGCCTGAACAAGAACAGCCTGATCGTTTCACGTGGGTTTGGCGAGCCGGCGCTGGCCGCGGCAGAAAATGGGGCTACCTTCCAGTTCTTGCGGACGGGGTATTTCTGCAAGGATCCCGATTCCACAAAGGACCTGCCTGTGTATAACCGCACGGTCTCGTTGAAAGACAGCTGGGCGAAAGTTAACAAATAACCAGGGGACGCCGTCCCCTGGACCCCTGCCAAAGGCTCCGAAGCCGAAGCGCCGGCTGTGACGGATGAAGCGAGGCGGAGGAGGCTGGCGAAACGGGTTCCGTAGCCCGGCTGCCTCCAGTGGAGGCAATAGGCCCGGCGGAGGAAGCGGTCGAAACAGAGCGATGCAAGCGGCAGCGCAGCAGCGCGACAATAGAGATCGCTGGGCAGGCAAGCGGAGCGAACCGTCGCGACGATTGAGCCAGATGGAATACATCCCTTTGGAATCCCCTATTAGGGAGCTCTTGTGGAGCCGCTAATAAATTTATTCATAATAGTTTGCATCCGAAGGTCCAGGGCTCCATAGCCGAAGCGCCGCCAGTGGCGGATGAAGCGAGGCGGAGGAAGCTGGCGAAACGAGCGATGGGAGCAGAGCGAGCCATCGCGACGATTGAGCCAGATGGGTAGGAAAGCCCTGGTCGCGCCCGCAGGCGCGAAGCCCTTCCGCTGCTTTCTATGCCACTGGTGCTGAAAAAATGAACTTCCATAATTAAAGTAGAGGATTCCAAAGGATGAAATCCTTTGGCGGGGGTCCAGGGGACGGAGTCCCCTGGGGAAGGAGGTCCCATGGTTCGTACGCGGTTTGCGCCAAGCCCTACGGGGTATCTGCACCTTGGGGGGCTGAGAACGGCGCTTTATACATACCTGTTTGCGAAGAAGAACAAGGGCACATTTATCCTGCGCATTGAGGATACCGACCAGGAGCGTGAGGTTCCCGGCGCGGTGGAGCTAATCTACAAGTCCATGCGGGCTGCTGGGCTTTATTATGACGAGGGGCCGGATGTGGGCGGTGATTACGGGCCTTACATTCAGACCCAGCGCAAGCATCTGTATCTGCCCTATGCCATGGAACTGATTAAGAAGGGTGCGGCGTATCCGTGCTTCTGCACCAAAGAAGAACTGGAGGAGCGCCGGGCGGCGGTTCAGGCAAAGGGCGAGACCTTCAAGTATGACAAGAAGTGCCTTCATATAAGCCGGGAAGAGGCTCAAAAGCGCATGGCGTCGGGGGAGCCTTACGTCATCCGTCAAAATATTCCGGAAACGGGCATCGCCTCCTTTGAGGATGCTCTGTTCGGCCATGTGGAGACCGCCTGCGAGATATTGGACGACAACGTGCTTATCAAGGCGGACGGGCTGCCCACCTACAATTTTGCAAACGTGGTTGACGACCATCTGATGGGCATAACCCACGTGATGCGCGGCACGGAGTATTTGTCCTCTACGCCCAAATACAACCTGCTGTATGAGGCATTTGGCTGGGAGAAGCCCACCTATGTGCATCTGCCGGTAGTCATGAAGGATGCCACCCGCAAGCTTTCCAAGCGCTATGGTGACCCTTCTTTTGAAGATCTGCTGAACATGGGCTATGTGCGGGATGCCGTTATTAACTTTATCGCACTGCTGGGCTGGAGCCCGGGGAATGACAGGGAGTTCTTCACGATTGATGAACTGGTGGAGGCGTTTGATTTAAAAGGTCTCAACAAGGCTCCCGCCATCTTCAACATGGAGAAGCTGACCTGGTTCAACAGCGAGTACATCCGCAAGATGGATTTTGAAGAGTATGTGAGACAGGTTGCCCCGTGGTTCGACCAGGTGCTGGCCGGCAAGGGCATGGATTACCGCCGCCTGGCGGAACTCATGCAGGGCCGAACGGAAGTATTCAACCGCGTGCCCGACATGGTCAGGTTTCTGGCGGAATTGCCTGAGTACGACCTGGAAATCTATACCCACAAGAAAATGAAAACGGACGTGCCTGTATCTCTGGACGCGCTTCAAATGATGAAGCCGGTGCTGGAAAACGTGGCCGATTGGACGGAAGCCTCCATTCACGAGGCAGTAATGGCTGCCATCGAGGCTAGCGGGAAAAAGAACGGCGCCGTGCTCTGGCCGCTGCGCATTGCCATCAGCGGCCAGGCTAACACCCCTGGCGGAGCCATTGAGATCGCGTATCTGCTGGGCAAGGCGGAAACCCTTCGCCGGATGGAGGATGGGATCAGGAGACTGGAAAAGGCGTAAAAAAGTAGAATCCCTCTCTTAATAACAAGGGAGGGATTTCAATTTTCTAATCTTCTTCTAATGTGTGCATTATAATTCTTCCTTTGCACATAATTTTTTGTATGCTATGATGGACAGGCAATACTTACAATGGAGGTAACTATCCCATGCAACAGCATTCATCCGCCCGGATGGGCGTCATGCCCATTCCCCGGCTGATACTGAAAATCTCATTTCCCGTAATGCTTTCCATGACGATCCAGGCGCTGTACAACATTGTGGACAGCATATATGTGTCCCGCATGGCCGAAAAAGAGCAGGCGCTGAGCGCTTTACAGCTGGCTTTTCCCATTCAGATGCTGATGATCGCCATCGCGGTAGGCACAGGGGTTGGCATCAACAGTCTTATTTCCCGCCGCCTGGGGGAAAAACGCAGGGACGATGCCTACAGCGCGGCAGCAAATGGCGTTTTCCTTGCATTTGTGGGCTGGGCTGCCTTTGCACTGTTCGGGCTTTTCTTCAGCAATATCTTTATGCGGGCATTCACGCAGGATGCCGTAACGCTTCAAATGGGTACCGATTATCTCCGCATCTGCACGGTGTATTCTTTGGGCATATTCGTTTCCATTGCTATTGACAGGATCATGCAAAGCACGGGTAATACGTTTTACAACATGATCGTGCAGATCAGCGGCGCCGTGCTGAATATTATACTGGACCCCATATTTATTTTCGGCTGGGGTTTTGTTCCCGCCATGGGTGTTAAAGGCGCCGCGATCGCCACGGTCATCGGCCAGATCGTTTCTATGGTATTGGGTTTTATATTCAATCAGATCAAAAACAAGGAACTGAGGCTGCATGTGTGGGGGTTCCGGCCTGAAGGAAAAACCATACTGGAGATTTACAAGGTTGGCCTACCCAGCATCATCATGCAGACGGTGGGCTCGCTGATGATCATGGCACTGAACCTGATCCTGGCATCATTAAGCGCTGTGGCTGTGGCGGTCATGGGCCTGTATTTCCGGCTGCAGAGCTTTGTGTTCATGCCGGTATTCGGGCTGACAGGCGGCCTGGTGGCAATCGTGGGCTATAACTTCGGGGCAAGGAATACTAAACGCGTGTATGAAGCTGTTCGTGTGGCGCTTATTTACGCCGGCGGCATCATGGCGGTAGGTACGGCGCTCTTCATGCTTTTCCCCGGATTCATGCTATCCCTGTTTGATGCCACACCTGAGATGCTGAGTGTGGGCATTCCTGCCCTGCGCATCATTTCCCTGGCGTTCTTGATGGCAGCGGGAGGCATCATACTTTCGACTGTGTTCCAGGCCATCGGCAACGGCATGCTGAGCCTGATCGTATCCCTGGTACGGCAATTGGTGGTGCTGCTGCCCGCGGCCTACTTGCTGTCCAGGCTGGGCGGGCTTGCGGCTGTGTGGTGGTCTGTTCCCCTGGCGGAGGCGGTTTCCCTGATTCTGTGCATCATACTGTATTATTGGGCGGATAAACGGTACATCAGACCGCTCGGGGATTTGACGACTGAGTGAATGAAAGAAACGGATAAGTGATCTAGATAGGACAAGCAAAAGGCTCCTTCCCGCATCTGGGAAGGAGCCTTTTTAAGTCAATTATCAGAGAGTAATCCAGATGTAATGTTCTTCCTCCGACACCTTTTCAATGGCGCCGCCATTGGCCAGCGCCACGCCGATGGAGGCTTTGTTATCGTTGCTGGCAGTAATCAGGACTTTGCTGAGACCTAGCTTTTTTGCTTCCTGCAATACAAGGCGAAGCTGCTCTTTGCCATAGCCTTTTCCTCGGGCGAAGGGAGCGATGGCATAACCGATATTGCCTCCATTTTTTAAGAGTGCCTCGTTAAGGACAGGACGCAGCTTGCACATGCCGGCAGGCTGCTCGCCATCATAAAGCCAGTAGATGGTCTGCGGCATCCAGCCATCCGGCAGGCCGATACCCTGGGAAAACTCATGCTGCTGCTGAAGCCAGACTTGGAATTCTTCTATGGAAAGGCCGTTGGCGGGGTTGTAGAAGCCGTTTTCTTCCTTGGGGATTAATTGGGTGAGGGCATAGATATCGGGGCCATCGGCGGGGGAGAGACGTCTCAAATGAAGAGCCATACAAATAACATCCTTCGCTACTTAGGCTTTCTTTTGTGAATGTTGGGAATGATTTCGCACCTGCGGGTGCGACCAGGGCTTTCCGGTCGCCCTGGACCTTCGGCGGCCATAGGTGGGTTATTGTGATAAAACTTAGAGTTTTCTGTATAGGGCACGGGGAGGGTGGCTTTTTCAAAAGACACCCTCCCCGCTAAAACGTTCCTTATTCCTCGTTTCCGGTCTCGTTTCCGGCTCCGATTTCTGTCTCCGTTTCGGGTCCTGGGACGGCTTCCTCGTCCTCCTCGGCCTCGGCGCGGGCAACGCCCACCACCTGGCTGCCCTCGGCCACGCGCATCAGGCGCACGCCCTGGGTATTGCGGCCACAGACGCGGATATCGTCTACGCTGGTACGGATAATGGTGCCATCGTCGGTGATGAGCAGGATGTCCTCGCCCGGCTGCACCAGCAGCTGCGCCGCCAGGGGGCCAGTTTTATCAGTTAAGTTCATAGCGATGATTCCCTTGCCGTTGCGGCCCTGCTCGCGGTATTCATCCACTTCGGTGCGCTTGCCAAAGCCGTTGGCGGTAATGCCCAGCACCTGCGCGCCATCCTCGATGACGGCCATGGAGATTACCGTGTCCCCATCATCCAGGCGCATGGAGCTGACGCCCATGCTGGACCGGCCTGTGGCGCGGATGTGTTCCTCGCTGAAGCGGATGGCCTTGCCCAGCCGGCTGCCAATGAGCAGCTCGCGCTTGCCGTCAGTGAGTTCTACGTCCACCAGCTCGTCGCTTTCCTTTAAGGTGATGGCGATGAGGCCATTCTTGCGCAGATTCGCAAACTCTTCCATCGGTGTCTTTTTGATCATGCCATCCCTGGTGGCCATCATCAGGTAATGGTCTTCGGTCTCATCAGGCATGGGGATCATGGTGGTGACCTTTTCGCCGCCGGTCAATTGCAGCAGGTTCACTATGGCTGTGCCCCGCGCGGTGCGCCCGGCCTCCGGGATCTGGTAGCACTTTAACGTGTACACCCGGCCCAGGTTGGTAAAGAACATGATATCGTCATGGGTGTTCATAACGCGAAGCTGCTCGGCGTAGTCCTCTTCCCTGGTGGTCATGGCCATTACGCCCTTGCCGCCCCGGTTCTGGGCACGGTAGGTGTATTTGGGCAGGCGTTTGACATAGCCGTAATGGGTGAGCGTGACGACCATATCTTCCTGCTGGATGAGGTCCGCAACGTCGATCTCGCCTTCGATGGCGGTCAGCTCCGTGCGCCGGTCGTCGCCAAACTTGTCACGTATGGCGGATATCTCCTGCTTGATGACGTTCATGAGCAGCGTTTCATCCGCAAGGATTGCGCTCAGGTCCGCAATGGTCTTTTCCAGCTCTTGATATTCCTCTTGCAGCTTTTCCCGCTCCAAGCCCGTCAGCCGCCCCAGGCGCATGTCCAGGATGGCCTGGGCCTGTTTCTCGGAAAAGTCGAAGTTATCCATCAACGCCTGCCGGGCAGTGGCCGTATCCTTATTGGCGCGGATGAGGCGCACGATCTCGTCGATATGGTCCAGGGCTTTCAATAAGCCTTCCAAGATGTGAGCGCGCTGCTGTGCTTTGTCCAGATCATACTTGGTACGGCGGGTGACGACATCCTTCTGATGCTGGATGTAGTGGTACAGCATTTCCCTAAGCGATAATACCTGCGGCTTGCCGTTCACCAGCGCCAGCATGTTCGCGCCGAATGTTTCCTGCATTTGGGTGTGCTTATAGAGGTAGTTTAAAACGATGGTTGGCTGCACATCTTTTTTCAGCTCAATCACCATGCGCATACCCTTGCGGTCGCTTTCGTCCCGGATGTCGGAAATGCCCTCCAGCCGCTTTTCATGCACCAGCTCGGCAATCTTCTCCACCAGCCGGGCCTTGTTCACCATATAAGGAATTTCCGTAACCACAATGCGGTTACGGCCGTTTGGCATGGGTTCGATTTCCGACTTGGCACGGGTGATGATCCTTCCGCGGCCGGTATGGTAGGCCTCCCTTATGCCGCTGCGGCCTAAAATTACGCCGCCGGTGGGGAAGTCGGGCCCCTTGATGTGCTCCATCAGGTCGTCCAGCGTGGCGTCAGGGTTGTCGATCATGCAGATGACGCCATTAATGACTTCCCTAAGATTGTGGGGCGGGATATTGGTAGCCATACCCACGGCAATGCCGCTGGAGCCATTGACAAGCAGGTTCGGGTAGCGGCTGGGGAGCACGGAGGGCTGCATTAGCGTTTCGTCGAAGTTGGGGTAGAAATCCACCGTGTCCTTATCGATTTCACCAAGCAGGTGAACGGAAAGCTTGCTCATGCGGGCTTCGGTGTAACGCATGGCGGCTGCGCCGTCGCCGTCTACCGAGCCAAAGTTGCCCTGGCCCTCCACCAGCATATACCTGGTGGAAAAATCCTGGGCAAGGCGTACCATGGCCTCGTATACCGCACTATCGCCGTGAGGGTGGTATTTACCCAGCACATCGCCCACGATGCGGGCGCACTTTCGGAAGGGCTTGTCGGGCGTCATGCCCAGCTCGTTCATGGCGTAGATAATGCGCCTGTGCACGGGTTTCAAACCGTCCCTCACATCAGGCAGCGCACGGTTGATGATAACGGCCATGGCATAGGAAATAAATGACCGTTTTACCTCTTTCTCCAGGTCTATGGGAATCAAACGATCCTCGATCATGCTTTCACCTCAAGTACATAAGGATGAATCGGCGGATTACACATCCAGATCCGTGACCAGCGTGGCGTTTTCCTCAATGAACTCTTTGCGCGGTTCCACCTTGTCGCCCATGAGAAGCGTAAACACCTCGTCGGCGGCCATGGCATCCTCTACGGTGATACGCATCATGGTGCGGGTCTCTGGGTTCATGGTGGTGGTCCACAACTGCTCGCTGCTCATTTCGCCAAGGCCCTTGTAACGCTGGATCTCCGGCTTTGGGTCCCGCCCGATGCGCTGCATAAGCTGCTCCAGCTCGGCGTCGTCGTAAACGTAGTATTCCTGCTTTTGCTTTGTCACCTTGTACAGCGGTGGCATGGCAATATACACATAGCCCTGTTCGATGAGCGGGCGCATGTAGCGGTAGAAGAATGTCAGCATGAGGATTCTGATGTGGCTTCCGTCTACATCGGCGTCCGTCATGCAGACGATGCGGTGATAACGCAGCTTATCCGGATTGAAATCATCGCCGATACCGCAGCCGAAAGCCGTGATCATGGCCTTGATTTCCGCATTGGACAAAGCTTTGTCCAGCCTGGTCTTTTCCACGTTAAGGATCTTGCCGCGAAGGGGAAGGATGGCTTGGAAGTGCCTGTCGCGGCCCGTTTTGGCGCTGCCGCCGGCGCTGTCGCCCTCTACCAGGTAGATTTCACACTTGCTGGGGTCGCGCTCGGAGCAGTCGGCCAGTTTGCCGGGCAAACTTGCAGATTCCAGCACTGTCTTGCGGCGGGTAAGGTCGCGGGCCTTGCGGGCGGCTTCCCTGGCCCGGGCGGCGCCGAGGCACCTATCCATGATGGCCCTGGCGATGGAGGGGTTCTCCTCAAGATATGTGGAAAGCTGCTCGGCCACCAGGGAATCCACAATGCCTCGAACCTCGCTGGAGCCCAGCTTGCTCTTCGTCTGGCCTTCAAACTGGGGATCCATGAGCTTGACACTGACGATGGCGGTAAGGCTTTCCCGCACATCCTCGCCCTTTAAGTTGGCGTCGGCTTCCTTCAAAACCTTGTACTTGCGGCCGTAATCGTTGATGACGCGGGTGAGGGCTGTATTGAAGCCCATCAGGTGCGTGCCGCCTTCCGGTGTGTGAATGTTATTGGCAAAGGTATAAATATTTTCTGTATAGCTGTCGTTGTACTGCAGCGCGACCTCCGCCGTTGTCGTGCCCCGGACACCCTCGACATAAATGGGCTCGGGGAAAAGCACTTCCTTGTTGCGGTTCAGATATTTTACAAACTCCCGAATGCCGCCCTCGTAACAATAGTTTTTTTCAACAGGTTCCTCAGGGCGCTCGTCCCGTAAAATAATGCGCACGCCCTTGTTCAAAAAGGCCATCTCCCGCATGCGGGTGGTGAGCACGTCGAACTGGAAATCGCCCGTCTCAAACACTCCGTCGGGGTTTTCATCGCTTTTCACATCCGGCCAGAACTGTATGGTAGTGCCTGTCTTATCCGTTGTGCCTGTCACCTTCAGGTCATAAAGGACCTTGCCACGGGCATACTCCTGCTGATAAATTTTCCCGTCCTGATAAACGAGCACCATCAGTTTGCCGCTCAGGGCGTTCACCACGGATGCGCCTACGCCGTGCAGCCCGCCGGATACCTTGTACCCTTCGCCGCCAAACTTGCCGCCGGCGTGAAGCATGGTCAAACAGACCTCCACCGCGGGCCGGCCTATTTTGTGATGGATGCCTACCGGGAAGCCGCGGCCGTTGTCTATGACGCTGACGCTGCCATCCTTCTGGATAGTGACCAGTATCTGCGTGCAGAAGCCCGCCAGTGCCTCGTCGATAGAATTGTCTACGATCTCGTACACCAGATGGTGCAGACCACGAACGTCGGTGGAGCCGATGTACATGCCTGGCCGTTTGCGTACAGCCTCCAGCCCCTCCAGCACCTGGATCTGCGTTTCATCATAATGGTTTACATGACCCGTATCCTGGCCGCCTCCCGGAGGCGGGCCAAGGGGATTTTTCTCAATGGGATGCTCCGACATAAAGATCACCTGCGCTTACTTGAAATTTGCATGGACACGGCGGACCAAGGTCCTGACCGAAAGGGGAGAGAGATAGCACCATTGCCCGCTCTTTTCCTGAACCAGAACCAGAGACTTGGCAGGCTCCCCCAGGGATTGGAGATGCCCCGATGCCTTGATGCCCATCAGCAGTGATTGCGTGTCCCTCGTCTTTTCCAGGCTGAGATCAATGAGAGCAACCACCTGTGAAAAGGGAATGCTACGGCCGGAACCCAGGTGCAGCATCATGACATTTTTCACCGCCTGACAAAAAATCCGACCACTCATTATACCATTTTGGCGGCAAAAAGAAAAGGGTTTCTTCTTATATAAATGCAGATTTGATTTTGTCTCATGTTGCCAAATTATGTTAAAACTTTAGGGAGCATTTTGTCCCTTTGCATGCAGGGTTGTGCGTGGTATAATAAATGCGTTTTGATTTGGAAAGGTGGGATGATAAATGGCCTGTCAGCTGGTTGTTGTGGGCGCGGGGCACGCGGGCTGTGAAGCCGCGCTGGCGGCTGCCCGCATGGGTATTCCCACACTTTTATATACGCTAAACATCGACGCTATCGCTTTGATGGCCTGCAATCCCGTGATTGGCGGCACATCCAAGGGCCACTTGGTCCGGGAGTTGGATGCGCTGGGCGGTGAGATGGGCAGGGCCATCGACGATACATTTTTGCAAAGCCGCATGCTCAACCGGGGAAAAGGACCGGCCGTATACAGCCTGCGCGCCCAGGCGGACAAGCAGGCTTATCAAAACCGTATGCGGGCAGCCTTGTTTTCGCAGGAGAACCTCACCGTTCGCCAAGGGGAAATATCCCGTATCCTGACATCAAATGGACAGATTTCCGGCATCGAAACCACTACCGGCGAACATGTATCCTGTAAAGCCGTGATCATCGCCACCGGCGTGTATTTGAAGAGCCGGATCATTATCGGCGAAACCCATTGGAACGGCGGGCCCCAGGGGCTGCTGGCCGCCAACCATCTTTCTGATGCGCTTTTAGACCTGGGCTTTGAACTGCGCAGGTTTAAAACGGGTACGCCGGCACGCGTGGATGTGCGGTCCATAGATTTTTCCAAAATGGAGCCTCAGCCAGGTGACGAGCCGGTGACGCCCTTTTCATTTTTGACGGATAAGAAGCTTACCAACCGGATGCAGTGCTACCTTACCTGGACCAACGAGCGCACGCATCAAATCATCCGGGAGAATTTGCACCGCGCACCCATGTACAGGGGCGACATCAAGGGTACCGGCGCCAGGTACTGCCCCAGTATTGAAGACAAGATCAACCGCTTTGCCGATAAGGACCGGCACCAGATTTTTTTGGAGCCGGAGGGTTTAAATAGCTTTGAGTGGTACGTGCAGGGCATGTCCTCCAGTATGCCGGAGGATGTGCAGTGGCTGATGTATCGTAGCGTTCCCGGTCTGGAAAACGCAATCCTGACCAGGCTGGCTTACGCCATTGAATATGACTGCATCGATTCCAGGCAATTAAAACATACGCTGGAGTCTTTGTCCATACCCGGCCTGTACTTTGCCGGGCAGGTGAATGGCACCTCAGGCTATGAGGAGGCAGCCGCCCAGGGGCTGCTCACCGGCATCAACGCCGCGCTGAGGCTGAAGGAAAAAGAACCGCTGATTATCACCAGGGATATGGCCTATATCGGCGTGCTGGCGGATGACCTGACTACCAAGGGCACCGACGAGCCGTACCGGATGATGACCAGCCGTGCCGAGCACCGCTTGTATCTGCGCCAGGATAATGCCGACCTGCGCCTGACGGAACTTGGCTACAAGGCCGGTCTTGCCGGCGAGGAGCGGATGCGCCGCATGGAATCAAAGGCGCGGGAAACGCAGGCTTTGCGGGAAACGCTGGCTTCCATTTCCCTGCCTCCCACGAAAGAGCGGGAAGAGCTGCTCAAAGCCCTTGGCGAGCCGCCCTGCCCAGGCACACTTACCGGGGAGGAGCTTTTGCGCCGGCCGGGGGTCACGTTTGCCCATATGCAGACTCTTGTGCCGGAGCTGCAATCTGCTTCTCCTGAAGCTTCAGAGCAGGCTGAAATCTCCGTCAAGTATGATGGATACCTGCGCAAGCAGGAATCTCAACTGTCAAAAGCGAGAGCCATGGAAAACGCGCTGCTGCCTTTAGATGCGCCGTATCTCACCATGGACGCTTTGCGCATCGAGGCCCGCCAGAAGCTATCCAAACAACGGCCCCGCTCCCTGGGCCAGGCTGCCCGCATACCCGGCGTGTCCCCGGCGGACATCGCCGTGCTCATGGTCTGGCTGGGCCGGCACGAACGGGAGAAACGATAAAATTTAGCGGGAGGAGCCTCTTTTGAAAAAGAGGCCCCTCCCGTACCCACCCCAAGAAAACTTTATATGGGATAAGTCAAGTATTATTGTTTAAACAGATAAGTGAGAATACATTGAAGTGTTATTATACTTTTAGAAGATGGTCTCCGAAGGTTTCCAAAGGCTCCGAAACCCCGACCCCGCCAGTGGCGGAAATGGGAGGGGTGGAGGAGGCCTGCGAAAAGGAGCAGTGCGAGCGGAGCGAAGCAATGCGACTATTGAGTAGGTCGGACCGACCGGAAAGCCCTTGGTCGCACCCGCAGGTGCGAAACTCTTAAAGCATAAACATATGCAGCTTGTGTAAATATGAAGGGAGCCTATCTCATGCCTTCCTCACAAAAGAAAGCCTATTTGCTGGTGATCCTGGGCGTTGTGATGGTATCCTACAGCGGGCCACTGGTGAAGGGAGCGCTTTTGCAAGACGCGACCCCGGTTACCGTGGCCTTTTTGCGCATGCTCTTTTCCGGGCTGCTTTTGCTGCCCTTCTCGTTGCGCAAGCGGGAGGGGGAAGAACGTTCCTCCTTATCTGCGGTGCTGCACGCGCCTTTTCGCGAACTCTTCTTCGGCGTGCTGGCTGCCGTTTTCCTGGCGTTACACTATTATACATGGATGACGTCGCTCAAGAGCACCAGCACATTTGCCTCGGTGGCGCTGGTATGCACCCAGCCCTTGTTTGTGGCGGCCTTTTCGGGCCTTTTGCTGCATGAGCCGATGCAAAAATCGGCTAGGCCCGGGGCACTGGTGGCTTTGCTTGGCGCGCTTTTGATCGGCGCTAACAGCCTGGGCGGTTTTGGCGGGAATATCGGTGGAGATTTGATGGCGCTGCTTGGCGCGGTGGCCATGGCCGGCCATTGGCTGTGCGGACGCCATGCACGCAAAAGTATGCCCGCGCTGGGCTATACCGTGTTCGTTTATTTGACCACGGCCTGTATATTGGCCCTTTTACTGCCGCTTGGCGGGGGCTTCCGCCTGCCCGGCGGATCGGTCTGGTATCTTTGTGGCCTGGTACTGGGTTGCACGCTGCTGGGCCATGCGGTATTCACCTATACTTTGGGGTCGGTCAGCGCCCATGTGGTGTCCTTCGCATTGCTGGGGGAACCAGTGGGGGCCATGCTCTGGGCACTGTTGATGTTTGATGAAAGGCCCGGTGCGCTGCTGCTCATCGGCGGCGCCGTGGTGCTGTTGGGGTTGTTTGTGTATTTGAAAGCGCAAACAAGCCGCGATGCGAAGTATATAAAAACCTCTGTATAGTCTTTTACTATATCGGGAAGGGAAGGGGACCATTGGAGAATTTGATCGTATCAGCCCAGGTGGTGCTTCCGCTGCTGCTGATGATGATGGTAGGCGTGGGCGTCAGACGGTGCGGGCTGGCTGATGAAGCGGTACTGCGCAAAGTGGATACCATTGCTTTCCGCATTTTTTTGCCTGTCCTCCTTTTTCAAAACCTGTATACGGTAGATTTGAACCAGGCTTTCAATCCAGGACTTATAGGCTATACCATTGCCTGCGTCTTTTTGACTTTTGGTTTATCGATGGTATTGATCCCCAAGTTTGAAAAGGATGACAAAAAGCGCGCGTCCATTATCCAGGCCATTATCCGCAGTAATTTCTTGATCTTTGGGCTGGCGATCGCCGTTTCGTTGTATGGGGAAGGAAATGCCGCTTCCGTGGCCTTGCTGGGGAGTGTTTTTGTGCCACTGAGCAACGCACTGGCCGTTTTTATTTTGGAATACTTTCGCATGGGAAAGGTGAGCGCCAGGCATATTGCCATGAGCATTATCAAAAATCCGCTGGTGATCGCCGCAATCCTTGGCATTGTTGTGCTGGTACTTCGCATTCCTGTTCCCGTTGTGTTAAAAAAAACCATCAAGGATATGTCCGCAGTGGCGACGCCTTTGTGCCTTTTAACGCTGGGCGGTTCTCTTCACGCATCAGACACCAAAGAAAATACAAAGCAGATCACCCTTGGGCTTTTTGCCCGCATGGTGCTGGTGCCCGGTATTTTTCTGCCCGTGGCGGTACTGCTGGGGTTCAGGGGTGAAGCGCTGCTGGGCCTGATGGTTTTGTTTGCGTCGCCTACCGCCGTTTCCAGCTATACCATGGCCCAGCAGATGGGCGCGGATGGGAAGCTGGCAGGGCAGCTGGTGGCCTTCACTACCGTTGCGTCACTTGTGACGATCTTTCTGTTTGTGTTCCTGTTCAAGCAGCTTGGATATTTGTAAAAGGCTTGATATATCGAATTGTTACATATCAGGGATAGATATTTGTTGCTTGGTATAATACAATATATGGATGAAAAGGAGATGTTTATCTACTTCGTTTCCTTTATGGACAAGGAGAGGAGAGCGGAAGATGGTAAAGGAATTTAAAAGGTATGCGGCACTTAGCTTGGTCATTCTGCTGGTTGTGTGCGCTTTGGCCGCGCAGGCGGAAAATGTGGTTTCCAAACCTGGTGATATGGCCGGCCAGGATGACGGCGTTTTCCGGTACCGGGAGAACGGAGCGGAGGAAAAGGTGGACGTGACCTTGATAGAAGAGGAGCAAATGCCGGAGCGCTTTTCCTACCATGTCACAAGCCATGACGCAAAGATCAAATACTGTGTGCCAAGCGCAAGGATGGGAAGCATTTCAGTTGGCGAATCGAATGCTGCGGAAATGAAACTGGTCTTAATCGGCGGCAAGCAGGAATGCCGTATCTATTTTGACAGGGAATTTGAATTTGTGTACGAACCCAGTATTGGTATAGGAACGAAGGCCTTCGGGGATGAGATCCAGCTTGATTTTTACTTGGAGAATGGCCAATGGATCTGCAAAAAAACGGTATCTTTGAGCTTTGGTTTTGATATACCGCATGATAACCGCAATATAGAAGGCGGATGGAGAGAACTTGGCTCGGCTTTCAGTTTGAGAAACTAGATCTACACTCGCATATAAAAAGGGCTCCTTCCGACTTTTACATAGGCCGGGAAGGAGCATTTATTTTTATTCTGTTCTATAACGTAAATGCATCGATGGATACCCGCACATAGAATACACGTTACTCCGCATGGTGTCATCCTGAGCGCAGCGAAGGATCTTTTAGAAGCATGAAAATCCAAGATCCTTCGCTGCGCTCAGGATGACAGTCTGCGAGTTGGACTCGCCTTCAGAGTAAAACGCAAGCGATGCTTTAATGTTAATAGTTGGTATTTATAACAGCATGTAAATCCAAGATCCTTCGCTGCGCTCAGGATGACAGTCTGCGAGTTGGGCTTGCCTTCAGAGTAAATCGCAAGCGACGCATGAATGTTAATAATTTGTGTTAATATAAAAACCCAAATCACATGGTTTTCATGTACCGGTTGATATAGTAAACTGACAATATGAAGCGCACCATCAGCAGAATAAGCGGCGGCAGAATCCGCAATACGTCGTTAAACAGCAGTCCCTCCACAAGTATCCAGGCGGTCAGCCCGTAGGTGGTCCATTTTTCTACCGCAGCGCCTGCCTTGTCAAAAATCATGATGTTCCTTTCATCCGCTGTCTCAATGGCCTTGCGCCGCTTTGCCTCCTGATCGTAAAGAGCCGGGAAGAACGTGCTTATAAACCACGCCGCACCCAGCCCGAAGGCTGCCGCGCCCAAACCGTAGCATACACCGGCTATTCTTTTTTGGGCCTCAGTTGGAAACAAAAAGACACCTGCCAGTACCAGGGCCAGCCCGGCCAATGCCAGAATCAAATATACAAGCCGTTTGGTTTTCATATGGTTTCCTCCTCATATAAAAAGATTTCTTCCACCGGCAGCTTAAAATACCGTGCAATTTTGATGGCCAGCAGGATGGATGGGTTATATCGTCCATTCTCCAGGGAACTGATGGTCTGGCGGGACACCTGCAATATGTCTGCCAGCGTCTCCTGGCCAATGCCCTGCCGTTTTCGCAATTCCTCCAATCGGTTTTTCATGGATGGTTCTCCTTTCGGAAATGTAAAGCATGCTTTACGTGGTTATTATATTCTTTGGGGTGAAAGATGTCAAGCTTGCTTTACAATATTGATAAAAGAAAAGCATGATGCAATATCATGCCTTTAGATGCCAAGACAAGCATTATTGCATGATAATAGATCCCCATGATAAAAGCGTTATCCCAAAGAATAAAAAAGTGAAAATGGAGCGTTCATGAGCCTTCCCCTTAAGGGAAAGGGGCGCGTAGCGCCGGATGAGGTGGCAGGTCACAAGTTCCTGCTCATCTATAAACACCTCATCAGTCGACTTCGTCGACAGCTTCCCCTCCAGGAGAAGCCTTGGTGTGTGATCGGTTTGCATCCCATTTTAGGGCATAATACAGCCAACTTTGTTTCCTTTTTGAATAATAGTATCGGTAATCTGCTCAACCTCCGGCAGAAAGGCCAGCAGCGTTTTATACCGCCTGACCATTGCTTCGGAGCCGGTAATGCCAAGGCTGGACATGAAGGCTTGAAACGCCGGCAGCCTTTCTTGATGCAGTTCGGGCGCATCCATGAATAGAATGGCGTGGCATCTGGCGAACGTGGCGGCCATCCAGAACACCGCCTCCGCCGGGTAAGCCGATTCCAAAAGGTGCCTGCTGCCATCGATTGCAACAGGCCGGGAAGAAAACGATATGTCGCTTCTGAACGGGTAATGTATGGCGGGACCGGTGGTTTTGCATGCAAGGTCAAAGGTAGTTTCCAGTTCTAAAAGATGGCCTGGCAGGCTGTCTGCCTGGAAAGCATCACCCGTCAAATGGCGGATCAGCGGAGAATAAAACGCCATCAGGCCATAGGCATTAAGGACCATCCTGGCGGCCGTATAGCGCTTGCGCACTGTACAATTTTGCAAAGCTGCGGCAAGAATAGGAAAGGTTGTGATCCCGGTGGGGAAAAGCCACATGGTTACCTGTTCATGAAAGGGAGCATTGCTATTAAAGTTTAAGATGCTGTCCCGGATATGGGCAATGAAAGACCGGCAGCGCTTGCGCACCCAGAAATCCTTGGCATACTGCTCTTTGATTTCAAGGTGCAGCGGTTTGAGTAAGCCGTAAGGGTCGTTTAAAATACCGTCTGTGTGCAGTGCGAACGCAAGATAATGCGTCGAAAGAATATGATCCAGAGATGCATATTCCCTTTTGTGAATCAGCGAGACTTCCAGAAGCACGCCGCTGCATGGAAATTTGCCGGGCTTTATTTCGGGCGGTTTATCATTGATGATGATGACGATGTCAATGTCCGAGGTTTCGGGCCAAGTGTCATCCTCTGCGGCCTGCAAAAAGGAACCGGACAGATAGGCGCCGCAATATCCGGGATAGCGGGAACCATTTAGCTCCACCCATTCCCGGGCGATGGCACGCGCTTCCTGAACGGTCATGCATGTACCTCATTCAAATGGTTTTACATCTGCCTGACCAGGCAATTGCACATTACACTAGCCTCAAAGCGGGCTGTGCATTGAGCGATAAACTGGCGGTTTCACCACGGAGCAGCCGGTAATATGCCGCGCTGGCAATCATGGCCGCGTTGTCTGTGCACAGGGAAAGCCTGGGCATATACAGGGGTATGCCGGCTGCGTCGCATTGTTCCTGCATCATGCGCCGAAGCAGGCTGTTGGCGGAAACGCCGCCCGCAAGCGCGAGTGCCGGGGCTTTTGTATCCTTTGCGGCCAGCATTGCCTTTTCGCATAGGGAAGATACCACCGCCATGCGGAAGGCGGCGGCCATATCCGCTTGGGGCAGGGGCTTTCCCTGCTGGGTAAGCTTGTGCGCTTCGTTGATGAAGGCAGTTTTGAGGCCTGAAAAGCTGTAGTCGTAGCGCCCTTCGGGGCGGGGCTTTGGCAGGTGAAAGGCGGTATAATCGCCTCCTTCTGCCAGCGCGTCCAGCCGCGGCCCGCCGGGGTAGGGTAAATTCAGCACCCTGGCCGCTTTGTCGAAGGCTTCCCCGGCGGCATCGTCCTGGGTCTGGCCCAGCAAATGATAAACGCCATAATCTTTCACTTCGATCAGATGGCTGTGGCCGCCGCTGACCACCAGGCACAAAAAGGGCGGTTTCAAATCTGGGTGGGTCAGGTAATTGGCGCTGACGTGGCCCTCAATATGGTTGACAGGGATCAAAGGAAGGCCGGCCGCGTAAGCCAGGCCCTTCATGCAGCTCACACCTGTCAGCAGCGCGCCCACAAGGCCCGGCCCAAAGGTGACAGCCATAGCATCCACTTGAGAGAGACTCATTCCCGCTTCGTTCAGCGCCTGGTCGATCACCCTGTCGCAGGCTTCCACATGGGCGCGGCTGGCGATTTCCGGCACCACGCCGCCGTACAGCGCGTGCAGGTCGATTTGGGAAAATACGACGTTGCTAATAATAACGCGGCCGTTTTCCACAATAGATGCCGCTGTCTCATCACAGGAGGTCTCCAAGGCCAGAATGCGTACCGATCCCTTGTTTTTAAGCTTTCCGGCTTGCTCATGGCAGCTTGCTTCATAGGTCATGCTTGTTTTTTCCTTCTTTTCAGGTACAGGATGGCGGATATAAAGAAAAGTGCCGCGCCCAAAAGCCAGAACAGGCCGATTGTAGCCGCATAGCCAACGAAGAATGAAGTCGGCATCAATTGAAGCAGCAGATCCTGCTTGGGGTTTAAAAGCCAAAGGTCGTTGGTGAAAAACAGGTGGTGGAACAATCTAAACAGAGAGAGAAAATCTATCGCCGACCATATGGCCAAAATAGCACCCAGCACGGCAGCAAAAAGGCTTACCCTAATATAGCCGCGGGCAAGCGATAAAAGCATGGGACGAAAGCGGAACAGCGCCAGAGCAAGGCACATGATCACAATCAACGTGCAGAACAGCAAAATGGATCGGCACAAGGCAAACAGGTTCCTCACATCCTGCATGTGAAGGAGTTCCTTTTCGGAGAAGGCTTCCCGCGTCTGCCCATGGACTAGCAGCGTTGTTTGAAAAGTATCGGCCTTCCCCAACATATAGGCCGTTATTTTTTTGGACAAACCAGGGTATTCCTGAACATCCACACCGGTGATATTGGGATCGGCGTGGCGCAGGAACATGGAGTTCATATAGCTTGCGTTTCCCGCTACGGCGAGAATTACCCCGCTTAAAAGGCCCAGGAGAAGGGCAAGGGTTAATAACGTACATCCTGCAGCCTGAAAAATCTTCTTCATGCTTTTTACTTTAACCTGCAGTTTATTTCTTTGAAGCGTAAATGATTTTGCTTTACAGGGAAAAGAATTCGCTCCTGCGGGAGCGACCAAAGGGCTTTCCTACCCATCCGGCTCAATCGTCGCGATGATTCGCTCCGCTCCATCGCTTGTTTCGCCAGCCTCGTCCGCCTTCGCTTCATCCGCCGCAGGCGGCGCTCGGCTCCCGAGCCCTTTGGAATCCTTCGGAAACATCCTTTTGTTATGATTACTTGTATTGGATGATTTCTTGCAATACAAGCCAACAATATCAGATGAATTAATTAGATGGAAGTTTTTGAAAGGGTCCAGGGGAGACTTTTTTCAAAAAGTCTCCCCTGGCGTCCCTTACTGCATTTTTAGATACGCGGTGACAAAACCGGACAGGTTGCCGTTCATCACATCGTCCACGTTGCCGGATTCGAAGCCGGTACGGTGATCCTTGACCATGGTGTAAGGCTGGAAGACGTAGCTGCGGATTTGGCTGCCCCACTCGATCTTTTTCATTTCACCCTTGATGTCCGCCATCTTTTCTTCCTTTTCGCGTTCACGCAGTTCCAGCAGCTTGCTGCGCAGCATCCTCAAACACATTTCCTTGTTTTGCACCTGGCTGCGCTCGTTCTGGCATTGTACGACGGTATTGGTGGGAATATGAGTCATGCGTACGGCGGAATCGGTACGGTTAACGTGCTGGCCGCCCGCGCCGCTGGCCCGGTAGGTATCGATGCGCACTTCCTCCATATTGATGGTGAATGCGCCTTCATCATCCAGCATAGGCGCCACGTCCAGGGAGGAGAAGGAGGTATGGCGCCTGGCGTTACTATCAAAGGGGCTGATGCGCACCAGCCGGTGCACGCCCTTTTCGCCCCGCAAAAAGCCGTAGGCATTGTCGCCTTCCACCTCGAAGGTTACGCTTTTGATACCGGCCTCATCGCCATCCAAAAGGTCCAGCAGCTTTACCTTGAAGCCCATGATTTCGCAGTAGCGCATATACATGCGGTAAAGCATCTGCGTCCAGTCCTGGGCCTCGGTTCCGCCGGCGCCGGCATGCAAGGAAAGGATGGCGTTGCAATTGTCGAATTCGCCGCGCATGAGCGTTTCCAGCTCCAGCGCATCCACATCCTTGCGCAGCGCCTCTATGGCCTGGCCGGCCTCTTGCACCAGGTCTTCGTCGTCGCCCTCCAGGGCCAGTTCCATCATCACTTCGATTTCATCGGCTTCATTATTCAGCTTCTGATAATGACCCAATTTGCCTTTAAGCGCGCTGATGCGCTGATTTACTTTGGTGGAGCGTTCCAGATTGTTCCAAAAATCCGGAGCGTTCATTTCTTCTTCCAGTTCTGATACTTCTTCCTTCATTCGGGCGATGTTAAAGTGCATCACCTGCCTGCATAATGCTTTCACGGATCCTGATCAGGTCCTGCCGGAATTGATCCAGCTCAATCATGCCATCACATCCTTATAATTATTGTTCGTCTTTACCGTGGCAGTGCTTGTACTTTTTCCCGCTGCCGCAAGGGCAGAGGGCATTGCGGCTGATCTTGCCGCCTTCAGGGAGGGTTCTTTGCTGCAAGGCGCCCACATCGGCGCCGGTCTCCTTGGTGGGCGTGGCAACCGCGTGGCGCTCGGGAGCCTTTTGCACGCGGGCCTGATACAGCCTGGTGACGGTATCTTCCCGGATGAGGCGCACCATTTCCTCAAACATTTCGAAGCTTTCCAGCTTGTACTCCGTTACGGGATCCTTCTGACCGTAGGCGCGGAGCCCGATGCCGTCCCGCAGGTGGTCCATGGCGTCGATGTGGTCCATCCACCTGGCATCCACAGCGGACAGAAGCACCACCCGCTCGAACTCCCGCATATCTATGCCCATTTCGGTGAGCATGGTTTCGCGCTCGACATAGAACGCTTCCGCCTGCTTTTCAAGAAATTCCTGGAACTCGTCCTTTTCCCAGCTGTCTATTTCCTTACGATGATCGGCGATGGCGCCTTTCTTCAGGCACAGCTTTTCCAGGTATTCAGTCAAGCCTTCAATATCCCAATCCAAGGCGCTTTCGCCATTGCAATGGCGGACTATCACGGAATGGATCAGGTCCTTGATCAGCTTTTGAATGTAATCCCGCATATTGGCGCCATTAAGCACCTCACGGCGCTGGCCATAAATGACCTCGCGCTGCTGATTCATAACATCGTCAAACTGCAGCACATGCTTGCGGATGTCGAAGTTCCGGCCCTCAATGCGCTTTTGCGCGCTTTCAATCTGCTTGGTGAGTAGCCCCGCTTCCATGGGCTGCTCATCGTTCATGCCCAGCCGTTCCACAAGGGGAGCAATGCGCTCGGAACCGAACAAACGCATCACGTCGTCTTCCAGGGAAATGAAGAACTGGGTAGAGCCGGGGTCACCCTGACGGCCGGAACGGCCGCGGAGCTGGTTGTCGATACGGCGGCTTTCATGGCGCTCGGTACCGATAATGTGCAGACCGCCTACCGCCACCACCCTGTCATGTTCCGCATCGGTGGTCTTTTTGAAATTCTGGAAAAGCGTGTTGTACTGCGCTCTGGCATCCAGCACTTCCTGGGGCACGTTTTCGTTATGGCCGGTGGCTTCCTCAATCAGTTCGGGGGGGACTTCCTCCTGGCGCATCTGCCGGCGGGCCAGATAATCCGGGTTGCCGCCCAGCAGTATGTCGGTACCACGGCCGGCCATGTTGGTGGCGATGGTCACTGCCCCGAAGTGGCCGGCTTGGGCCACGATCTCGGCTTCCTTTTGATGGTGCTTGGCGTTCAGCACTTCATGCTGTATACCGCGAAGTTCCAGCATGCGGCTTAACATTTCGCTGGTTTCCACCGATACTGTACCTACCAAAACCGGCTGTCCGGTTTTGTTGCTGGTCACGATTTCTTCCACCACAGCCTTGAACTTGCCCTGCTTGGACTTGTAAACCAGGTCGTTCAGATCCTTACGGATCATCTCTTTGTTGGTGGGAATCTGAACCACATCCAGGCTGTAGATGCTCTGGAATTCATCCTCTTCCGTCTTGGCGGTACCCGTCATGCCGGAGAGCTTCTTGTACATGCGGAAGTAGTTCTGGAAGGTGATGGTGGCCAGCGTTTTGCTTTCCCGCTCCACCTTTACCCGTTCCTTGGCCTCAATGGCTTGGTGCAGCCCGTCGGAATAACGGCGGCCCACCATGAGGCGGCCGGTGAACTCGTCCACGATGACGACCTCGCCGTTTTGCACTACATAGTCCACATCCAGCTTCATGAGGGTGTGGGCTTTTAAAGCCTGGATGATATGGTGGTTGAGTTCATTGTTTTCAATATCGGAAAGGTTGTCAATGCCGAAGGATTGCTCCGCCTTGCGGGTGCCTTCCTCTGTCAGGGTAACGGCTTTTTCCTTTTCCTCAATGGTATAATCCGTTTCATTGCGCAGCCGTGCCACAAAGCGGTCGGCCTTCTCGTACATGTCGGTGGACTTATCGCCCTGGCCGGATATGATCAGCGGCGTGCGTGCTTCGTCGATCAAAATGGAGTCCACTTCGTCTACGATGGCAAAGGGATGGCCCCTTTGAACCATGTCCCGCTGGAAGATGACCATGTTGTCGCGCAGGTAGTCAAAACCCAGCTCATTGTTGGTGCCGTAGGTGACGTCGCAGGCGTAGGCGGAACGGCGCTGGTCGTTGTTCAGGTCATGAACGATCAGGCCCACACTGAGCCCCAGGAAGCGGTAGATCTTGCCCATCCATTCGCTGTCGCGCTTGGCCAGGTAATCGTTCACCGTAACGATGTGTACGCCTTTGCCTGTAAGGGCGTTTAAGTAGGCCGGAAGGGTGGACAACAACGTTTTGCCTTCGCCTGTCTTCATTTCCGCGATGCGGCCCTGATGCAAAACAATGCCGCCCAGCAATTGCACCCGGTAATGGCGCTGGCCGATGGTGCGGATAGCGGCTTCCCGGACTGTGGCGAATGCTTCGGGCAGGATATCGTCCAGCGTTGCGCCGCTTGCCAACCTCTGCTTGAATTCTGCCGTTTTATCTTGCAGCTGGCTGTCGGAGAGCTTTTTATAGCTTTCTTCCAGTGCTTCAATGGCGTTCACCGTCTTTTGAAGCCTCCGTATGGCTGCTTCATTGCTCCCGCCCAGCACCTTTTTGAAAATTTCAAGCATGATGTTCTCCTTATGCATGCGTCTTAATAGTACATGCCACTTTCTATTATACCATCTGTCATGGAATGGAATCAAGAAAACATTTCATTTGTATGTTGTGCGGGACTGCAGCAGCTTTTGTAGTAGCTTTTGTCATAAGAAACAAGCGGTATATTTCCGCCATCTACGATTGCAGAGAATGATCAGGCTATTTTCTGGGAATTGCCTTGAGCTGCCTTAATTTTGGAACAATCAGAAGAGACAGAAACCAGATGCCAAGAAAAGCCATTGGGATGGCAGGTGCCACTTGTGATGATTGCACGTAAGCGGGGGAGGAGGACGTTCCGGCCAGGGGATAAAGGAGCAGGCAAAGGCCAAAGGAGATAATGGCATGGCATATCCTTCCCTTTAAAAGAAAGGCAAAGGATATGCCTCTTTCCTGCAAGAAGGCCAGGTTCTGCATAAGTATGGACAAGCCTGAAAACGAAGCCGCGGCGCAAAGAAGCGCCGGGCGCAGGGCGGGAATTGCGCCAGGCAGGGGGATGTTCAA
This sequence comes from Bacillota bacterium, assembly GCA_023416585.1. Classification (GTDB taxonomy): domain Bacteria; phylum Bacillota; class Clostridia; order Christensenellales; family Aristaeellaceae; genus JAEWAH01. The sequence goes on from JAEZHM010000131.1 coordinate 34,857, forward strand.
TATGCGGGAGCAGCCCGCCGTTACTTCCATAAAGGATTGTAGCCCGGCAAGAATGCCTTCCGGAAGGGTTGGAAACACGCACTGAATCATTTTTGCGGCTACGCTGCCAAGCACCATCAGGCCGCATACCGTAAACATGGTCATGGCAGACGATGACATCACCTGGGAAAGGCCCGGCGCCGCATAAGGCTTTAAAGCTGCGGACGCCGGAATGGGAGTGCACTTGAAAAATAAACGGGAAAGCTGGCCTAATATAAAAGCACCCAGCCAATGGGACAGAAGAAGTATCCAGCCCAGGGATGTGTTTTGAAGCCACCCCCCCAGCGTGCCCACAAAGAACATGGGGCTCATGGTGCCCGCATACAGCGCAAAGCGCTTAAGCCCTGGGAGAATGTTAAAATTTTCAACGGAAAGTTCCTGGGAAAGCCTGGACCCGCCGGGAGAACCGGATAACAGGCCCATAGCCATCACCGGGACGAAGCTGGATGGGATGCCTAAAAGGCGGCTGATGATGCCGCTGCCGCGTGTTTTCAGATTTCCCGTGATCAGCAGCATGCATACAAGAAAGGGGAAAAGGCTGGGCAGTACCGCCACGGCCCACAAACGGCACGCGTCCGCGGAAGCCTTTGCCGCCTCACGAGGGAAACACAGCATGCAGCCCGCCAGCAGTCCGGCAAGAACGGGCACCCAAAAGCGCTTCATTACGCATCCCGCCTTTTTACAAAGCACTGGTACAGTATATGGGCGGAGTAAAGAGGCATGCACTTTACTTTGATGCTGTTTTGTTTGCGGAGCACGTTATTGCTACAAGAGGCAAAGCCCCCGGCTTTTCACATGAAAACCGGGGGCACTTTTACGTTATGTATACTTTGACATATACGTGCCTTATAAAAGTTGAATCCTCTCAACGAGCAGCGTCAGCCAACAGACGCCGCTTTTTCCAATTCCTTCATGGCATCCCAAATCTCCAGCTCCCGTATCAGTTCCGGATTTTCTTGCTGGTTATAGCTGAAGCGATTCAGGCCGTTGGGATCGTAAGACAGCTTGATCGGCATGTACATGACAACATACTTCGTATCCGGAAGGCTGTCTTTCAAAGAGATGTCCACGCCTATCTCATATTCTTGTTCCTCAAGCCGCTTAGGATCTATACTGTTCCAATCCGAAGGGCTTGTGATCAGGAAAAGATGCTGACCGGTAATTTCAAAACTGCTCTCGTCCGCGTTCTCATCTTCGTCAAGCTGCATGGATACACGCAGCATACCATCCCGAACACGCACAGTAACGGTTCCGATCACATACATGTTGCTGGCACACAGATCTATGCGCTTGACACCGCCCGGCAGGGCAGCAATCTCCTCAAGATCCAGGGGTGTCGCCATGGTCCAGGCATCCGTAAGTCCCTTATCCAGGCTCTTGATGCGCACCCCGAACGTACAGGCCGTGTTGTTTTTCAGCGTCACCAGCTTGCGGTAGAAGGGAAAGGCGTACGTTTGGTCCCCCGCCGTCAGCGTAATGGTATAGGGGATGGTGGAGCTGCCGGAAAACTTCAGCAGGATGTCTCCGGAACGGAATGTTCCTGAAACCTGGCCGTAGTTCTTGTCCATTACCACAGCGCCGGTATCTGCCCGAACAACCTGCAGGCGCACTTGCTTCGTACCCTCCAACACACAGTTGACATGAATGTATTGAGTAGCAGCTGACAGATTTTCACCTATATATGCGCTGTCGTTCAGTCGGTTCATGTCCAGCTTATCTACCTGAATCACAAAAGCTTCCTGTGCCAATGCACCTGGGATGACCGCAAGAGCCACCAGCATGAGGACTAGGCCTGCCAGCCCTTTGAAGCAAGCCGACCTTAATTTTGACATGACGATCCCTCCTTAATACAGCATAATTCTTTCATAATAACGAGTTTTCCTGCTTTAATATTGCATTGGTTTTGTAATGGCTGCAATTTTACAGGAACGCTTGTACATAAAAATATTTGTAATAAAATCTTAAAACTTATTTACCAATACGTCATCTTTTGGTATACTGTGGGTAATTACCTCACGAGGAGGAACGTTAACTATGCGAATGAAGCTTCATAGCTGTACTGCGCTTGTGCTGGCGATTATCTTATGCATGACATCCTTTGTCACCGCTCCTGCCGAAACGCGGTATGCTACGCTGCGTTATGGCAACGCCGGCGAACAGGTGCGGGCTATGCAACAGGCACTCAATGACTTGAGCTTTGATACCAAAGGCGTGGATGGAAAGTTTGGCCGCGGCACGGAAGATGCCGTGAAGCGGTTTCAAAGAAGCAAAGGCCTTGTGCCGGACGGCCTTGCCGGAAATCAGACGCTGACCGCCCTGTATGGCGCAGCCGGAAATCCGGGCAGCGGTGTTCCGGAAGTCACACAATCTCCTACAGCGACGCCTTCTCCCACATCAAACGGTTCAGCGTCCGGTAGTTTATCAACGCTGCGCTATGGCTCCAAGGGCGATGCAGTAAAGGCTATGCAGGAGGCACTGACCAAGTTAGGCTATGCTCCGGGCGTTGCGGACGGCATATTTGGCCGTGGCACGGAAAACACCGTGAAGCAGTTTCAAAAGAACAATGGTCTTGTCACGGATGGCCTGGCTGGAGCAAAAACGCTGGCGCTTCTGTATTCCCAGGCGGGCCAGAATTCAGCCCCAACCCCTGCGCCTACAGACGCTACGCCCACTCCGGCCCCCGCTACGTCGGAACCGACCGTTCCGCCTGCATCTACCCAGGCCCCAACCCAGGCTCCCTCTGGCGTTACCCTGAGCCGTACACTGCGCAAGGGATATACGGGGGATGACGTAAAGCTGGTTCAGCAATTGCTGACAAACCTCAAGTATTATGGCGGCAGTATCAGCGGAGTATATGATGATGCCACCATTGCTGCGGTAAAATTTTTCCAGGCAAACAACGGGCTGACGAGTGACGGGCTGGCGGGAACCAAGACATATACAGTGCTGCAAAGCGGCAGCGCCCGCGCGGCGGATCAGTCTGCTCCCACCCCGGCACCCAATTACACGACTTTAAAGGTCAACTCTACGGGAACAGCCGTTACCAGCCTGCAAAACGCTTTGATGAATCTGGGATACAAAGCTTCTGTGACCGGCACCTATACCACGGAAACCCGCGACGCCGTGGTAGAGTTTCAAATCCGCAACAATCTGACAGCGGATGGTATTGCCGGAACAACAACACAACAGGTGCTGTATGGCGGAAGCGCCAAGGACGCATCCACACCCCTGCCTGCGCTGGAGGAAGGCGCCGGCATCATCGATGGTCCCAGCAAGAGCGAGGTACAGCTGCTGCATTGGTACGATACCGTCAAGCCCAGCATGAAGAGCGGGCAGAACATATTGGTATTCGACCCGGCCACAAAGCGGAGCTGGACGCTTAGGCTATTTTCCTTGGGACACCATGCAGATTCCGAGCCGCTTACCCTTCGGGATACGCAGATCATGAACGTGGCTTTTGGAAACAAGACCACATGGACGCCCAAGCCTGTGTATGTGAAGCTTCCCAATGGCCACTGGACGGTGGCATCCACCCACAATACGCCGCATCTGACCGGCCCCATCCTGGGGAATGGTTTTGACGGACACTTGTGCGTGCACTTCCTGCGGGATATGGCCGAATGCCAGCTGAATGACCCTGACTACGGCGTAACCAACCAAAATGTTATCCGCAACGCTTGGAAGGCGCTGACTGGAGAAACGTACGTGGAGATCGTAAGATAATAGGGTATATATGAACGGTTTCAAAACAAGGCGGCAGGAGTTAAATCCTGCCGCTCATTTATTGTTGTTGGCGATTATTTATTTTATGCCTTCCCTATATGGGGATTCTAAAGGGGTTGTGTTCCTTTAGCGGGGTGCAGGGGCTCCATCCCGTCTGGCTCAATCGTCGCATTGCTCGCTGCCGCTCGCACTGCTTGTTTCGCCAGCCTCGTACGCCTTCGCTTCATCCGCCACCGGCGGCGCTCGGCTATCGAGCCACAGGCAGGGGCGTGGCTCCATCCCATCTGGCTCAATCGTCGCATTGCTCACTGCCGTTCGCACTGCTCGTTTCGCCAGCCTCGTCCGCCTTCGCTTCATCCGCCACCGGCGGCGCTTCGGCTATCGAGCCACAGGCGGGGGCGGGGCTCCGGAGCCCTTGCGAAGGCGGATCAGGAAGGAACCCATGCCGATGCCCAGCGCAATCATCAGAAAAGTGATCATGGCGGATACGCCCAGTTCCAGGCCGGCCTTGCTTTCCCCCTGTGCCAGGAAGGCCATGGCGCGGTATAGGGACAGGCCCGGAACCAAAGGAATGATGGATAGGGTGATGAACACGGTGGCGGCCATCTTCATCCGCCTGGCCAGAAATTCCGCCAGGACCGATGCCACAACCGCCGCCAGAAAAATGGCCGCATGATCTGAAAGCCCCGCAGCGCCAAACGCCCAATAACATCCGTTGGCCACCATGCCGGCAACTGCGGTGAGAAGCAGGGCCCGGCTTGGGGCGTGAAGCAGCACGCCAAAGCCGAGAGTCGCGAAAAAGCTGGTCAACAGCGCGCTTACAAGGGTGCCGCCCATATTAAAACCCCTTTCCCAGCAGCAAAAACAAGCTTTGAGCCACCAAAGCCCCGCCGGCCACCAGCGCGCAAATCATGATGGCCTGGGCGGCGTGGGTGACGCCGGAAAGCATGTCTCCCCGCATAGTATCCTGTACAGCATTGGTCATGGCAAGGCCTGGAAGCAGCGGCATCAGCGCCCCGGCCACCATGGCGTCCACAATACCCAGCCCGGTTAGTTTATTAAACAAAAGCGGCAGCAGTGTGCAGACGGTGCCGCCTGCCAGGCTGGCAACAATTTGATACATGCTGTACCTGCGCAAAAGGCGGTTAAGCCCTTGGGTGGCGGCTGCGCAGACAAACGCGACGGCGCCGTCCGCAAGGCTGCCGCCGAACATCATGGCAAAGCTAAGCGAAGACAATGCGGCAGCCCATGGCATGTAAGCCCGGCCGCGCACATCTTCCCATTTATCAATTTCCTTCAGCCGGTTCAGCACTGCCTGGGGATCAATGTCACCGGCTGCTGCCGCCCGGCTTACTCCGTTTACATCATCCACTTTTTTCAGGTGCGTTAAGCGGCGGCGGATGCGCTTGACGGATGTCATTTCCCTTCCATCGGGGAAGGCAAGGGTGATGAACACACCGCTGGGTACGGCAAAAACTTCTACCTTTGTGCAGCCAAAAGCCCGGCCCATGCGCTCTACCGTGTCCTCCACCCGGTAGGTCTCGCCGCCATTTTCAAGTATGATCCGGCCTGCCAATAAAACGGCCTCCATCATGCACTCGTTTTCCATACGGCCCTTTCGTATGATCTATATTTATTTGGATGGCTTGAATGCCTTTCCGAAAAATCCCCTGGCTACATTTACGATCAGGGCAGTGGCCAGCGCCCACCAAAAGTTATCCACGTGGAACTTGTCAAGCATTACCCAACTGCAAAGCTGAACCAACCAGGAGTCCAACAGCACATACAAAAGCCCAAGGGTGAAAATGTTGAACACCCCCAGCAGCAGCTTGGCGATGGGGCGCAGGGTGATATAAATCACGCCCAGCACCGCCCCGGCATAAACGGCATAGGTGTAATCCGTAGCCGTTACACCCGGCAGCAGATATACGCACAGGGGTACCGCCCCTACGCAGGCCAGGAAACGCAGAGCCATGCGGCGCATACGCATCCTCCTTTTTTTCATTCAATCCATTATATCATTGCCCATTTTCCATGACAAGGCGCGCCAGATAGGATGACGTCTCTCCACCAAAGGACATACGGCCAGGATCTGAGGGCCTGTACTCCCAGGTGAACGGCGACAGATGCCATCAGCGCCGGGGAAGCGGCGTTTACACCATCCAGCATATGGGCTATCAAACAGGATGTGCGTATCTTTTCCATGGTGGAATGCGGGATTAGCATTGTGGATATACCCATAAAAAAGGGAGCCGTTTTCCGGCTCCGGTAAGGTTTCGGTGTAGATTTTCTATGCGATCGCAAAGGCGCATGATTTGCCTTGTGGATTATCATCAATCCGTGATCAGCATCGCATCCCCAAAGGAAAAGAATCTGTATTTCTCTTTCACAGCTTCCCGGTAAGCGGCCAAAGCCTGTTCCCGGCCCATGAAAGCGGATATCAGCATGAGCAGCGTGCTTTCCGGAAGGTGGAAGTTGGTGATCAGGGCGTCCACGGCATGAAATTGCTTGCCTGGGGTGATGAAGATGCTGGTTTCACCGGACCCAGGATGGATAACGCCATGCTCATCCGCCAAGGTTTCCAGGGTGCGCACGCTGGTGGTGCCCACACAGACGATTCTGCCGCCGTTAAGACGGGCGTTGTTGATCTTGTCCGCCGCCTCAGGTGTGACTTCGTAATACTCGGAATGCATCACATGGTTTTCAATGCTTTGCACCTTCACCGGGCGGAAGGTGCCAAGACCTACATGCAGCAGAATGGGCACGATTGAGACGCCCATTTCCTGAATTTTATGAAGAAGCTCAGGGGTAAAGTGCAGACCGGCGGTAGGCGCGGCGGCGCTGCCATCCTGTTTGGCGTAAACCGTCTGATAACGGTCTCTTTCCTTAAGTTTTTCGTGAATATAAGGGGGAAGGGGCATTTCACCAAGCTTGTCCAGCAATTCCTCAAACACGCCTTCATAGAGGAAGCGCACCGTTCGCCCTCCGGTCTCTACCACCGTATCAAGAATCTCCGCCTTCAAAAGCCCATCGCCAAAGGAACAGAGGGTACCGGGCTTTAAACGCCTGGCGGGGTGGACGATTGCTTCCCAATCGGTCTGGCTGAGGCGCTTTAAGAGCAGGATTTCCACCGGAACGCCCGTGGCTGTCTTTACACCAAGAAGCCGCGCCGGAATAACGCGGGTTTGATTGATGACCAGGACGTCGCCGTTTTTCAGGTAATCCGGAAGGTTGCGGAAGATGCGGTGTTCCAGTGTACCGGCGTTCCGGTGGCACACCATCATGCGGCTCATGTCTCTGGGTTCCATAGGGGTTTGGGCGATAAGCTCTTCGGGAAGGTCATAAGAAAAGTCGGATGTTTTCATTGCTTTTCCTTGTGGCGTAATTTTCAATCTAGTAAAAGGTATTTCGCCTCTTCGAAGGCGGCCAAAGGGCTTTCCGGTCGGACCGGGCTTTTATATGATGTCTCTTTATCTCTAGAAATCCAGCCGCATTTGGCCTCCGTCTTCTTGTTGAGGCGGAGCCGAGGGTGTGCGCTTTAAATGCTCATAGGCGGAGGGTGTACAGACCCGGCCCCGGGGGGTGCGCATGATAAAGCCAAGCTGCATCAGGTAGGGCTCGTACACATCCTCAATGGTGATGGGGTCTTCGCCTGTGGTGGCAGCCAGCGTATCCAATCCCACCGGGCCGCCGCCAAACTTGTCCATCATGGTGGAAAGCATGGTTCTGTCCACCCGGTCAAGGCCAAGTTCATCCACATCCAGCATGAGGAGGCCTTCTTTGGCCACATCCCTGGTGATGGTCCCTTCCGCACGCACCTGGGCAAAATCCCGCACCCTTTTGAGCATGCGGTTGGCAATGCGGGGCGTGCCGCGGCTGCGGCGCGCAATTTCCAGAACGCCGTCCTCCTGGGCGGCCACGTTCAAAATGCCCGCGCTGCGGCGTACGATCTGGGCCAGTTCTTCAGGGCTGTACATTTCCAGCCTGAACATGATGCCGAACCTGTCCCGAAGCGGCGCGGACAATTGCCCGGCCCTTGTGGTGGCTCCGACCAGCGTGAAGCGGGGCAGGTCCAGGCGGATGGAACGGGCTGTGGGCCCTTTGCCGATCATGATGTCCAGGGCGTAATCCTCCATGGCGGAATAAAGCACTTCCTCCACGGCGCGGCTTAAACGGTGGATTTCATCAATGAACAGAACATCGCCCGCGTTCAGGTTGGTGAGGATGGAAGCCAGATCGCCGGGCCGGTCGATGGCCGGGCCGGATGTGATGCGGATGTTTTGGCCCATCTCGGTGGCGATGATGCAGGCCAGGCACGTTTTGCCAAGCCCTGGCGGGCCGTACAGCAAAATATGATCCAGGGATTCCCGGCGCTTGAGCGCGGCCTGGATGTATACCTGAAGGCGTTCCTTTACCGCCGTTTGGCCTACGTATTCCTTGAGGGTACGTGGGCGTAGGGATTGCTCCTGAGCGTCGTCCTCCGGGCGGTAGCCTGTGGACATCAACCGGTCATCAGACATGAGGGTTCTCCTTACAGCTTTGAAGGTGTTTCGCGCCTGCGGGCGCGGCCAGGGCTTTCCTGCCCATCTGGCTCAATCGTCGCGATGGTTTGCTCCGCTCCCATCGCTCGTTTCGCCAGCCTCCTTCGCCTCGCTTCATCCGCCACTGGCGGCGCTTTGGCTTCGGAGCCCTGGACCTTCGGGGCCATCAACGTATAATACATTTATTGTTAAAGTTTTACGGGGATGGGTCCGGGAAGGGGGATTTTTTCAAAAAGCCCCTTTCCCGGTATCATCACGCAAAACTCATCGTTACATCCCCGCCATGGTGCGCAGGGCGAGCTTGATGAGTTCGTCGGCCTTGTCGGATTTTCCGCGCACTGCCTGGAGGGCGCGGCTGGCTTCCACCGGGGTATAGCCCAGGGACTGCAGCGCCTGCATGGCTTCCGTGAGGGCGTCATCCCGCACCGGTATGCCGGATGCTTGCTCCGGAGGTAGGCTTAAGAGAGCTTCTTGGGAAATTTGATCCTTTAACTCCAGCGCGATCCGCTGGGCTGTTTTTTTGCCCACACCTGGCGCGCGGCTCAAGGCATTCAAGTCGCTGGTAAGTATGGCAAGATGCAAATCTTTCAGCGGCATGCTCCCCAATACGCCAAGCGCCGTGCGGGGGCCAATTCCGCTGACGCTGACCAACCGCTGGAACATGGCCTTTTCTTCCTTGGTTGCAAAGCCGAAAAGCTCCAATGCGTCTTCCCGCACGGAAAGATAGGTGTAACAGCGCATGGTTTCGCCAACAGGCGGCGCCACACTCAGAGTGGTCATGCTGCATTGCAGCGAGTAACCTACGCCTGATGCTTCCAGAACGATTTCTCCGCTGCCTTTTTCCGCCACGCGGCCAGATATGAATGCGTACATGGATGCCTCCGGCTTACTTCATTTTGAACAGGTGCTTCGAGTGGCTGGTATGAGCGTGGGTGATAGCTACCGCCAGGCCGTCTGCGGCGTCGTCGGGTTTGGGGATATCCTCCATGCAGAGAAGAAGTTTGACCATCTGCTGAATCTGTTTTTTATCCGCTTTGCCGTAGCCGGACACAGCTTGTTTGATCTGCATGGGTGTATACTCATACAAATTGTCCGTGTGTTCCACGGCGGCGATGATGGCCGCGCCACGGGCCGCGCCCACCAGCAGGGCGGTGGTGACGTTCCTTGCGAAAAACAGCTCTTCAAAGGCGATCTCATCAGGCTTGTATAGCTGAATCAAGTTCCGAACGCCCGTTTGAATGGCTTTGAGCCTTTCGGGCATGGGCGTGCCGGCTTCCGTAAGCACCGTGCCGTACTGAATAAGGCGTATCCTATGCCCGTCTGTTTCAATAACGCCCCATCCCAGGATGGCCAGGCCCGGATCGATGCCCAGTATGATCATGATACGCCTCCCTAGATGCTTCGACTTATCATAGAACGAACGTACGCATTTGTCAATAAAAGCAGACATTAATCGCTTGACGAAGGACGGGCGCCATGCTATGCTTCGACTAAAAAGGAGGAATATGGAAGATGGAAAATGCAGCGTTGGTGATCATCGATATGCAAAAAGCCATGTTCTCAGCGGAAGCTCCCTACCATGGTCTGGAGGTATTGAATAATATTCGCCTGCTATTGCAGAAGGCACGTAATATCGGGATGCCCGTTGTGTTTGTACAGCATAACAATGACAGGGGTTTGAAAATCGGTTCAGATCTTTGGCAGATCTGTGATGAGGTTTCTCCCATTGATGGAGAAGCGCTGGTGAACAAGACAACGCGGGATTCCTTCCATCAAACTGATTTGGACGATATCCTCCGCCGCCTTGAAATAAAAACGCTCATCTTTTGCGGCATGCAAACGGAATACTGCGTGGATACGACTTGCAGAAGAGCTCATACCCTTGGTTATGACGCGTATTTAGTTACTGATGGCCACACAACCTTTGACAGCAAGGTGCTTCCGGCATCACAAATCATTGCGCACCATAACTTCGTTCTGCCGACCCGATTCCTTCAGGTGAAAACCGCAAAGGAAATGCTGGAGATGATGAGCGAATGAGTATGGATGTTTTTAAGGAGCATGGGGCAGCCGGCCTTTCTGCAAGACATATCGCTCCTTGCGGAATGAACTGTGCGCTATGCATGGCATATGTGCGGGATCAAAAACCATGCCCTGGCTGCCATGGAGAAGATGTGCAGAAACCTTCCCATTGCGTGAACTGCAGCATCCGGCATTGTGAAGGACTGCAAGGGAAAGAAGGTGCGTTTTGCATTGCGTGCGATAAATTTCCCTGTAAACGGCTAAAGCAGTTGGATAAACGATACCGGGAAAAATACAACATGAGCATGGTGGATAACCTTAATAAAATCAATACGGAAGGCATGGATGCCTTTTTGGCAGGACAGATATCCAAATGGTCATGTGCATCCTGCGGCGGCTTCAAATGCGTACATCGGGGGTACTGCATAAAATGCGGGGTCTGATACTGTTTTTACCGTAAGATGTGTAATTTTATAAATAGCCATTGAATTATCATGCAATTGGATGTATACTTATGCTCATTCAAAAATACCTTACTTTAAGGCATGAATGAGCGGAGGATTCATTATGGAAAAGCTTCGTGTGTTGCTGGCGTACAGCGGCGGATTGGATACATCCATCATCATTCCCTGGCTGAAAGAGAATTACGACTGCGACGTGGTCTGCATGGCTGCTGACGTTGGCCAAGGGGAAGAACTAGCTCCACTGCATGAGAAGGCCGCCAAGAGCGGTGCGGAAAAGCTGTATATCGTGGATATGAAACAGGAGTTCGTAGAGGACTTCATCTGGCCTACTTTGAAGGCCGGGGCTGTTTATGAGGGCAGCTACCTGCTGGGCACCAGCTTTGCACGGCCGGTGATTGCCAAGCATCTGGTGGAGATCGCACACAAGGAAAACTGCACCGCCATCTGCCACGGCGCCACCGGCAAGGGCAACGATCAGGTGCGCTTTGAATTGACGATCAAGGCATTCGATCCCTTCATGAAGGTGATCGCCCCCTGGCGCATATGGGACATCAAAAGCCGGGAGGATGCCATCGACTATGCCAATGCAAGGGGCATCCCCGTGCCGGTCACCAAGAAAAAGCCCTACAGCATGGATAAGAACATATGGCACTTAAGCCATGAAGGCGGCATTCTTGAGGACCCCTCCCAGGAAATGCCCGATGATCTTTTGCAGACCATGGTCACGCCGGAATCTGCCCCCGACAAGCCGGAATATGTGGAGATTGCATTTGTTAAGGGCGTGCCTATGTCCATCAACGGGGAGAAGCTGGACGCCGTGGCTCTTTTGGAAAAGGCAAACGAAGTTGGCGCCCGCAATGGCGTAGGGCTAACTGACCTGGTGGAAAACCGTCTGGTAGGCATGAAGAGCCGCGGCGTGTATGAAACGCCCGGCGGCACGATTCTGTATGCCGCCCACTGCCAGCTGGAAAGCATCACGCTGGACAGGGCCACCGCCCACTATAAGGAGCAGGTGGCAGTACGCTTTGCGGAGCTTGTATATGACGGTATGTGGTATACGCCGCTGCGGGAGGCGCTTTCCGCCTTTGTGGACAGCACCCAGCAGAACGTGACAGGCACAGCCCGTTTGAAGCTGTACAAGGGCAATGTGATCCCCGCCGGCGTAACCAGCGAAAACAGCTTGTATCTGGAGCAGATCGCCACCTTCGGCGACAGCAAGACGCTGTACAACCATCATGACAGCGAGGGTTTCATAAACCTGCTGGGGCTGCCGATGAAGGTGCAGGCTATGGTGAAGCAGTCAAAGAAATAGCTTCGTTGTATATAGGATGTGGATTTCGCGCCTGCGGACGCGACCAAAGGGCTTTCCGGTCGCCCTTTGGAAACCTTCGGAGGCCATCTTATTACTTGAATAATGCATGCTATATTTGCGAGAAAGCACAACTTTATCTAGTTCTCTTATTATAAAAGTTTTTAGAAAGGGTCCGGGGAAACCTTTTTGCAAAAAGGTTTCCCCGGCGTCACTTCCATGAAGCTTTGGGACGGGCGGTTTTCCAAGCCTACGGATGAGCTGGTGGATGATTTTCACTCCAGCCTGTCCTTTGACAAGCGGCTGTACCTGCAGGACATTACGGGGTCAATTGCCCATGCCACCATGCTAGGGGAGCAGGGAATCATCCCTACGGAAGATGCCCAATGCATCGTGGCCGGTCTGCAGGAAGTGCTTGCGGATATTGAGGCCGGCAAGGTGGCTTTCACCGCGGAGGCGGAAGACATCCACATGCAGGTGGAATCACTGCTCATTGCCCGCATTGGCGAAGCTGGGAAGCGGCTGCATACGGGCCGCAGCCGCAACGACCAGGTAGCGTTGGATGTCAGGATGTACGCCAAGGACGCCTGTACAGAAACGGCGGAGCTGCTTAAGGCGCTGTGCGGATTGCTGCTGGACTTGGCCAAAGCACACCTGAATACCGTTATGCCTGGATATACGCATCTGCAAAAAGCGCAGCCCATTACGCTGGCTCACCACTTGATGGCGTATTTTCAGATGTTTGCACGGGATATGGACAGGTTCCGTCATGCATATGCAAGTGCTGATGTAATGCCGCTTGGCTCCGGGGCGCTGGCCGGCACCACTTATCCTTTGAACCGAAAAAGGGTCGCGGAGCTGCTGGGCTTTGCAAGGATCAGCGAAAATTCCCTGGATGCGGTAAGTGACCGGGACTTTCTGCTGGAGTACCTGGCCGCTGCCTCCATCGCCATGATGCATTTGAGCCGCTTTTGCGAGGAGCTGATCCTTTGGTCCACCAACGAGTTCCAGTTTGTAGAGATGGACGATGGGTTTTCCACCGGTTCCAGCATCATGCCCCAAAAGAAAAACCCGGACGTGGCGGAGCTGATCCGGGGCAAGACGGGGCGTGTGTACGGTGATTTGACGGCGCTGCTGACTGCCATGAAGGGGCTTCCTCTTGCCTACAACAAGGACATGCAGGAGGACAAGGAAGCGTTTTTTGACGCGAGGGATACGCTTTTAAAAAGCTTGCCCGTATTTACCGGCATGCTGAAAACGCTGAAGTTTAAGACTGCCGTTATGGAAAAGGGTGCGGCGGGCGGCTTTGCAAACGCTACCGACTGTGCAGATTACCTTGTCAAAAAAGGTGTGCCCTTCCGGGATGCCCACCATGTGGTGGGGCAACTGGTGGCCTACTGCCTTACGGAAGGAAAGGCACTGCTTAATTTGACGCTTGAGGAACTGAAAGATTTTCATCCGGTCTTTGATGCGGATGTGTTTGATGCTATTTCGCTTGATTCTTGCGTGAGTATGCGAAACGTGCCCGGCGGCCCGGCACCGGAAGCAGTGATGGAAAGTATAAAGTCGGGAGAAGAATATCTCTATAAACTTTTGATGAAATAAAGGGATGCCATATTTTTCAAGACACAGGCCTTCAACATTGAGATGTTTTGAAGGCCTGTTTTATAGCAGTTTTTCGTACCAACTTGAAACCTCCTTCTGCCGCCTGCGGGCGGCACCTCCCTCCAGAGGGAGGCTTTCCAAAAGGCTCCCTCTGGAGGGTTAGGGTGCTGCCGACGAAGGAGGCTGGGGGAGGTCTTCAGCATAGCCAGTCGAGCACTATTTTCAGGGCAACACAAGTCATTTATTCACCACATTTTGCGGAGTCCCGCTCAAGTATGCCCTTAAATTATCCACCGCGACATTCATCAGCCGCTGGCGTGATTCCTTGGGCGCCCAGGCGATATGCGGGGTAATGATGCAGTTATCCAGCCCCAATAAGGGGTTGTTCTTCTGTATGGGCTCTGCCGAAACCACATCCACGCCGGCGGCGTATACCTTTTTGCTGAGCAGAGCCTCGCGCAGGTCCGCTTCGTTAATCAGCGGTCCCCTGGAGGTGTTGATGAGGATCACGCCATCCTTCATTTGGGCGATGGTAAACTGGTTGATCATGTTTCTTGTTTCGTCGGTCAGCGGACAGTGCAATGAAATAACATCGCTGTTTTTCAACAGCACGTCCATGGGCACGGTTTCAGGGCCCTTATAATAGGCGTCGAATGCCAGCACATTCATACCGAATGCCTTGGCGATATCTGCCGTAGCCCGGCCGATGCGGCCGAAACCTATAATGCCCATGGTCTTGCCGGCAAGCTCCATCAGGGGATAATCCCAGAAGCAAAAGTGAATGCTCTGGGTCCAGCGGCCTTTTTGCACTTCCCCGTTGTGGTGACCCGCATGGTGGCAAATTTCCAGCAGCAGCGCAAACACGAACTGAGCCACCGCAGTGGTGCCATAGGTGGGGATGTTGCAAACGGGAATGCTCCGTTCCTTGGCCGCTGCGATATCCACAACATTAAAGCCCGTGGCCAGAACACCGATAAATTTTAGGTTTTGCGCCTTTTCAATGATCTCTCTGTTCAGCACCGTTTTATTCGTGTATACGATTTCGGCGTCGCCGATCCTTGAAAGCGTTTGATCGGGCGCAGTCAGGTCATACACTGTCAGCACGCCCAGCTTCTCAAGACCCTCCCAGCTTAAGTCGCCGGGATTTTCCGTATATCCATCCAGAACAACAATCTTCATATGCTTTCTCCCTCCCTCATTTGCCCTGGTAAACCTTATTATGCCTTCATCTATCGTTGAAAATCAAGACTTCATAGGGGAAAAGTGCAGTCCAGCGAAAATGAGATATCATATTCTCTGGAAAGGTTATACCTTTGCCCAGGCCTGCGCAAGGAAACGCTTGGCTCCCGCAACCACCATACCGCAGTCCTCATCGCCCCAGGGCTTTACCTCAAAGGATACGATTGGCCGCTTTCCTTCCTTTAGATAGCCGATTTCGAAGAGCTTGCGCAGAAATTTTACCAGCGTGTCTTCATCCACCAGCCCCTTGGGGAAACCGAATCTTGGATGCTGGTCGCCATAAGCCTCCGCGCCTGTTTCCAGAACGGCGTTGGCGATATGCACATGACGAATGTAGGGAATGATGGGATCAATGCACTCATCAATGGTCTCGTGTAGCTGCGTCATGTGGCTCAAATCCACCATCAGCCCAAAGAAGGGGAACTCAGCGCTGATTTCCTTCACAAAGCGCAGCGCCCGCGCCGTGGGGCCGATGAGGGAACACTTTTCCACATCGTAGTCGAACACCTCCAGGTTGACGGGCATACCGCCCTTTTGAACCGCATAGCGGCAAAGCTCCCTGCTGCTCTTAAGCAGCGCCTGATAATGTTCTTCTACTTTTGCCGGATCAAACTTGCCGGCCAGGTAGGCAAAGCCCTTTGCACTCATCTCATATGCTTCGTCAATACAGGCCTTCATGCGGTTCACGGCTCGAAGGCGCATAGCTTCATCCAGGCTGTTCAGATTTTCCTGGTTACGCAAAAGCTGCGGCTGTGCGCCATAGGTCATGGTGATGCCGCTCTGTTCAATTAGCCCGGCTACCCTGTGGCGTACGGATTCATCATTGATTCTGGTAAGCTCAATGCATTCGAAATCGCTGTCGCAAAGCACGCGGCGCACGGTAGCCTCGATCTCGCCTTCGCCGGTCATGGCAAAGGGATAGGCCATAAAATGTACCAGACCCAGCTTCATATAATGATTCAGCGGCTCATGCATTAAAATACCTCCTTTTATAACGGCGAAGTGATGTGCATTACTTACATACCACGAAAGGAGTGTTTTTGCAACAATTTGAAGGAAGAAATAACCGTTCCATGCAAAAGAAAGGAGCGCCGGTGAAGTACCGCGCTCCTCTTCCAGCCCAAATATGAATGCCTTTGGTACATACAACTTTCTTGGCGGGCGCCCGCTTGGAGCTTTGCCTAAACAACTTGCATACCGCCTACGGGACGGTATGCAATACAGAGCCCTGAACGATATCGTCCAAAACAGCCTTGATACTTTCATCCGCAGGGCCGTCATATGTTTTAAGCGCAATGGTGGTCATGATGTTGTTTTCGCAGGTTACATACGCTGTGATATAAATCATCGAGCCATTCATTTCCGTTGTGCCTGCATAGTAGAAGAAGTTCGTCTGGGAATGGGCTAGAATTTGCATTTCTTCCGTCAGTTCTATCTGCTTTGCCTGAACAGTATCTTTCAAGGTGTTCCGGTATTCTTTCAACTGTTTGGGCGTAAGTTTTGAGAAATCTGCTATCCCTGTCACAGGCAGCTGCGACACGGAAATTTCATAAAACGGATCTATGCGCATGCAGACTATTTGCATGCCGGATTGTGATTCAAAGAGCGAATTGGCAAAATGCTGGCTAATGTTAACGTCAAGCCCAAGTACAACGACATCATGTTGATCCTTGGTGAGCACATAAAGATTATCGGGAATCAGAAAAGTAAAATCACCGAAGGTATAGGTGTCAGAATCAGCCAGGGCATTCAAGGAAAAAAGGATAAGTACTATCATAAGTGGTGCCAAGACTCGTTTTATCATAATTTCTCTTTCCTAAACATGCATTTGTGCCTGCCAAAAACGATATTCTTTGGTCTGGTTGATCTTATTCCTCTTCACCCGCGCTTTTCAATACTTTTTGAACAAAGATACGTGTCAGCTCAGGATCGAACTGCTTTCCGGAGGAACGCAAAATCTCCCGCACAGCCTCCGCATCGTCCAGCGCTTTACGGTACCCCCTATCCTCCCGCATGGTATCGTAGGAATCCACAAGGGCAAGTATGCGTGCCAGCAGCGGGATGCTGTCCCCTGAAAGGCCTTGGGGATAGCCTGTACCGTCCCACCGTTCATGGTGGTAGAGTATGATTTCCGATATGGCATTCAGGTTTGGCACCGACTGTGCAATGCGGTAGCCTGCTTCGGGATGCTTTTTGATTTCTTCCCATTCTTCCCCGGTTAGCGAGCCGGCCTTTTTAAGTATGCTCAAATCCACCCGCACCTTGCCAATGTCATGCAGCATGGAGGCCAGTTCCAGTGCGTCGGTATCCTCTTTGTTCAGGTCCAGCACATGCGCCAAAGATTTGGCCAGGATGGCCATCCGTTCCCCATGCTCCCTGGTTTCATCGCTTTTTTCATACAGCGTTTCCTTGATGGAGGTGAGGATGGAGCCGTACATATGCTTGTGGGCGATAAGCTTGCGCCTGTACATGAACCTTTCTGCTGACTTGATGACGGCATCCAGCGGTTCCTCCGTAATTTCCTTGGTGGCGTAGCCCAGGGAAATGCTGACGTCAAACAGCTCCTTCCCGGGGCGGGGGGTATGAGCCGCGCAGGCTTTGTTGATCTTGCCTACGATCTGATCCACTGTTTCGATATCCGTCTTAGGCAGCAATACAAGAAACTCGTCGCCGCCGATCCTGGCGATCACATCCTGCTCCCTCAGGCAGCCTCTTAAGATCTGGGATACTTCCGTTAAAAGGTAGTCGCCCTCGTCATGGCCGAAGGCGTCGTTCACAAGCTTCAGGCCATTCACATCGCCCAGGATCACCGAAAGAGGCAGATACTCCGCAGTATTCAGCCGCTGCCGTTCCCTTTCCATGAATGTGCGGTTGTACATACCTGTCAGCATGTCATGGTAAGTGAGGTAAACAACTTCTGCTTCCTTTTGCTTTCGCTCGGTAATATCCTGCAAAAGCCACATGTGGCTGTGAGCGGACGCATACTCCATATGAAGCTGGGCCAATGTCAGATGAATCCAGACCTTGCTTCCGTCCGGACGCGTATACTGCCGCTCCATTTCAAACAATCCGGTCTTGTCCTTCACATACGCATCATAGGCTTTGAAATCTTCTTTAAGTTCCTCGGGATGAAAGAATCTGGGCCAGTCTGTGGGTGCGATTTGCTTAATGGGTATGCCTAGAATCGAATTTGCCATACGGTTGCTGTGCATAACGCCATGATCATCTTCAAAGGCAATGCCCATGGGCGACTGCTCATACAGCGTCCTGAACCTGATTTCACTCTGGTTTAGGTCATGATCTGCCTGGATTTGCCTTAACCGGGACCAGATGACCATACAAATGAGCAGTGAAAAGAAGGGATAGATCAGCAGCACAGGGAGGCTGATCGTCTTTAAAACAGGCAGAATATTATCTTTGTTTAGCGTAAGTGCGCACAGGAGCATCAGAACATGGGTAATTACCCCCACCAGATAAAACTCCAAGCCGGTGAAACGGTTCTTTAAGCGTTTGTTTTTGAGCCTTATTTCACGCCACAAAAGCCCGGCCGCGGCTGAAACGGCCGTTACCAATATGCCCATAACCACGCCGTCTCCGCCCATGATAATTCGGGCGGCAATGATGGTGGCGGCGGCAATCAGGGTAGGCGCCCAGCCGAAGAACATACCCATGGTACTTACCAGAATGGATCTTGTGTCGAACACAATACCGGAATCCAGCCGCACGGTGGTCATCAAGACAAGAATTCCTATGGTGCCGGCAGTCAGACCGATAATGATACGTACAGCGGTCTTCCTTTTTTGGTAGGCACCATACACAAAGGTAAGCAGGATGCTTGCCGTCAAAACGATCATCGCGTTTACCAGCAGGTCCCGGAAGAATCCGATATCCATCTGTCCACCGCCTTAAGAAGGTCATTAAAAATGTATCAAGTCAGGACCGTCAGCCCCTTGTGGCAGTTTTCCTGTCAGGTGAAATATTGCGAAAAAAGTAAGTAAATTGCGAAAAAGGTAAAATTCTGCCATTAGTATAACACGCCGTTTCATGGTTGTCACTTAAAACAAATTGTGCAAAATGATTTTGCAACCTATATATCGCCAAAATATTAGTTTTTTTCATTTGTCAGGCCAGCTTTCTTTATTACTTCTTCCAAACATTATTACGTCGTAGCCGTGGATCTTTTCGCGCACTACGGTATCGGCTGCCGCTCAGCGTAGCGCTGCTACGCTAAGCTCTGTCTCCTTGTATTGCGCAAAAATTTCTCACGGCCATCGATGCAATAATGCTCTCCATTAGTATAAATGCCGTTTCTTTCATGGGAAAATGGTTCCGCTAAAAAAGCCTGGCGCGGGGAACCCCCCATAGCCAGGCTTTTCATCAAGATATTGCAATGATAAAAGAATAACAGTTCCTTTATAGTTCCAGCTTCAAATCCCCCTGCTTGATCCAGCCCAGCTTGCGCATGATTTCGCTGATGAGTAGGGATAGTACGGCGGGCAGAACAATGTGCAGCGTTAGGATTTTGAAAAGGACGGTCCCGGGTCCTTGAAGTGCGGCCATGGCCCTCCATGTACCGATCTGCCCTACCAGGCCGGAGGTGCCCATGCCGGCGAACACACCGCTGTTGCGCATATCAAATACCGTGGTGGCCAGCGGTCCCAATATGGCTGAGGCCAGCGTAGGCGGTACCAGGATGAGGGGATGCAAAAGAATATTGGGTACCTGCAGCATGGATGTGCCTATGCCCTGGGCCACAAGGCCGCCCACACCGTTCTCCCGGTAGCTGGACACGGCAAAACCTACCATCTGCGCGCAGCAGCCGACTGTTGCCGCGCCGGCTGCCAGTTGCAGACCAAGGCTCAGTTCGCCGCCCGCCGGCACGGTAAAGATCATGGCGCAAAGCGCGGCGGAGGAAATTGGCGCCGTCAGAACAAGCCCGACCACAACGGAAACAATAATCCCCATGGGAATGGGCTGCAACAGCGTTGCGGTATCGATAAAATTCCGCAAAATTGTCATCAGCCAATTTACGGCCGGGCTTAGAGCATAAGCCGCCAATCCGCCCGCCAGGATCGTAGCTGATGGCACAAGGATGATATCCAGCTTCGTTTTGCCCGCAAGGAAGTTTCCCGCCTCAGCACCGATGACAGCAGCCAGGAAACAGCCCAGAGGCCCGCTCAGGCCATAGCCGATAGCGCCCGACGCGGCGGAGGTAAAGATCGCCAGCGGCTTTACCTTCATGCCCCAGGCCACCGATACGCCGATAGCGGCGCCAACTACGGGACCGGACTTGGCGGTGGCAGCAAGCTCGCTTAATAAAGATAACCCGGGTATAAAGACACCAAGCTGGTCCAGGATTGTTCCTATGATCAGTGTGGAAAACAGTCCCAGTGCCATGGCGCTTAATGCGTCCAGTCCGTAGCGCTTGAGCAGCCTCGAACCAAGGGACGGTTTTTTTTGATCCTGCATGTTTTTCCCTCCCTGCAATTTCGCTACATTATAAAGTATCATAAGGCAGGTGTAAAGGGAGGCGCAATTTGATCAGCATATTTTTCTCTTCTCCGTCCGCCTTCGTTTTAAGGCTGCTTTCCTATATCCGGCTTTCAACCGGAATATTGCTTGGCCAAAATGATATATTGAATATATTTATTTGAATTGATATATTAGGCATGTTGACACTAGTTGTAGATATCGATACAATTAGCTCAACGAATATGACGTAAACAACCAAAACTCCATCGACTTAAGAGCGCAGGACCCATACGTACGGGAGGATCAGATGAAGAACGGCGAAACGCTCTATCAGCAGATTTATGACGAACTGATGGAAGATATCGCGAATGGCCTGTATAAGGACGGCAAACAGCTGCCCACCGAAATTGAGGTGGCTAAAAAGTATTTTGTCAGCCGCATCACCAGCAAAAAAGCGCTGAACAAGCTGGCGGAAGACGGCGTCATCGTGCGCATACCGGGCCGCGGCTCCTTTGTGAAAAAGGATTGTCCCATACCCGCAGTTTCAAGGGAGAAGGAATCAAACACCCCCGTGATCGCATTGGTCATGGGCGGTTATGGCTCCTCCTTCGGCCTGGATATCGTAAACGGCGCGGTGGACATGGCGGAAGAATTGAACATGCACCTGATACTAAAAAACACAGGCAATGATCAAAAGTGCGAGTCGAAGATACTAAAATCTCTCATGGCGTCGAATGTGGCGGGCATCATTGTGCAGCCGGCCCATGGGGAACTGTATAACGAGGTTTTGCTCGGCGCCGTATATTCCAAATATCCCATTGTGATGATCGACCGGTCCATGGCCGGCATCGATGTGCCGTTTGTAGGCGTGGACAACGTAAAACTAGGCAGGCAGGCCGTATCAAAGCTCATAGGCTGCGGTCACAGGAACATCGCTTTGCTGGCGCTGGAAGATGATCATTCCTCCTCCCTGAAAGAGCGCATGCAGGGTTTTCTGGAAGCATTTGCAGACAGCCGCCTGGCCGTGAAGCGCGATTTGTGGCTTACCCGTATCAGTGACAATGCAAAGGCAAAGGGGATGAGCATCAGCGACCCCGGCGTGCATGAAACGTATGTGGATGCCATTGCAGCGCATTTAAAACGCCACCCCGAAATCACTGCCATCTTCGGTACCGAGTACAGCGCTGCCAAGGCCGCATGGGATGCGGCGCGGCAAATAGGCAAGAGGGTGCCCGAGGATATCTCCATCGTCAGCTTTGACTTTGATTCCAGCTACCTTGGGCTTCATTTGTTATCTCACGTCAAACAGCCGCAGAGGGGCATCGGATCCTGTGCGGTGAAAGTGATAGGTGACATCCTTCACGGCAAGGCCCCCGAAAGCCGCTGCTTCCTGCTGGAGGGCGAATGGGTGGAGGGCGACAGCATGGCGCCTCCCAATGAAGCTTCACAAAAGATACATATCGCCATCTAGACAATGATGAAACTGCATTCTGGCATAGCCCGCAGGGCGGATGCCCTGGTTTTTTGTACCCTTCGTGAAA
This sequence comes from Bacillota bacterium, assembly GCA_023416585.1. Lineage (GTDB taxonomy): Bacteria > Bacillota > Clostridia > Christensenellales > Aristaeellaceae > JAEWAH01. The sequence goes on from JAEZHM010000131.1 coordinate 56,812, forward strand.
GCAACCATTGAACCGGCCGTGAAAGGGGTTTATAGCATGAACAGAAGATCAAAATTCCTCGCCGCCCAGAACAGAATCGGCTGGCTTTTTATTGCCCCGCCGGTGCTGCTTTTCTTCCTGTTCACCTTTTTGCCCCTTATTATGGCGGTGGTGTTCAGCTTTACCAGCTATGACATTATCAACCCGCCCAAGTTCATAGCGTTCCGCAACTTTCAGCGTATATTGACAGATGAATTTTTCTGGATATCGCTTCGCAATACCGCCACCTATACGCTTTTATATGTGCCCTCCGGCCTTGTACTGTCCCTTTGCGTGGCGCTTTTCATCAACTCAAAACGGAAGTTCGTAGGGTTGTACCGCACGCTGTTTTATCTGCCGGTGCTGTCTTCCTCCGTGGCCAACGCCACGCTCTGGTCCTGGATCTACAACCCCAAGATGGGCCTTCTGAACGGTCTTTTATCCCTGATTGGCGTTATAGGCCCCTCCTGGCTCAATGACTCGAAGACTGCCATGTTCGCCATCGTCATCATGAGCCTGTGGGCCGGGTACGCGGGGAATATGATGATTTTCCTGGCAGCGCTGAAAGGCGTGCCCGACGTGCTGTATGAGGCTGCCGTCATCGACGGGGCCAGCCGCTGGCAGCAGTTCATGCGGATTACGGTGCCTTCCATCCGCAAGACCACATTCTTTGTTTCCACCATGCTCATCATCGGCACTTTTCAGGTGTTTGACGCGGCATATCTGTTAACCAGCGGCGGGCCCGGCAATGCCACCATCACCATGGTGTACTACATTTACAACCGGGGCTTCAAGGACTTGAAGATGGGCTATGCCTCCGCCATGTCGCTGTGTTTGTTCGCCATCATCTTCGTATTCAGCCTGATCAACATGCGGATCAACAAAGAAAAGGACTGAGGGGGTATTTGAGGTGGATAATGTGACTCCGAAGGTCCTGGGTGGCGGAGCCTGGCCGCCCCCGGTGGGGGCAATAGGCCACGCGGAGGAAACGAGCGAAACGAGCAATGCGAGCGGCAGCGAGGCAATGCGACGATTGAGCTCGTGGGAGGAAAGCCCTGGCTATGCCACAAAGAGCGAATTCCTTAAGGAAGGGTGTGTTATGTGTGGTTGAACCCAAAGGCAGAAAAAGTTTCCGGGCGGTGGTATGGTATATCTCCGCCTGCCTGATTGCCGCATGCACCATCTATCCCTTTTTGTGGATGATCGCCACCTCATTAAAGCCCATGCCTGAGATTTACGCCCGCCCCCTTGATCTTATCCCGATGGGGGCGACGGTTCAAAATTACAAGGATGTTTTAAACACGGTTCCCTTTTTCCTGTACTTTAGAAATTCCTTGATCCTCGCTTCGACAGGCGTGCTTACCAACGTATTTTTAGGCGCACTGGCGGGCTATGGCTTTGCCAAGCTGCACATCCGGGGCAAGAACATCATGTTTGGCATTCTTCTTTCCTCCATGATGATCCCCGGCATCGTGACCATGGTGCCCCAGTTCGTGGTGCTAAGAAAGTTCCCCTTGGTGGGAGGCAACGACCTTTTCGGCCAGGGCGGCAAGGGCTTTATCAACAGCTTTTGGGCCATTATTCTGCCGGGTGCAGTAGGCGCATACGCGGTGTTTTTCATGCGGCAGTTCTTTGCGACGCTTCCCGATGATTTGGGTGAAGCAGCCCGCATTGACGGGTGCAGCGAATTCCGCATCTTCCTGAATGTCTACCTGCCGCTGATCACGCCTGCCGCCGTTACACTGGGCATCATGACCTTTCAGTCGGGCTGGAACAGTTTCATGTGGCCGCTGATTGTGCTGAATGATGCCAGCAAGCACACCATCCAGATTGGGCTTTCGCTTTTCAAAAACAACTTTGTCACTAACTACGGCGCGATGATGGCGGGCACGGTATTTTCCACCATCCCCATCCTGGTTTTATTCGCCTTCGCGCAGCGGTACTTCATCGAGGGTATTGCCTTCAGTGGCAGTAAATCATAACCCTATTTTAGAAGGAGGACACGATCATGAAAAGGACCCTGGCTCTTCTCGTTGCGGTTTTGATGCTCCTGACAATGGTCCCTATGGCGCTTGCCGAAGGCAAGACTGAGCTTATCATGTGGGGCGGCTGGAGCGGAGATTCCATTGCCCAGTTCCAGCAGATGCTGGATGCCTACAACGCCACCCAGGACAAGGTGCACATCGCCTACCAGTACGTGGACGGCGTGGAACAGAAGCTGCTCACCGCCATCGCCGGCGGCGATACCTGCGACGTGGTACTCTGGGACAGATTCAACACCTCCTCCTATGCCCCCAAGGGCGCTCTGCTGGCGCTGGACGAGATGGTGGCTGCGGACAAGGTAGACCTTACCAAGTTCTTTGCCCCCGCTGTGGATGAGCTCACCTATGATGGCAAGCTGTACGGCCTGCCCACCATGGTGGATGCCCGCGTGCTGTTTTGCAACATTGATCTTTTGAAAGAGGCCGGAATCGACTATACCACCATCAAGGACTGGGATAGCCTGCGCGCCGCGGCTGTTGCCGCCACCAAGCGCGACGACAAGGGCGCTCTTGTCCAGTCCGGTTACGTGATGAACGACGTGGGCCTGTTCAGCGCCTATCTGTACCAGGCCGGCGGCAAGCTGATTGACGATACCACCACGCCTCCCACCGTTGCCTTCAACAACGAAGCCGGTTTGGCGGTACTGAACTTCTGGGATCAGATGCTCAATAAGGACAAGGTGTACGAAACGGGCTTCAACGAAGCGTACAACAACCAGGCCTTCATCGCCGGCAAGGCTGCCATGATGGTTTCCGGCCCCTGGGACCTGAACAATGTGAAGAAAGCCGGCATCAATCTGGGCATTATCCCCTGCCCCGGCGCTCCAGGACATGACCCCGCCAGCGGCATGGGCGGCTTCGGCCTGGCCATCCCCGCACTGGCAGCGCATTCCCGCGAGGCCATGAACTTCATCGAGTGGTGGGCCTGCAGCGCGGAAAACAGCCTGCTGTTCACCAAGATCAACGGCTACCTGCCCGGCAATGTAGACGCGGCTGCCGATCCCTACATCGCGAATGATCCCCATCTGAGCGCGCTGTTTGCCGCCTTCCAGTATGGCCGCATCCGCCCCAAGACCCAGGGCTATTCCGCCATGGAATCCCTGGCCATGACTCCCCAGTGGCAGCTTTTTGTAAACGGCGAAATCAGCGCCCAGGAAGCGCTGGACAACGCCGCGCGCCAAGGCAATACAGCCCTTGAAGAGGCCGCGCTGGATTACTGACTGGAAAACGCGCCCTTCCCGCTTCAAGCGGGAGGGGTTTCACCGAATGGATCGGACAATCAAACTTTATCTGACCGGAGGCAGCTTATGGATTATTCGGCAGCCGTTATGGCTGCGGACCGCGCGCAAAACGCGCTGGCGGCGGAGTTTTGGGACGCGGGGGACGTTATCTTCAGACACCGCCTGCCCCATGACCGATTGGAGCGTTTTTCTTACTGGTGGCAGGCCCACGCCATCGATGCGCTGCTGGACGGCTATCTGAGAACACGGGACCAAAGGTATATGGATCTGATCCAAAAAGAACTGAAGGGGACCATCGCCCATAACGGCGGCACGATTTTAAACAACTGGTACGACGACATGGAGTGGATGGCCCTGGCGCTGCTTCGGCTATGGGATGAAACAAAGGAGGACACCTACAAGAAGCGGGTGGATATCCTTTGGAAGGACATCAAAACCGCCTGGAACGATGAAATGGGCGGCGGCATGGCCTGGCGCAAGAACCAGCCGGATTACAAAAACACCCCTGCCAACGCCCCCGCCGCAATCCTGGCCTTCAGGCTGTATCAGCGTTTCGGCAATGAGGACGACCTGAATTGGGGCAAGAAGATCTTTGAGTGGAATCGTATAAACCTCATGGACCCCGATACATATTACGTGTGGGACGGCATGAACCGCACCGGGGACGGCACCATCGATTATGACTGGGCCTTCACCTACAACCAAGGCGTCATGATCGGCGCTGCAGTGGAGTATTACCGCATCACTGGCGACAAAGCGCAGCTTGTTTTGGCAAAAAACATCGCCTATGAATCCAAGCGCCGCTTTGGCGATTTAAGTGGCGGTGTGTTCCCCTATGAGGGCAAGGACGACTGCGGCCTGTTCCGGGGAATCTTCTTTCGGTACCTGGCGGAACTAATAAAGGAAGCGCCGGGGGAAACGGAGCTTTACGATTTGCTGCTTGTAAACGCCAAGTCCATTGCGGAAAAAGGTATGTCGGATACGGGCGTCATAGGCGGCTATTGGGATGTAAAGCCCGGCGAATCGGTGGACCTGGCCCAGCACTTAAGCGGTATAATGGTATTGGAAATGGCCGCTCGGATGCTTGAGAACAAAGAACCTTAATCATCATATCTGACTGCTTAATATGCTTTAGGCAGCCGGAGAGGCAAGCCCCTCCGGCTGCCTAGCCGAAGCATTGCGCTGTAAGGCAACACGGCTGCCCTGGAAATAGCGTACGAAACGATCAGGCAAAGGCTTCCCCTCGAGGGGAAGCTGTCGACGAAGTCGACTGATGAGGTGTTCTTGGCTGACTATATTCGTGGCCGACACCTCATCCGGCGCTTCGCGCCACCTTCCCCTCCAGTATACGCTGATTTATTCGAAGATATGTCATTCTGAGCGTAGCGAAGAATCTTGAACCCCTTGCGGCATAAAGATTCTTCGGTCGCTTCGTTCCCTCAGAATGACACGTTGGCGCTTTAATCAGCGTTTACTCCAGGGGAAGGCTCTAAGTGAATCATGCAAATCTCAAAAAAGTGCTGCATTCACTTTTTTGAAACGTGGAGCGTTTTATGAAGAATGTTCATCTGGTCTGCAACGCCCATCTGGATCCGGTCTGGCTCTGGCGCTGGCAGGAAGGCTGCGCCGAGGCTATTTCCACCTTCCGCACCGCTGGGGAGATCATAACGGAAAACCCCGGCTTTGTGTTTTGCCACAACGAGGCCTTGCTGTACGACTGGGTAAAGCAGCATGATCCCATATTGTTTTTAAAGATCAAAAAGCAGGTAAAAGAAGGCGCCTTTCAAATCATGGGCGGGTGGTACCTGCAGCCGGATTGCAACATGCCAAGCGGCGAATCCATTGTCCGCAACATTCTGTATGGCCGTACCTTCTTCGAAAAGGAGTTTGGGGTAAGGCCCAAAACCGCCGTCAATTTTGATTCTTTCGGCCATTCCCGGGGCCTGGTGCAAATATTAAACCAAGCGGGATATGTAAATTACGTCATCTGCCGGCCCGGAAAAGGCCATTATGATTTTGAGAGCCAGGATTTTATCTGGCAGGGCTTTCACGGCAGCGCCTTGACCGTTCACCGTTCCGATGAGAATTACAATTCCGTCTACGGCAAGGCTGCGCAGGAGCTCACCGCCTTTTTGAAAGAAAAGGAGAAGGAGCCTGTCACACTGTTTTTGTGGGGTGTGGGTGACCATGGGGGCGGCCCTTCCCGAAAAGACGTGCAGGACATTACCGCCCTAAAACAGAATCTAGATAACCCGTTTGTCCTTTTGCATTCAACACCTGACAAGTACTTTGTGGAATTGCGGGATATGGATCTCCCCCTGCCCGTTGTGAAAACGGGATTGAACCCCGTGGCCCCCGGCTGCTATACCTCGCAGATACGGGTCAAGCAAAAGCATAGACTTTTGGAAAACGAGCTCTATGTTACCGAAAGGATGTGTGTGGCCGCAACGCTTCAAAAGGGCATGGCCTATCCCAAAGAGGCCCTTCACGAAGCGGGATGCGATCTGCTTTTCAGCGAATTTCACGATGCGCTGCCAGGTTCCGGAAGCCAACTGGTGGAAGAGGATACGCTGCAAGTCATCGATCATGGGCTTTACATTCTCTCCAAAGAGAAAATGAAAGCCTTCACGGCGCTGGCAGAAGGGGAAGAAAGCGTGGAGGATGGCACCTCCGCAGTGCTCGTATATAACCCGCACCCCTTCCCGGTATCCGGTGTGTTTGCCTTCGAGTGCGGCCTGCCCAGGCAGAATTGGGATCCAACCTTCTATAAACCTTACGCCTATCTGAACGGAAGGTTGATTCCCACTCAAAGCGAAATGGAAAGCAGCCATTTTTGCATCGACTGGCGAAAAAAAGTAACTGTGCAGGCGGAGCTTGCCCCCATGAGCATGAGCCGCTTCGCCATCCGCTTTGAACCCATCGCAAAGCGGCCAACCTTTGCGCCCATCAGCCATTTGCCTGAGTTTGTTTTCGATAATGGGGAAATGCAAGTTGTTATCAATACTGCCACAGGGCTGATGGACAGCTACAGGGTCAACGGCACGGAGCTTTTAAAGCCCGGCAGCTTTGAACTTACCGCCTATGACGACACCTACAATTCCTGGGGCCTTGGCACACAAGAAAGCCGCGCCGCGAGGCGGTTTGCGCTTTTAACGCCTCATGAAGGCAGCGCTTTTTCCGGGCTTTGCGATCAGGTGGTCCCTTCCGTGCGGGTGATTGAGGATGGCGAAGTGCGTACGGTGGTAGAGGCGGTGTTTGGGCTGCACCATTCCTACGCTTACCAGCGCTACCTGCTGCCCAAGCGTGGAACGGACTTTGAGGTGGAAACAGGTGTATATTGGAACGAGAAGGACATGTATTTGAAGATGGAACTGCCCACTGCGCTGGAAAACGGCGTGTACCGGGGTCAGATCCCCTTTGCTTGGGAGGAGCTTGCAAAGGATAGCGAAGTGGTGTCACAAAAATGGTGCGGCGTTTATAACGGGGAGCATCAACTGGCTGTTATCAATGACGGTGTGTATGGTTCGTCTTTCCGCAAAGGCGTCATCGGGATCACGCTTTTAAGGTCAGCCGGCTATTCCGCCGCCGACGGCCATTATGAAAAGACGCTTCGGGAAGTACGCCACACCGCGCGTATGGAGCAGGGGGAGCGGCTGTACAGGTTTCGCGTCACGGCAGGCAGCATGCGGGAAGTGGACGCGGATCTTTCCCAAAAGGCATTGGTCTTTAATGAGAAGCCGTATGCCCTTGCCATCAACCCGCCGGGCCGTGGGGAGAAGTGCATGCCTGTGATGACTTTGGATGGCGGATCTGTCATGGTGTCCGCCCTGAAGCAGGCGGAGGACGGGAACGGGTATATCCTCCGGCTGTATGAAAGCATGGGGGAGGCAGCAAAAGCACGCGTCAGCATTCCCTGCCTCGACATTAACGAGGTGCTGCCTTTTGCGCCCTTTGAAATCCGCACCTTCCGCCTTGAAAAAGGTAGTATTTGGCCCTGTCCGTTGTTGGAAAAGGAAAATATATAGTTACTAAGGAGCAGCTTTGTTTATGGAAATTGTATCGGTTAAGAAACACCTGCAGCCTGTGAAAGAAAAACTGGCATCTATCCCCGGCCTTTCCCAAATGTTTGAAAACTGTTTTCTCAATACCCTGCAAACCACCGTTCAGTATATGGAAGATGGTCAGACCTTTGTGATCACCGGCGATATCCCCGCCATGTGGCTGAGGGATTCCACCGCCCAGGTGCTGCACTACGTCCGTTTTGCCGGCGCGGATAAGGAAGTGGCGCGCCTTATGGAGGGCCTGATCGCAAGGCAGATGAAGTACATTCTGCTGGACCCTTACGCCAATGCCTTCAACCTGACGGGGGATAAGCGCCTGGGGCATCACGACAGGCCCCTGCCCATACAGTGGGTGTGGGAGCGCAAATATGAGATCGATTCCCTTTGCCACCCCGTGCTGCTGGCCTGGCGGTATTACGAAAAAACGGGAACGACCCACTGGATGGATGAGCAGTTTATTAAGGCGTTGCACTGCATCGTGGATGTATTCAAAACAGAGCAAAACCACGAGCACAAAAGCCCCTACACCTTTGAACGGGATCACTGCCCGCCAAGCGATACGCTGAAAAGGGAGGGCAGGGGAACGGAAACATCTTATACAGGCATGACCTGGTCGGGATTCCGGCCCAGCGATGATGCCTGCGAGTACGGATACCTGATCCCCGCCAATCTGTTTGCTGTGAAGGCGCTTAAGATCATGGGGGAGTTTGCGAAAATCAGGGGTGATGACGAGCTTTATGCAAACGCAGATAAGTTGAAAAGTGAGATCGGGAAGGGGATACGGGAACACGGCATTGTGAACCATCCCACATACGGTGAAATCTATGCCTATGAGACGGACGGCATGGGCCATCATCTGCTGATGGACGATGCCAACGTGCCAAGCCTGCTTTCGCTGCCTTATCTGGGAATCTGTGAAAAGGATGATCCAATGTACCTTCGTACCCGGGCTTTCGTATTGAGCAAGGACAACCCCCATTTTTACGCCGGCACGTTCGCCTCGGGCGTGGGCAGCCCGCATACGCCTGAGGGCTATATCTGGCCCATTGCCCTTTGCATCCAGGCCATGACAGCGACGGATATCAACGAAATTGCGATGCTTGTGAGAACACTGCTCAATACACACGCAGGTACGGGCTTCATGCATGAAAGCTTCGACCCGTATGACCCGCAAAAGTTTACGCGCTCCTGGTTTGCCTGGGCCAATTCCATGTTCGGGGAGCTACTATACAGGCTGTATGAACAGGGCATGCTGGAAAAAGTATTGGAATAAGTAACAGTGAACTTGGCTCCATGGATCTTTTCCTTGGAGCCAAGTTTTTTTATCAAATTGATGCAGATTGCAGACTACAAACCGGATGCGCTGTTGTATAATGTTCCCAATGAATATTGGGGGAGAGAAAGCAATGAAGCGCTTTATTATCCTGTTGGCGGCGTTTATTCTTATGGCATCCACGTTCATGATCGGCTCTGGGGCGATGGCCGAAACCAGCGAAAGTACGGCGGCGGTAGGCGGCACAGTCTATTTTGGGAATTATGAGCAGGGCAATGGCTGCGGCGGCGAACAAAGCCCCATTGCGTGGACAGTGCTGGATAAGCGGGAAGGCATGCTCCTGCTGATTTCCAAAACCGGGCTGGAAACAGGCCCGTACAACAGCAAGAAGCAGCGGGCGACATGGGCGGAATCATCCATAAGGGATTGGCTCAATTGTGACTTTCTGATGCAGGCCTTTAGTTTTGAGGAACAGTGCGCCATCATGGGCACCACCGTGTCAACGCCGGCGGGGTGTTTTGTTTCTCCCGCAACAGGGGAAGAAATTCAAATTGTGGAATGCCCCGACACGGAAGATATGATATTCTTGCTGAGCGTGAACGAAGTGGAGCAATACTTCCCCGACGAAAGCCAGAGAATGATCGAAAACAATTCGTACCTGCTGGATAAGCCGGAATCAGCCATGCCATATCCCGCGGAAGGCAATGCGTGTGATTTTACATACGGCAACTGGTGGCTGCGCGATGTGCGTGTGGGCAAGGGGATCAATTGTGCGTTTCATGTAAAGTCCTATGGTAAAATCGCATCGGCCGGGCAAATCAATCTTAAACGCTATGTCATCCGCCCCGCGATGTGGGTGGACGCAAGTTATCCCTTTACGGTTGATGATTAAAGATGAAAGTTTGACCAATTATCCGGGGATGAAATGAAGGGGCAGGGCCCCTTCATTTAAAATCGTCTCCTCCGGCTTTGCTGGTGACAGAGTCTGGCCGCTGCCAGTGGCAGCAATTGGCCAGACGGAGGAAACGAGCGAAACAAGCAATGCGAGTGGTAGCGAGCAGTGCACCGATTGAGCTCGTGGAGCGGGCGGGGGTTTGCGAAGCAAACATTCCTTACACGATTTCCTGGCCGTATGCCGGAGCCGGTCAAGCAAAGCGCAGACCGGTACAAGGCATACAAGGAAATCGTGCAGGTTCAACCAATTGCGAAGCATTTGGTTGAACGTTAAAACCAGCCTGTATATTCCAGAATGGAAGGCTTCACAATAGGTGATACGGTGCGCCGCCACAGGTTGGGCGCGCAGCCCATGAAATCGGTGAAGTGCCTGTTGTAGCTGGACACGGAGCCGTATCCCACCTGCTCGGAGATGGTGGTCACGTTTTCCTCCGTGCTGCGAAGCAGCGTGCAGGATTCCAGGATTCTCGTGGTGTGAATGAACTTTAAAGGGCTCATTTCCATGATGGAATGGAACGTGCGCCGAAAGTGGGTGGGGCTCAGGTGGCATAGGTCCGCCAAATGCTCCACGGGAAAATCGTACATATAATTGGCGTGGATGTAGTCCAGCGCGGGTGCGATGGGCAGAGCGTCCCCGCTCTTTTTTTCGTCCGGCTTTTTAGCCATCTTAGCGTAAATGCGAAGAAACGCCATGAGGAGGCCAAGGCATAATCCCCGAACGCTCACCTTATAATTCATGGGCTTTTGCTCCATCTCCCGGATGATCATCAAGGCAAGCTGGTGGATTTCCGGATAATCTTTGGAGGGAAGGATCATGTTGCAATCCTGCAGCATGTCCGCATATAAACCGCCGCCAGGCAGCATGTTTTGAAAGTAGCTGCGCAAAAGTTCCTGAGGGCTGAAAAACAGGTATGTCCACAAGCTGGCTTCGCCTGGGCTTGAGTAGGTGGTGTGGGGCACATTGCGGGCGATACATGTCACATCCCCTGCATGAAAGCGCCGTGGCGCGCCGTAAAATTCTATAATGCCGCTGTCGCTGTGGCATACCCCTACCTCCAGGCAGTTGTGAAAGTGCAGCCGCCCCGATTTGATATCGGAAATATGCCAGCGCTCCCCGGCCAATAAAAGGATGGGGAAGTCTGGCTGTAGTTCGTAGCTTCTGTATTCTATGATCGTTTGTCTGGGCCGAGGCATAGTCAAGCCTCCCCTCCTGCATATGCCTATTATAGATTGCATGACGCGTAAATTCAACCTAAAAAAGTTAACCGATGCCTTTCAAAAGGCCTAAACTCATTCAAAACAGGAAAAAAGAAACCAGATAGCCTATTTTTAAACGAAGTTGACGCGGATAAATGGTCGAAATTGCGCAATATTGAAGCCCGAACGCTTTGAATGGTTAAATGACCTATGCTAAAATCCAAATATAGGGAGCGGAAATGAAAAGGGGGATAAGGCGTGGCACAGGGGACACGTGTACCCATTCGGGCGCCTGGGGCAAGCCTTGCACACCGGCACAGGCTCCTGTGGTTTAAAAGAGATTGGCAGCTGTACGTTTTGCTTTTGCTGCCCGTGGCATTTGTGATCCTGTTCAAATATGCCGCTTATCCCGGCCTTCGCATCGCATTTATGAACTTCAAACCCGCCAAGGGTTTTGCCGGAAGCGAGTGGGTAGGTTTTGGCATATTCCAAAAGATATTCAAAGACGCCGACTTTATAAGGGCTCTTAAAAACTCGCTGATATTCAATTTCCTGGATCTGGCGGTGGGCTTTCCTATTCCTATTATATTGGCTATTATGCTCAACGAGCTTCGTTTTCACCGTTTCAAGCGCATTTCCCAAACAGTTTTGTACCTGCCCCACTTTTTAAGCTGGGTCATTGTCGCCAGCGTTGCCTATACGCTGTTCAAGCCTGAAACTGGGTTGGTGAACGTACTGCTGCGGCAGATGGGCATCATTGATCAGGGTATCCCCTTTCTCACCGAAAAATGGCACTGGGCTGCCACATACCTGCTGGTTGCGGTATGGCAAAACATGGGCTGGGGCACCATTATTTACCTGGCTGCCATCACAGGCATCAATGGCGAATTGTACGAGGCTGCCACCATTGACGGGGCCACAAGGCTTCGCAAGATTTGGCACGTAACGCTGCCGGGGATCAGGGCTACCATCGTAACGCTGCTCATTATGAACATGGGCCGTATCATGGGCTCCAACTTCGAACGGCTAAGCGCCTTTGGCAATGTGCAGGTCAAGGAGTTCCAATATCAGCTGGCGATTTACATCTACGAAAAAGGGCTGGCCAGCGGCATTTTTAGCAATGCCACGGCTGTTGGCCTGTTCCAGTCATTGCTAGGCTTCATACTGGTATTGGCTGCCGACCGGGTGGCCAAGAGCCTTGGCGAAAACGGCCTGATCTGATGGGAAGGAGGGTGAAGAATGAGTTTAGTCAATACCTCCCGGACATCAAATTCAAATTCGCTGCGCGGCCCCAACCGCGTCCGTGTGGGCGATTTCATTATTGCATTCATCATTCTGCTATTGTGTTTGACCTGCATTCTGCCGTTTATCCATATAGCCGCCAAGTCTGTATCGGGGAACACACAGGTGCTGGCCAAGAGCGTTTATCTGCTCCCCAAGGGGTTCAACCTATCGGCATATGCCTCTATCTTCCGGGATGGGCAGTTGACCCACTCCATGCTCTACACCATTGAAGTCACTGTGCTGTTCACCGCGATCGGCATGGTGCTGACGGTGTGCGCAGCATATCCCCTGTCCCGCAGAAGGCTCAAAGGGCGCAACGTTATATCGCTTTTGATTTTGTTCACACTGTACTTCAGCGCAGGGCTGATCCCGGAATACCTGCTCTACAAAAGCCTGAATCTTACCAACAAAATGTGGGTGCTGATCCTGCCGCTTTCTTTTTCGCCCTACAATATGCTCATTATGAAAAGCTTTTTGCAGACAACCATACCCGACAGTCTGGAGGAAGCGGCTTTCCTGGACGGGGCTTCCCACTTCCAAATGCTGTTTAAGATCATACTGCCGTTATCCAAACCCATTCTGGCCACGCTGTCGCTGTTTTACGCAGTGGGCCGCTGGAACGCCTATGCGGATGCCAGGTACTATATCACCACCAAATCGCTGCAGCCCATACAGTACATTCTGTCCAACATGATCTTAAATACCGGTTCCGATGCAATAAGCCTTTCGGAAAGCACAGCTGTCGAATCCACACCGGAAGTTTTGCAGGCCGCTGCGGTGATGTTTGCAACGATCCCCATCCTGCTTGTCTATCCCTTTGTGCAGAAGCATTTTGTCAAAGGTGTCATGATCGGAGCCGTCAAGGGATGACGTCACTTCGTTTGGCCAGTGTTCCGTATTCAAATGATTTCATCATTTGAATACTCCAGGTTCAGGGATAAATCCCTTCACCCTAAGCTTACGGCCAGTGAATCGTGTAAGGAAAGCTTGCTTCGCAAGCACCCCGCGCACCCGGCAAAGCCGGGCGACACGATTACAATGGAAGGGTCCCCCCTTCAATGCAACCCAGAAACTTGTTCTTGTTTTTCGTCTATGCCTTTCGCCAAGAGGAGTCCAAGCTTCCCTTTGTTCATCCTGATGGAGAAAATATATTTGGAGGAGTGAGACCATGAAAAAGATCACGGGAACCCTGTTAGCCATCGTACTTTTGTTGTCCATGCTCCTGGCTGTGCCCTCTGCCATGGGCGAAACCGCAAAACCGGAGGGGAACATGCAGGCCTTTGCGACAAGGGTGAGCATTACCGTACCGGTGTACGACCGTGCCAAAAAAGGCTACCCCGCCGTGGACAACAACTATTGGACCCAGTGGGTTCAAAAAGAGTTCGGTGACAAGTACAACATCGACGTGAAGTACGTAGCCATCCCCCGCAATGATGTGATGACCAAGTACAGCCTGCTCATCGCCGGCGGCGAGACGCCCACCATCCTCATGGAGTACGACTATCCCAAAGTGGCTCAGTGGGCCAACGACGGGGCCATGCAGGAAATCAACCTGGAGGAGTTCAAAAAGGTAGCACCCACCTACTACCAGGCCATGGTGGACCATAACCAGCTGAGCTATACCGATATCGGCGGCAAGACCTATTTTGTTTTGTCCGAGCGGCCTTACAATACCACCACCTTCTCCTATGCCAGCTTCATTCGCAAGGATTGGCTTGATAAACTGGGCCTTGCAGTCCCCAAGAGCTATGCGGAGTATGTAAAGGTTGTGAAGGCTGTACAGGATGCCGGCCTGGCGGAAAACCCCATCGGCCTTTCCCTGCCTACGGCTGCCTATGTGGCTAACTTTGCCTTCCGTGATTTCCCTGTGAACGAGACGGAATGGGCCATGCATTCCAGCCTTGGTACGCCGAGCCTGAGCTGGGAACCCACCCGCAGACTGCTTAAACGCCAGAACGCCGAATACAACCAGGGCTTCTTCTCCAAAGAATATGAACTGGAAGCGGTCGACACTTCCGGCGGCGCGGGCCAGTGGCAGACCGATTTCATCAACGGCAAGAAGCTTATCTACGGCGGTTACATATCCGCCAATGTTGCCTGGCTGAACGCATTCTACGAGGCCAATCCCGATGCCAAGCTGGCTGTCTGCAGCCCCTGGCAGGTAGTGGAAGAAGGCGTTGCCACTTATCCCCAGATTCGCGCAGACAACCCCTTCGGCATGATCGTTGGCTTCAGCTCCCTGGCGACGCCTGATCAATTGAAGGCTGCCTGGATGTACATGGAGTGGATGAGCCAGCCGGAAACGCTGTTCGCGCTGGAAAACGGTGTGGAAGGCGTGACCTATACCCTGGGTGCCGACGGCCTGCCAGTAGTAAACGGCGACTATCGCGGCTCGGAGATGCTCAATCACAACATGAACATCGATATGACCTGCATTGTGCATGCCACCAAGAAAGTTGGCACCATTGAGCAGACCATCGCTGCACTTACCCCCAAGGGCATTCCCCAGGATTTCACAAAGGAATTGACCGACAACTACTATGCCCTCAAAGAGATTGCAGACAAAGGCTGGGCGTACTCCGATCCTGTTTTCTCCGTGGCTATTCAAGCTGAGAGTGAGTACAACGCTACGCTTCTTAGCCTGTACCAGGAATACAGTGTAGCGCTTACCAAGTGCAAGCCGGAAGAGTTTGACGCGCTGTACAAGGATCTCAGCCAGAAGTTCCTGGACGCCGGTTACCAGCAGATCATCGATGAGCGCAAGGCGGCCTACGAGGCTGGGAATACCACCAAGCTTCCCGCAGCCAAATAACAAACAGGTTACATACCTCACCGGGATGCCCTCCTTGTTTCCTTGGAGGGCATCCCACCATATATACAAAATGGTTATCAAACGGCATGAAATAGTTTGACTAGGTTTATACTGTATAGGTTAATACGAAAATGTTTTCTGCAATCTAAAGTCGGGAGGCCCGCCACATGAAGCTTATATTCGACAGGGAAAAGTTATTGTCTGCTATGCATGCTCTGGTCCGCAAGACCATGGAGATGGACCTGACATGGGAGTGGCCCTGCGGCGTGGCCTATTACGGCGTATCGGAGGCATACAAGCTCACCGGCAATGAAGACTACCTTGATTTACTTAAGTTTAGGGTGGATGAACTCATCTCTGTGGGCGTGCCGGCCTTCACGGTGAATACCTGTGCCATGGGCCATTGTCTATTGGTGCTGCATGAGGCCACAGGGGACCAAAAATACCTGGATATCGCTCTTGCCAAAGCGGATTACTTAACGCACGAAGCACTGCGCTTTGCAGACAGCGTATTACAGCACACCGTTTCCGTAAACAATGATTTTCCGGAACAGGCCTGGGCGGATACACTTTTTATGGCGGCGATGTTCCTTTTGCGGGTAGGTGTTCTTATAAAAGATCAGGCAATGATCGAGGACGCCCTGCATCAGTATTTGTGGCATATCCGCTACCTGCAGGATAGGGCTGCCGGGCTTTGGTATCATGGTTATGACAATATCCAAAAGAATCACATGTCGGGCTTTTTCTGGGCAAGGGCCAATGCCTGGGCTGCCTACACCATGTCTCAGGTGAAGGCGAGGCTTGACAGACCTTATTTATATCCGCCTTTTATGGATGTGGACTGCTCATTGCGTGACCAGCTGGCGGGCTTGAAAAGCCTGCAAACGGATAACGGGCTTTGGCGCACCGTGCTGGACGATGCGGAAAGCTACGAGGAACTGAGTGCCAGCTGCGGTATTGCTGCAGCCATGATCGTAAACAATAATCCGCTTCATACAAAGTATGTGCAAAAGGCTTTAACAGGCATCATGGATAACATTACTCCCGACGGCAGGCTTCTGAACGTATCGGGCGGCACGGCGGTAATGAACGATCTGAACGGCTACCGCAGTATTTCCCGTGATTGGACGCAGGGTTGGGGGCAGGGGCTAGCATTGGCATTTTTGACCGCAGCACTGAATCAGGACAGGGGATGAGTTTGTTGAACGGGCATAAAGGCGGGTTTACCCTGCCCGGCGAGGCGGGTTATGAGGATTTAACATTAAGGCTTGCGGAAAAATGGGGGGCTGACGTGATCCGCGACAGCGACGGCACGAAGCTTTCGCCCAGGATTCTTGATGCGGGCTATGAAATATACGCCACCCTTTGCATTATTAGGGATCATAACGAATGGGCGAAGAAACATCCTCACACGCTGCAGCAGGTGTTTTTGATCAGTAATCCTGTTACCGCCGCGGGGGAGACGGTGGAAATTCCCCTGATGGAGCGGTACTTTGCCGAGCAGTTTACTGTCAATTCAAGTTCGGAAGCCATGCTCTACTGGCAGGTTTTTGACCGCACGCTGAACGCGGAAGTACCCAGAAACATGTGGCGCTGGGATCTCGATACAAAAATGATTAAGGTTTTGGATGCCGTTCCATGGCACCGGTATACCGCAAGCTTTCTGGCTTTTCGGGTGTGGGAAGAAATCAACATGTACAACCACATCACCAACCATTGGACATCGGAGCATTTGATGCAGCTGGATCCCAAGCACCCCGCCGTTCAGGATTATTTGCTGGAATGGCTTGAAAACTGGTGCGTTAAGCATCCCAAAGTAGATGTGGTACGGTTCACATCCCTGTTTTATAACTTCGCCTTTATATGGGGCTCCAGTAACCGAAACCGCTATTTGTTTTCCGATTGGGCTTCCTATG
This sequence comes from Bacillota bacterium, assembly GCA_023416585.1. Lineage (GTDB taxonomy): Bacteria > Bacillota > Clostridia > Christensenellales > Aristaeellaceae > JAEWAH01. Next base: position 73,610 of record JAEZHM010000131.1, read on the forward strand.
ACAACACAGTCAGCCCCCTTATGCTTAAACAATTTGAACAAAAAATGGGGTATGCCCTCACCGCGGAAGACTTTGTCAACAAGGGCAATTTCCAGGTCACCCACTGGCCGCCAACGCCCCGCAAGCGGGAATACATGGATTTTGTGTGTGAATTTGTGGCTGCCTTCGGCAAAAAGCTGGTGGATGTGGTCCACCGCTACGGGAAAAAGGCGTATGTGTTCTACGATGACAGCTGGGTTGGCATGGAGCCTTACGGGGAGCGCTTTTCACAAATCGGGTTCGACGGGCTGATCAAGTGTGTGTTTTCAGGGTATGAAGCAAGGCTCTGTGCCCATGTGCCCGTGAAAACCCATGAGCTTCGGCTGCATCCCTATCTGTTCCCCGTAGGATTAAGCGGCGCGCCCACCTTTGCGCCAGGCGGAAATCCATCCATGGACGCAAAAAAGTATTGGATTCAGGTGCGCAGGGCGCTGCTGCGGGCGAAGGTTCAAAGGATCGGCCTGGGCGGGTATCTGCATCTGACAGAAGGCTTTCCAGATTTTTGCGATTATGTTGAAGAATTGGCAAAAGAGTTTAGGGAAATAAATACGCTGCATGAATGCGGGGAGCCCTATACCCTGCCCATTCATGTGGCGGTGCTACACACGTGGGGAAAACTCCGCTCCTGGTCGCTTTCCGGTCACTTTCATGAAACGGAAAAGCATGATCTGATCCATATCAATGAGGCGCTGTCGGGCCTGCCGGTTCATGTGCGGTTTTTAAGCTTTGAGGATGTAAAGGCCGGTGCGCTTTCAGATGTGCATGTGGTCATAAACGCAGGAGCGGCCGGCACTGCCTGGAGCGGCGGGGAAGCATGGGCCGATCCCGAAGTGGTTGAGAAGCTTACCGGGTGGGTTCATGGGGGCGGTGCGTTCATCGGCGTCAACGAGCCTTCGGCCTGCCCGGGCTCTGACACATACCTACGCATGGCCCATGTGCTGGGGGTTGACCTGGATACCGGGGAAAAAGTCTGCCATGGGCGATGGCGTTATGAGGTTACGCCGGAAGCGGACCTCATGGTGGCAGACGCGCACCTGAAACGAAAGGAAAACCTCTATCTCACGGATGGCAAGGCGAAAGTGCTTCAGGAGGATAATGGCGTACCCACCTTTACGGTGAATGGATTCGGCAAGGGCAAGGGAATTTATTTTACTTCCTTTCAGGTAGACCCGAAAGCTTCACGGTTTTTGCTGAATTTGCTTCTTTACGCCGCAGGCCTTAATATAGACCAGCTTTACATAACCGACAACCCGTATACAGAATGCGCTTATTATCCCGCCCAAAACAAGCTGGCAGTAGTGAATATGAGCGGAGAAAAGCAAACCGCGCGGATCCTGACATCAGGAGGCTCGATGGAGGCCGGTTTGGAGCCGTATGGTTTTGTGACAAGGGTTCTGTAAAAAAGGCGGCACATGCGCCCCTGCAACGAAGTATTCTGGCTGGCTTTTTCTGCAAGGGGCCTGACTACTTGATAAGTCCATTCAACTTTGCCTGAAAGCCGTAGGGGCGATTAGTAATCGACCGCACGTTGCGGTCAGAATATGTGTCACTTGGCGGGCTCCGGAACACCGCCCCCGCCAGTGGCGGATATGGGCGGTGTGGAGGAGGCTGGCGAAACGAGCGGAGCAAGCGGAGCGCAGCACCGCGACGATTGAGCCAGATGGGCACTTACTAATCGCCCCCTACGGCATCGTTTGCTTGTTGATCTCTCTGCCGGGGCTTGTGAATTACGCAACTTCTGTAGTTGAAAGTCTACTAGTTGCCATGACAACTACAGAATCTTCCGCTACCAAAGTTACACTTGTCAAACGGCGATTGCTCCATGTATACCATGAGCCTTCCCCTGGAGGGCTCCAGAACCCCGACCCCGCCTGTGGCGGATAAGGGAGGAGTGGAGGAGGCTGGCGAAACGAGCAGTGCGAGCGGCAGCGAGCAATGCGACGATTGAGCCAGATGGAATAGGTGGCGCGCAGCGACGGATGAGGTGTCTTGCTAGTACATATTGCCACCATATACACCTCATCAGTCTCCTTCGTCTTAAGCTTCCCCTCAAGGGGAAGCCTTCTCTGGTCTTTCCCCTTGACCCTTTCCACGGCATCTTCATTGGAAGACTAAGCAATATGCCATCACCTGTATACCGCAACTTTTGTAGTTGACAAAATACTAGGCTTTTATTCCATACCTGTCTTTCTGATCAAAGAAAGTCATGTCCGCATATCCGGCATGAATTTTCCCGGAATGCAATACGCCCTCGGGGATATAGTACCGGTCTCCCTTTTCATATGTTCCAGGCACGCCGCCGATGGTGAGCTCGATCTTCCCTTCCAGCACAATGCCCCACTGCCCGGCGTGGGAATGCTCTTTCAGCGCCACATCCTTGGAAAACTCCATAAAGATGATTTGATGGCCATCCCCCTGGGACAAGTATGCCTTTACGCCATCCAAAGGGATGCCGGCTTCCGGCAAACGCAGTATAGGGGCAGGGAAAATATCAGGCATAATGATCTCCTTTCCATAAGCAAGGGATTACTCAGCGCAATTGTACAGGACGTGCTCGTGAATTGCAAGATATTGGGATTGAGCCGATTTCATTCCAACCGCATCCAAATGTTCTAGCCATCCATTATTTGACTGCGGAGGGGGCGACCGGTATAATGGCATGAAAAGGGTGGTACGAAAGATGATCCCATTGGACAATATCGAAAAGTGGCTGCCAAAGCTTAACGAAAGCGCCGGGCGGTATTTGCGGCCCGATGAGCTCAAGCAGTATGAAAGTATGGCGATGAGCGAGCGGGAAAGGCAGCTCGCAGCCTTGCTCCATGCCCCCATTGCAAACTTTACGGTGATCAATGAGGTGTTCTTTCGTGGCCGCTGGGGCGAAGTGATGGACAGGCTGCATCAGGGCGGAAAGCTTACGCTATTGGAAGTGGCCTCCGGGGACGCAGACATGATCCCCCAGTGCATGGCACGAACTTTGCCGGGAAGCCTGTATATCACTGCCAACATGAATGAGAAGCTGAACGAAAGCCTGATGGGAAGAATTCACGGGCTGCCCATAGACGTCCGGTTGATCAAGGATGACGCTGCGAATATATTGCATCATCTCAAGGGTGGCCAGGTGGATATCATCGCCTTCCAGCATGCCGTCAACGACGTGCTGCAGGCCGTTCTCTGCGCCCAAAACGGAATTGACACCGTGTATAGCGACTGGATGGAGACGCTGCCCGCCATGATCCAGCTTTTGCATAAGGAAGTGGCGGAAGGTACGCTGGAGAAGCACGTCCGGGAGCCTTTTCTTAACCTGATGAAATCCCTCCTGCCCACGCTCAAGAGTGATGGACACATAGCCATCAACCATTACATGTTCCAGCTTGACCTTGATTGGGGCTATCCGCCTCATCTGTTCGAGCATCTCGCGCCGATGGTGCGGGGATGGCTGAAGGAGCTGTCCGGGTGTGAAGAGGTCATGCTGGATGGGTTTGACCCGCAGTGGTGGATATTCTTGAAAAATGTATAAACTATCACGAGCTCTTTTACAACGAGCAACGATAATGCAATATCAAATAGATTTTATACCAGATTACTTATTTTTGACTATCGCGATTGTTAACTCCAAGTATAATAGATCTATCAGAAGATTAAACCTATGGATACTTACAACGTTCGGTTTTTACAGCACTGTAATCTTATGTCGTATATACTAACGTGCGACATGTAAAATATTAGTTATTATCTAGGCAAGTGATTCTATTATATAAGTTCATCTTTCTCATATATGATAATATTTAATGAACACAGTAATTTGCCATTTGCCAATATATTCTAGAAATGTTACAATAAAAATGATAATAATACTACTACACCACCATAGATTGGAGGGCTGATCTATGACATCAAATGAAAAAGAGTCACTGATAAAAAAGATTAGAGAAGAATTGCATAATAGCGATACCATTCTTTTTTTAGGTTCGGGTATTTCAGTTTGGGCTGGTCTACCAAATTGGAGTGGTATGATTGAAGAATTAGCTTGCTTTGTGGAAAAGGCGGGTGGTGATTCTCTTCCGATCCGGAGGGAGAATTCATCGCCATTACTTGCTGCCAGCTATGGCGCAGAGCAATTGAGCGATCAAGATTTTAGAAGTTTTATCAGAAGTACGTGCAGGGTTGGGCATGCAGAACCACACAAGATTCACAGGATGATTGCTGGTTTAACGCCTACCAGTTTCATTACAACGAATTATGATCATCTGCTGGAAGAAGCATTACATTTAACTCGTCCATATGAACAATTTCAAAAAATCACAAATCGTCAATCCATTGATTGCCATGCTATCATGCATGCAACCTCCCGGAATTTTGTGCTAAAGCTGCATGGAGACATAGATGATGCGGAGAGTATCATACTAACTTCTGAACAGTATAACAAGCTATATAGTGAACGATCATATGCAATTCGGGCACTTGAGATATTCCTCTCTTCGCGTACTATTGTGTTTTTAGGTTACAGTTTACGTGATCCGGATTTTTTGCATGCGATTCAAGCATTAGCACAAATTTATCAAAGGAATAATCGTATAACTCATTATGCCATAATGCCTGATGTAACTGATACTGAGAGGGAGTATTGGTGGAAAAATTATGGAATAAAAGTTCTACCATTTTATACGGAAGTTATAAATGGCAGCATCAATTATGGTGGTATTTTTCCTCTGCTGGAATCATTAGAAGTGCTACAAAAGATTGATATCAAAGCTGGCTCGAAAAAAAATGCTTGTCCTCCTACAACTGTAAAGCGTAGAAATACAAAACATATAGAACTGGATGATACAAAACAATTAGCATTAATTCGCTATGCTTCTGCATTTATACTACGAATAGAATCTCCAAGTAACATGGTCTACCCACTCTCGGCGCTTTTAAAATCTTCAGATAAAGGCTTTTTCTATTGTGGAAGTATCGATAAAATATTTGAGGAAAGCACGGTAAATTTTGTTTTAACAGGTAGCCCAGGTGCGGGAAAGTCATTTTCACTAAAGAGATATTGCTGTACACTTGCCTACAAACTTCGGAATTGGGGGCTAGACGAAAGGCACGATCCGAATGCTTATCTCGTTCCCATTTATATTGATTTGAAATATTACGATGGAAATATAAAAAAGCAGATTGATAATATGTTTTCTAGCGATATTTCGGCCGATTCTATTATTGGTTCGGGGAAAGCAGTACTTATATTTGACTCTTTCAACGAAGTTAGTCAAAAGTATCTGGATAACGGTATCTGCCTAAAAGAATTGCAGGAATATCTTGGACAGAAAAGTAGAGTCATTATTGGCGCAAGATTTGATGACCCATTTATGGGGTTAAATCTTCATTCTTATAAACTAATGGAAATTGAACATGATTTTATTGAGGACTATCTGGAACAGCAAGCAATTCTTCCTGCTAATGATATTCCGGAAGAGATTGTTTCTTTATTACAAAAACCGTTATTTTTTCGACTATTACAAGAGACAAAAATTACCATAAATGAAGGCGCTAACGCAAAAAGTCTATACACATCATACTTTATGTATCTGAGTAATTCTTTTGAAAAAGAATTTGGATATTATTTTGATTTTTTTAGTCCATTTAAGGAACTTGCATACCAAACCATTGAATCAGGGCAGGAAACATTTTCTCTTGCCAGTATTATTGCAAAACTAAAAAAGCAGTTTGGGAAAAACAAATGTCCAGAATCTAAAATTCAAACAATAGTAAATTGGCTCGCCGAGAAACAGAACTTCATATCACCTGCAACAAAAAAGCAACTTTCGTTTTTCCATCAATCAGTTACAGAGTATTTAGCTGCTTCTGTATTAGCGGATAATTATATTGAAGATTCTACCAAGATTGAGCGATATCTCAAATATACCAGATGGGATCCTATTCTCCTTTATGCAACTGAATTTTTACAAGATTCAGTAGCAACTGAATACGTCAAATCTATTTTTAAAATCGATAGTATTGTTGCTATTCGAGCTTGCAGCTATCTGGATTCTGATTCAGAATACATTATTTCGATGATACTTGCATACTTGCTAGAGGTGTCTAAGACACAAGATATAGATTATTTCCTGGATATTGAGGAAGATGCGAAGCAATTGCCTGTAACCATTAGCCACACCATATTGCTTCGTATGCTATTACAAATGCACGATATATATGGCGGTTTGGCTGCTCACTTATTGTATCGCTTATTTGGAAATAATATAAAAGATGAATTAATTCAAGAAATGTTTGATAATATTAAAGATTTTAATTATCTGCAAGAACTCGGAAGTATATTGGCTAAGCATATGACTTTAGAAGAATATAATGCTATAATCAAAAGATTATCAAATGTTTTATATGTTGAAGAGAAAGATATGGAAGCAGCATCTACAGGATTTTGTAATATGGCTAATGAGTTGCCTATACAAGACATTATTAAACTGTATCAACCATTTTCTGATTTGAATATCATTCAGCGTAATATTTTATGCGAAATATTGTATAGTGACAGTTCTCATATTGCTTTTAGAACTGGTATAGAGATGGTCAAATTAGGTTTTAAGGAGGCTGTTTTTCCCTTATACATAATGTTAAAACATGAATATAGTAAATTTTCTTATGATATAGATGATATAAATCCATCTATTCTTCCATCCCTTGAGATTATGGTGCAACAAGATGAGGAGAGAAGATGGTGTATAATGTTAATTAAAAATCTTAGTAATATGAGCCTATCTATTCGAAAAGCGATAAATTCCAGAATAGTAGATTGTGATGGAATTTTAAAGCTCGTATATCTTTACGCTGCTGAAAGTGAAAAGGAGTTTATCTTACTTTATATTCAGTTTCTAGAAAAGGGGATGCTCACAAGTGACATAATTTCTGGACTAGACGAAATTGATCTGCATAAGTTTGGAGACTTAATAATAAAAAAAATGATCTGGCATAGGGATTTTAGTCTTTTGGTTGATTTTCTTGATGAACATACTTATCAGAATCGCAATAACTATGTTGTATCTTTCTTGTTAGCAATCTGCCTTGTTAATTTAGCTTCAACAGATATCATATTATCTGATGCTTATGGTGCGATACGCATTGGTGATTTTCTAGCCAATCACATGGATAAGGAAGTTGAAAATAGCCTGATTGAGTATTTTCATACCGCACCAGATGTGCAAAGGAGATTTCTCGCCTATTGTGTCTTCAAAGATTTTAGGGGATTGAAGCTAGAACAATTTACGCCATATGATATAGATTTTCTAGTGGATGATTTGAGGAATTTTGAATATGCAAGACCTTTGTTTGAAAATGGGATGCTGCTATCAAGTATAGCGACTGAAACATTTGTGGAGAAGCGCTTACTTCCTTTGTTATCCGAAAAAAATAATATTCTTCAAGCTAATTTAAAGATGTTGCTACCACAAATTGGGAGAGAACATAGCAGGAGATATATTAATAGGTAATAAAAAGGCATCCTCCATGTATTTCACTTTCCCTCTGTTGCAATTCGCTTTAAATGGGGTATAATGGAAAAAAGCATTCTGCGGAGGATTCATATGAATAGGCTTGAGAAACTTCAAGAGATCCGGCGTGTCATTGACGGCGGCCCCTTTCATGACGACTGGGATTCACTGGGCCGGCATTGTCTGGCGGATTGGTATCCAAAGGCGAAGTTCGGCATTTTCATTCACTGGGGTGCGTACTCTGTGCCGGCGTTCGCCAACGAATGGTATCCGCGGAATATGTACATACAGGGTTCACCTGAGTACGAGCAACATGTGAAAACCTACGGGCCTCACAAACAGTTTGGCTATAAGGATTTCATTCCGCTCTTCAAGGCAGAAAAGTTCAATGCGGATGCTTGGGCGGATCTGTTTCAAAAATCCGGCGCCAGGTATGTGACGCCGGTGGCGGAACACCATGACGGGTTCCAAATGTACAAGAGCAGCCTCTCACACTGGAACGCCTTTGAAATGGGCCCGAAAAGGAATGTTCTGAAGGAATTGTACGACGCCTTGGAAAAGAGGGGGATCACACCCTGCGCTTCTTCCCACCGGATAGAGCATTGGTTTTTTATGAGCCATGGCAAGGAGTTTGACAGCGATATCAAGGAGCCGCTGACCAGTGACGATCTGTATTGGCCCGCCATGAAGGAAGCGGCCAATCTGCATGATATCCACAGCAAGCCCACCCCTACGAAGGAGTTTTTGGAGGACTGGCTGCTGCGCTTAAGTGAGCTTGTGGACAACTACCGTCCCCGGATGCTGTACTTCGATTGGTGGGTGCAGCATGAGGCCGTGCGGCCCTATATGAGGCAGTTTGCCGCATACTATTACAACAGGGCATCACAGTGGGGAATCCAGGTAGCCATCACCTACAAGCACGACGCCATCCCCATGGGCTGTGCGGTTCTGGATGTGGAGCGCGGGCAGTTTTCCGAGGCCAAGCCATTCTTCTGGCAGTCGGACACGGCGCTGGCGAAAAACTCCTGGGGGTATACGGAAAATAACGAGTATAAGAAGGCCGGCGATATTTTGCGGGACCTTTGCGATATCGTCAGCAAGAATGGCGCCATGATGCTCAACGTTGGCCCCAAGGCTGACGGGACGATCCCTGCGGAGGACGAAGCGCTTCTATTGGAAATCGGGGATTGGATGCGGCAAAATGGCGAAGCGATTTACGATACAAAGCCCTGGCGCATCTTTGGCGAAGGCCCCACCAGGGTGGAGGAAGGGCAATTCACCGACGGGGTGGACAAGGGCTTTACGGCAGAGGACATCCGCTTTACTTCTAAGGGTGGAAGCCTGTATGCGATTTTGATGAAGCGGCCCAAGGATGGAAAGGCGTGCATCCGTTCCCTGGGCATCGCCGATGCATCCCACAAGCCTCATTTTCATGGCATCATCAGGGAGGTAACGCAACCGGGCGAAAAAAAGCCTCTTGTCTGGGAGCGGAAAGAGGAAGGCCTGCTTGTAAGCATAGAGCCGGGGGAGAGCGATTTGCCCGCGGTTATCAAAATCACCTTGGAATGAGCACATCATTAGCCCTGGTGATATCATCCTGCGGGCTCCCTTGACAGGGAGCCCTATTTGTGCTACCGTGCAGACTGGATAGGCGTTTGGCCGGATTTTCCTTATAAGCCGGTCAGCTGCATATCCTGATGGATGGAGTGGAATGGATTTAATGCTCTGAATATTTTTTGCCTGAAGGAGGCTTTCTCTATGCCTGATAATTGCACTTCCGATTGCTCCGCCTGCCAGAAGGATTGCGCGTCCAGAAAAAATACGAAAGCAAGTTTCCAGGAAAAACCTCACGACTTGAGCCACGTCAAAAAGGTGATCGGCGTTGTAAGCGGCAAGGGCGGGGTAGGCAAATCCATGGTCACTTCGCTTCTGGCGGTAACGCTCCGGCGTATGGGGTTTAAGACTGCCATCCTGGACGCCGACATTACGGGACCATCTATCCCCCGTGCCTTTGGGATTACGGATAAGGCTACGGGCAGCGATGTTGGGCTGTTCCCTGTCGCAAGCCAGACAGGCATCCCCGTGATGTCGCTAAACCTTTTACTGGACAGCGATACGGAGCCTGTGGTGTGGCGCGGCCCCATTATTGCAGGTACGGTAAAGCAGTTCTGGACGGACGTCATATGGGGCGACGTCGACTTTATGTTTGTGGATATGCCGCCGGGAACGGGGGATGTGCCGCTTACCGTGTTCCAGTCGCTGCCGGTGGACGGTATTGTGCTTGTGACCACGCCCCAGGAATTGGTGACCATGATCGTGGAGAAGGCTGCCTACATGGCGGATAAGATGCAGGTGCCCGTCCTGGCGCTGGTGGAGAACATGAGCTATGTTCTTTGCCCCGACTGTGGTAGGGAGATCCGGGTGTTCGGCGACAGCCATGGAGAAGAAACAGCCAAAAAGCACCGCATTGAGATCTTCGACCGCCTTCCCATTGACCCTGCCCTTTCCGCCGCCTGCGATCAGGGCCGCATTGAATGGGCGCAGGGAGACTATTTAAAGCTTGTGGCAGGGAAGATTGCTGCGATGGGGAAGAACTGACATTATTATACCGGCCACTCCTTGCGCTTTGCCAAGACATTGACACAGTCAGCCTGCCATGTTATACTAACCCCTGTTCATGGGGGAGTAATTGGCGCGTTTGCGCGGCAAGTCAACATACTGGCAGCGAAGTAATGAATGCCTGGCTTGTCTGAAATAATGAGACTCATGTACGGCCTTATGCTGTACATGGGTCTTTTTGTATGGCGGCGCGATCAACTGTTTGGGGAGTGTCACGAATGGGTTTTGTGGAATTATTCCTGCTGGCGGTGGGCCTTTCGATGGATGCTTTCGCGGTAGCGCTGTGCAAGGGGCTGTGCATGCAGCGGCTGGACAAGCGCCAGGCCACTTTGATCGCATCCTTCTTTGGCGGATTCCAGGCGCTGATGCCAGTGATCGGCTGGTTTCTGGGAACGCAGTTTGAACGTTATATCACGCCCATTGACCACTGGATCGCTTTCGTGCTTCTTGCCCTTATCGGCATAAACATGCTGAAAGAAGCCTTTTCCAAGGAGCAGGAAGAGGTGGACTGCACAATAAAGCAGGACATCAAGGGCCTCTTGCTGCTGGCCATCGCCACCAGCATCGACGCGCTGGCGGTGGGCATCACCTTCGCCTTCCTGCAAGTAAAAGTACTCCCGGCGGTATTGCTTATTGGCTGCACCACATTTGTTTTATCATATATCGGCGTGTGGGCAGGCAACCGCTTTGGCTTGAAATATCAAAAAAAGGCCCAGATGGCAGGCGGAGCGGTGCTCATCCTGATGGGCCTGAAAATACTGCTGGATCATTTAAACGTGCTGTAATCAAAAACTGCAGCTTGGTGGATTTTTCACAACTTTGTAGGGGATGGTAAATTCCACAATGCCTGTGGAATAAGGCGCGATGTCGTAGTGCTGGTAGTATATTTTAAGTCCGCAGGGTGATAGATAGAAGCTTTGGGGATTGAACATTTCCACAATAAGCTGTCGGTAATTTTCAAAATAGATGGGCTCCTCCGCATAATTTTTATCAGCCTGCTTTAGGATCAATCCCAATAGCAACGACTGGTAATTGAAACCAGGCGGGAAGAAACTGCTCAGTGGCACCACCATGCCGGTGCGCAGGTTCCAGGTGTCGGAGTAGCGCAACGTATTGGGATGCGCACCGCCCGTGTACTCAAATTGATCCCGGTACATGCTCAAAAAGCAATCCTGGTTGTAGGTTACCTTGTAGTAAAGCCCCGCTTGGAAGGCATTGAAGGGAAAGCCCTCCTCCTTGGAATATTGATAAGTCTCCACAGCGTTTTCATACAATGTGGTGGAGGCATAGGCATTCAGTTCATCCACCTGCGTCTGAATGCGGTTGTTGATGACCGCTTCCACAGGGCCGCCGCCAGGCAGCCTTACCGTAAAAAAGTGATTTTCTACAGTGAGTACCAGGACATCCTCGTATGTAAAATCCTGCTTTTGTACCCGTGGAACAATGGTGGCGCTCATGTTTTGAGTTGGCATGTTCATCCCTCCTTAAGCCAGCGTATGTAAGAAGGGAGGATTGGTGACAGGTGAGAGTTTGCCTCAAGCCCTACGATCACCGTGCCCCCGGTAACCCCGGGGGCACGTATCATAAATAAGCTGCTTTTCCGGCATTATTCTTTATCGCAAAGGTTTGTGTCGATCTCCATCGCGCGCGTTCCTAAATGTTGATCCAGCCGTTTATGGGCCGATTTTACCGATTCTTCCACCCGGGTTACGCGCTCAGAAAGGAGAGATAAATTATCCGCCATATGGTGCTGTTCTCTTTTGATGTCGTCAATGCCATCTTTGATATAATTAATATCCACCTTGAGGGTGGCTTCCACGGAAGCATCCGAGGCGATGTCCTGCTTATGGGCGCGCCTGTAGGCGATGGTGCCTAATATAATGCTGGCCACAACGCCCACCGCCCCCAGGATTCCCCCCAGGATGCCGACGATCAAACCTGTTTGCTCCATTCGCAACACCTTTTCTTTTGGTAGAACTGAACAGCGCGGTGATTTTTTTGAACTGCGCCTCCATAGTAGATTATGTGGAGCGCCGTTATGCGGTGCGGACGGCTAAAGGGTAGAAAAAAAGCGGGCCCTTGCCCGCGTGGTAGTTGTTTCCTATTCAAAGTAGTCTGAATAAACGTAATACACCCAAAAGAATCATAACGGCACCGGCCACCTTTCGGATGAATACCTGATGGGTACGCAAAAAGGTAAGCATGCTCCCAAGCCTTGCATAAAGCGCCATGAATAAAAGGAAGGGAACGGTCAGGCCCAGGGAATATACAGCCAAAAGCCACATGCCGCGTACAGCGGTGCTCCCCTCAGTGGCAGCCATAAGCAGCACGTTGAACAGGAAAGGGGAGGTACAGGAAAGCCAGGAGACGGCTAATAGGATGCCCAGGAGCATCATTTTCACAAAACCGCCAGAGGCCAGCTTTCCGGCATCGGTATTAACGGAAAACAGATGAAGGCCTGGCACTACGTCCAGCATCATCAGGCCAAATAGGATCATCAATACGCCGCCTATGTAAGGAAAGGCGTTTCGGTATTGCTGCAAAAGGTTTCCCAGCGCCCCGGCCCCTGCCCCCAGTACCATGAAGAAGGGGATGAAACCCAATATGAAGCCCAGCATGCGCAAAAGAACCTGCCTGCGTGCGCCAGGGCCGCGCTCACCTAATGGCCCTTCACCCAATAGATACACGCCATATACCGGCAGCATAGGCAGTATGCAGGGCGACAAAAAGGCCAGGAAACCGTTCAGCAGCGCCGACCAGACGGTATAGTCCAACTGAATCAATTGAGGTGCGGTACTAAAATCAAAACCAGAGGGCAATGCAATTCCCTCCTTACGGCGTGATAGGCGTTTGGATACCCGCCATTTGAAGAGCCGTCTCCATCATTTCATAGGTCAAGCCGCCGCTCTGGTACGCAGCTAGATACCCATCTTTATCGATGAACACGGAAAGAGGATAGCCCTCCAATTGATAAAAGCTGGTGAGTAAAAAATCTTTATCCTCTACCATGCGCAGGGAATCTAGGCCATTGTCTTTGAGATATTTTTTTGCAGCATCCTCCGTATCTCTGTCCGGAACATGGATGAGCACCACGGCAAGCTCTTCACCATAGGTTTGCTGCAGTTTTAATATGTCGGGCAGCTCCTCCTTGCAGGGCGGGCACCAACTGGTGAAGAAATTCAGGTAAACTACTTTCCCCTTCAGATCGCTGAAGGTCATGGGGCTGCCATCTATTTCGTTAAGCAGATAGGGCATGCCCTTTTCATTGGTGGGAGGGGGTGTAGGCAATGCAGGCTGCTGGGTGGCGGTGGGTTCTATCGCGGGAGTGGGTGATGCTTTTTCCGCCGTGGCACAGCCTGTTAAAACGAACACTAGCGCAAGCATAAGGGCGGTAAGGCGAAGGCGGGGGTGATGCATAGGGATACCTCCTTTTTCGTCGGGGAACTGTATAATAGTATGTAGACATTATACCAAAAAAGAATGAAGCCCGAAACGGGGAACGGTTGCCATAAGGCGTTACCCCATGCGATGCGCGCAGTTTTTACAAGTGAAAACGGCACGCGTATCGCTTTTTTGTATTGCACGTTCAGCTTATAGGATCTTCTGATATCTTTCAGTGACTTATGCACATTCAAACGAAAAGTCAGTAAACAGCATTGCTCTCTTATTGGAGCTATTATGGAGTAATAAAATGATGTTCATTTCCCGGACGAATTCTCTTGAATAAATCTTGCATTTTTCGTGGGAATACTTGCAGAAGGTGCGGTTTTGTGGCAGAATAGGAAAGTCCATTAAACCGGGGGACAAACCTCCGGATTTCCTTGATATGTAAGGAGGTCGGCCCCCATGCAAACGACCCAATGCGTGGTGATACTGGACTTTGGCGGCCAGTACACCCAATTGATCGCCCGGCGTGTGCGGGAGAACAGCGTTTATTCCGAGGTAGTCCCATATACTGCGTCCCTCCGGCAGATTGAAGAATTCAAGCCGGTGGGCATTATTTTAAGTGGCGGTCCCGCAAGCGTATTGGATGAGGATGCCCCACGCTGCGACAAAGGCATATTTGAATTAGGTGTGCCGGTGCTTGGCATTTGCTATGGCATGCAGCTGATGTCCGTACTGCTTGGCGGCAAGGTTACGCGGCCCGACCAACGGGAGTATGGCCGCACCCAAGTAACCATGGACAAGCGGGACGGGTTGTTTGAAAACGCTTCTCCTGCTTCCTCCTGCTGGCTGAGCCACACCTACCAGGTGTCTCAATTGCCGGAAGGCTTTGAATCAATAGCGCACAGCGACAACTGCCCTATTGCGGCCATGGAGCATAAACGAAAGCGCCTTTTCGGCGTGCAGTTCCACCCGGAGGTCACCCATACCCAGGAAGGATCCGTGATCCTCAAAAACTTCTTGAGAAGCATCTGCGGATGTGCAGGGGACTGGTCCATGGAGGCATATGCCCAGATGGCTATCCGCCGCATCCAGGATCAGGTAGGCGAAAAGGGCACAGTTCTGCTCGGCCTGTCCGGCGGGGTGGATTCCTCCGTGGCGGCTGCGCTGTTATACCAGGCCATAGGCGACAGGCTTACCTGTGTTTTTGTAGACCATGGCTTCATGCGCAAGGGGGAAGCCGAGCAGGTGGTGGAGGTTTTCAGCAAAACCTTCCCTGTGCATCTTGTTCACGCAAACGCCAGTGAGCGCTTCTTTAAAGACCTGGAAGGTGTCGCGGATCCGGAGAGCAAGCGCAAGATTATCGGCCGCGACTTCGTGGAGGTCTTTAAGGAAGAGGCGCAAAAGCTTGGCAAGCTGGACCACTTCGCGCAGGGCACCATCTATCCCGATGTGATCGAAAGCGGCAGCGTGAAGGGCAGCGCGGTGATCAAAAGCCACCACAACGTGGGCGGATTGCCGGCACAGCTGGGCTTTACCAGCCTGGTGGAGCCGCTGCGCATGCTGTTCAAGGATGAAGTGCGCAAACTGGGTATGACCTTGGGATTGCCGGAAGATCTGGTTCTTAGGCAGCCCTTCCCAGGTCCGGGCCTGGCCATCCGCGTGATAGGCGATGTGACGCCGGAGAAGGTGCATATCGTACGGGAAAGCGATGCGATCCTCCGCCAGGAAATAGCCGGTGCGGGCCTTCATAGAAGCATCCATCAGTATTTCACGGTGCTGACCGGCGTGCGCTCCGTTGGCGTCATGGGGGATGAGCGCACCTATGACTATACCGTGGCCCTTCGGGCTGTGACCACTGATGATTTTATGACCGCCGACTGGGCGCGCATCCCCTATGATGTAGTTGCGCGCATCAGCGAGCGGATCGTTAACGAAGTGCCCCATGTGAATCGCGTGGTCCTTGATGTGACCACCAAGCCCCCGGCCTCCATAGAATGGGAATGATCCCTTTGCATAGGAAGGAGCATAGTCCCCATGCCTAATTTTGCTTTAAGCGATGATGTTTTTTTACGTGCGGCGAAGGAGTTTCAAACGCCTTTTCACCTGTACGATGAACAGGGTATACGCAATACAGCCAGGGCGCTGAAGGAGGCCTTCTCCTGGTGCCCCGACTATCAGGAATATTTCGCCGTCAAGGCGCTGCCCAATCCTACCATCCTTCGCATATTGAAGGAAGAAGGCTGCGGCATGGACTGCTCCTCCATGACGGAACTGATGCTGTCGGAGGCTGTGGGCATTACGGGCGGGGATATCATGTTCAGCGCCAACGCCATGCCCCCGGAGGAGTTTGACTACGCCAGGAAGCTTAACGCTTTTATCAATCTGGACGATATTACCCATATCGACGTATTAAAAGAGCATGGCGGTATTCCCGAATGCATCTGCTGCCGCTACAATCCCGGCGGGGATTTTGCCATCGGCAATACCATTATGGGCAACCCGGGCGAAGCCAAATACGGCTTCACCCGGGAGCAGATGACCGAGGGGCTGATTAAGCTCAGGGAGCTTGGCGCCAAATCCTTTGGTATTCATGCTTTCCTGTCTAGCAATACCACCGACAACAGCTATTATCCGGGCCTTGCCAGGCTGCTGTTTCAAGTGGCGGCGGAGCTTCAGGCCGAAACGGGGCTTTCATTGGCCTTTGTCAATCTGTCTGGCGGCGTAGGCATCCCCTACAGGCCGGGCGAGGCGGAAGCGGATATTATGGCTGTCGGCCGGGGCGTGAAAGAAGCCTATGAAGCGGTGCTCACCGCCGCCGGCATCCGCAACGTGGCTATCAAGACGGAGCTGGGCCGCTATATGACCGGCCCCCACGGCTGGCTTGTGACCACAGCTACCAGCCACAAGGATACCTACCGCCATTATATCGGCGTGGACGCCTGCGCCGCAAACCTGATGCGGCCGGCCATGTACGGCGCGTACCATCACATTCACGTGGCGGGCAAGCGGGATCTTAAGGAAGATCACGTGTACGATGTGACCGGTTCCCTGTGCGAGAACAATGATAAGTTTGCCATCCACCGCCCGCTGCCCAAAATTGATATGGGCGACGTCGTGATCATCCACGATACCGGCGCCCACGGCTTTTCCATGGGTTACAACTACAACGGCAAGCTGCGCAGTGCTGAAGTGCTCTACAAGGCAGACGGCGCCTTCCAATTGATCCGCCGGGCCGAAACTGCGAAAGATTACTTTGCCACACTGGATATCGATCCTGTGGCTCCCAAGCTGGGCCTGTGACCAGGGGCTTTGCCCCTGGACCCCATTCAAGGGATAGAACCCCTTGAAAATCCCGTATTTCTGTATGTATGAAAAGTATTCACCTCCTCCGCTTCGGTGATAGAAACGGAAGGGGTTTTTTCATAATAATAAATAAAAATTATCCAACCCCTATTGACTCTTTGGTTACCCCAGGCTTTATGATGTATAAAGACGGCAGGGGTGCACACCTGTAAAGTCTGCGGGAGGGACGTATGTTCAAAATCGGCCAGTTTTCCAAGCTGTGCGGGCTGCCGGTAGAGACGCTGTACCACTATGAGTACATGAAGCTCTTGGCGCCGGTCCGGATCGATCAGTTTTCCGGATACCGGTACTATGAGGCGCAGCAGTTGATTACCGTCCATAAAATCCTTGCACTCAAGGATGCGGGATGCTCGCTCAATGAAATTGCGCAAATCCTTCAAAAAGAGCCATCCACCTCGATCCTTGTGGATCTTCTTTCTGAAAAGGCGATGTCCCTGGAAAATCTGCTCCAAGCGGAAATCCGCAGGCTTGAACGTCTCCATACAAACATCTTTTTGTTAAAGAATGGAGGCATACCTGTCATGAATGAAATAGCAGTAAAGCGTGTGGAACCGATAGTGGCAGCATCGGTTCGTAAATCCTTTCACAAGAGCCGGTTCGATGCGGAGCTTGAAATCATGTGGCACGATGTAAATGAATGCATCGAAAAATCCGGCGGCAAGCGCACCATTCCCTGCATGATGATCTATCACACCGGCTGGTGGAACATAGGCGCAGACGAACATCTGAACGTGGAAGTAGTGGAACCTATCACATCTTCCATAGCCGGCAGCGATACGGTAAAGGTCAGCACGCTGCCGGAGGTTGAAAAAATGGCCTGTATCGTTCACAAGGGCCCATTTGACACCATGTGGAAAACGTCGGAGGCGCTATTTGCCTGGATCAAGGAAAATGGGTACAAGGTTTCCGGTCCGGTCCGGGAGATATACCATAAAGGGGAATGGTCAACCGATGACCCTAATGAATATATCACCGAATTGCAGGCTCCGGTGCAATAGGGGATACTCTTAAAAAGGCAAAACCGCATCATGATATGCAGCCCCTTCCGGCTCATTTTCGAACCGGAAGGGGCTGTTCATAAATGCTTCAGTTTACTCTTCTTTGAGTTTGATTACGATTCTCTTGACAGCGTCAGGTTTGCCGTCCGCACCAGGAACAGCCAGGATCATCTCTGACGGCCATGTTTCAGGTGGAATGAAGCGCATCATAATGGCGGTGGGCGGCGCGTTGATCCCATTTGAACAGTCAAAAGAAGAGGATGGAGGTTGGCTAATTGCCGTGCCATCCACGGTGTACAGCTTTGCATCCACACCCCATGTAAAGGAATCTGTCTTTGTTTTGACCGGGTCCTCCCCAGAAACATCCAGGTGGATAGAGCCTGCAATCGGCGTGAAGGTGGCTTCCGTCATGGCAAGGTGCAAGCCGTCTGCCGTCACTTCTGCAGGGATAGCGGTACGGATATGCTTTTTCGCTTCCGCTGCGTTTTATGTAAATTGCAGTTCTGGAGGTACGACAGACTTAATCCTTGTACCGGAAACATCCTTGCCCAGCGGCAGGCCTACGGTGAAATCACCTTCCGGATTTACATCCTGCTCTTTCATCAGTGCCTGGAAGTAGAACAAAAGCTCGCCGTTTTGTTCTCCCGGGTTTTCGCCGCAGTCGGACAAGAACACATCGCCTCCGTTCACAACCACCCAGTCGCAGATGGTACCCAGGTTATCCTTGGCTGCCGCATCAGAAAGAAGTCTTTCATCCCTCGTAGTGGGTATGTAAGGCCGTGTTGCATTTTTATCCCGCACGGAGTAAACCACACGCAGTTCCAGGCCATCGTAGGCGGCTTCGAGGATCGTGATATCCACATGCTCTTTTTGTATGCTGCCAAGCCCCGTCTTTACCAGCCCGGCAGCATCCTCCTGCACATAGGCGTTGGGCGTGCCCTGGCCCCACAGGAATGAGAAAACCTGGGGTGACAGCGCTGCTGCAAGACCTGCGGCAGCCAGGACCAACATGAGCACCATGGCCAGCACAAGCCCCGTCCGCTTTCTTACAGCTTTCCGCTGTTTTTCCATCTGATGAATGTCTTTAGATATCATGTTCCAAACCCTCCTTTCAGTATCGGAGGCGGATACATCATCCATAGCCAAGGCGGCGGCGCATTCCTTCATCAGCCCCGCATCGCGATTGCGGGCGGGCAGCAAAAGCTGTCCGTGGAGGATCAGGTCGACCTCCTGCCTGGAAAGTACGCCTTTTTTCAGCGTGGCCATGAGCCATGCCTTGTATCTGCGCCGTTTTAGGATGTTCATGGTTCAGCCTCCATATCACCTATGTTCCAAGGGTTTAAAAACGCAACGCAAGTATCAGAACAACTGACATAAAAATTTCAGGGTGGCTGAGTATCTTTTTGCGGATGCGGCTTGCCCGCATGCGTATGCAGGCTTCCGTCATGGAAAAGTGCTCGGCCAATTCTCTTGCGGGTACATGCTCAATGCAAAAAAGCGTGAACAGTTCCGCGTCCTCATGCCCCAAAAGTTGGGTAAGGGTTTCGTGCCTTAAATTGTCGGCTGTCGCTGCAAATACTTCGTTCCCATCCGTTGAGGGTGTTTGCGGCAGCTGCTCGCCGTCCAGGGAAAATGCGATATGCTTTTGCTCCCTGCGCCACTTGCGGTAATGGGCCAGAAGCCGCTTGCGCATAGCTTCCACCAGCCACCCGCCTGGATTCGGGTGGCATTTCAGTTTTTCGCGTTTTTTCCAGGCCAGCAGAAACACCTCATGGATCTCATCCTCGATTTTACTTTGATATGCCGGCGAAAAGCCCGTGAAGGTTCGGCCTATATGGAGCAGCAGTTTGAAGTGATCCTGATACAGCTGTTCCAGCCAGACTTGATCTTCCAATCGCCGCCCCTCCTCTCGCATGTCTTGGATGGAAACAGTATACACACTATCCTGTATTTGGCAAGGACAAATTGAATGTTGCGTTTTGGCTCTTATAAGGCATATGCATGTGTACGTACACAGCGAAAGGGGATGCTGCAATATGAAAACCACACCGCGCCTGTTAATTCTGGTAATGCTTTTGGTGATCGGATATCTGCTCATCTTAACCGCAGATTCAAGGGCCGAATATGTGAACATCTCCAATTTGCAGGAAGAAGTTAAGGATGGCTGGTATGAAACATATCAGGCTTATGGCCGGACTGTGGCGGTGAATATTTCTGTGACTGTACCGGAAATAGAACAATTCCCGGTACTTAAGGTCAAGAGAACGCCTGTAGTGCCGGATGAACTGCTTGAGGGATATAAATCCTATGGCAACAGTGAAAATCATTTCTCGGCCTGCAAAATTCCTGCCTATATAAAGCCGGCGCACCAAGGTGCGGCCTGGTTCAAGACTACTTTTGTGCTGAAGCCCGGGGAGATTGACTGGGATAAAAAGCTTACGGACGAATGCCCGCTGACGGCCAAAGAAGCCGTGGGAATCTTCGGACGGGAACTGACGCGTTTTTTCGGCATAGCCTGGGAAGATGAGCTTCATCTTGAAGCCCTCTGGGTCAAAGGCCGCTTGTATGAATATTTCCGCAAGACCAAAACATTTGGAGAACCTGTAAGCGAACTGGGATCATATGAATTCGCGTTCGTACAAAAACTAAAGGGCATACCTGTGCTGGTGGATGGATCACATGGATTTTCACCTACGGTGGAAGGTGAAAGGCATCCACCCTCCACTCGCGTAAGCGCGATGATTTTTACCGAAGATTATCTTAATGTCAGTGTGAGCCTGGTAAATGTTTTGGATGAGCCTTACCCTGATATCCCCCTGCTTTCCTTCAAACGGGTAAAGGCCGAGTATGAAAAGCTGATCCTTACCGGTCTTTTGCGGGAAGTGACCGACCTGTCACTGGGATACATGCTGTACCTGGATCCCGTGGAAGAAGATATTTTCTGGGCTGTGCCCGTTTGGACCCTGAACGGCATCATGTATGACGATGCCAAATCGGAAGCGCCGCCGCCCCCGGAAGAGGGTTACGATACCCGGCCCACCCGGCGGGTGATACTTCTTGCGCAGAATGGCACAATTGTACAGGGAAATAATGATAGCCCGTTCAGATATTATGTTCCTGTTGTTTTGACCTGGGATGAAGTGAAGTAAAGACGGGAAAAGCGGCCTGATGTGATCCGTTGGGAGAATGTACAATGAGCCCGGAGTTCAGGCCGCCTTCCTCCCCAAATACCGGTATACCCTGGCCTTATAGGCTTCGTACTCTTTCCTGAAGGTAATGGTCAGATATTTTTCTTCGCTCTTTATCTGCACATGGAATAATATAAGCGATGCGGCAGCCGCAGCAATGTTCAGCCAAAATGGGAATACCATAGCGCACCCAATATATATGAGGTCAAACCCTACAAAGGCAGGGTTCCGGCTAATTGTGTAGATACCATGGGTAACCAGGTTTGTTTTCTGCTTTTCGTCAAACCCGGCCCGCCAGTTATCCTGCATGGTGATGACTGATACTGCAAAGAACGATAGACCTGCCGCGGCAAGAACAAGCCCTGTGATGTAAATGAAAGGTATAGCTGTGGGGTTTGTAAAAAGAACGGAGGCAAACTGAATGATGGTGCCCAAAGAAGCGCTAAGGTTCAAAAGCGATTCCATTAACTTCGCCTTTTCAGGCTTTAAGCCCTTTCCCAGCAGGTTGGCCTTTATGCCGCGGTTTCTTAACATCAGCATTTTGATGGCATATGTAAAGTAAAAACCGCATAGCAATAGAAGCATCAAAAATCTGGAAAGCTCCATGCTCCAATCACCCTTCCTGTCCGGCTAAATGCTTAAGCAGGTGTTTGCCGATTTTCCTTTACCTGCATTGAACATATGAATGATCGTTCATGTGTTCAATGCAAGTATACGCCAACAATGTCAGTTGTCAAGGGGGTATTGGAAAGAAGTGCAATCATCAGGGCAACTTTAGCTTATCCCGATTCGCATACAGCCATAGCAGCATGCGCTTGTTGGTGTCCGCCAGCTTTTCGAACTTTGGGTTATCTGAAAAGTACGCCGCGCAGATCATTTCAATGGTAAATACCACGTACGGGACTGCCTCCCTTTCCTCCTTGGTGAGGGGGCATACAGCGTCATACCCTTTAAGTACACTGTGGTAGACTTCAAACCATTTATCATTCAATGGGTCTCCTGATTCCGGGAAAGTCTCCGATAAAATGGCGGTGGTCAGGTAACAGGGATCGAAAAGGCGTATGCTCCTTTGCCCCAGTTCAAAGTCGATAAAGCCCGACAGTTCCTCTCCCTCCATCAAAATATTGGCGGGGTTTGGGTCCCTGTGGATTGGCTGCTTTGGCAAAAGGGGATACAAGCGCTGGAAATGCTCCTTATACGTTTGATAGAAATCCGGCGGCAGGGAGAGCACTGCCTGCGTCCTTGGTATTGCCCAATCCCGTACGGTGGCGAATAGGTCCGGTTCATCCAATTTAAGCTCTTGATCATAGCGGCTGAGCACCTTGTGGAGCCTGCCGATGAGCCCGCCCAGCCTAAATGTCCCTTTCGCCCAATCCTTTTCCAATAACGCCCGGCTGTTCACCGGCCGGCCCGGAAGCCTTGGCAGCAGGTAAAAGTACAGATCACCCTCCTGAATGAAAACCTGTCCGT
The DNA here is from genome assembly GCA_023416585.1 of Bacillota bacterium. Classification (GTDB taxonomy): domain Bacteria; phylum Bacillota; class Clostridia; order Christensenellales; family Aristaeellaceae; genus JAEWAH01. The sequence continues at coordinate 96,167 of JAEZHM010000131.1, forward strand.
CCTTCATAAAAACGGGGACCGGCGCGTTCATGCCGTCTTCTATAAGCGCTCTTGTAATGGCCGCGTGTGTCTTGAGCCCCGGCAGGTTTGGGGTGGCCTTCAGCACGTACTCCTTCCCCACATACCAGGCGTTATCGGCAATGATGCCGCTGTTTTCATACTGGATGGGGGAGATGCTTTGATCTTTGATGGACCATTGCTGCAATATGGATTGCAGCTTTGTAAGGCTTAGCATGATATCCGCTCCTTTATACAAGTCGATCCTGTGGGGAGGGGGCATCGAACTTTGTTTCTTGTAAGAGGCGGGTGTTTTATCAAATTCCCGGACAAAGGCTTTGTAGAAACCGGCGTAGGTGTCAAAGCCGTAGTCCAGCGCTACCTGAACGGCATTCATGCCCCGGGAGATACGGTAGGCAGCATGCAATAAACGCCTTCTCAGCACGTACGCCATCACCGGCATGCCCACAGCATTTTGAAACACACGGCAAAAGTGGAAGGGCGAAAACCCCGCCTTGTCCGCGATGTCTATAAGGCTTAAATCCGCCTTCAGATTTTCCTCAATGAATTCGATACACTTTTGCATCAGGTCCAGGTCTGCCATGATGATCCTCCCGTCATTTGCACCGGCGCGTATATAGAATATCATACTGCCTTGGATAATACCTTTCCTTGCGTGCTGTATTAATGTATCCCATAATTTTCCAAGATGTTTGGCACGGCAATTGCTCTTTTTTCTTTTTATCATCGTTTTTCTAAAGTAAAACATCGAAAATCACAATTGACAACTATAGGAATATCCTGTATTATATTTACAGATAAGTGTGCTCGAGCACATAAGTCCGACCAGCATAAAAACGTGCAGCATATATAAGCAATATATCATAATATACTCTCCCTATCAGGAATTACCGGTTTAATCCCGCACCATTGTTTTACTTGATATAAACAGTGTGACGGGCAGGTCATAAAGAAGCATTCCGGCTTTGATATGGCTTTGTCGGTATTTTTTGTTGCATGTCTTTTACTTCATAAGCAAGTGATAAGAGCGGGAAGTCCATCCAATGCATTTTAGGCAGCAAGATGCCTAAAAAAATAAAAAGGGGAGTGTTTCTATGAAGAAGGTCCTTGCTATCCTACTGGCATTGGTGCTATGCGTATCCATAACCGGCGCACTGGCCGCCGACAAGGTCGGCGTGTCCATGCCCACAAAGAGCCTGCAGCGCTGGATCCAGGATGGCGCGAACCTGAAGGCCAAGCTGGAGGAAGCCGGCTTCGAAGTCGACCTTCAGTATGCCAACGACAAGGTAGATTTGCAGGTGAGCCAGCTGGAAGGCTTGATCGCCGGCGGCGCCAAAGTGCTTATCATCTCCGCTATCGAAGCCAGCTCTCTGGGGACCGTGCTGGCCGAAGCCAAGGCACAGGGCATCAAAGTGATCTGCTATGACCGGCTGATCCGGGATACCGACGCTGTGAACTATTATGTAACCTTTGACAACTACAAGGTTGGTGTCATCCAGGGCAGTTACATTGAAACGGTGCTTGGCCTGAAGGACGGCAAGGGCCCCTACAATGTGGAGTTCACCGCCGGCGACCCGGGCGACAACAACGCCCCGTACTTCTTCAATGGCGCGATGGACCTTCTCAAGCCCTACATCGAAAAAGGACAGTTGGTCGTTCCCAGCGGCCAGACCAAATTCGAGCAGGTTGCCACCCCCACCTGGAAGTCCGAAGTTGCCCAGGCCCGCTTTGAGGGCATACTGGCTTCCTTCTATTCCGACGGAAAGACAAAGCTGGACGCGGTCGTCTGCTCCAACGACTCCACTGCCTATGGTGTGGAGACGGCACTTGAACTGGCTGGCTATACAACATTCCCCTACATCACCGGCCAGGACTGTGATATCGCCAACACCAAGAACATCATCGCCGGCAAACAGTCCATGTCTGTGTTCAAGGACACCCGCGACCTGGCTGCCCAGGCTGTGAAGATGACGCAGGATATCGTGGCGGGCAAGGAGCCCGAGGTCAACGACACCAAGACTTATGACAACGGCGTACTGGTAGTGCCTACGTTCCTGATCGAGCCCAGGTTTGCTGACATCAACAACTACAAGGAGCTGCTCATCGTCAGCGGCTACTACACCGAGGATCAGTTGAAGTAATAAGCCAATCTATAGAAAAATCCTGGGAGGTGTCGGAGGGGCGCACCCCTCCGACTTAAAATCCGAAGCCGTCGATATGCGCGGTGGCTTCGGAGCCTTGCGCAGCAAGGTTACCTTACGCCATTCCCCGGCCGTAAAGCTCGCAACAGTCTGGCATTGCGCAGGCTGTTGCGTAAGCTTTACAGGGGAATGGCGCAACTCGAAATAGTTGCTTTGCCACTTTTTCGATTCGCAGACGGATGAAGTTTGCTCGTATCTCCTTTCCAAATTTATATCCCACTATCTGGAGTGATGGATTTGAACGGATGCCTGCTTCAAATGATGGATATCACAAAGCTTTTTCCGGGCGTAAAAGCGCTGGACCGTGTAAACATCGACGTTACCGAGGGCGAGATCCACGCTGTCTGCGGGGAAAACGGCGCGGGTAAATCGACCCTGATGAACATACTCAGCGGCATCTACCCTTACGGCTCCTACGAGGGCAGCGTAATCTTAAGGGGAGAGACTTGCCGCTTCCATACCATTCACGACAGCGAATTAAAGGGGATCGTCATCATCCATCAGGAGTTGGCGCTGGTTCCCTATCTGTCCATTGGTGAAAACATGTTCCTTGGCAACGAGCAGGGGAAAAGCGGCGTGATCAACTGGGACAAAACCTATCAAAAGGCCGAAGAATACATGCGTATGGTGGGGCTTCGTGACAATCCCCGCACTCTTGTGCGCGATATCGGCATGGGCAAGCAGCAGCTGCTGGAGATCGCCAAGGCCCTGGCCAAGGACGTAAAGCTGCTGATCCTGGACGAGCCTACTTCATCGCTGAACGAAAGTGATGCCCAAAAGCTTTTGGATCTATTGATTTACTTGAAGAAAGAGAAGGGGATCACCTCCATACTGATCTCCCATAAGCTGGGCGAGCTAAGCTACTGCGCCGACAGGATCACCATTATTCGGGACGGACGGTCCATCGAGACGCTGACACGAGGTGTAGATGAGTGGAGCGAGGCCCGGATTATAAGGGGCATGGTAGGGCGGGAAATGATCAACCGCTACCCGCCCCGGGAAAGAAACATTGGCGAAGTCGCGTTGGAAGTGCGGAATTGGACGGTCCATCACCCCCAGTACACCACAAGGAAAGTGGTGGATAACGTTTCCATCACAGTGCGCCGGGGTGAGGTGGTAGGGATGGCCGGGCTCATCGGCGCGGGCCGGACGGAACTGGCTATGTCTGTCTTCGGCAGGGCCTACGGCGAAAAGATATCAGGTCGGCTTTTCATGGGCGGCAAGGAAATCGAACTGCACAGCATCCACCAGGCTATCAAGGCCGGTTTTGCCTATATCACTGAGGACCGCAAGCAAAACGGGCTTGTGCTTATGAACAGTATCAAACACAACATTACCCTGGCCAGAACGGAATTTATCAGCCGCCGGGGTGTGCTGGATAAGGATCTGGAAAAGGGCGAAGCCGAATCCTTGCGGTCAAGGCTGGGGATCAAGGCCCCCACGGTGGAACAGCTGGCTGGCAACCTGTCCGGCGGCAACCAGCAGAAGGTACTGGTTGGAAAGTGGATTTTTGCAAAACCCGACATTCTGCTTCTGGACGAGCCGACACGGGGCGTGGACGTTGGCGCCAAGTATGAAATATACCAGATCATCAATACCTTGGCTGCCCAGGGAAAATCCATCCTTCTGATCTCCTCCGAACTGCCCGAAATCCTCGGGATGTGCGACCGTGTGTATGTGATGAACGAAGGAAAACTGATTGCCGAACTGCCTGTGGAGGAAGCATCCCAGGAGGTTATCATGGGGCACATCATGAAGGCAAGCAAGGGGGATATCGTAGCATGAACAGTCTGGCAAAGAAAGTGTTCAAAGGCGGCATCAGGCAATACACCATGCTCATTGCGCTGGTGACCATCATGCTCGTCTTTACGATTCTGTCCAAGGGCGCGCTGCTGTACCCCATGAATGTTTCGAACATCATTTCCCAGAATGCCTATGTGGTGATTCTGGCGGTAGGCATGCTCATGTGTATCTTAACCGGTGGTAACATTGACCTTTCCATAGGCGCTGTGGTGGGGCTGGTGATGGCTTGTGCCGGGTCTGCCATGATGGATTTGCATATTGATCCAGCGATTGTGGTACCGGCGAGTATTCTAGTGGGTATTCTTATAGGCTCTTTCCAGGGATACTGTATCGCCTACGTGGGTATCCCTCCCTTCATTGTCACCCTGGCCGGTATGCTCTTGTTCCGCGGTATCACGGGTATGATCCTAGGCGGGGAGACAAAGAGCAAGTTTCCTGAGAGCTTTATGCAATTGTTCAATGGCAACATTCCTGACTTTTTCGGCGGGGCTCAACTGTTTGGGAACAATGTGAACGTCACTTGCGTGCTTGCGGGCGTGCTGGCTGCCGCCGCCTTCTGCCTATGGCAGATATTCAAGAATATCAACCGTAAGAAGAAAGGGTACGAGGCAGAACATCCTCTTTCGCTGTCGATCAAGATTGTTGTGGTAAGCTTGGTGCTTCTTTGGATATTTTACACCATGGCCAGGCATCGTGGCATTCCCACGGTATTGATCACGGTGGGCATCGTGGTGGCTTGCTATACCTACATTACCGGCAATATGGTGATCGGACGCCACCTGTACGCGTTGGGCGGCAATCAGAAGGCTGCCTGGCTTTCCGGCGTGAACACGAAAAGACTGATGTTTCTGGCCTATGCCAATAACGGGTTCCTGGCAGGAGTGGCCGGGTTGGTCTGCCTGGCCCGCTTTACCTCCGCGTTCCCCAATGCCGGTACCGGCTTTGAAATGGATGCCATTGCCGCCTGTTTTATCGGTGGCGCCTCCGCGTACGGTGGAATAGGCACTGTCCCCGGGGCGCTCATCGGAGCGCTGATCATGGGCATGCTGAACCTGGGCATGTCCATTACCGGGGTTGACCAGTTCATGCAGCAGGTAACAAAGGGCCTGGTGCTTTTGGCAGCAGTGGCCATTGACGTAATCTCCAAGAGCAGGTATGGTTTTGAGCAGGCTGCCCAGTTCGCTTCCTGGGTGAAGGAGCTGTTCATCCCCGGTACCAGGGAGAAGCCTATCCGCACACGGCTTTCCGGTGTGATTGCCGCTATCCTGGGCGTGGTTCTCCTGGCTGTTGGTATTTACGGCTTTATTCAGTTCTCCTCCGCCAATGCGGCTGGTGGTTTGATTGAACTTGCCAAAAAGGCTGCTGAGATCAAAGATAGCGGGATCATTTTCACAGCTGAACAATTGCTTAAACTGGCACTTGTCAATTACCGCATTTTGACAACGGTGCTGGGCAGCTTAGGTGTCATTTCGGGGGTGCTGCTGCGGCTGAGAAGGTATGCGGAGCGGACACCCATCCAGACCGCTGGGAATGCAAAAAGCTGAAGCGTTATAAGACGAATATTGTTGTTACGGACGGGATGCTATATCCCGTCCGTTTGTTTTGTTTGTAAACTCATTGGCGGGATGGAAACTTTTCCATTGTACAAGCGTCTATTTAGTACAACCCTTTACAAAGGAGAGGATTTTTTATGAAACGATTTTCGGTAATCCTGGCTATGATGCTGGCGCTGTCCCCCATGCTTGGCGCGCTTTCGGAAACTGCGCCGCAAACAAAGGAAGGCATCATATATCTGGAGGGCATGCCTGAAACAGTCACACTGACGTTGTTTGAAAGCGAGCGTGGATATAGCCTTTGGTACGATGCCAGTATGTTTGCTTTCGCTCCCGCCGACGAGGGAAATGACATTGATGCTTTTAAACCCGTAAGTCCCGACGCTGTAGACGGTGTGAGCCTTTCCATCAATTATTCCGCCCAATTGGACTATACCCTGGAAGATGCCGGCCGTGATGTTCAAAAGTCGCTACAGGAAAACGGGTATACAGTAACCACGGTGGATACGAATGAATTGTTCCCGGCGTACCAGTCATTCGGATTTCATAGCGTAAAGGGTAACACTATCACAGAAACATATGTTGTCGCGGCTGAGGAAGGGCAATACTATATCACTGCTGCGTATCCGCTGGAAGCTGCGGAAGGTTTTGGCGGGCGCCTGCGCTATATTGTTTCCACATTTGAGATTATGGGATTGGAACAGGAATAAGAAAAAAGACATCATACGTACTTGGCAAGAGGCCCGGAGAAAAAGAAACTCCGGGCTTTCAGCATAAGCGGCTTCTTTCGGTTATGGAATCCGCGAGTAAGCATGCGAAAGCAACCTCTCTCATGTTCCATCTTATTTCATGTAAGCATATATAGCCTGATTGACAACGCACGTGTTTTCGGTATGATATTGTAGAGTTTATTGGTTTTGTGCATTCAAGATGATGTATCACCATTTTGGATACAAAGCCGTATAGCGAATTTTAGGCGGTATAAACTTAAAAAGGAGTGTACAAATGAAGAAGGTAGTTGTTATTCTGCTGGCACTGGTACTGTGCCTATCCACAGCCTGTGCTCTGGCAGCCGACAAGATCGGTGTGTCTTTTCCCACCCAGAGCCAGCCGCGCTGGGAAAAGGACGGCACCTATATGAAAGCCATGCTGGAAGAAGCCAGGTTTGAGGCCGACCTGCAATATGCCAATGACGATGCAGCCATCCAGATCAGCCAGCTGGAAGCCATGATCGCTGCTGGCTGCAAGGTGCTGGTAGTTGCTCCGGTTGATGGCAGTGCTCTTGGTACCGTGCTGAATAAAGCAAAAGCACTAAACATACCTGTTATCGCCTATGACCGCCTTATAATGGATACCGATGCCGTAAGCTACTATGTTACTTACGACAATTACGTGGCAGGAACTTTTCAAGGCAAATACATTGAGGCCCTTCTCGACCTTGAAAACTCAGCCGGCCCCTTCAACATGGAGATCATTGGCAACTCGGAAGACAATAATTCCATCTATATTTACAAAGGTATCATGGATATCTTAAAACCCTATGCGGACAGCGGCAAGCTTTTCATTCCCAGTGGGCAAAAAGATTTTAAGGCCGTCGCCCTGCCCGGTACCACCACTGATGTCGCCAAGGCCCGTATGGACAGCCTGATCGCAGCCTACTATGCTGGCGGGACCAGGCTGGATGCGGTGGCTTGCTTCAGCGATGCCGTAGCGCTTGGCGTATCTGACTCCCTGACCGCCGCCGGCTTTGAAAAGTTTCCCATCATTACTGGTCAGGACTGTGACATTCCCAACATCAAGAACATCATCGCCGGCAAACAAACCATGTCCATTATTAAGGATACCAGTGTCCCGGTTGATTGTACGATCACCATGGTGCAGGATATTATGAATGGTTTACAGCCGGAAATCAATGACACTGCCACGTTTAATAACCATGTGATTACTGTTCCCTCTTTCCTGTGCTGTCCTGCGATGGTTGATGTGAATAATTACGAGTTTATGCTTGTCGAAAACGGTATCTACACCGAAGATCAGCTGAAGTAATCCTGTGCAAGCAATGCAGCATAAAAACCATCGGGGAGACGGAAGACCATCTACCGTCTTCCCGATTTAATCTGTCTGGGCTCTTTTGACAAGCCGCCTTATGTGTACGGCAAAAATTTTGCATTTTACTTGCAATATATTTTCTGGCTGATACATGAAGTGTAAATTAAATAGGAAACCATTTTACATTTATGGCAATATCGTGTAAAATAAAGATGTTTTATAGGTGGCCCCGGAGGCGGATTATGCATAATGTGGATCTCTGGGTGGAAAAGGTGTGCGAAGAAAATTATGATGACCTATATATTGCAGGGCTGCGTTATTTGCTGAGAACCAATCCCAAGGATATCATTTTTTTGCCCGACGATATTCAAGAGGTCTATTTGCTGCTATGCAATAAAAAGGAAAAATTGATCAAGCATCCTAATATTACCGGTTGGCTTGTCAGAACCATGATGAAAGTCATATCGGACCGGGAAGGCAAAGCAAGAAAGGAAAGGGCCCGCATCGCGTTTTCCATGGATGATGAAGCCATGCTTCGCAAAAGTCATGGCATGTTTGTTTCAGGAAGCGATCCGCTGGAAATACTGCTGAAAAAATCTCAGGATGAAATGCCGGAAATCGAAAAAGAAATAGGCAAGGAGAATCTACAATTACTTCAAGCCTATTACGAGGAAAAGCAGACTTCCGAGGAATTGGCCGGTCAAATGCATATGGCCGGGGCGGCTTTAAGGATGCGGATTAGCCGTCTGAAAAAGAAAATAAAAGATCTTGCGGGTATTTGATTCGTTGTTCAGCACTTTTTGTGAAGTAACCGGTTGGGCATGGAAGGAGGGCAGTAAACCGTATGAAGAAGCGGGAATATATCAAGTGGCTTGCACAGGTCCTTCAAAAGGAGGAACTGACCAACCAGGAAATGGAGCAGATTCTGGACGGACAACTGCTTTTGCCTGCCCAGGCGATGGATGCCGCGCTGATCAGAAGGTGCCGTCTGGCTTTATACCCTCATATCCAGGGAGCGGATGTACCAGGGAAGCGGGAAACACTTAACCGGGTGCATGCTTTTCTTCAAAAGGAGAGAAGCAAGGAAGATGCAAAGGAAAAGGAATCTGCTAAAGCGAAAAAGCGCCTTTTCCTTCGGCCTGCTTCCTTAGTGGCTTGCGTGCTGTTTTGTGTGCTGTTGCTTAATGTTTCCAATGATGCAGTGGGGTTTAACGTATGGCGCCTCCTCTTTTCCTGGAATGATGAAACCATGAAAATGGAACTTGATATGCAGGCAAATCTCAAAAATAATGTGGACTATTTGTATCAGACACAAACCGATGCTTTTTTTCAGAAACTTGAAGAACTGGAGATAACCCCTTTACTTCCAACCTGGATACCAGATGGCTTTATTCTAAAGCGGGTAGAGGGCAATATCGAAAATGAGTATCATCGTTGGGCATTAGGCACCTATTCTTGCGGTGATGGGGATCTTGTAATATCTGTAATTATGAGGATTTCAAATAATCCAGGTGGTGTCTCGAGTCTAGAAAAAGATAAACGCGAGCCAGATATTTTCGAACAGGGAGGAATGAAGTTCTATATTATGGACAATCTCAGCAGGTCTCGAGTGTTTTGGTCTGATCCCCCATACATAATAGATATCTCTGGGTATATGACACGAGATGAACTAAAAAAAATGATCGATTCCATATTTGAAAGGAGAATATCAAGATGAAAACTCAAAAGCGAATCACAGTAGTACTCATTATCTGTCTGTTGTGTACGACACTCTTTTTACCTTTGGCAAGTGCTGAGATAATCGTCTTTCCCCAATCATCCGCATTGATTAGTACCACAGATGTGTATATTGACCCCAAGGGTAGCGGCAAGATTTATACTGAGGCCTACATCATTTGCACCCGTGCTGCAGATAGCCTTGGCTTTAACTACATCCGTTTGCAGGAGTACCGAAACGGCACATGGGTTACAGTAAAGTCGGTATCATCTAAGTATACTGCCAATGCAACTCAATATACGTATTCTTTTACATATTACGGAACACCGGGTATGAGTTATCGTTCGCAGGCAGGTTTCTCTGCAACAGATAGCGGTATTACAGAAACCCGCAGTAGTACAAGTGGGACAATAACCTGCAATTAGTCAGTTTGTAAAAAGATGTAAGAATTTTACCCTTCATTTCTCCCCATGTTTCCGATCGCTAAAATTGGCGGACCATGGGGAGGAGTGTTTTGCATTTATTTGATGGTATACAAATATAGCAGCTGTAGTATTGATTTGCCCATATTGAGTTAACGAAAAGTGAAAACGATATAGGTACCAGGGTGACTCTATGAAGCGGGTACAGGCAGAGAAAGAAAATCTTCCAATTGAATTCATGGCAGAGGAAGCAGGCGCATCCGGACAAACTATCAGGGATAAGCGCTTTCGCTTTTACCCTACCTTTTTTGCTGCCTTCACCCTGCTTTTTCTATTTCTTTTTGGCTTTGTGTTCCATGCTATGGGATATGGTATTTGGCGCCTCTCTGTTTCCTGGGATGATGAAACAATGGAGGTAAGAATTTCAACACAAGGGAATATCACCTGGCAAGCTTATGAATGCAACTTAAAACCAGCTATTGATGATGCTTTTTTTCAAAAGCTTAAAGAGCTGGAAATTACGCCCATGATGCCATCCTGGATGCCCGATGGTTTTGCATTGGAGCGTGTTGATAGTAAAATCGAAAGATCACATGACAGGTGGGCGGTTGGCATATATACATGCGGCGACCGGCAGCTACTGATTGCGGTGATTAAGGATATTTCTTTCGGTTGTAACATGTGGATCGAAAAAGATGAGCGCGAACCGGAGATATATGAACGAGGCGGAATCAGATTCTATATTATGGATAATCTGAAGAGAGCTGTTGTGCAGTGGTTTGATCCCCCATATAAGATCAGTATGACTGGGCATGTATCCAGAGATGAACTCAAACAAATGATCGACAGTATGTTTGTAAGAAAATGAAAAAATTGAACTGGCTGTACGGCATTTGGATACATTCCCGCATTTATCATACCGCATTTTTCGCCTGTATGCTATTTTGTTTATTTTCATTTTACATTTCTGTCAACGCTGCAGGTAATAATGCATGGCGTTTCTCTTATAGTTGGGATGATGAAATTGTATATGTGAAAGGTTTTATTGATGGAAAGATTGATGGCCCCTCACGGGAGAGCTATTTAAAGCCAAACTATGATGACGACTTCACCCAAAAGCTTCAGGAAATGGAATTATACCCTTTGCTGCCATACAAGTTGCTGGATGGATATACGCTTTCAAGAGTCGAAAGTCATGTGCCTACCGAATATTTGAAGTGGGTATTGGGTGCATATGAAAATAAAGGGAAGAGCCTGACAATATCAGTGTTTTATGATGGGTCATCAGGCAGCGCGCCTACCGGCCTTATCTCCAAGGATGAACGTGATCCCGTAATATATGAACGAGGGGGCTTAAAATTCTATATTGTATATAATTTGAAATGGCTGAACGCATATTGGCTTGATCCTCCATTTAGGCTCAATATGGGGGGCGAGGTTTCATTGGATGAAATCAAAATGCTCATTGAAAGTATGTTTGATAGAAAATGAAAATAATGCGGCAGTGTTATAATACCTATAATGTCATCGTATTGATCTTTACAATACAGTTATGGTTCCGAATCTTTACAACGCTATGCTAATGGCGAGGAAATCATATGAAGCGGGTTCTGACATGGAAAGGCAAGCCTCCAATGGAGTACGTGGTGGAAGGAGGAAGCGCATCCGGATTATCCGGCAAGAATAAGCGCCTTCACTTTCACCCCGTCATATTTATTGCCTTCACCATGCTTTCTATATTTCTCTTGGGATTTGTATTCCAGGCTATGGGATATAATGTGTTGCGTCTCTTTGTTTCTTGGGATGATGAAACAATGAAGGTGAGATTCGATGCACAAGGGAATATAGACTGGCACGGTTATGAAAGCGGCTTGGAGCCTGCTTTTAGCGATGCTTTTTTTCAGAAGCTTGAAGAAATAAAAATGAAGCCGTTGATGCCATCCTGGATGCCTGAAGGCCTTGCACTGGAGCGTGTGAATGGCAAGATCGAAACTGAATATTATAGCTGGGCGGTGGGTACCTATTCATGCGGCGATAGAGACCTGCTAATATCGGTAGTCAAAAATATCTCAAAAAATCCCGGCACTATCTCGAGCCTTGAAAAAGATGAACGCGAGCCGGATATATTCGAACAGGGAGGGATCAAGTTCTATATCATGGACAACCTCAGCAGGGCTCACGCATTTTGGTATGATCCCCCCTATATGGTGGAAATCACTGGACTTGTAACAAGAGAGGAAATCAGGCAAATGATCAATTCCATGTTTGAAAGAAAGTAAAAGCGCATAAAGCGGGTTTTGGCGTGGAAAGGTAAGCCCCATATTGAATGCATAGCGGCGCAAGCAGGCGCATCCGGATTGCCCGGTGCTAAAGAGCATTTTCGCATTTGTCCTAATCCTTTTGCTGTCTGTGCTTTGCTTATAGTATTTTTGTTTGGACTCATTTTCCAGGTTTCCGGAATGAATATATGGTGCAAAATCGAAACAGATTATTATCGATGGGCGTTGGGTACCTATACGCATGGCGACAGGCAGTTCCTAATATCTATCGTGAAGGATGTTTCAGAAAACTCCGGTGGTGTCTGGAGTATAGAAAAAGATGAACGCAAGCCGGATATTTTCGAACAGGGCGGGATCAAATTCTATGTCATGGATAACCTTGGCAGGTCTCATGCATTTTGGTTTGATCTTCCATATACTATCAGTATTGCCGGACATGTGACAAGAGACGAGCTTAAACAAATGATTAACAGCATGTTTGTGAGAAAGTGAAACACAAGGTTTGCATGGTAAACGGCCGGGATACAAATTTTTGTTTTGTCTTCTTTACACCCTCACAGCCTTGCCATGATGCCTTGCCATGATCATGTTTTTCAGCGGTTCATATTCCTCATAAAACACGGCGATGAAATCCCCTGGCTGCGCGGTGGAAACCGCTTTTGCCACCGCATCCTCCTCCGAAAGGCAAACCTCCAATTCCAAATGGGGGTTTCCGTTTTTTTGGGCGGCTTGCTTTAAAAGCTCCGCAATTTCACCAGATTTACGCCCCCTGAGGTCTGCGTCTTCTTTGATGATGAGCTTTTGAAAATGCTGGCCGCATAGTGCGCCCACCTTTTTGACAGCCTCATCCTGCCTGTCGCCAGGCACGCCGATAACGCCAACCAGCCTTTTGGTTTCCTGCTTTTTCAAAAAATCGATTACCTGGCTGTAGCCGGCAATATTGTGGCCATAGTCCAACATTACCTTGCAGTTGCCAACCTGAAAGATGTTAAAGCGGCCGGGATTGTCTTCCCCGTCTGGGCGGAAGGTTGTCAGCCCTTGGTGGATTTGATTTTCATGGATTCCAAGGCCCAACAGAGCCGTTGATGCCGCCAAAGCGTTCTCCACATTGCAGGCGGCCGTACCCTTCATGGTAATGGGGATGTCTTCCACACGGCACAGGACGGTTGTTTTGCCAAGATACTGGGCATACAGACTGCCCTGGTGCGCCCAGACGGCATTGCCGCCCTGCTTTAGATGCTCCTTCAGAAGTATATTGTCTTTATTTATGGAAAACATCATCACATTGCAGCGCACGCGCTTTAAAAAATGGGGCGTCATCTTGTCGTCCGCATTCAAAACAGCGCAGCCCCAAGGCTTCACCGCTTCCACTACCAGAGATTTTAAATGAGCCAGGTCTTCGATGGTTTCTATACCGTCCTGCCCCAAATGATCCTCGCTGATGTTGGTGATCACGCCTACGTCCGCCAGATCATACCCAAGCCCACGCCGGGCGATGCCGCCGCGGGCGGTTTCCAAAACAGCCGCCTCGGTATCCGGGTGCGACAGTACGATGCCGGCGCTTAACGCGCCGGTATTGTCACCAGGCAATAAACATTCATCCCCAAGATATACGCCGCTGGTGGTGGTCATGCCTACTTTCAGCCCAGTCAGCGACAGCGTGTGGGCAATAAGCCTTACGACGGTGGTTTTGCCGTTGGTGCCTGTTACCGCGCAGATAGGTACGGTATACGGCGAACCCTGGGGAAAGAGCATGTCCAAAATATCCTTTGCCACCGATGCGGGCGGACCTTCGGATGGGATCAAATGCATTCTCAGGCCAGGACCGGCATTCACTTCCAGCACCGCCCCGCCGTTTTCATGAAGGGGGACGGTAAGGTCAGGCGAGCAGATGTCCACCCCGGCAATATCCAACCCCAGCGCTTTGGCTGCCCTCACCGCCAGCTTGGCGTTGTCAGGGTGTATGGCATCCGGACAGGACAGGGCGGTGCCACCTGTTGATAAGTTTGCATTCTTTCGCAAAAAGACAGCGGTATCCTTAGCGGGAACGGAATCAGGGTTCAGCCCGGCTTCCGAAAGTGTTTGAATCGCCACGTCGTCCAGTTCGATTTTGGTAAGAGGCATTGTATGATCTTCGCCTCTTAATGGGTTTTCGTTCTCATGTTCCACCAACTGGCGGATGGTGCTTTCTCCATCGCCAGTCACTCTTGGCGGCTGCCGTCTGGCTACGGCGGAAACCTTGTCGCCCACTACCAGCACACGGTAATCCTGCCCTATGATGTGCTTTTCCACGATTGCGGCAGAGCTGTATTCCAGTGCCAGTTTGAAGGCCTCGGGCACATCTTCACGGCCCGTGATGTTCAGTGTTACGCCGTTTCCGTGATTGCTGTCGTAGGGCTTGATCACCACGGGATAGCCAATCTCCGACGCGTGGCGCAGGGCGCTGCCTACGGAATAGGCAATTTCCCCGGTGGGCACGGGAATTCCGTGGCGCCTTAAAAGCTCCTTGGTCAGATGCTTGTCGCCGGCAATGTTCACAGCAATGCAGCTTGGCTTGTCGGTGAGCGCTGCTTCCATGCGCCTTGCATATTTGCCGTACCCCAATTGCAACAGGCTGTCGTTACCCAACCGCGTTACAGGGATGCCCCGCTTTTGAGCCTCTTCATAAATCGCCTTGGTGCTGGGGCCAAGGTCCGTGCGGGAAACCAGCAGGCGAAGCTCCTTCAAAACCGGCTGCAGATTGGGGGTTTTCCCGTCAAACAGCGCGTTCATAAGGTTGATTACGGCTTTGCCGCACGCTACGCCCACCTGCTCGTTTTGATAGCGGTATATGATATGGTAGCAGGCGGTATCCCCTTCCTGCCGCGTGATGCCATAGCCCACATTATAGCCCAGCATGTTTTGCAGATCCAATATCACATGCTCTGCTACGTGGCAGGGATATGTTCCCTCCTGGATTCGCTTTACAAACCCGCCTTCTTCGCCAATGCCGCAGCGGTGGGTTGTAAGGCCGGGAAACAGGGTAAGCAGCTTATCGTTGAACCCTTCCACATTCGATGTTGGGCCATGCTGTTCTTCCTTTAATTCCACCGTCAGCTTGATAACGGGCCGCATACAGTATACATTGCGGCCTCTGAAGATACGGATATCCTTGATGTCCACGCGGCAGCGCCTCCCGGTTTATGATGATGGCGTGATAATGGTATGGGTTTTCATATCGTAGCCGTAACCCCTGGGCAGCACATGCAGCGTCACATGGGCAATGGCCAGAATCTCGTCCGGCTTTAACTCGGATACGTTGGCATAGCTGATGCTTCTTCCGTCTATCACCGTGACGGCATTGGCCCCCAGCACCTGAAAGTGGCCGTCTGGGTAGACGTGGATGGCTGTATCCTCGTCGATGCCCACCCCCAGCGTATGGGGATTTTCTGCCACACCGCAGAGCAGTCTTCCCAGACGCCCCCGCTGGGCAAAATGCTGGTCTACAATAACTTGCTCCAAAAGACCCAGGCCCGGCGCCATTTTGAGGGTGCACTTTCGTGCCGGGTCGTTGTTCAGGCCGTCTGTAATCATGGTACTGCAAACTACAGACGCGCCGGCGCTGGTACCGGCCACCATTGCGCCTTTCAAATAAGCGCTGTGCAGCCCTTCCTCCGATTTGGTTCCGCCCAGGATGCTGGTGATGCGCAGCTGGTCTCCCCCGGTGAAGAAGATGCCTGTGGCTTCCATGATCATTTGGGCGTATGCCGGGTCGTCGGCTTCCTGCCGGGTTTGGATGTCTGCTACCTGCACCTTTCCAACGTTCAGTTCGGTGAACAGTGCGTGGTAGGTTTCGCCTAGCTCCTTGGGGCTTTGGCTGGCAGTGGCGATGATCACCATCCGCCCGTTTTCCCCGCCGCACTCACGGGCGGCGGCGTGCAGGATTTCTTTGGCTCCCTGCTTATCCTCCGCGCCGCCGATAATGATCAGGTTTCCTTGTACCTTTCCGCCCATTTCTGCCTCCCGTCCATTCCTATGACATTTTCCCCCGGCGCTTATCAAAAATACGGTTTATCGCACCGGCCTGTGCTTTGCTTGGCCGGTGTTCCGTTTTCAATGGCTAAGCCATTTGAAAACTCCAGGTTCGGGGATTGTATCCCCTCTCCGGCTGGCTCAATTGTCGCGCTGCGAACGAGGGTTCGCATTGCTCTGTTTCGCCAGCCTCCTTCACCCCTCCCTTATCCGTCAATGGCGGGGGCGGGGTTCCGGAGCCCTGGACCGGCGGCCCGTGCCTCGCTCGGCTATTCATATTTCCCCTTCATCAGGAGGGCTCCAAAGCGTATTGCTATCTTTCCGCGAAGGATCAGGTGGACGATGGACAAATCCTCCTTTTTCAAAGCCAGTATGTCCGCATCGCTGCCAGGCGCCAGCGTACCCTTATGGGGATACAGCTTCAGCCGTGACGCCGGGTTTTTCGTTACCATCATCAAGGATGATTCCAGGGGGATTCCTTTTTCACACACACAGGATACTACATCTTGATACAGGCTGGCGGCATGGCCTCTTCCATCCGGACTTTGGGGATTGCTGCCTCCCGCGTCGGAGGAAAAGGTGATCTGCGCCGGTTTGACGCCGCCTTTCAGCAGAAGCCTTGCGGCTTCCGGCAGCGTGTGGCCCGGCCTATCCGTCTCGCCGGCAGTCAGGTCCACGAAACCGCCTTTTTGACCATAGCGCATTGCGTCCTCGAACAGCTTTTTGTTGCGATTCAGATGGGTAGGCACGAACATGCCTATGGGGAAGTTGCTTTCTTCAATCAGATCGGTCAGCGGATGAAGCCCCTCTTTGCCATCGCCCACATGCAGGTGGAGGATACCGGCCTTGCCGCCGATCATGCCTCCCAGCTTCACCTCCCAGGAAAGTTCCCTCAGCATTTCCAGGCTGGGATGGGAGGAGCGGTAGTCGGAGATGGCCACTTCCCCGGCGCCTACCACCTTGTCCACAAAGGCGATGTCGTGAAGCACCTTGCCTGTCAGCGTGTCTGTGGGCAAGCCATAGCTGCCGGTGTAAATAACGGTGCTCATGCCATCCAATTCCAGCGCTCGTGCCTTGGCAAGCAGGGCTGCCACGCTTCTTGTGACGCCGTCAGCACCCAGCAGCCCAGCCGCAGTGCCGATACCGGCTTGGATCAATTCGGTCAGGCCCATTTCCGGCACCCGGCTTTGCGGCCCTTCCTCGCCGCCGCCGCCTGTCAAATGCACATGCTGGTCGATGAAGGCGGGGCATACTATAAGCCCCGAGCAATCTACGACTTCCGTTTCGTATTCCGGTACGGCGGGTAACAGCTTGCGCATCAAAAGGATTTTTTCCGGTGACAGCAGCAGGTCACAGACTCCTTTTGGTTCCGGAGCAAATATTTCCCCGCCTTTTAGCAAAAGCATGTTTATCCTCCGGCTTTATGAATCATGGGCCTTTTGTATGGTTGCCGAAAAAGGGTTCATTCATCATGGAACCTGGCGGACAAATTGGAAACATATCGCGTCTTAACATTGCCTTAATCGGGCAATCTAGGAAGGAAAGCGTTCAAAGGAGCAATATTATGGAACATGTTTCCTACTGGCATCAAACGCAAAAGCCGCTTAATTATCCGCGGCTTGAGAAGGATTTGGAAACCGATGTGCTTATTGTGGGCGGCGGTATCACTGGCATCACCACCGCCTATTGCCTGACGCAGCGGGGAAGAAAGCCTGTGGTCATAGAAGCGGAAACGTTGTGCTCAGGCACAACGGGCAATACCACCGGAAAGCTTACCATACAGCATAACATCATTTACAGTAACCTTATGGAAAAATACGGCATTGATGCCGCCAAGGAATTTGCCCAGTCGCAATCAAGGGCATTGCAATTTGCTGCTGAAGTGGTGCGCAGGCACAGCATGGACTGCCAAATGGAGCCCAGCACCGCATTTATTTACGCTACCTCCGCCAATAACGAAAAGGATATGCTGCTGGCGGAATATGAGGCCGCCAAGCGCCTGGAGATTCCGGCGGATTGGATTTCGAAGCCTACCTTTCCCAAGGGCAGCAAGGCGCTTTTGGGTTTTTCCGGCCAGGCGGTGTTTCACCCCATACGCTATGTTCAGGGCATGGCCAATGCTGCCCAAGCCGGCGGGGCGGAAATCTATACAAACACAAAAGCAATCGGGGTAGAGGATGGTGATATCAAAACCGTGGTGTTGGAAAACGGCGCATCTATCCGCTGCCGCCATCTTGTGCAGGCTACGCAATATCCCCTCTACGACGGGCCCAACGTGTTTTTTACCAGGTTATATGCCCAGCGGGATTATGGAATTGCCGTGGAAACCAACGGGAACTGGCCTGACGGCAGCTATATCAGCATCGGTGAGCCGGCCCGCTCCATCCGCACCCATGTGGAAGACGGCAGGCGCATATTGATTGTGGTGGGGGATACCCATTTTCCCGGCCGGGATGAAAAGGAAACGGGCGACCATTTTCAAAACTTGATCAATTTCGCGGACCAGATCGCCGGCGTCAAAAAGGTGCTGGCTGTTTGGTCTGCCCAGGACTATGAGACGCCTGACCAGATCCCCTATATTGGGCGCCTTTCGGATGACTGCAATATCTATGTAGCCACGGGATATAGGAAGTGGGGGCTGACATGCGGCACGCTGGCGGGGCTGATGATAGCTGACCTTATTGATACAGGCCGCTGCGATTATGAAGGCTTGTATTCCCGCAACCGGAGTGATACCTTCAGGTCTATCAAAAAGATAGCCAGCGAAGTGTTTACCGGCGTGGGGGAACTGATCAAATCAAAATTTGAGGGGACCCGGGATTACAAGGACCTGGAAAAGGGCGTAGGCCTGCCCATCCGCTTTCAAGGCCGCAAGGCAGGCGCTTTCAGGGATGATAACGACCATGTGACCGTGCTGGACATCTCCTGCACCCATATGTCCACAGAACTGAATTTTAACGCATCAGAGAAAACATGGGACTGCCCAGCCCATGGCGGCAGGTTCAAAGCCGATGGCAAACTGCTGGAGGGACCGCCGAAAAATCCCCTGCCGGTGCTGTTTGAGGGAAGCTTCGCAGAGTTTCTGGATAAGATGGAAGGCGATAGGAAAGATGACAGGGGGGATCCTATGGCGGATGAACCGCCCGTCTATTCGGATATAAATGGCGGAGAAACTTTCAATGACATGCCGGCAGGCCCGGCAAATTATCATTATCCGCCATATCCGCCCAGAGGACCTGGCGGAGACCGGCTGCCATAATATGGGGAATTGAATAAACTGATACAAAAAGAGTCCCCTTCTTTTAAAAAGGGGACAAAGCTTTTGTTCTGTTACTTATCCCGGACGGCCCTTCTCACCGGGCGCGCTTCAATATATCCGCGATACCCCTGCGGTTCCATCTGAAAACGCGGGCCATCCTCGTCCGCCCAGACGAAACCGTACAGTTCGGGATGATAATTTTCCATGGCGCTGCTTAAAGTTTCGATCGCGTCACAGAAATCCGCATTGTCAAAGGCTGGACCCTGGAACACCATCATCTGGCAGGGCGGGAGCTCCATCACATCATACCCTTCGGGCACTACGCCGCTGTAATCGGGCGGTACCTCCACTCCCTGGACGTATTCCGAAGTGCCTTCCGGACGGAAGCGCTTGGGCAGCCACATACCGATAGGCTCATACAGCGCTTCCTTCACGCTGCAAAGTGTTCCCCAAACATCACAGCCTACTTCCTCGCAGTAGGCAAAGTAATCTGCCGCTTTTATGCCCCGCTTCACGACCACCTTACGGGTTGGACGGTCGATGACCTGTACGAAAACTAAGCCGGTCTTTAGATCCTTATCCAAATTCAAGCCTCCTCTTTTCAGGTAGGTGTAATACTCGCGCACGTTGGCGGGCAGGAACAAGCGGATAGGCGGCGGGCTTTTTTGATACCGGAGCGGCGTGATGCCGAACTCTTTGGAAAACGCCCTGGTGAAGCCTTCGTGGCTGTCAAACACGTAGTCCAGCGCCACATCCAGCACCCGTACGTTTTCATCCCGCAGCTTCAGCGCAGCCTTGGTCAGGCGAAGCTGCCGCATGTACTCAAAGGGACTCCGGCCGGTGAGCTCCTTGAACATACGGGCACTATGGAAAGGGGAATAGCCTGCCTGCCGTGCAAGTTCCAGCAGCGTAACGGATTCTAAAAGATGCGACTGTATATAATCCTGCATCCGCTGGACCGCGTTCACCTGCTGCCACTGATCCATGCGCTTTCTACCTCCTTACGCATTTTACATGAAAACGAGGAGCGGTTCTTGACTTTCCTTGCGATGCTATGAGAAACAATAGATCATTTAATTAATATTAAACCAAAGCCTTAAATAACCTCCTTCCGCCGCCTGCGGGCGGCACCTCCCTCTAAGAGGGAGGCTTTCCAAAAGGCTCCCTCCGCGAGGGAGCTGTCGCCGCAGCGACTGAAGGAGTTTCTTCATGAAGCGGCAAGCACTATTTTCAGAGCACTTTAACATGAAAGTTTTTCTGGATGAGGTGCGGGGAAGGGGAATTTTTTACAAAGCCCCTTCCCCGCTTAATTGCCGTTTACCCCCTCGTCTTACAAAAGCAGGCGTTCTCGTGATCGTCCACCACGCCCACGGCTTGAAGGTAGGAGTAGATAATGGTGGAGCCTACGAAGGAGAAGCCGCGTTTTTGAAGATCTTTACTTATACGGTCGGAAAGCTCGGTGTGGCAGGGGGCTTGGGTAAACTCTGCCCAATCGCCAATCACTGGTTTAAAGTCTACATAGGACCAAAGATAACGGTCAAAGCTGCCAAACTCCTTTTGAATTTGCAGAAACTGTTTGGCATTTTTAATGGAGGCGGCAATTTTCAGCCGGTTGCGCACGATGCCGGGGTTCTCCAGCAATTCGGCAACTTTGCTGTCGCCAAAAGATGCCACCATATCTACGTCAAAGTTTTCAAATGCCTTGCGGTAATTTTCGCGCTTGCGCAATATGGTGATCCAGCTTAGCCCCGCCTGGGCGCCTTCCAGGATCAGAAACTCGAACAGCGTCCTGTCGTCGTGTACGGGCCTGCCCCATTCCTCGTCATGGTATTTTACGTACAGCTCGTCCGTGCCAGCCCAACCGCATCGGTGCATAGAAACACTTCCTTTCTTCAGAACAGAACCGGCATTACAATCGAGATCCCAGTCACCAGCACATTGCTGATGCCGTGCATCATCATGGGATAAACGACGCTTCTGGTTTTCACATAGGCCCAGCCCTGGATAATCCCCAGGGCCAGCGCATACAAAAGCTGCAGAATATCGTAATGCAGCCTAATAGGGTTCACCGTCCAATTGATATGTGCCAGGGAAAACATTACAGCAGCGATGATGACAGAAAGAGGCACGCTTACTTGGGTCCTGAACAGGCGAAAGGTTTTTGATGTCAGCAGCGACAGCAGCGTTACCGGAAAGGCCCGGAACAGCAGTTCCTCGCTGGTGCCGGAAAGGAATAGTTGGAACGCCATTACGCCCAGCACATTCCGCGTATTTACGGGATAGGCAAAAGGCTTGAACAGGGACAGCGCATCCAGTAGAAACCATAAGGCAAACTGATAGACAGCTATGATAATCGTAAACCATAATACGATGCGCATCCCCAAGCGCTTGTCTCCCAGCCCCAAATGAAAATCAGTCCGGAAGAAAAGGAAGATTAGCGCCATCAGAATAAGAATAGCCGTACCCTGCGCGATATGGTGAACGGATATCCAGGCAAACGCATTATTGGGGTCTATACGCCTGAAGGAAAACAAATCGGCAGTCCGTATTCCCAGCTGAGAAAAGGCAATTTGCACGGCAAACAGCAAAAGCGCAGCCAATAAAACCAGCATTGCCCGAAGGAAAAACGGCAGGGGCTTTTTTGCACGCGGAGCGATCATACTGTAACCTCCAGGCACTTGAATTTAAGCTATACTTTCTTAAGCCAACGGATGGTGCTTTCGGGCGCACCGTTTGCAAGCATTCGCGCGAGCATATCGGGATGGCCGACACCATGGGCTTCAAAATGCGCTTTGATGCGTTTCGCCTTATTTTCCTTGCCGGGCATCAGGTGATACAGCACGCACCAATCCTCCAATGCGCAGAAAGGAAGCATTGTGCCGTACACGGGCCAGGTATCGCATACGGAATCCTCCCGGAATGCATAGCGATATATGCCCTCGCCATGGCGCATAGCAAGCCCGGCCATGGTATCGACTCCGACACCGTTCACTTCATAGG
This sequence comes from Bacillota bacterium, assembly GCA_023416585.1. GTDB lineage: Bacteria > Bacillota > Clostridia > Christensenellales > Aristaeellaceae > JAEWAH01. The sequence continues at coordinate 118,479 of JAEZHM010000131.1, forward strand.
AGCGGAAGATGTCGGTTTCAAACACGCCGGAGGATCTTTCCTCCCCTCCTATTCCCAGGCTCAAAAGAACAGCGTCCGCCTTATCTGCATCCTCGACCGCAACGACAAGGTCGATATCGTTAAAGTCTTCTGCAAGATGATTTCTGTAGAGCATGGCGGAACCACCCACACCAAACAGAACGCCCGCCGCTTCCAGTGCTTTGCCCACCCTGGATAGCGTTTTCAGCTTCATTTCCGCCACCGGCGGTGATGGGAGAAAGGATGCTTTGCGGAAGCAGCCGTTTACGTGATCATCCACGATGCCGGCTGCCTGGAGATGGGAATAGACAACCGTAGGGCCCATAAAGGCAAAGCCCCTTGATTTCATATCCTGGCTGATATCCTGAGAGACGGCAGTCACCGCGGGGACATTTTCATCGTCCTCCACATTGCTAATCAGCGGACGTCCGCCAAAATAGGAAAGGAGATAAGCATCAAAGCTTCCGAACTCCCTTTGTATCTGCAAAAAAGCCCTGGCGTTTTTAAGCGCGGCGCTGATCTTTTGTTTGTTTTTGATGATGCCGGGGTTTTGCATCAGCATTTCCACGTGATTATCTTCCCAGCCAGCCACGGTGTTTGCATCAAACTGCGCGAAGGCTTCCCGGTACGCTTCCCGCCTGCGCAATACCGTCATCCAGCTTAGGCCAGCCTGGGCACATTCCAGCATCAGAAATTGAAAATGCTTCTCTTCCTTACAGGGCCTGGCGCCCCATTCCTCATCATGATATCTTTGCATTAGCGGATCGGACTCGCACCAGGGGCAGCGGAACATGGCTTTCCTCCTTATTGACTAGACCCGCCGGGCCAGCAGGAAATAGTGCTTGCTGTTTCTTTTCTGTCCGTCAAAATAGCAGTCGTCCACATGGCGCACGCCTATGATCTCAAACCCTGCAAACAACTCCAAAAGCCCGTCCAGGTCCACGAAAAAATGGGGCACATCCGTCTCCGCCCCATCCGTTTTGCAAACGGTGTTTTCATCAATGATGGGGAAGCCGGCATCTTTATAGGACCATGTTTCTTTGGAACACAGTGTCATATAGATTTCACCGCCGGGTTTTACCACGCGCCGCACTTCACCGATAATTCTCTTTGCGCCGGGGGTGTCGGTGTGGGATATCACATGGTAGGCAAAGAGGCAGTCGAAGGATACATCATCGTAGGGCAGGGTAAGCATATCCCCCTTGCGCACGTCTATATTCAACCCCTCTTCAAGCGCCCATTTTGACGTGCTTTGTACTCCCTCAGGCGAAAGGTCCATAGCGGATAAGTGAAAGCCATGCTTTGCAAAAAAGATGGTATGGCGTCCCAGACCGCAGCCCAAGTCCAGTATCGATTTGTATCCAAGACTTTTCCACCTGGCGTTAAGATAATAGCTCTCCTCGCTGGGTATGCGCCAGACAGGGTTTTTCACCTTGTCCCAATCCCATGCTTTTGATAGCGTCATCTTATGACTCCTTTTCGTTGTACGAGTACCAGTCGGATTCGGGCAGGTCCAGGCTGCGCAGTATGCCGTTCAGATACCCGATGTTGTACATCACGTGGCGTATCTGGCCCAGCACCACATCGGCATAGGTGTAATTCTCCACGCCCTTCACAATCAGTTCTCCCAGCATGCCGTCGTGAAGGTTATCGAAAAAGCGCTCTGTCTTTGTTTGAAGCTTATGAAGAAAAGCCAGCATATCTTCTCTTAAGACCATAAGGGAGGGATCAACCTCATGCTCAAACTCCGGGGGAATGCGTTCATCAAATACCATGCTGCGGTAATCGCTGCCGTCGTACTCGTCGCGAAACCAGAAATCAATGAAGAAGGATGCGTGAAATACCTGGTACCAAACCGGGTAGGAGAAATTGAAGTAGCAGCTTTCCCACACATCCTTAGGGCAAACTTCCACGAAGGTTTTCAGCATCTTGAGCGTTGAGGCAAACTGGCCTCTTAATGATTCCACTGCCTGGCGGGGCAGGGCAGAATTGTTGCTTTGCACGTAGATCCCCCCTTTTTCCTGATTATACCATGCGCCTTTTTACGGTGCAATGATGACGGCTTATTCGCACACAAAATAAGCCCTCTTTCCGAGGCTTAGCCATGGAAAGAGGGCGAATGTTATGTTCCAGCCTGATTAGATGCTCTTCTTTTTCTTGCCGGGCAAAAGACATACGACTGCGGCGCCGACAAGGGCTACCGCGGCCGCGATTGCAAATACCAGCCGGTAGCGGATAAAGAAGTTAAAAGTCGCACTGTTGCCTGCCAGCAGGCTTGTTTGGCCCATTTGCGACAGGGTGTCATACTGCATGTCGAACTCCGCGACGGTAGAAAAGCCTGCTTCTCCTACACCTACATACCCATAGACGGCTATACCGGTAAGAATTACGAAAATCCCGGCGGCTATCAGGATCAAACCTTTGTTCTTCATAGACATTCCTTCCTTTGATTTATCAGTAGGTTTATTTTTCGACTATTTTCTTGGATTATCATAATATGTATGGTTCTGGAAGTCAAGAGGAATGGCACGTTTCTTCCAATCAATTCCGTTATATTGACTGAGTGAGAAATTTTCCCTTTCATGCAGGGGAAAATTAAGAAAAGACGGAAATACTTCATATTGTCAAAAAGCGTTAAGGAGGAGCTGTATGCGCCCCGTATTATATGTGGTGGTTCCCTGTTACAACGAGGAAGAAGTATTGCCCGAAACATCCAAGCGTTTGAAGGCAAAGATGACGGCCTTGATGGAAGGCGGCCGGATCGACGAAAAAAGCCGTGTGATGCTGGTGAACGACGGTTCGAAAGATCGCACCTGGGCCATGATCGAGGAGCTGCACGAAAGCGAACCGCTGTTTGCGGGGGTGAAGCTGTCGCGGAACCGCGGCCACCAAAATGCACTGCTGGCCGGGCTTATGACCGCCAAGGAGGATGCGGATGTCACCATTTCCATGGACGCCGATTTACAGGACGATATTGACGCCATAGACAGGTTCCTGGATGAGTTTGAACAGGGAAGTGATGTGGTGTACGGCGTGCGCAGTGAAAGAAAGACCGATACTGCGTTCAAGCGCTTTACTGCCGAGAGCTTTTACAAGCTTATGAAAGCGCTCGGTGTAGACACCGTTTTCAACCATGCCGACTATAGGCTTCTAAGCCGCCGGGCACTGGAGGGGCTTGCCGGGTACCGGGAAGTGAACCTTTTTTTGCGGGGCATGGTGCCGCTGGTGGGGTTTAAGAGCAGCACGGTGATGTACGAGCGCCGCGAGAGATTTGCGGGGGTAAGTAAGTATCCCTTCAAAAAAATGCTGGCATTAGCCCTGGACGGTATCACATCGCTTAGCATCAAGCCCATCCGGCTGATTCTGGGGCTTGGGGTCATCATCTTTCTGCTAAGCCTGGTCATGCTTTTGTATGCCCTGATTTCCAAATGGTCAGGCCATGCCGATACAGGCTGGACGAGCATTCTCGCTTCCATTTGGATGATCGGCGGAATACAACTCTTGTGCCTTGGCGTGATCGGGGAATATATAGGGAAAATCTACAGTGAAACAAAACAGCGGCCAAGATATATCATTGAGAAGATATTGAAATAGTTTTCAAAGGAATTGAGGCTTTCGCAGGTGGGGTCCGGGGAGGATGCCTTTTTCAAAAGGCATCCTCCCCGGTGCGTTGCCTTTTGCGTTCAAAGCGTGTTATAATGACAAAAAACGCAAGGATGTCTGCATGATTGACATTTTGCTGGCCACCTTCAATGGCGGCCGTTTTTTGCGGGAGCAATTGGATTCCCTGCTGCGCCAGACGGAGCAGGATTTTAGGGTACTTATTCAGGACGACGGCTCAAAGGATGAAACACCGGAAATCCTCCAGAATTATGCAGATGCACATTCTGGTAAGATCACTCTTGTGTCAGGTAAAGCTCATGAAAAAAGCCCGAAAGGGAATTTCACAAGTTTGCTTTGCGAAAGCACATCGGACTATGTAATGTTCAGCGACCAGGACGATGTGTGGGATGAGGACAAGATCGCGCTTACGCTGCTTGCCATGCGGGAAGGGGAAAAAAAATATGGCGCTGCCTGCCCGCTGCTTGTCCATACCGACCTGCGTGTTTCGGATATGGAGCTAAAGCTTATAGCACATTCATTCTGGCGCTATCAAAAGCTGGATGGAAATCCTAAACTTTCGCGTGTCCTGGCTCAGAACAGCATCACCGGCTGCACCATGATGGTCAACCGGGCGCTGGCGGGGCTGGTTTTGAAAGCATCGGCGGAGGATATGCTGATGCATGACTGGTGGGCGGCCCTTTGTGCCGCATCCATGGGCCATATCCTTAAGGTGGACAGGCCTACCATCAGCTACCGCCAACATGGCAAAAACCAGCTGGGCGCCACGGGAGTCGATGTTGTGCGGGACGTAAAAAAAGCGGCCGGCAATGAAGCGGCAATGAAGCGGAGGCTTTCGGATACTTTCCGCCAGGCGGAGTCTTTCCTAAATTGCTACAAAGATGTTTTGCCTGCCGAAGATGCAAAAACCCTCCGCCGATATGCTGCGCTCCCTCAAAAGGGAAAGGCCGGCAGGACATATAGCCTCATTCGTTACGGTCATTTGAAAAAAGGCTTTTTCCGCTGCCTGGGGCAGCTGTATTACTGCTGATTTACGAAAGTCCAGGGTTCCGAAGGTCCAAGATTCCGAAGGCTCAATGCTCCGAAGTTCCACGGCAATCCAAAGGACCAGGGCAATCCAAAGTTCTACGGCAATCCGAAGGTCCAGAGCAATCCAAAGGATCAGGGCAATCCGAAGGTCCAGGGCGACCGGAAAGCCCTGGTCGCGTCCACAGACGCGAAATCGCATACCAAGCACTAATCAATCGCAAAGGGTGAAGAACATGGCAAAACTCTATTTCCGTTACGGGGCCATGGGGTCCAGCAAAACAGCCAACGCCATCATGGTGAAGCACAACTATGTGGAACGCAACCAGAAGGTGCTTATGCTAAAGCCAAGGCTGGACAACAGGGATGGGGAACGTACCCTGCGCTCCCGCTCTGGGCTCGAGACGGAATGCCATTTTATGGAGGAACTCGATTCCCTTCCCGTGACCGAATACAACTGCATCATCGTGGATGAAGCGCAGTTTTTGACTAAACCTCAGGTGGAAACGCTGGTGCGTTTGGTGGACGAGGAAAACATCCCCGTCATCGCCTATGGCCTTCGCGCAGATTTTAGAGGCAATCTGTTTGAGGGCAGCCAATGGCTGTTGGCTTGGGCGGATACGATTGAGGAAGTGAAAACTATCTGCTGGTGCGGCAAAAAGGCCACCTGCAATGCCCGCGTGTATGACGGCAAGGTAGTTAAGGAAGGCGACCAGATCGTTTTGGGTGGCGACAACCGCTATGTCAGCCTCTGCCGCCGCCATTTCACAAAGGGAGAGCTTGGACCGTACAAGGATATGTCGATGGGAGACTGATTTCGCGAAAATGATGAGTCATTTTTGCGAGTTTGCAAGCTTGCTTCGCAACCCCATCTAGCTCAATCGTCGCACTGCTCACTGCTGTTCGCATTGCTTGTTTCGCCAGCCTCCTTCGTCTCGCTTCAACCGCCGCTGGCGGCGCTTCGGCTGCGGAGCCCCGCCCAACCGGCAAAGCCGGTCGAGACGATTTCAAACGAGAGGACCGCGATCCCCTGGTTGCTCCCCTTTGGTTTTATAACAAGAGAAAATACAAAAAGCGGCTTGTCATATTGACGAGCCGCTTTTAAGCACTTCATACCCAACTAAATCTTATATCCTGACTTCCACAGCCTGGCCTGTCCGTTCGCTTTCGAAGGCGGCTTCCATGACCAGCATGACGCGCATTGCTTCCTCCGGCTTTACGAACAGCGGCTCTTTCCCTTCCAGCGAGGCAACATAGTTGTGGTAGTATTGAATCCAGTCCGCGCTGACAACAGGAAGAGGCAGTTCTTCGCTGGTGAAGCTGGAGCGGGGCGCCATCGTTTTGGTGGGTCCAGCGGAAGTGTATACGATTTCTTCTTCCCACTGGGTCTTCATGTCTTTGGCGCGGATGATCTTGCCTTCGGCGTCCCAGTTGTCCACGCAAAGGGAGCCGTTGCTGCCACGCACATGCCACCGGCCCTGGCTGATAAAAGCGGCTGTGTCCACCTCCACCATGGCGACGGGGCCGTTTTCAAAATGCAAAGAAATGGTGAAGCCATCGTCCACTTCGTCAAAGATCAAGTGCTGCATCCGGGCAAAGACCTTCACTACGGGTTTTTGAATCATTTGCAGCAATTGGTCGATCATATGTACGCCCCAGTCCAGCAGCATGCCGCCGCCGGCCACCTTGTGGGTGCGCCAGCCCTCGGGGATGCCCCTGGACCCAAGCACGTAAGATTTGATGAGGTATGGATCACCGATCAGTCCATCCTCAATCGCACGGCGCACGGTGAGATAATCCTTATCCCAGCGCCTGTTTTGGTGAACGGAGAACTGCTTGCCTGTTTGGTGGGAAACCTCAATCACACGCTTGAGTTCTTCTGAATTCATGGTCACCGGCTTTTCGCTGATCACATGCTTGCCGGCCCGCATGGCGGCAATGGAATATTCCGCGTGAAAGTTGTTGGGCGTGGCTACCAGAACAATGTCGATTTCCGGGTCGCTTAAAAGCGCCTGGCTGCTTTCGTAGCCCTTGAGGCCCTTTCCTTCGCCGACCTTCACACGGGCAGGATTAATGTCATAAACGCCATAAGGTATAACTTTGGGGGCGCGCACGAGATTTTGATGGTGCCAGCCCGCCATCCCGCCGTACCCTATAAAGCCAAGTTTGTACTGCTTTTCCATAAGTGCTCCCTCCGATATTAATACATACTGTGCGCAGGTTATCACGGAAGACAAAATTCGTCAAGGGCTTCCTGTGCCAAAATGCAGGTAACTTTGTGCCAAAAACGGCTGTTATATCCTGTCTTATCATGGTACAATAACCTCATATGAGCCATATCTGGCGCCCAACTTGGAAGGAGTGTTATCAATGCTTGCATTTACCCAATATACCCCCACGGAAATTCACTTTGGCAAAGACACGCATTTAAGCGTTGGCGGGATCATAAAAAAGCACGGCGGCAATAGGGTTTTGATAGTTTATGGCGGCGGCAGTGTGGTGAAAAGCGGACTGCTGGATATAGTCGCGTCCCGGCTTGACAAGGAGAACATAGCCTATCTGCCCTTTGGCGGCGCAAAGCCCAATCCCCTTCTGTCCCACGCAAGGGAAGGGGTGAAAACTGCCATTTCTTTTCAGGCGGATTTCATACTGGCGGTGGGCGGCGGCAGCGCCATCGATACGGCGAAGGCCATCGCTCATGGCGTGAAAAATCCTGATACCGATATCTGGCGCTACTGGAAAAGGGAACTGGAATTGGAAAAGTCTCTCCCCGTGGGGGTGATTTTGACCATTTCCGCCGCGGGCAGCGAGACCAGCAACAGCGCCGTGCTCACCAACGGCGAAACGGGGGAAAAGCGTGGCCTGTCCACTGATTTCAACCGTCCCTGCTTTGCCATAATGAACCCGGAGCTGACGTATACATTGCCCAAACACCAAATTGCCTGCGGCATTGCGGATATCATGATGCATACCCTGGACAGGTACTTTACCCAGGTTAATGGCAATGAGCTTACGGATGAACTGGCTGAAGCGCTGCTCCGCGTGACCATCCGCAACGGGCGTATCGCCATATCGAATCCGACTGATTATGGCGCTGCCAGCGAACTTATGTGGTCAGGAAGCCTGTCCCATAACGGGCTGACAGGGCTTGGCCGGGCGGGGGATTTCTCTGTGCACCAGCTGGGACATGAACTAAGCGGCCGTTTTGATGTGGCTCACGGGGCGAGTCTTACCACCGCATGGGGATCTTGGGCCACCTATTGCTGCTCCGCCAATATAGGCCGTTTTGCCCGCTATGCCCGCAATGTGTGGGACGTACAGGAACAAAATGACGAAATTGCCGCGCGCTTGGGGATTGAAAAGACTGTGGAATACTTTGCGTCCATCTCCATGCCCACCTGCTTTACCGAACTGAGCATCGGCGTGCAGACCGAAGACGTGATCCGGGAACTAGCTTATGCCTGTACTTTCTTTGGCAAGCGGATGGTGGGCAACTTCAAGCCACTGAACCAAGCGGATATTGAGAATATTTACAGGATGGCAAATAGGTGATAAATGATGTGCAAGTTCCCGATGTGGTAGAATATTAGAGCAAAAGTTTTTGAAGGATGGGTGCGGGAAGGAGACTTTTTTCAAAAAGTCTCCTTCCCGCAATATCCCCTCACTCCGCCTTTGCAAGTTCCACCGTTTCCCCATAGGCGATGGGCAGCAGGTTTTCAGGCTTAAAGGCATTTGGGTCAGCGTCGAAGTAGTGCATGGGCGTATTGTGCTTGGCGCTCACCAGGGCTGCGCATTCCATGGCTTCGGCGGCATTCATGTTGTACTTGCCGTCGATGGGGAAGAAGGCGTAATCGATGTTCCGCTCCTTCAATAAGGCCATCTCTTTCAGCTTGGAGGTGTCGCCGGCATGGTAGACGGTGATGCCGTCAAAGGTGAGCACAAAGCCTGTGGAGTTTGTGATGCTGTGGTTATTGTTGGCGGCAGCGACCGGCTCGATCTTCACGCCCAAATGCTCAAAGGTGTTGTAGCTTAAGTCCTTCGCGTTGATGGTTTGCTTTGCCCTAAGCACCAGGCAGCCTTCATTTTGCTGGCACAAACCCACCTTGTTGTGGTCGGAATGCTCATGGCTGACCAGGATGATGTCGGCTTTTTCGCTGTAGTCGCCCTCGTAATAGGGGTCGATGTAGATCACGACGCCTTCCGCTGTCTTGATCTTCATGGAGGCATGGCCGATGAGGGTAAGGGTGGGAGCTTGCGTTTGGGCAGTTGTTTCGGCTGATGCCATGAACGGCATGATGAAAAGAGCGGCTGCCAATAGCATGATGAAGCAGCGCCTACGGGTGGAACGGTTCATGAATCTCCCTCCTTATTATTTTGCGTAGATAGCACAGTCGGTCAATCAAGTTGAGCAGCGCCTGTTTTATCAAGGCGCAAGGATTGCATGGGTTTCAAAAGGTGTGCTTGTGCCCCTAAAGTCCCCGCCGCACTTAGAATTTCTTCCGTAGTGCAGCCGTTGATAGCATACAGGTCGTGATGCATGGGGATAAACGGCACATGAAGCGCGGCAGCCAGGGAGGCCGCCTGGGCGCAGTCGATATTGCCGATGATGCCCTTGCTTGTGCGCATTTCATCGCCGCCGTTCACAGGGAGCAAAAGCAGGGTTAAGCTGGCTTCGCGAAGGCGCTTTAAAAGTCCATCATACAGGCTCATATCCCCGCCGAAGAATACCCTGACGTTTTCGTGTTCCAGGATATAGCTAAGCTCCCGGAAGCGGCCGGCTTCATCGGTGTGCAGCTGGGTATGGGCGCAGGGAATGGGAGTAACCTTCACGGAGCCTATGAAAAAGCTTTCCTCCGCCCGGGCATAGATGATGTTTGAAGCGCCCAAACGCTTAAGCTTTCCGCATTCGGGAGCAGGGACCGCTATTTTGCAGGATGCGTTCATAGAAAGATATGGCTTAAGCGTCCAAGGATCCAGGTGATCCTCATGGCTGTGGGAAATGAGGATGCCGTCTGGCTTAAGATGAAGCAAAGTTGTGGGCGGGGGATACAGCCGCTGCCAGGGCGTTTGTTCACTGGAGCAGGTTTTGTCTACATAATCGCTGAGGTATGGGTCCGTTGCGATACGCGTATCCCCAAAATCCAGCAAGGAACCGCATTGACCAAGATACGTAATGGTAAGTCCGTTCATACTTGCTTCTCCTATCATTTCACTATACACCGGTGCTTTTACGCATAGCATCCGCTTCTTCCGGGGAAATGGGGTGGTTACTGTACCGTGCCTGTTCGTACAGCGACGCTATTTGCTGCGCGCAATCTGACGGCAGGGATAGTTCGCCCCTTTGAAGCGCTTCCCTTGCGGTAAGGGTGGGCGTTGGATCTTTGAGCTTTTTTAGCAGCATGGCAAAAGCGCGGCGGACCTTGTCCCTGGGGGAAAGGCTTTCCCAGGAGGGCGGCCTTTTATGGCGCTGCGCAAACGATTCCCACTTTTCCTTGGCGGACCTTGCTACTTCACCAAAGTCAAGCAAGCTCTCCGTCTTGTCTGTGTACCCTTCGCCGATGGACCGGGTATAATCCCTGATCCTGTCAAGAAGCTTTTTCAAAAGCCTTTTTATCAGCTTGTAAAGATGATATAGGCCAAACAAAAGAAGCAGCACGGCCACGATGACCGCAAGCACCGTTATCACCTTTTCCAGGATCAGGGAAAACACGCTTGGCTCCGAAGCTCCGCCAAGCTCGCTAAGATCAGGCCCTTGCTGCGCGCCTTGGTTATTGACCTGCCCAAGGTCCGGCAAAAGTGTAATCAACCATATAATAAATGTGGCAAACGCCCTTTTCAAAAAGGCCCATACAGCCAGTACCGCGGTTTCAAAGCTCTTAAAGCCGGCTATGATGAGGGCGATCAATGCGAAAACGGTCAGGATGCGCCGGTTCTTTTGATAAAGCTTTGCGGGCGGGGATTGATCCGCGCCCGATGCGTCCAGCAAGGCGTAGCGGTTGAACGCGAACAGGCACAGGATCAGATATCCGGAAAAGAAAAGAGAAAGAAAAGATCCGGCGCCCTCAAAAACCGGAAGCCCCTTTACTGCCTGCCCGATCAGGTGAAGCAATATGCCCTGGGAAAGCTGCGAGGTGGACCACTCCAGATGAAGCGGCCTGTTGATGGCCGGCATGAAAAGAAGCATCATTACAAGGCAAGGGAGGAAGAGCAGTGTTGACCATGGATTCAAGGGAAACAGCACAAAGGCGCATAGCAATGCCTGCAGGATCATTGCCAGCAAAAAGGCCAGCCTGCGCCGCTTTCCTGAAAAAAAGCCGGATGTGTACGTAAAAACAAGGGCCGCCAGCGGCAAAAGCAAGATGGCTATAAAGTTTGATGGCAGGAGGTATGCTCCCGGCAGCAAATAAAGAGGTGAAAAACCCAAGTATATATGAAGCGCTGCCAGGGCCTTGGCCGTGAGGAATTTTCCAGTAACAGGCTGCATAGCTGCTTTTTGTTTTGAATTTTCTTTACTTCTCACGACCTGCGCTCCTTTCCGCGGATGGATCGGCTTTGGGGGGCGCTTGTTTTTCGATAAGTTGCAGCGTTACGGTATTGCCCCTTAATCTTAATGTATTGATCTTCAACTGGATAAGCTCGCTGTCGTACACCGACAAAAGCAGCATATCCATGCCGGTAAAGGCGGCCAGCCGGTCCAGCAGTGACAAAAACGTGTGGGTTTTCGCAGCAGTAAGATGTGCCATGGCAGACAGTATCTCCGTCTCCCGCAAGGAATGGCGGGCCGGCGGCAATATGGCGGGCTCGGCCCCCTTGTCCAAAGGAATATTGGCGGCAAAGCCGGCTTCCATGCCATGGTTCAGCATATCCACACACAGGGTTGCGGCCAGGGAGATCATGTGCTCCACCGTCTGCTGTTCATACTCCATAAGGTCGGCCCACTGGTGCTCCGACATTTGGGCGTTGATGACCACAAGAAGCTTTACATCGGCGGTCTGATCATGCACCTTCACCTGCAGGGTGTTAAGGCGGGCCGTGGCGGGCCAGTGGATGTTCGATGGGTCATCCCCTGCGGCGTAGGGTCGGATACCGCTAACCCACACCGGATCGGATACGATCCAGCGCTTTACGAGCAGGTCCCCCTGCCAGCGGGAGGAGGGCAGGGAAAGCTCCTCCATATTCATAAGGCCTGGATACACCTCAATGGCGGCCCCAGTATCGGCCTGCATGACGGGGCTGGCAATGCCCATCAGGTCGCCGGCAGTGATGGCCACTGCGCCTGCCTGATAATAGCCCCGTTTTTTAAGTAGCACCGTATGGCGCCTGGTGATCTGGCTGTAAGGCTTTAAGTAAAATACGCTCTTGTGGTACTGGTCGCCGGTGATGTGCGTTTCTATATCCGTTTTAAATCGAAGGTTCGGGGAGATGCGGGATTCCGCCCGGAGCCATGGCACCGGCAGCAGCTTTCGGTTGCGAATCACCTCCACCATTTCCACCTCCTCGCCTTCAAAGGCGGCAAGGCGGGAAAAGCGGCGCTCATAGGTGATTCTTTTCAGCGCAAACCGGCGCATGACAAGGCCCTGCGCAATCAGCAGCGTTGACAGCGCCACCAGCAGCATTACGGCGTTCATCAGGCGCGCTCCTCTGTGGGCACGGGCACGGCCTTCAATGTATCCTGGATCAAGGCTTGGGCAACGCCTGTTTTTCCGTACATGCCCCGCACAATGACACGGTGCGCAAGAACCGGGACGGCCAGGGCCTTTACGTCATCGGGGATCACATAATCCCGGCTACGGATCAAGGCCAGTGCCTGGGCGGCACGCATGAGTGCCAGCATGCCCCTGGGGCTGACGCCAAGCTGAACCTGCTCGAATTTGCGGGTCTGCTCGCAGAGTGCCGCGATGTAGCTGACCACCGGCTGGGACACTGTAACGGTGGATAGGGCAGCCTGGGCGCTTAGCAGCTCCTCCCTTGCGGCTACGGGCTCCAAATGGGCGATGGGGTCGTCGCTTAGAAAACGGTTCAGGATGGCGATGGATTCCAGGTTGGTGGGATAGCCCATGTTCAGCCGCATCAAAAAGCGGTCCAGCTGTGCCTCCGGCAGCGCGAAGGTGCCCTGTATTTCCACCGGGTTTTGCGTGGCGATCACCAGAAACGGCGCCGCAAGCATGTGGGTCACGCCGCTCTCGGTCACCTGCCGCTCCTCCATGCACTCCAGCAGTGCCGACTGGGTGCGCGGCGTGGCACGATTGATTTCATCTGCCAGCAGAATGTTGGTGAACACCGGGCCAGCCTTAAACTCGAAGGTACCGGCTGCGGGCATGAAAATACTGACGCCGGTTATGTCGGAAGGCATCAGATCAGGGGTGAACTGTATGCGGGAAAAGTTACAGGAGATGGATTTTGCCAAGCTCCTGGCCATCACCGTTTTTCCGGTTCCGGGCACATCCTCCAAGAGAACATGGCCTTTGGCGATCAGCGAGGCCAGCATCAGGTCGATGACTTCCTCTTTCCCGATGATGACCTTCGATATGTTATCCCGGACCTTGCCTGCAAACGCGGCAGCTTCTTGTACGCGCATTTCATTCACCTGTCTTTTGAGAAGTATAGTCTATGTATTCCCTGTTTTCACCATTATACCATACGTTTACAATAAAATACCGCAGGAAGGCGGTAAATTGAGAGAGGGAATGATACGTTCTTGTTCCTTGAACCAATATATGGTACCATACAGTGGACATCTACACAGAGAACATATGGCTCAGGCGAAGGGGCGCTTTTTTATGAAAAAACAATATTTGATCGGCATCGACATAGGAACATCCGGTGCAAAATGCATACTCATGGATCAATGCGGGTTTGTACTTGCTTCCTCCACACAGGAGTATCCTTTGTATACAATAAGGCCCGGCTGGGCGGAGCAGCAGCCAAAGGACTGGTGGGAGGCTGTGAAGCATGGCCTGAATGAAATTTTGTCCAAAGCCTGCGTTCCTAAAGATCTTTTGATGGGCGTCAGCTTTTCCGGGCAGATGCATGGGCTTGTGGCGCTGGACAAAGACTACAAGGTCATCCGGCCGGCATTTTTGTGGTGCGACCAGCGCAGCCAGCCCCAATGCGACCGGCTGATTCAAAAGGCCGGCGGGCTTGAAAAACTGCTTTCTTACACAAACAATACCATGCTTTCCGGTTACACGGGGGGAAAGCTTATTTGGCTTTATGAAGAGGAACCGGAGAGTTTTGAAAAGATGCGCGTGTTCCTTTGCCCCAAGGATTACATCCGGTATCTTCTCTGCGGGGAAATCGCCATGGATGTATCGGAGGCTTCCGGCACTGGCTTTTTCAATACCCGGGATAGGGCCTGGTCACAGGAATTGATCGAAATTGCAAGCCTTTCCCGGAGCATTTTTCCGCCCGTTGGGGAATCCATCGATCTGGCCGGCTATGTAACGCGGGAGGCTGCCAGGCAAACGGGGCTGCCTGAAGGCCTCAAGGTGTACATGGGTGGCGGAGACGCGGTGATCCAGACAACGGGCTCCGGGCTGATAAAGCCGGGCAGGATCGGCGTGGTGATTGGCACTGCCGGGAACGTGTCCATGGGGCTGGACAGGTTTTATTCAAATCCCGAAGGCAGGCTTCAGATGTTCTGCAACAACGCACCCCACATGTATCACGCCTTTGGCTGCAACCTGACGGCGGGAGGCGCGTACCGCTGGTACCGGGATGCGCTGTGTGAGCATGATGTGGCGCAGGCGGCCCGGACTGGCCGGAACGTGTACGAGATCATGGGGGAGAGCGCGGAAAAAGCGCCTCCCGGATCAAACGGCGTGATATTCGTGCCTTACCTTTCCGGGGAGCGCTGCCCATACCCCGATCCCAACGCCCGGGGCATGTTCTATGGGCTTACGCTGGGCACGCAGCGGTGCAATATCACCCGGTCCGTCATGGAGGGCGTCACGTATGCTTTCAAGCAGGTGGCGGACATCATTTGCTCCTTCATTCCCGGCAGCGAAGTAATCGTATCCGGTGGCGGCTCCGCTTCGCCCCTGTGGCGGCAGATATTGGCGGATGTATTCAGCCTGCCCGTATACACATTGTCCGCCTCAAGCGAAGGCGGCGCGTTCGGTGCGGCGATGGCGGCAGGAGTGGGCGCGGGCGTTTTCCGTGATTTTGAAGAGGCGGTATCCGTGCTGAAGGTGGAAACGGAAACAGCACCCAATCCGCAAAACCGGGCAGCCTACCAGGATGGATTTTCTATGTACAGCGAAATGTACCATGCCTTGAAGCCCGTGTTTGACAAGGGCGCATCGATGGGGATGTAAGGTGGAGGAAGCATGAACATCGTTCCTTTTGAAGAAAATCACATCCTTGAGGCGGGTGAACTGCTCTTAAAGGCTTATCAAACGGAGCGCGCAGCCGTGCCCGTCCTGCCGGACAGCAGGGATGCCGGCTTTTTTGCCCATAGGACAGCGGAACTTTGCGGGAATGGCCTGGGCGTTGCCGCGGTGGAGGATAACAAACTGCAGGGTTTTTTGACCGGCATGGAGGCTGGGGAACTGTTCGGAACAAGCCGGGGCGTGTACATCCCGATATACGGCCACGCCGCAAGAGGGAAGAACAGGCAGCTTACTTATCAGCAATTGTACGCGGCAGCGTCTGATATATGGGTGCGAAAAGGCCTTCTTTCCCATGCGATCACGATGTACGCCCATGATGATGCGGCAGTGAACGCCTGGTTTTGGCAGGATTTTGGCCTGCGCTGCGTGGATGCCGTCCGTCCGCTTCAAAATATTCATGTCAGAGGAAAAGAAAGCTTCGATATTCGTCAGATCAAGCCGGAAGAAGCCGATATTTTGCTGGAATTGCACCGGGAGCATTGGCAGTATTACAAAAATGCCCCCATGTTCATGTATGTGCATGAGAATTGCACCTTGGAAGAACTGCGCGGCTGGCTTTTGGATAAAGACCAGTACGCCTGGGCAGCTTTTGAAAACGGTGTGCCTGTGGCCTACATGCAGCTTCGCCATGGCGGCGAAACCTTCGCTTCCGATGATGCCTTGTCTATGAACATCTGCGGCGCATATGTAAAACCCGGCTTGCGGGGTTCGGGTTATGGCGCGGCGATCCTTCAGACGATTGTTGACTGGCTGCGGGAGAACGGCTTTATAAGGCTGGGTGTGGACTATGAATCCTTCAATATTCAGGGAAGCCGGTTTTGGCAAAAGCATTTTACCGCTTTCACCTACAGCCTGACAAGGCGCATTGATGAACGTACCGCTGGCAAATGGGATACCCCATAATTGGCTCCTGAAAATTCACTGCCAATTGGCTCTTTGGCAAGCCGCTTTGGACCGTTATAATGCAATTGATAAAGGTCATCATTACCGCGTATTGGCGGCATGAGGAGGGTGCTTGATGCATTATAGCAGTATTGGTTTAGACGGCTTTGCGGTCTCCCGGTTTGGCATGGGCTGTATGCGGTATCCCAAAACCAAGGATAAGGATGGGCGTGAAATCACCGACGAGGCTGAAGCCGTTAAAATGATCCGCTATGCCGTTGACCATGGGGTGAATTACTTCGACACGGCCTATGCGTACGGCGACAGCGAGGAAATCCTGGGCCGGGCCCTGTCGGGAGGCTACCGGGAGAAAGTGGTGATCGCCACAAAAATCCCTGTCTGTGACGTGAAAAGCCGGGATGACTATCAAACCTACTTTCATAAGCAGCTGGAAAGGCTGAAAACCGGCTGCATCGATATTTACCTCATGCATTGCCTGGATCGAGCCAATTGGGAGATCGTGAAAGAGACGGACGGAATCCGTTGCATGGAGGAATTGAAAGCACAGGGCAAAATCAAGAAATTTGGCTTCTCCTTCCACGGCAATTACGAGGTTTTTCAGGAAATCATCGATGCTTACCCATGGGATATTTGCATGATACAATTGAACATCCTGGACCAAAACCACCAGGCGGGGGTAAGGGGCCTCAAATACGCCGCCCAGAAGGGTATTCCCGTAGTCATCATGGAGCCGTTAAAGGGCGGGCTTTTGGGCGGCAATCCGCCGGATATGGTGAAACAGCATCTTGAAAATTATGCGGAGCAAAGATCGCTTACGGAATGGTCGATGAGATGGCTTTATAATTTCAACGAAGTCAAGGTAGTTTTAAGCGGCGTCAGCAGCATGGATCAATTGCGCGACAATATCAGGATATTTGACGATGCCAATGCGGATGTCATGGTTGAAAGCGATTTTATACTCATTGACAGCATAAAAAAAGCCTATGAAGGCACTGTGAAGGTGGGGTGCACGGGCTGCGGATACTGCATGCCATGCCCTGCAGGGGTCAATATTCCGGAAATATTCAAGATCTACAACGATGCAGGCCTTTCGCCCTGGGACTTGTTCGGCAAGACATTCTATTCCCTGGTGGTTGCCAATTCCGGCGGGGGAGCCGCAAACTGCCTGGAATGCGGCCGGTGCGAGCTAAAATGTCCGCAGCATATTCCCGTCATGAACACGCTTAAGGAAGCTCATAGCATAATGAAAAGTGAGTAATAAGTGTACCCCCGAACAGAAAGCTTCCTGTTCGGGGGTACACACTATTTGGACAAAAAAGTGCAAATCAGCGAAAGCGACTCTGTCATTTTCTCGATCTTATTATACCAAACCGCTATCCAAAAAGGCACGAACAACCTCTGGATCAAACTGGATTCCCATCTGGCGGCGAAGCTCTTCCCTGGCTTCCTGAACCGGCATGCCACTCCTGTAAGGCCGCTCGCTTGTCATGGCGTCAAATGAATCTGCTACACAGATGATCCTGGCTTCCAGCGTGATTTCCTCACCCCTAAGCCCTCTGGGATAGCCCTTGCCATCCCAACGCTCATGGTGCTGGCACACAGCTTCGGCCAGGTCCGCCATTTCGGCGACGCCGCATAAAATACGGTATGCCGTTTCCGGGTGGCGCTTGATTTCCTCCCACTCCGCCGCTTCCAAAGGTCCCCTTTTCTCCAGCACCTCGTTGGAAATGGTGATTTTGCCGATGTCGTGCAATAGCCCTGCCGATTTGATTTTGTTAATCTCGCTTTCCTGCAGCCCCATGGTCTGGCCTATGGCGGAGCTTAGCTTGCTGACCCGCTTGGAATGGGCTTCCTCCCTGGAGTTTTTCTCATACAGCGTTTGGACGATGGTGTTGATGGTTGCGCTGCGGATGCTTGGGCTTTCCAAAAGCTTGCGCTTGATCATGTTATCCTCGGCATTTTTTAGTACCTGGGAGATGCTTTGCTCTTTGTCTGTTTTGGTGTCCCACCCAAAGGAAACGGAAAGGATGCCTTTTCCTGATTTGTTGTCTCTGATTTTGCCCAGTGCCTTTTTGACCATTGCCTCCGCTGCCTTAGAGGTGGTGTTAGGCAGAAGAACCACAAACTCATCTCCGCCATAGCGGCTGATGATATCCTCCTGGCGGAAGCACCTTTTGAGGATCGCTGCTGTCTTGCGCAACAGATCATCCCCGGCAAAATGGCCGAATGCATCGTTTGTCATTTTCAACCCGTTCAGATCACCCATCACCAGTGTGATGGGAAGTCTGTCAGATTCTTCCTGGCGGCTTAGTTCGGCTTCCAGAAAGCGGCGGTTATACAGCTCGGTCAAATGGTCGTGAAAGCTTAAAAACTTTATTTCATTTAAATGGAGCCGTTCATCGGTTACATCCCGGAACGTAAGGACAAAGCCTGCAGGCTTTCCCGCAATGCTTAGGATGGGCGCGGTACTGTGGGTAATGGGCCGTTCTATGCCCTCCTTGGAAATGAGCACTGCGTGGCTGTTTAACCCGATCGAAGTTTTTGCACCCGCTGCATTTTGCGTAGGGCAACCTGCGGTTTCCTGTGCCTGCTCGCTCTTTATACGGATTACCTCATGAGAATGCTGGCCAATGGCGCTGTCCTTATGCCAGCCTGTCATATTCCTGGCTATGTCGTTTATCATGGTAACGCGGCCGTCTTCATCTGTTAAGATTACGCCGTCGCTGACCGACATAAGCGTTGTGCGAAGCGTTTCCTGTGCCACATACAGGCTGTGATTCAAATCTTCAAATTCTTTTTTCTGAAAGCGCGATTCCAGCCTTTTGTGCACCTTGTGCAGCAATTCTTCCTCCCGGCAAGGCCTTAAGACAAAATCAGCCCCTTCTAACTGATGGTCTGCCGCCCTCCCGGTATTCATTTGTGTGATGAAAATCACAGGTATGTCATTTGTCAGACTGTTCTCTTTGATCTGCCGGCACAAATAATCCACACTCATGTCCGTATAACTGACATCCATCAGTATTAAGTCGGGTTTCCGGATTTTGAGCGAGGATAATGCCTGTTCAGCGGAATCTACGGGCTGAACCTGATAGCCGTGGTCAGAAAGCATTGTAGATAATAGGGACAGGTCCTCTTGCGTGCCGGCCAAGACCATAATTTCTGCAGGTCCGGCAGGATTATTGGATATCATCGTAGGGTTCCTCCTGTTTGAACGCAAGATAAACGACAAGAAAACGGAAGACCAGTTTTGCTGTCCTATACCTTTTCCGTAAACGATGGGGTATGCAATACTGCTGTAGTGAAGGAAATTATATCATACAAGCCGTAAATTGGCAAACAAGAATCGACATATTTCATCTTTTTTTCCAACATCAAGTCATATTTTGTATAAATATCCTTCCACCATTCTTTGTATCGGAAGCAGATAGTCCTCACCTGGGTCTATGGTCCTGCAAATCAGCATCAGCGAATACCCTTGCAGCATGCTCCATATGGCCAGAAAGTCATTTTTCCAGCTTTCTCCGTGCAGCGGGCTAAAATAAGCCTTGGCACAATCAAGTGCAATGGTCAGGGGAAGCCTGTTCCCTGCCTGAAGGAGACCGTCGTTCATATCGATGGGCTTTTGATGGGAAGTCATGAACACGAAGCGGAAATAGTCGGGGTTCTCCACCATAAAATGAACGTACTCCCTGCACATGGCGGTCAGCTGCTGCTTAAGGTCATTTGGATGAAGGCTGACGGCCAGGTAAAGTGCTCTTCCAAACTCCACCGCGATTACCTTGCCGATCTCAGCAATGATTTCTTCTTTGCTTTGAAAGTGCTTGTAGGGCGCGGCATGGCTCACGCCGCATGATGCAGCCAGCTTTCTTAAGGAAAACCCTTCATAGCCTTCCTTGGCCAGCAGCTGAATCCCTTTGCGGATCAATTCCTGCTTCAGGTCTCCGTGATGGTACTGCTTTTCACGCATGAAAACGCCTCCCGGAATGTGAAAAAGTTTG
Source organism: Bacillota bacterium (assembly GCA_023416585.1). GTDB lineage: Bacteria > Bacillota > Clostridia > Christensenellales > Aristaeellaceae > JAEWAH01. Next base: position 138,436 of record JAEZHM010000131.1, read on the forward strand.
CAGGAAACATTTTATCACACGATGTTGACAATGTAAACATTGGGTGTTATACTCTCGATGTTTCCAGTGTAAACATTGTATTGGAGGGAAATTCATGGAGAATGTGATCTATTACTTTTCCGGCAGGGGAAACTCCCTAAGCGTGGCACAGGGGCTTGCCCGGCTTGTATCGGATACGGAAATACGGCCCATGTCATCTGTGCAGGGGGAAGCAGTTCTGCCTGATGGGCGGGTGGGGTTCATACTGCCGGTTATTGATTTTGGCATTCCTGCGTATGTGCGTGATTTTGTGAAGCGGCTTAAAGCGGATGGGAAGCAGCGCTACCTGTTTGCCGTCATCACCTGCGGCGGATTGCCCGGCGCTTCCATGGCGTCAGTAAAAGGGCTTCTTCAAAAGCGGGGCCTTTCGCTTTCGGCAGGGTGGATTTTGACGTTTGGCAGGCGGATGATGACCGACGGCGAGTGGCGGGCAAAGCTTGAGGAGATGGCGGAGGCCATTGAAAAGAAAGCCGGTATCCCTGTTCCGCCCGCTGCCGTAAAAGATCACTTGCTGACGGGGATGCTGAACCCTTTAGCCCGGCTTATGATTCCCAAGGAGGATAAGAAGTTCCGAGTCGATGGAAGCTGCACCGGCTGCGGCATTTGCCAAAGTGTATGTCCGGTGGGCAATATTCAAATCGAAAACGGCAGGCCTGTATGGCTTCATAAATGCCAGCAGTGCGCGGCCTGCTTCAGCTGGTGCCCGCAAAAAGCCATCTCCGGCACATGCCTTGCCGCCAAGACACATTATCAAAACCCGCGGGTGCGTTTGGAGCAGCTATTGAACCAGGGAGGAACGAAAATGTGAAACAGCGCATGTCAATGAAGGAACACCGCATCGCGGATATTCCGTCAGAACTGAAGTAACCTGGCAGCGAGAAAAGCCAGGGCTAAAAAGATCATGGTTCAGGGCATCAACGAAGTGGCACATGCCACTTTGTTGAATTTTTTGCTCTCTGTTGCTTTCAATATCTGCTATTTGTATTTTTAAGCAAATAAGGGACTGCTGCGGCAGCTCCTTTTTTTGCTGCCGCCAGATGCCTCCTATATTTTTATCAGCCACTCTTGCATTTTACGGAACCTTTTGGCATGCTTAATGATTATAAGGGTGTAAGTCGATTTACAAACCAAAGAGAGGTACATATGACACATGACGAATTCGTGCAAATGATCATCGGCATGCAGGGCACATTGTACCGTATATCTGCAGGCCTTTTACGTCAGCCCTGCGATCAAGAGGACGCGGTGCAATCTGTACTGGAAAAGGCGCTTTGCAAGAAAGCTTCTTTACGGGATGAGCGTAATTTGCAAGGCTGGATCGTAAGAATTTTAATCAATGAGTGCTATGCCCTGCTGCGAAAGCGCAAGCGGGAGCTTCCCGTGGAAGAATTGCCCGAGCCGGTCGTTCCACAAGGCGCGGATAAGGACCTGTACCGCTTTTTCTGCGGGCTGCCTGACAAGCTGCGCCTGCCCATGGTGCTTTTCTATGTGGAGGGATATTCAATGAAAGAAATCGCAAGCCTGCTCCATCTGCCCGGCGGCACGGTGAAATCCCGCCTGTCCCGCGGACGGAATCAAATGAGACAAGATGACGCATTCAAGGAGGTGCAAGACCTGTGAAACGTATGGCGGATATCCCCTTCAAAAAAGCGTTCGGCGATGTGCCCGAAAGCTTTAAAGCCCGTGTGCAGTATACCTTGCGCCCAAGCAAGGAGGAAGAATACATGAAAAGAAAACCCTTAAGAACGGTATTGATCGCAGCTTTACTGACAGTCATGGTATGCGGCGCGTTGGCCGCAGTGCTGTCGCCCACGGCAAACATCTTCGGCTGGTTCTATGGCGCTGACAAACAAGAAAAGCTTCTGGCCGGCAGTATCGTCCCATCGGGCGAATCCACGCAGGTGGGCGATGTGATCTACACCATGGATGACGTGATCTTAAGCGATGGTACCGTCTACGGCAGCGGCACCATGAAGGCCGCCGCGGGTACTCCGGTTGTGCTGATTCCCGAGGATTACAAGCCAAGCGATCCAGCAGGTTACGATACGCTCTACGGCGATGCATCAATACCTGCAGACGCACCAACCTATGCGGACAAAGCAGCTGCCATAGGGGCTGCGATCCGCATGACCCGCTGTCTGCCGGATGGTGTGCTCAACCCTGATGGGAGCCTTTCATCAGCAACCATCGGCTATGCGCTGTTCCCCCGGGAAGACGGCACCGTGGCATTCATGTTCGAATTTGAAAGCAATGACGCAAAGCCCAGCTACACTTTGCAAATGTTCTGTGCCAACTGGGAAATCACACCGACGGGCGAGTACCTGCTGGAAACACGTAAGGAGCAAACATGGCGTGTCAACGTTACACCCAAACCGTAAGCAAGCGGTGAACATTTTTGTGAAAAAAATCTACGGCAGGCCGAATGTAACTCTTTCATCATCCGGCTTGATCCTATTGGGAGGAAGGAATCTATGAAGCGTATTTTCAATTTTCTGCTGGTGATATGCATTCTGTTTTCTTCGGCTGCACTGGCGGAGGATACCCGTTCGCCTCTGCGGTTGGGCGGACCGATCGCCGAAACCGTCTATTGGCAGGATCACGGCATACAGACAACCATGCCCTACTACGGCTGGGACGACTACATGACGATCGTTAAAGGCGATAACGCCCCGGATCATTACAGCTTCCGCACCAGCAGCGATGATTTTTTAGCATCCAAAAACGCGGGCCTGCTGGCGGACCTGTCGGACAGCGAGATCATTCGGGCGTGGACGGACCGCCTGCGCCCTGACATCAAGAAACTTGTCACCACCGAGGATGGCAAAATCGTCGGGCTTGCGGGATTAGACGGAGCTGTGGCTGTTATGCCGGTGTATTGGCGGCAGGACGCATGGGACGCAGCGGGCCTAACGAAAGAGGATGTGCCTGGGAGCTACACGGAGCTGCTGGATTTTTTGGAAAAATGGATGGAACGAATCGGGGAGAAGCCTGAAAAGAACATAAGTGTAGCGGATACGCTCTCCTCTCACAAAGGCGGGGGAAAGAATAGCTACGTTCGCTGGCTGCTGGATATACTGATCAACACATGGGAGATGCAGCAGTATTTTGCGGGAGAAACACTGAATTTTGATACGCCGGCATTCATCGCGCTTCTGAAACGCACCCAGGACGTCGGTTTGCGGCTGTATCAGGCGGAGTCCATTGAAAAGAATCATCCAAACATGCTGCAGCTGTTTGAAAACTACAGCGGCGGGGAGCTATATAACGCCGGCAGGGACTATGGCCTGTCCCACACCGTACCTTTCCGTATCACAAGCGACCAGCCAGTACTGATGCGAGGTATTGCAGGTATATCTGCCGTTCGTGCGGACAGCCAATGGCTCAACGAGATCATAGGCCGTATGGAATATGACCTTAAGGACAGGGGCCTAAATGGGAGAGGGAACGCGGATCTTCTCAGGGACGTCATACCCAGAGTACACAACCCCAAAGAGGTTTCCTCCCCCTCTACTGTCACTGCGGGGTATCTGAAAGACCTGGACAATTATACGGGCACGGTATGCTTTGCGCCAATGCGAACGCACACGATGTACGAGGATGCATTGGAAAGGTTTGGGACAGGTCAATTGTCGGCGGAGAAGCTGGCGGCGCAGATCAGCGAGCCCAAGCGCGATCCAAACAAATAGGAGAAAAAGTTGACTCAAAACTTATTTGATAGTTTGAGCCATGGCAATGCCATGGCTTTCTTTTTGTATGGAATAGGATTATTTCATTGTCCGCCTTCCCAGTTTAACGCCGCAGGATTCCCGTATCACCAGCGTTGCGTCCCGCATGAGGTTGAAGGGCGCCACCGGCGTTGCCACCGCGGTCAGAAGCTCGGTGATGGCGCTGCGGGCATGCTCCTCGGGGTGAAGGTCGATGGAGGTCAGCGGCGGGCTTAAGTAGGGGGCAAAGAAGGAGTTGTCGCAGCCGATGACAGCCATGTCCTGTGGAACGCTCAAACCCATCAGCGCAAGCTGCTTCATGGCGCCCAATGCCACCAGGTCGTTGAAGGCGATGATGGCGGTGGGCCAGTTTTCCTTTGGCAGCCCGGTGAGCAGTTTCAAAAGCGCAATTTCCCCGGCTTCTGCGGTATAGCCGCCTTCATGGTGATAGGCCGTGTCGTCCTTGAGGTTCAATTCCGCCAACGCATCCAGAAAGCCGCGGCCCCTGGCGCCGGATAAGCGCACCATGGAAGAGCCGCCGATGAAGGCGATACGGTCATGGCCCAGCATGTGCAGGTGCTGCACCGCCTGGTGGATAGCCATTGCCAAGTCGTTGTACAGGCAAATGCATTCCAGCCCCTCGATGGGCGGGCAAATGGCCACGACCGGCATGTACTTATGAAGTTCGGATATGGCGGCGGGCAGGTCCTCATGCTGGGATTCCACAATGCCGCCCATAAAAAAAGCCCCGTCAAGCCGCCGGCGGATTAGCTGCTCCACTACCTCCCGCTCCACATAGGGGCGGCTGGGAGGGAGCTGGTGCAGCCATACGGAATAGCCCCGGCGGCGGGCCTCGTCGTCTGCGGCACAATAAAGCCTGGCGTAATAAGGGTTGGTAACCTCCGGCAGTATGATGCCGATGATCCCCGTTCTCCCTTTCTCCAGCCCCCGCGCTACGGAGCTTGGAGCGTATTTATGACTGCTAATGACGTCGTTGACTTTTTGAAGTGTCTTGGGACTTACGTTGGGATGCCCGGACATGACCCGTGACACGGTGGCGATGGATACGCCAGCTTCCCTGGCGATGTCGTAAATGGTGACTTGTTTGTTTGCCATGAGGCATTCCTTTCCATTGCAGCCGTAGCCGGGCTAGTTGTATCCATTATACATGGAATCGACGGGGAAGGCAATCGGAAATTGTAAGCGATTACAATAATATTTCATTCTATATTGCGTTCGTGTGCCTAAATAATCCGGCAAATATAGCAATGTTGGATTTGGTTGTTGACATTCTATGGTGCGAATTGTATAATGATCCCACAAAGAAAGAGACTGAAAGCCAAACGGGCAAGAGAAGTGGTGAAAGAATTTACAATATTGTTTTGATTGTTTCACTATTTTTCTTACATTTTCACGAAGGCTGAAGTCAAACCCAAAAATATCCGCGAAAAAGGAGGACATTTCATGAAAAAGGTTACCGCCCTGCTGCTCGCCATCCTGATGGTGGCGACGTTGATGCCTGCCATGGCCTTTGCCCAGGGAAAGACGGTGCTCACCGTAAAGACATGGGACGTAGGCGCCGGTTCCGCCGCTTATCTGCAAGCCACAGAGGCCGCCTTTGAGGCTGCTTTCCCGGATGTGGACCTGCAGTATGTGGACACGGCTTCCCAGGAATATGCCACGCTGGTCGCCACGGCTTTGGCTGCCGGCGATACCACCGATGTGTTCGACGTCAAGGAAGTGCGCGACCTTCAAAATTGGATCGCCCAGGGCTATGTGGAGAACCTGGAAAGCTACATTGCCGCCGACAGCTACGACCTCAAGCCCTATGTGGGCATGGAGAAGTACTACCGCGGCCCCGACGCGGCCCTGTACGCACTGCCCTACCGGTCTGACTTCTGGGTACTGTTCTATAACAAGACGCTGTTTGACAAGGCCGGCGTTGCCTATCCCACTTCGGACATGACCTGGGATCAGTACGCTGAGCTGGCAAAGAAAATGACCTCCGGCGAAGGTGTGGACAAGATCTACGGGACCCATTACCACACCTGGCTGTCTGCTGTAGCCAACTGGGCCGTGTGCGACGGCGTGAACACCATGGCAGACGGAGAATACAGCGATCTGAAATATTTCTACGATTTGACCCTTGGCCTTACAGATGCTGGCGCCTGCATGGAGTATAGCGAGCTTAGGGCTGCCGGATTGCATTACCGCAACGCTTTCGAACAGGGCAATATCGCCATGCTCCCCATGGGCTACTGGCTGGCCGGTTCCCTGATTGCGGACAAGAATGCCGGAAACTTCACCTTTGACTGGGGCATTGCCGCTGTTCCCCACTTGGAAGGCGTCGCTGCCGGTTCCTCCTTCGGCTCCGTTACCGGCGCTGCCATCAACAAAGCTTCCGCCAACAAGGACTTGGCCTGGAAGTTCATCTCCTGGCGCGCGTCCGAAGAAGGCGCAAAAGCTATCGCCGCCCTGGGCACACGTCCCGCTTATGTGTCCGCGGACATAGCCGCCATCCTGGCCTCCGTTCCCGGCTTCCCCCAGGATGAAGTAAGCAAGGCCGCTTTGGTTCCTGCTGCCGTGAGCATTGAATGGCCTGTGGTCGACAAAGTCAGCGAGATCCAGACCATCGTCAACGAAGAGCATACCAACATCATGACCCGCACCGTTACCGTGGATGAGGGCATCGCCAACATGAATACCCGCGTGGCGGAACTGCTGGGAAAATAAGCTGTACGTACTTTGAAGGGGGAGGGGAGGTCATCTTCCCTTCCCCTTTTATGAAACTACCAATAGGGGGGTCCTTCATGGTGCAAAATGCCGCCCCGGCGCATATCAAAAAGCGCAAGTTTTCAAGGCAAGATAGAAAAAACATATTCATTGCCTATTCTTTTCTCGCGCCCAACTTCCTGGGCTTTTTGATTTTTACCCTGGTGCCGGTCCTGTTTTCTATTGTGCTGGCGTTCATGAACTGGAATGGCGGCACCATTGAAAAGATTACCTGGGCGGGGTTTGACAACTTTATAACCATTTTCAAAAATTTCAGCTTCACAAAATCAGACCTGGGCATTGCACTCAGGAACACAGTTGTGTATACCGCCGTCACCGTTCCGCTGACCATCGCCTGTTCCCTGGCGCTGGCCATGGTGCTGAACAGGGCGGCGAAAACCGCAAAGCTGTTGCGGGTGATATTCTTCTTCCCCTATGTGGCTTCCATTGTGGCAATCTGCACATGCTGGAATTACCTGCTCATGAAATATGGCCCCATCAACCAATTTCTTTCGGTGTTTGGAATTAACGTCGGCAAATCCTGGACGCAAAGCAAGGATCACGCCATACTGGCCATCATTATCGTCAGCGTCTGGCGCAGCGCCGGGTATTATATGGTAATGTATTTGGCCGGGCTTCAGGGCGTGCCAAGGGAACTGTATGAGGCTGCCACGGTGGATGGCGCCACCGGTTGGCAGAGGTTTTGGAAGGTTACCTTTCCCATGCTCACGCCCACCACCTTCTTCGTTTCCATTATGATGGTGATCAGCTGCTTCAAAATTTACGATATCGTGGCCATCATGACCGAGGGCGGCCCGGGCCGCTCCACGCTGATGCTTGTCTATCACATTTATACCTTGAGCTTCACTCAAATCAAATATGGCGTCGCAAGTGCCGTGGCCATGGTGCTGTTTGCCATTGTGCTGTGCGTGACGATAATACAGTTCCGCGCCGAGAAAAAGTGGGTCAATTACATGTAAAAGGAGGTATGAACCATGACAACTGTTGTTACACGGCCCGCTCACAAGAAAACCTCCGTTTTGCATGTGCTGGGGAGAACCGCACTGTATATCGTTCTGGCCCTTCTGGCCTGCCTGGCCCTTCTTCCCTTCGTGTGGATGGTCTCCTCCTCCCTGAAGCTGGATAAGGATGTGTTCCGTTATCCCATTGAATGGATTCCCTCCGTGCGACACTGGGAAAACTACGTGCTCATCTGGCAAAGGGTTCCGCTGACGACCTATTTTAAGAATACTGCCTTTGTGGCCGTTTCAGTCACGCTTATGCAGATACTCACATCCTCTTTCGCCGCTTACGCCTTTGCCAAGCTGCGCTTTCCTGGGCGGGATGCATTGTTCCTTTGCTACATCGGCACAATCGCCGTGCCATGGCAGGTGTATATGCTGCCGCAGTTTATCATGATGCGTGGCATGGGCCTATACGATACGCCTTGGGCGCTGATTATACTTCAGTCCTTTTCCGCTTTCGGCGTATTTCTCATGCGCCAGTTTTATCTTGGCATCCCGGGCGAACTGAACGAAGCGGCGCGCATCGACGGGCTCAGTGAGTATGGCATCTGGGCACGCATTATTCTGCCCCTGGCCACACCCGCCATTGCCACGCTGACCATATTCACCTTTGTGAATACGTGGAATGATTTCATGGGCCCGCTGATCTATCTGGCTACGGATGCAAACAAGACCATACAGGTGGGTTTGCGCCGCTTCATACAGCAGTACACCAGCGATTATCACTTGATCATGGCAGCCTCGCTGTGCTCCCTGGTGCCTGTTACGATCGTTTTCTTGTTCCTGCAGCGGTACTTTATTGAAGGGATATCCACCACCGGCTTGAAAGGATAATGTAATTGAAAATTGATATTTGCTTTTGGGGTTAACAAAGGCAGATATCCAGAAGAGATATATTTGGTATGTGACACCTCATCCGGCACTTCATGCCACCTTCCCCTCTAAGGGGAAGGCTTTGGTCTGGCAGGCCATACACGTAGGCGGTAAAGGCTTCCCCTGGAGGGGAAGCTGTCGACGAAGTCGACTGATGAGGTGTAAAGTGTACTGTTGAAGCTTATAGATCCGAACGAAGATTGCCGTTGGCTTTGGATATACGGTCGTGAGGGGCTCAAATTAGCTCTTCAAGCAAACGCTGATTAAAGCTCCAACGTGTCATTCTGAGGAAGCGAAGCGACCGAAGAATCTTAGTGTAGCAAAGAGTTCAAGATTCTTCGCTGCGCTCAGAATGACATATGTCCGAATAAATCAATGCTTACTTGGGGGAAGGCTTTGGTCTGGCAGGCCATAAACGGAGGCAGCCGAAGGCTTCCCCTTGAGGGGAAGCTGTCGACGAAGTCGACTGATGAGGTGTAAAGTGTACTGTTGATGCTCATAAATCTGAGCAAGGCTTGCCGCTGGCTTTGGATTTACATCGTGAGGGGCCCAAAATGAACTCTTTAAGTGGTTATTATCTTATGGCTTCTCCGAAGCAGTTGCCGCTTGCACGGCAGACAGAAGGAACGATATGTTTACAGAATACTTGGAGAAAAATGACCTGCGCGCTTTCTTTGTGCCCAAAGACAAGCGCCTGCCCATACCAAAGGCTGCAAACCGGGCTGCGTGGGAGGGTATTCCTCAAAAGATGCGGGAGGAGATTTTATACGCTGCCGGGGCGCAGCGGGGAGCAGACTATCCGTCTCTTTCCGCGACACGGTTTCTGGCCTTTGTTCGCACGGGGGACAGGGCTGTATATGAAACGCCCTTTTTTACCCGCCGCAGGATGCTGCTAAACGCCATGCTGGCCGAATGCATAGCGTCAAACGGTGCGTACATGGACCAGGTGGTGGATGGGCTGTGGTGCATTTGTGAGGAAAGCTTCTGGGGTGTAAGCGCCCACAACGGCTCCTCCCATCCAGGTATGCGCCCCGCAGCTGAGCGGCCTCTGCCTGACATTGAAAATCCATACATCGACCTGTTTGCGGCCCAGACATCCGCGCTGCTGTTATGGGCATGTTATCTTTTAAAGGATGAGCTTGACGCGGTCAGCCCCCTGATCATAAGGCGTGTGTATCAGGAGGCGGAGCGGCGGATTGTGAAGCCTTTCTTTCACCATGATGATTTCTGGTGGATGGGTATGACCAGGAGCGATGTGAACAACTGGACGCCATGGATATTATCCAATGTGATCGCCACCCTGCTTTTGATGGAGCTGGACGATGTCCGCCTTGCCGAAGGCATCCAGCGGGCCATGCGCATGCTGGACAGTTATCTTGCCGTTATGCCAAAGGATGGCGGGTGCGATGAGGGCGCCGGCTACTGGAACATGGCCGGCGGTTCGCTGCTGGATTGTCTGGAGCATATTGAACATGTAACGGGCGGGCGGACATCTTTTTATAACGAGCCTCACATCAAGGCCATTGGCGCATTCCCGTGCAATGCCCACATTGCCGGGCCGTTTTATTGGAATTTCGCCGACTGTGACGCAAAACCCATGCTGGATGGGGAGCGCGTGTACCGCTACGGCATGAAAACAGGTCAGGACGGTCTCAAAGCGCTGGGCGCGGAAATCGCCGCCTCAGCGGAAGGGATTTTACCCCAAGATACGCCGGAAACCTACCGTGTTCTGTGCAAGCTGTTTTTCCCTGTACCCAAGCCGCAAGGCGAATACCACAGGTTGGATACGGTGATTCTTCCCGACTTGCAGGTGTGGGCATCTCAAAGAGATGGCTTGTATGCAGCCGTGAAGGGCGGCCACAACGGGGAGAACCACAATCATAACGATGTGGGCAGCTTTCTGTTTTTTGTAGATGGCGCTCCGGAGATCGTGGATGCAGGCAACATGGTATACACAGCCAAGACCTTCGGCCCGGAACGGTACACCCTCCTAAACACCCGCAGCATGAATCACAATGTTCCCTTGGTGGCGGGTTTCGAGCAGCAGCCAGGCTGTGCCTTCGCGGCCCGGGATGTTAAGATGGGGGAAAGCGGAATCTCCCTGGACATGGCGGTGGCCTATCCCGCTGAAGCAGGCATGTTGTCCCTTGTAAGAACGGCAGGGTATCAGGGAAATTCCTTCGTGCTTACCGATATGGTGAGGCTTAAAAGCGCTGCGCCCGTCACCTGGGTCTTTATGCTCTGCCACCAACCGGAGATTGCTGCTGGCATGATGCAAACGGAAAAGATGATCATGCGCTTTGATGGATCTCTGATCGCTTCATGCGAGGAAATCCCCGTTACCGACCGGCGTATGGCGCGTAACTTCCCCGGCAGCCTGTGGCGCGTTACGCTAACTTTGCCTGATTTGAAGGAACAATGCCGCACTTTTGAAATATCCAGGAGGACTATGGAATGTTAAATCCCGTACAAAACAATCCGCTAAGGACAAGGGCGGATTTCGAACAGGCCGCCCTGCAATTATTGGCGCCGCTTGTTAGTAAGCTGTCTCCCGGCTGCGCCCTAATCCACCTGGGAGATACGGGCGCGTTGTATCCCGATTCCATTGCCCAGATGGAAGCCTGGTCCCGCCCCTTATGGGCTTTAGCGCCACTGATGATGGGAAAATCACAAAGCGCCCGGCCTTTGTGGGATAAGTGGATGGAGGGGCTTAAAAACGGAACGGATCCCAACCATCCCGAGTATTGGGGTGATATTGGCCCTTTTGACCAGCGCATGGTGGAGATGGCCGTCATGGGCATGGCGTTGTGCTTTGCTCCCGAAGCATTTTTCTTTGCTCATGACCATAAGACGCAGGGAAACATCCACCGCTGGCTGAACCAGATCAACCTGTACGATATGCCCAAGAACAACTGGCGCTTCTTCCGGGTGCTGGTCAATGTGGGGTTCTTGTTGAATGACCTGCCCTATGACGCCAAGATGCTGGCGGGTGACCTTAACATGATGGAGGAGCATTACGAGGGGGACGGCTGGTATTACGATTACATGGACCAGCGGGATTACTACACCCCCTGGGGCTTCCATTACTACGGCCTATTGTACGCAAGAGCCATGGAAAAGCTGGACCCCGGCCGCTGTCAAACATATCGGGAACGGGCGTGGCTTATGGCAAAGCGCTTTGAGAATTGGTTTAGCGCTGACGGGGAAGCGCTGCCTTACGGCCGCAGCCTCAGCTACCGTTTTGCCCAAAGCGCCTTCTTTGGCGCGCTGCCTCTTGGCGTAAGCGAAAATGCAAGGGTGGACTGGGGCATTTACAAAGGTTTGCTTCTTGGGAACATGCGCAAGTGGTTCTCACGGCCTATCTTCACACAGGAGGGGGTGCTCACCATCGGCTATGGGTACCCCAATCTCATCATGGCCGAAGGGTACAACGCGCCGGGTTCGCCCTACTGGGCCATGAAATCTTTCGCGCCGCTGGCACTATCTGGTGACCATCCCTTCTGGACAAGCGTGGAAAAGGAGCATACCCCACCCGTCCTATTCCGCGAGGAGCGTGCCCGCATGCTGATTGTGCGGGATGAAAACAACAAGCATGTGCAGGCCTTTCCCGCAGGCAACCGAGCTTTCGAGCACGCCCATTCGGAAGCCAAGTATGAAAAATTTGCTTACTCTACGGCCTTTGGTTTCAGCGTGCCAAAAAGCGCTCTCATGCTGAACCGTGGCGCATACGACAGCATGCTGGCGCTAAGCGAGGATGAATGCTACTGGCATGTAAGGCAGGGCTGCAAGGAGTATAAAGTAAGTGAGGATAAGGTGGAATCTGTTTGGCATCCCTTCCCGGATGTAAAGGTGGAATCAACGGTCATTCCCCTGAATGACTGGCACATCCGCATCCACAAAATCACAACACCCCGCAGGCTTTATGCAGCGGAAGGGGGATATGCCGTCAGCCGTGATGACGGGCCGGGCCTTGCAAAGACACAAACGGAGGACAAAACGGCGCTGGCTGTATGCGGTAACATGGTAAGCGGCATTGTAAACCTGTGTGGTTATGAAGCATCACAAATCGTCATACCTGAGCCGAATACCAACCTTCTGTATCCAAGAACGGTGCTGCCAACATTGCGCGCGGAGATACCGTCAGGCGAAACAGTGCTTGTATCCGCGGTTCTTGGCGCGGTGGAGGACGGTATAGCAAAATGGAAGAATATCCCTAAGGAGGCAATTCAATATGCAAAGCTGGCTGGATGAAACTTTTTCGAAAATCAGCGACAAATATTTATGGTCCATGGATGCTGCCGCAAAGGAGGGGATGATCCCTTACAAAAGCGAGGGCCGCACATGGATCCCTTCGCCATTTGATGGCAACAGCTGGTGGACCGGTGGTTTCTGGCCGGCCATCATGTGGCAGCTTTATGCCGCTACCGGAGAAGAGAAGTTTATGCTGGAAGCCAGGCGCGTGCAGGATCTGCTTGCGGCGGAGCTTGTGCGCTACGACCTGCTAAACCATGACATGGGCTTTATGTACCTTATGTCCTTTGGTGCTGACTGGCGGCTTAATGGCAACGGGGAAGCGCTTCGAAAGACGTTGATTGCCGCAGACGTGCTTGCCGGGCGCTTTAATCCCATGGGCTTTATCCGCGCCTGGAACGGCAGGGGAAAAGAGGGCTGGGCAATTGTCGACTGCCTGATGAACCTGAGCCTTTTGCACTTTGCCACGGAAAAGACGGGCGATCCGCGCTATGCAAACATCGCCAAGTGCCACGCGGATATGTCGCTTCGCTATTTCCTTCGGGAGGATGGCTCCTGCAACCATATCATGATATTTGATCCCGCCACAGGGGAAGCGCTGGATTCCCCCGGCGGCCAGGGCTATGAAAAGGGCTCCTCCTGGTCCCGGGGCCAAAGTTGGGCGCTGTACGGCTTTGCCATCAGCTTCATGAACACCGGGGAATCGCGTTATCTTGATGCCGCCCGGAAAATTGCCGGCTATTTTATTGCCAATATCCGGGAGGATGGGCTCACCGACTGCGACTTCCGCCAGCCCAAGGGAGAGGAGCGGGTCGATAACATTGCCGCCGCCTGCGCATCCTGCGGGCTCATAGAGCTTGCCAAACTTGTGGAAAAAGAGGAAGGCGAAAAGTATATGAAGGCCGCTTTGCGTATGCTTCATGCCTTGGACGAGCTTTGCGCCGATTATACACAAGACCGCTTCGGCATTTTGCAAAAATGTACCGCCAGCTATCACGATGACGGGGCCGGCCGCCACGTGAACATCGTCTATGGAGATTATTTCTTTTTAGAGGCCATAAGTAAGCTGCGCGGCACCGATCCCATGCTGTGGGGTAAGTGATTCTTGTCCATACGTCAATTTGCCATAAGGGCCGCCATCCTGTATAATGGGTTGCGGCCTATTTTTTAGACCGGCTTTTCATTAAAAGAAAACCGGGGTACGCTCAATGGTTATCCATTCCATAAAAAAATTTGATCCGGAGGCGATCGCCGAAAGCGGTCAATGTTTTCGCGTGCGGATCATTGCGCCCGGCCGTGTGGAAGTCATTCAGCGGGGCAGGCGCCTTTTGATCGATTCCCTGGGAGGCGAAAGATTCGGCTTCTCCTGCACGCAGGAGGAGTTCCATGCTGTCTGGGAGGATTATTTCGATCTTTCTACCGACTATGACATGTTTTTAAACGCCGTGGACCGGGAGGATGCATATCTTACCAGGGCGGCCAAGGTGGGGCAGGGGCTGCGCATTTTACGCCAGGATCCTTTCGAAACGCTGATAAGCTTCATCTTATCCCAGCGCAAAAGCATCCCCGCCATCCGGGATGGAATCGAAAAGCTGTGCCGCCGCTTCGGAAGCCGGATATTGACGGAAGAACGGGAAGAATACGCTTTTCCCACTCCCCAAAGGCTTGCGGAAGCATCCCTTGAGGAGCTTTCCGCTTGCTCCCTGGGGTACCGCGCGCCATATATTCAGGCCACGGCAAGGTCGGTGGCTGCGGGAGAAATGGATCTTGGCTCACTTGACAGCCTGAACGACGAAGCACTTTTGAAAAGACTGCTGGAACTATACGGCGTAGGCGTCAAAGTAGCAAGCTGCGTGATGCTTTTTGGATATCACCGCCTGGATCTGGCGCCTGTGGATGTCTGGATACAGCGGGTCATTGACAATGAATATGGCGGCGTTTCGCCTTTTCCCAGGTATGAGGGTTTTGCTGGTGTCATGCAGCAATACATGTTTTATGATCAGATAGTGAATAAGCGCTTGCGCAAACTGACTGCGTAAGCAAAATAAAGTTAATGACTTTACGGGCGAAAATCATGAAGTATATCTACGAAACCCATCTGCACACTTCTATGGCTAGCGCCTGCGGTCATTCCTTGGGCAGAGAATACATTAAACGGTATCAAGATTTAGGGTATGCAGGCATTATTGTCACCGATCATTTCTTTGGCGGCAATACTGCTGTGCCCCGCACCCTTCCCTGGCGGGAGCGCATCCATTTGTTCTGCCTCGGTTATGAGGATGCCAGGGAGGAAGGGGATAAAGCGGGCTTTTCTGTTTTCTTCGGCTGGGAAGAGCATTTTGACGGTGACGAATATTTGATCTACGGCCTGGATAAACAGTGGCTTTTGGACCATCCGGAAGCCGAACACTGGAGCCGCAAGGAACAGTATGATGCCGTTCACGCTGCTGGCGGCTGCGTGGTGCAGGCCCACCCCTTCAGGGACAGGGAATATATTTCCGCCATCCGCCTATCCACCGGCTGCGTGGATGGCGTGGAAGCCTATAATGCCTCCAACCGGCCTGAAAATGATATTCTGGCCGCAAGGTATGCCAAAGTTCTAGGCTTGCCGGTAACAGCAGGGTCAGATATCCACCATGCAAATACCTATTTGAATGATGAAGTGATGGGTGTTGTGTTTGACAGTCCTCTAGCAAGCATCCACGATTATGTACAAGCCATCCGAGAAAAGAAGCCTTTTGGTGTAAGGGTTCCTTGCGGCCGCGGAGAGTGGCGGGAGGGTGCCGATATCTTAAAACCGGTGGAGATAAGGGATAAAATGGACAGGGTGGTCTGCCGGGATGTGCGGGAACTGCTTGAGTCCTCCTGCGTTTGACGTCCTGGCCAGCAGATTGGATAGAAATAGATGGACATACGGATCGGCAAAATGCGGTTGCTTTATGCCGAAATATCTATTATCATAAAGGCAGAAAAGTATGAACTGCTAAAGCCTTTGTGCATGCCGCTTCCGGGCGGCTTTACACAGGCTGATTATGAAATCGATTACAAGACGGAAAGGGATCTGCCATGGCATTGTCCACCAAGGAAATCGCAAAACTTGCGGGCGTATCGGACGCGACTGTATCCCGCGTGATCAATAACCATCCAAGCGTATCGCCGGATACCAAGGCACGGGTGGAATCGGTGATCAATCAGTACGGATACATGCGCAACATGGTAGCCAGGGGGTTAAGACGGCAGCAGTCGGACATCATTGGTGTCATCATCCCCGATATTACCAACGAATTCTTTGCCCGCATCGTGCTATCTGTACAGGATGCGCTTTTGAATCATGGATATCTGGCGGTCATGTGCAACATCAAGGAGAACGACTCACTGGAGGAAGCATCGCTGAAAATGCTCAAAGCCCAGAGCATAGCAGGGCTGATCTATATTTCCGGCAGGTCCAGCGGCGACATGGCGCCGCTTCATGACATGCCAACCATTTATATCGACCGCGACCCGGTAAGCGCTTCGGAAACCAACGCAACGCTGATCACCTCCGACAACAGGGAGGGAGGGCGCTTGGCGGCCAGGGAACTGATTGAGAAGGGCTGCAAAAGGATTGCCATTCTAACGGACAGGCGAAAAGTGTCCACATATACAGACCGCTACGAGGGATGGCGGGAGGTACTTCTTGCTAAGGGGCTTCCTGTAGATCCGCGGCTGGTGCTTAAGCTGGACGAAATCACTTTTGATGAGGCACAAAGGAAGGTAACCGGCCTGGTGGCGTCAGGGCTTGCCTTTGACGGTCTTTTCTGCGCCAATGATACTGTGGCAGTGGGTGCACTTACGGCATTGCACAGGCTGGGTGTCAGCGTACCCAGACAAGTAAAAGTGATTGGATTTGACGATGCATCCATTGCGCAGCAATGCTCCCAGCCCTTGACCACAATCCGGCAAAAGACAGACGAAATGGGAAGGATCGCCGTGGATGCGTTGTTTGATTTGATGGCGAAAGGAAAAGCCAAATCACATCAGCAGATTCTGCCCGTGGAACTTATTCACAGAACGACAACATAAGAATCAACCGGGAATGCCGGACGTCTTTTGGCATATATAATGCAGAGGGTTCGCGACGGCATTGAACCTGGTAACAACAAATACATACGTTGTATATTGACAAAGTTGTTTTGTTCCGCTATTATGTATTCGATTACATCGTGCAAAGTGTTCAAAAGTTCCGGATGACTTCTAGTAAATACCGTATCAATCGCTGGAAAGGAATCGCGGAGGTTGAATGGATAAAGAGATTCTGAAAATAAGGGGCGTCGTCAAACGGTTTCCCGGTGTAACAGCACTTTCGGGCGTAGATTTGAACGTCTATGAAGGTGAGGTAATGGCACTGCTGGGGGAAAACGGCGCCGGCAAAAGCACACTGATGAAGGTGCTAACAGGCGTCTATCAGCGGGACGAAGGAACCATTACGTTCAAAGACAAGGACGTGGTGTATCAAAATGCGCGCCAGGCGCAGGACGACGGTTTGGCCATCATCCACCAGGAATTGAATCTTATCCCCAAGATGCGGATTTATGAGAATATCTTTTTGGGCCGGGAACTTCGAAAAAAGCCCGGTGCGCTTGATCAACGTGCCATGATCGAAAAGTCGCGGGAAATGCTCGCACTAGTGCACATCAATCTGGACCCCAGGCGCACGATTGAAACACTGTCCATTGCCCAGCAGCAGATGGTGGAAATCGCAAAGGCGCTGCTGCTGGATGCCCAGGTGATCGTAATGGATGAACCGACGGACGCGCTTCCCGATGAAGAAGTAGAGAGCTTGTTTGCCATCATCCGCGAGCTGAAGCAAAAGGGAAAGGGCATCGTATACATCACCCACCGGCTTAAGGAAGTGTTTGAAATATGCGACCGCGCCACCATCTTGCGGGACGGCGCGTTTATCGGAGAGGTACCGGTTGCGCAGCTTTCCCAGGATAAACTGATCGGCATGATGGTTGGCCGCGCGCTGGATCAGCAATTCCCTTACGAGCCGGGGAAGCCGGGCGAGACAGTGCTGTCGGTGAAAGGCTTGTCCAACCACCTGATACACGACATCTCTTTTGAATTGCATCGTGGTGAGGTGTTGGGTGTAACGGGGCTGGTAGGTGCTGGCCGAACGGAGCTGGCACAGACGCTTTATGGTGTGCACCCCTGGCATGATGGTCAGGTTATGTTGGGCGGAACGCATTTTCATCCGCAAAAACCAAGCCAGGCCATTAGCCGCGGGCTGTATTACATGACCGAAGACCGCAAGCGCAACGGCCTGGTGATGGTATTGGACGTGCGCACCAACATTACCCTGTCTGCCTTGAAGGCCGTCATCCGTTATGGCAAGGTGGACAGAAAAAAGGAAAAGGCCGTCTGCCAGGACTATGTTCATAAAATCAATATCAAAACGCCCTCGCTGCAGCAGCTTGTCAGAAACCTTTCCGGCGGCAACCAACAGAAGGTGGTGCTCTCCAAAGCGCTTTTGACCGAGCCCGAGGTGCTTATCCTGGATGAGCCTACACGCGGAATTGACGTCGGCGCGAAAAAGGAGATTTACCTGCTCATTAATCAACTGAAATCAAGAGGCAAGTCGATTTTGATGATCTCCTCCGAAATGCCGGAGATTTTGGGCATGAGCGACCGCATTCTGGTTTTGAACGAAGGATGCAAAAAGGGTGAACTGAGCCGCGAAGAGGCCACGCAGGAGCGGATCATGGAAATGATTTTGGCATAAAGCACTTTTACAGAAAAGGGTAGTGATCCATGATGTTGAAAAAAACCACGGCCATATTCACAAAACTGCGCCCACTTTTGATCCTGCTGCTGGTGACTGTGGTATTCAGCTTACTCAGCGACCGCTTCTTTACGGTGGGCAATCTGACCAACATATTTAAGCAGATTTCCGCCAACGCCATTTTGGCATCGGGTGTATATTTCGCGATATTAATGGGCGGCATCGATATCTCCGTAGGCTCTGTGCTGGGTTTTTCCGGCGCTATGGCGGCCTACCTGATGATGCATGTGGACAGCCCCTGGGCGGCGGCAATGGCGGTGGCGGCGGCCATCATCATCGGTGCGGCCGCGGGTGCAGCCAACGGATTCTTTGTGGCCAAGTGCCGCCTGCAGCCCATGATCGTAACGCTTGCCTCCCTTTCCATCTTTCGCGGCGCCACGCTGGTATTGACCAATGGCGCATCCATTTCCATCAACAAAACGGCCGGCGCAAACGCGTTCAAGCTGCTGGGGCAAGGCGCGGTTTTCAACGATTTTCTTCCTGTTCCCATCATCATCATGGCTGTCATCTATGCCATCGTGTACTACATCCTGAATAAAACGGCTTATGGCCGCCACATCTACGCCATTGGCGGAAACGAGGACGCGGCCTACCTCTCAGGCATCAGCGTGGTCAAAACGAAGATCCTGGGGTTCATGGCCAGCGGCTTGATGGCGGGCGTGGCGGGCATCATCGTCACCGCGCGGGTTGCGGCCGCCCAGCCCTTGGCCGGCCAGGGGTATGAAATGGACGCCATCGCGGCTGTGGTCATCGGCGGCACTTCGCTTCGGGGCGGTGAAGGCCATGTGCTTTATACCATTATCGGTGCGGTGATCATCGGCATGCTCAACAATATCTTAAACCTCAAGGATGTATCCAGCTACTACCAGACCATCATCAAGGGAGGCGTTATCCTGGCCGCGGTGCTGCTGGACGCCTACTCCAAGCGCAAATAGCATTCCGTGCGTTAGTGATGCGGGGTGAGATACCCCGTATGCTAAATAAATAATCTACTAGGAGGAATACCCATGAAAAGAATCCTCGCTCTCGTCCTGGTTGCCATGATGGCGCTGGCGTTTACGCCTGCTATGGCAGAAAAGACCACCACCATCGGCATGATGCTGTCCGACACCGCCAACCAGTTCTTCGTCACCATGTACGAAGCCGCCCAACAAAAGGCTGCCGAGCTGGGCGTGGAACTCATCGTTCTGGACGCTGCCAATGATGCCGCCAAAGACGTAAGCAACATGGAAGACCTGCTCTCCCGCGGCGTGGATGCCATCCTGTACAATCCCGTAGACAGCGATGCGGCTCCCGCAGTTGTCGAACTGGCTAACAAGGCCAACGTGCCCGTGATCACCATTGACCGTTCCTCCAATGGCGGCGAAGTCGTCAGCCATATCGCTTCCGATAACGTGTACGGCGGCAAGATTGCCGGCGAATACATTGTTTCTTTGCTGCCGGATGGCGGCGAGATCGCTGAAATCCAGGGCCAGGCCGGCGCTTCCGCCGCCAAGGACCGTGGCGACGGCTTCCACCAGGCGGTGGACACCATTGCAAACATCAAGGTCGTCAGCAGCCAGATTGGCAACTGGGACCGCACCCAAGCCCTGTCCATCATGGAAAACGTGATGCAGGCCAACCCCAATGTGAAGGCCGTTTTCTGCCACAATGACGTGATGGCCCTGGGCGTTGTGGAAGCCTGCCAGCAGGCCGGCCGCAGCGACATCATCATCGTTGGTTTCGATGCCGACAAAGACGCTATTGCCGCCATCCAGGAAGGCACCATGATGGCTACCGTGCAGCAGTTGCCCGACCAGATGGGTATCATCGGCGTCCAGACCGCTGTGGATTACCTGGCCGGCAAGACCGTGGAGCCCAAGATCGGCGTGCAGGTTGCCCTGATCACCAAGACCGCGGAGTAATCTTGCTTTCCCAAATGATGCTTGTGCCGCCGGCTTTAGCCGGCGGCCTTTTTTGATTTGCATCACACTTTCCTATGGCGCCGCATATTCTCATAATGGGCATGAATCTATCTCATATGCGCCTTCGGACGCTTTAAGCGATAAGGTTTATGGAACCATAATGCAATGTATAGGTTCAACATAAAGGAGCGCGTTGATATGGATATGGAACATGAAAGCAGAAATAGCTTCATCGTCGAATCGGAAGAAATGGAAGAGCGCCGCCGCGGCCGCCATTGCCGTCGCGGCCATCACATTCTGTTTGATGAACCATGCGAAGACCCCAGGATTCTGATGTACATCGATGACGACCGTTGTACGCGTAGACGTGAAGAAAGGGAAGAAAGGGAGGAAGGAGAGGAAAGGGAAGAACATTGCAGAGAAGAGTCTGACAGGCATCATATGGAAGATAATTTGAGGCGGAAGGAAGCCGAAAATGTGTCTCCTGTACACGGCTGGCAGCAGGAAAACACTGAGAGCGCGGCTCAATACCAGAACTGGACACCGGGAAATACACAAAATGCAGCTTCATATCAAGGCTGGCAGCAAGGAAACGTGGAGAACTCGGCCCACAATCAGGGTCAAATGGTTGGAGCCTCCGGCCAGGTTCGTTCGGGGACGCAGCTCCATGTGCATGAGGTGCAAGGAACCGTGGAAATCGCCGAACCGCAGACGGAGCCCCACAATCACCGCTTTGCCACGGTATCGGGGGAGGCAAGGCCCCTTGGAAATAACGATCACTACCATGATATAAGATTCCGCACGGATAATTATGAGGATCACTATCATGAGGGGTGGGGCAGAACGGGCGGCTCCATTCAAACGGGAGACAGGCATGTTCACTTCCTGGAATCCATGACAACGCAAAATGATGGCCACATGCATAAGTACAGGATGGCAACCATGATGGATAACCCCATCGGAGACTTATGCTCAAAATAATAAAGTCAATCTATATTCAGGGAGCGTCCTTATACAGAACGCTCCCTTCTTTTTGCTTTAAAACCCGCGCTTCGCAGAAAATGCGCATTTTGCATTGTTTTACGAGCCTTTTTGGTTATGATGAAGGAGAAAGGGGGCATTTCAATGAAATACAAATGGCTGGTTCTGCTTTCCCTTCCCTTTTTGCTGTCCGGTTGCGCCGGTAACGCGAGCACTCAACAGCCAAGGAGCGCGGCAGAAGGCGTATCCTCGGCTACGCAGCGTCGGTACAGGGAAAATGAGGTTACGGAGTACCAGGGTATAAGGCTGGATCCTGCCGTCGGCCCCCGGGATAATTCCATCAAAGGTATCCAGCAGGTAGATGTGAACGGCTATACCGTTACCGTAGATGGGCTTACAAATGCTTCTGCAACCTTTTCTTACGATGAGGTGAAGGCACTGCCCGTCCAGGAAAGGCTGATCACGCTGCATTGCGTGGAAGGCTGGTCGGCTACCGTCCTTTGGAAGGGTGCTCTATTGAACGATTTGATAGGCAAAGCGGGCGCAAAGCCCGAGGCGGTCACGGTGATTTTTGGCGGGGTGGACGGATACACCACATCGCTGCCGCTTAAGACTGTTCAGGATAAGCAATTGATCCTGGCTTATGGCGCCAACGGGCTGGACCTTCCGCCTCAGATGGGTTACCCTTTTATCGTGGTGGCGGAGGACAAGCTGGGCTATAAATGGGCACGGTGGGTAAACCGCATCACCTTATCCGACGATCCCAACTACAAAGGATACTGGGAGCAGCGAGGCTACAGCAACGAGGCGGATGTAAAGTAAATACAGCTTACAAAAGAACAGGACGGTTGAATATATGCACGAAATAAAAACCGTGGCGGTCATTGGCCTGGGAGCGCTTGGGACGATGTTTGGGAACCATTTGTCCAAGCGGATGGGAAAAGAAGAACTTCGCATGATTGCCGACCAGGACAGGATTGTGAGGTATCAGCGGGAGAAGGTGTACTCAAACGGGGAAGAATGCAGCTTTCATTTTGTTACCCCGGATGAAAAAACAACACCGGCCGATCTTATTCTCGTTGCGGTGAAGTATCTGCAGCTGAATGATGCCTTGCAAGCCATAAAAAACCAGGTAGGGCCCAAAACACTGATCCTGTCGCTGTTAAACGGTATCACCAGCGAAGGGATTATAGCCGAAGCTTACGGAATGGACAAGGTGGTTTACTGTGTTGCCCAGGGCATGGATGCGGTGAAGGTTGGAAACCGTCTCACCTATAAAAACATGGGCAGATTGTGCTTCGGGCCGCCTGACGGGGGACCCCTTCCTGAAAAGGCGCAAAGGGTGCAAAGCTTCTTTGCGCGCGTGGATTTTCCTTATGAAGTGGATGAGCACATGGAAAAGCGCATGTGGGGAAAATTCATGATGAACGTGGGCGTCAACCAGACGGTGGCGGTATTCGGCCCATGTTATGGCGATATCCAGCAGGAAGGCATGCAGAGGGATACCATGATCGCCGCCATGCGGGAAGTCATTGCCTTATCGGAGTTGGAAGGAGTAATCCTGACTGAAGCGGATTTGCAGTACTGGCTGCGGCTGCTTAACACGCTGGACCCCAATGGAAAGCCTTCCATGCGCCAGGATGTGGAAGCCAAACGCTTCAGCGAAGTGGCTCTGTTTGCCGGAACCGTTCTCTATCTGGCAAAGAAGCACGGCCTTAAAGTACCTGTCAACCAAATGCTTTACGACAATATCCTGGCTATTGAATCGCGGTATTAGAAACAACAAAAACGGTATCTTTCGGATGTCCACACATGCCGGGGCATATGTCCGGCAATAATAACATTGACTCAAAAAGTCGCTCGCCATTTGATGCGTATCACGCTTCATGGCGATGCGATATTTTATTTGCAGCGGGTGACTGGCGGGATCTCGTGCTTTTCACGTGCCTGCCGGCTTGTTCCGGAAATGGATAGGCAGCGAAGGGCAAACGGCAAGACGTCAAAAGAAGGCACTGCGGTTTAAGCTTTTACCTCATTGCCTGTTCCGGAATTAAGGGGAGCGGCGGTACATTCCGCTAAGGAGAATCATCCCATATCGCAAGGAGGAACCTTCATGAAGAGACTGGTATTGCTGGTGATGGTATTCATCATGGGTCTTTCCACTGTATCCTGCGCCGCCAGTGTAGACCCCACCAAACCGGGCCCCGTGGTCAGCGTAGGACCCTTGGCCAGCGCGGCGCCTACGGCCGGCCCGCAAGCCAAGAAGGATATTGACATGCGCGCTCTGATTTGGAAGTATGACGACACATATGGCTCCACCGTCCGTGCCGCTATGGATAAATGGGCGTCTGCATACTCCCACGAACTGGGCATCAATATCAAGCTGACCATGTACGACGCGGCTGACGATATGGCCAAGCAGATCGAGCAAGCTACCATTATCGCTGGCGAAAAGCCCGATATCGTCATTATCAACCTGGCTGAGGTCGCCAATGGCAAGGTCCTGGTGGACATGTTTAAAACTGCCGGCATCCCCTTCCTGTTCTATAACAAGCAACCAGCAGAAGAGACAGTGCAGTCCGTTCTTATTGACACCGGCACAATCTTCATTGGCACCCTGGCCCGTCAAGCCGGCGACATGCAGGGCGAAATCCTGGCCGATCTGTACAAGGCCAATCCCGCCATCGACAGGAACGGCGACGGTACGCTGCAATACGTTATGCTCAAGGGCGAAGCCAACAACAACGAAGCCATTGCCCGCACCCAGTATTCCGTTGAAACGGCTAAAGCCAGTGGTTTAAAGCTGGAGCAGCTGGGCCAAACCCTCGTTTGTGACTGGGACCAGGCGAAGGCGCAGGAAGCCATAACCGCTACTTGGGCATCCTTTGGCGATAAGATCGAAGTCATCTTCGCCAATAATGATATGATGGCCCTTGGCGCTGTTGCCGCGCTGAACAGCGTTGGCTTTAATACCGGCGTAGCCGGTGAACCCTCCGTTGTGGTCATCGGCGTTGATGCCGTCGACTCGGCGCTGGAATCCATTAAGAAAGGCGGCATGACCGCTACCGTTAAGCAGGATGGCGACGCCATGGGCAAGGCCAACATCCGCATAGCCGTCAATGGCGCACAGGGCAAGGAATGGCTGGACGGCACCGACTACAAGTACACCGATGACAAATTCAAGTGCATCCGTATTCCCTACGCAAAAATTACCGAAGTCAAATAACCCGGTACTCTTTTGGCGCTTTACAAGGCACGGGAAGAGGTGTGAATCTACATCGCGCCTCTTCCCTTTTCATAGTGATAAAGAGCGGTGATTTTCATGGGTGAACAGCGTACCAAATACCTGCTTGAGATGATCGACATCGATAAGCAGTTTCCGGGCGTCCGCGCGTTGGATAAAGCGCAGTTAAAACTTAGGCCGGGCACAGTTCACGCACTGATGGGCGAAAACGGCGCCGGAAAATCCACTTTGATGAAATGCCTTTTTGGCATTTATAAAAAAGACGCAGGCACGATCCTCATGGAAGGGGAGAGCGTCGATTTTTCCGACCCCAGACACGCACTGGATCATGGCGTGGCAATGGTCCATCAGGAATTAAACCAGGTGATGCGCCGTAACGTGATGGAAAATGTCTGGCTTGGCAGGCTCCCCGTCAGGAACAGGTTTATCGATGGAAAAAAGATGTACGATGACACCGTTCGCGTATTTCGCGAACTGAACATTGATATAGACCCCAGGGAGATCATCGGCAACCTCTCCGTTGCGAGACGCCAGATGGTGGAGATCGCCAAAGCAGTTTCCTATAATGCCAAAATTCTGGTGCTGGACGAGCCTACATCCTCATTGACGCAAAGTGAAGTAGAGCATCTGTTTGCGATCATCCAACAGCTCAAAGCAAAAGGCGTCGGCATCATCTACATCTCCCATAAGATGGACGAAATATTGCGCATCTCCGATGATGTGACCATTATGCGGGACGGCCATTGGATCGCTACCCGGCCTGCAAGGGAACTTGACACCAATGAGATCATCTGCCTGATGGTCAACCGCGATCTTGCGCAGCGTTTCCCCGAAAAAAAGAACGTTCCCGGCGATGTGCTGCTTGATGTAAAGGACCTTAGCGGAAAGTACGAGCCTGCCTGCCACGATGTAAACTTTACGCTGCGCAGTGGCGAGGTGCTGGGTGTGGCGGGCCTTGTCGGTTCCCGCCGTACGGAGCTGCTAAATACGATCTTCGGCATCTATACCAAAGGAAGCGGAGAAATGAAGCTTCATGACAAGAAAATCGAGAACAAAACACCTGCGTCGGCCATCAGAAACGGTTTTGCCCTCATCACAGAGGAACGCCGTGCCACAGGCATTTTCCCGGTGATGAGCCTTACATTCAACTCCACCATCTCCAATATGCTCTCCTATGGCAGGGTGCTTCTTTCCAACAGAAAAATGTCCAAGGATACCAAGTGGGTCATCGACAGCCTGAAAGTAAAAACGCCCGGCCAGCGCACGGCTATCCGCAGCCTGTCTGGCGGCAACCAGCAGAAGGTTGTTATCGGCCGCTGGCTTTTGACTGATCCTGAAATTTTGCTGCTGGACGAACCTACCCGGGGCATTGACGTCGGCGCGAAATTTGAAATCTATCAGTTGATCTTAAATCTTGCGGAGCAAGGCAAGGGCATTGTGATGGTATCTTCCGAAATGCCGGAACTGATTGGCATATGCGACAGGATACTTGTCATGTCGGGTGGGCGGATGGCCGGTATGGTGGAACGCGGCAAGGAGTTTGGCGGAGTTGAAGGCGAGCAGGAAACGATCCTCCGCCTGGCCGCAAAATATGTATAGAATGGGGGAAAATGCATGGAAAAGACAAGAATCGATATCAAAAGATTCAGTGAATTTCTGCTCAATTACGCACTGTACATCATTCTCATTGCGATTCTGGTAACGGTGAGCATCCTCCGTCCGAACTTTGTGGCACTCTCCAATATCCTGAACATCCTGAAGCAGGCATCCACAAAAGGTATTCTGGCTTTGGGCTGCGCCGGTATCATCGTGCTTGCGGGAACAGATCTTTCTATCGGCCGCGTGCTGGGGTTAAGCGCTGCGGTGACCGCATCGCTGGTACAGTCTGTCACCTATGCCTCGCGTTATTATCAGGGCATGACGGCGCAGCTTCCGCTGATCGTGCCGTTTCTGGCGGCAATTGCGATCAGCGTGATCTTTAGCTTAATCAACGGCTTTGGCGTGGCCAAGCTGCATATGCACGCGTTCATCATCACGCTGGGCACGCAGCTGATTGCCTTTGGCGCGAACAGCATCTATATCGAAGCCCAGCCCTCCGGTTCTGCCCAGGCGCTGTCGACTTTTGAAAGCGGTTTCCTCAATGTGGGAGCGGGAAACCTAACCCTGGGGAATATGAAGATCCCCTTGTCGGTCATCTACTTCCTGCTGATTGCAATGATCATGTGGGTCGTGTGGAACAAGACAAGATTTGGCAAGAACATGTTCGCCGTGGGCGGCAACACGGAGGCTGCCGCGGTTTCCGGTGTCAATGTAGATAGGACGATCATGATTGTGTTCCTGGTGGCAGGCGTATTGTACGGCATCGCTTCCTTTCTGGAGGCGGCCCGTATCCAATCAGTCGGCGCGAACACGGGCATCAACTATGAGCTGGATGCCATTTCCGCCTGCGTCATCGGCGGTGTCTCCTTCACGGGCGGCGTAGGTACGATACAGGGCGTTGTTATCGGCGCGATCATCCTGCAGGCCATCAACTACTCACTGTATTTCCTGCAGGTCAACGCATACTGGCAGTATATTATCAGGGGCCTGATCATCGTACTGGCCGTGGCTATCGACGTGCGCAAGTCCCTGGTGAAGAGGTGATATGATGGATTTGTATAAAAGGGGCCGGGACTCGCGCATTCCTATGGATGCTAAAGAAAAGGCAGTACAGAAGCCAAAGGGGATTCGGGTGTCTCTGTACAGCCATATCAAGGTTTCTGTCCGCACGATGGATGTTATGATTTTAATCATATCACTTCTGCTCATCGCCAGCATTGTCATTGGCATTACACAAGGTTGAATGTAGTTTTTTGCTTACCGGCACACTGATTCGGCGCTTTACACCGCCGACTTTTTTTGCCGCAAAATTCTATTTTTAAGGATGTTTATTTTCGGCAATTCTCCCTGTTTCGTGCTGTTTTTCCATGATTCCATATATTGTGGGTTGTTCTAACTGCACAAATATATTATAGTAATTTAGACCTAATTTAGCAGAAAGGGGCTTTCTTGCGAGTGAAAGCGAATAGGTTTTTCAAGGCGTTGGGCGCCGGAATGATGGTGCTGTTATTATGCGCCATGTCCGTCGGTGCTGCTGCCGCGGCCGATACGTCGAAGCCAACCAAGCCCGCAAACCTTACCGCAGCTTCCGTTACCACGACCTCCGTAAGCCTTGCCTGGCAAAAATCCTCGGATAATGTGGGTGTGAAATCGTATGCCGTCTTTATGAACAGCGCATACCTTACGTATACGGCACAAACGGAAGCTACTATTTCAAATCTGAAACCAGGAACCTCCTACACTTTTTATGTGGCCGCGCAGGATGCGGCAGGGAACATCTCCGGAGCCAGCAACAAGATTACCGTCACCACCAAAAGCAACGCAGCCACAGGCAAGATTATTGCAGGATACTACGCCGGTTGGGCAGCCTATTCAGGGTATACGCCCTCGGACATTCCTGCTTCCAAGCTGACGCATATCCTGTACGCGTTTGCGAATATCAACAGTTCTTACAGGATCACACTGGGTGATCCGGAAGTGGATGAGAAGAACTTTGCAGAGCTTCGCGCGCTTAAAAAGCAATATCCCAGCTTGAAAACACTGATCTCCGTGGGCGGTTGGGAATGGTCCGGAAGGTTTTCCAATGCTGCATCCACCGCAAGCCGCCGGGAAACATTTGCCTGGAGTGCAGCGGAATTTGTTGCTGCCCACGGCTTTGACGGTGTGGATATCGACTGGGAATTCCCTGTCAGCGGCGGCAAGGCGGATAACGCTTCCCGTGCTGCGGACAAAGAGAATTTTACGCTGCTGCTGAAAAAACTGCGGGAAACGCTGGACGCCCAAGGGAAAAAGGATGGTAAACACTATCTGTTAACCATCGCCGGCGGTTCGGGAAAGGAATTCGTGGGTAATGTACAGTTGAAATCCATCGCCCAATACCTGGATTTCGGCTTGGTGATGGCTTACGATATCCATGGCATTTCCGACAAGTACACCGACCACAACGCTCCGCTGTACGGATCCACTGATCCCTCTCCCCAGTTTGTGTGGAGCGTGGAACAGTCTGTTCAGGCCTGGCTGGGAGAGGGATTCCCCAAATCCAAGCTGACGGTCGGCGTTCCGTTTTACGGTCACCGCTACAGCAATGTGAAGGGCGGAGGAACTGGCATTTACAAAACCTACAGCGGCTACAAGTCGCTGGACTACGACGATATCGTGTCTCAATATTTAATCGACAAGTCTTATACCCGCTTTTACGGGGCGGCTGGCAGGACACCCTGGCTATTCAATGGCTCCACTTTCATCACATATGAAGATGCTACGTCTCTTAGTGAGAAGGCCATCTACATCAAAAATCAGGGTCTTGCCGGGGCGGGTATCTGGGAGCTTTCGCAAAACACGGATGGAACACTGCTCAATACGCTGCATAAAAATTTGAAGTAAATAGTTTCATTAAGACCTGCGTGCAAAAAGCGCAGGTCTTTTTGCGTGCAAGCCATGTTCACAAAATCATATTACAAAATTGGCTCCAGAAAACTTGATGCAAATTGGTGCTTTTTTACGCCAATCTGTCATCGTATACTAATGCCGGTAAACACGCTGTATGAATTTGTTGTAATGGAGGGTTATGTATGACGATGACAAGAAATT
The DNA here is from genome assembly GCA_023416585.1 of Bacillota bacterium. GTDB lineage: Bacteria > Bacillota > Clostridia > Christensenellales > Aristaeellaceae > JAEWAH01. The sequence continues at coordinate 167,739 of JAEZHM010000131.1, forward strand.
TGGGCAGATCGGGCATTAAGGTGAGCGCTTTGGGTCTTGGCTGCTGGGCTATCGGCGGGCCGTTTATCTTGGATGGCCTGCAGGATGGCTGGGGGGACGTAGATGACAGAGAATCCATAAAAGCACTTCATGCTGCTTTTGACCTGGGTGTGAATTTCTTGGATACGGCTGATGCCTATGGCATAGGTCACAGTGAGGAAGTCGTTGGGCAGGCCATTTCAGAACGCAGGAACAGTGTGGTGATCGCAACCAAGTTTGGATATTTCGGCAGCGAGTCTACCAAAACGCTTCATGGGGTGAACTTGGACCCAGGCTATATCGAAAAGGCCTGCGAAGCATCCCTGAAGCGATTGCGGACTGACTATATCGATTTGTATCTGTTGCATGTATGGGAGATAGGGTTAAGCCAGATAGCACCTGTATGTGATGTTCTTGACCGGCTTGTGAAAAAAGGGAAAATACGTGCCTATGGCTGGAGCACGGATCTTATGGACGGTGCGGCGGCTTTTGCCAGGAGACCTGACTGTTCTGCTGTAGAACATGAACTGAATATCTTTGCTGATACCAGTGAAATGGTGCAATTATGTGAAGATAAAAATTTAGCCTGCATCATCCGGGCGCCGCTTGCCATGGGGCTATTGAGCGGCAAATTCGGAAACGATTCCACCCTTTCTAAGGATGATGTGCGCGGCGCGGGACATAAATGGGTAAAATACTTCCATGACGGAAAGCCTGATCCGGCCTATTTGAAGATGCTGGACGGCGTGCGGGAAGTGCTTACAAGCAATGGGCGCACACAAGCCCAAGGCGCGTTATGCTGGCTGTGGGGCAGGAGTGAAAACACCATCCCCATTCCCGGCTTCAAAAGCGTGAAGCAGGCGCAAGAAAACGCCAAGGCCATGGCGTTCGGCCCGCTTACCCAGCAGCAGATGCATGAGGTAGATGCGCTCCTAAAATCCATTGAGGCATAATCAAACCAAAGCCGATTGTTTAGCCTTCCTTGTTTTGTGGTACAAAACAGTTGGGACAACCACATAAACAAAGGAGTGAATCGTATGGCTTTACAGCTATTTATTAATTTTAATGGCAACTGCCGCGAGGCGGTAGAGTTTTACGCCAAAACATTCAAGACAGGTGCGCCCAAATTTATGACCTTTGGGGATGCGCCGCCTGATCCGGAAATGGTTTTGGATGAGAAGGACAAGAAGCTGATCATGTACACCGACCTGAACATCCTGGGCTCTACTGCCATGTTCTGTGATACTCCGCCCGGAATGCCGTATGTTCAGGGTACCAACATCAGCCTGACTGTCGTTACCAAGGATGCGGATGAAATCAAACGCCTCTTCCATGAACTTTCTGTGGGCGGCGAAGTGGATATGGAGCTTCAGGAAACCTTCTGGAGCAACCTGTTCGGTATGGTAACCGACAAGTTCGGCATCAGTTGGCAGCTCAGCCATGACAGCGGCAAGGAATACGGGAACAGCTAAGCGCTTAGTACCAAGAGCCCTATATAAAATGGCCTTCCGAAAGGAAGGCTTTTTGAGTTCCAGGAATATGTTGCCATAAGGTTCTTTCCTTGCTATGATACAGGCAAACCGTAAAGTGTTGAAGGAGTGAATAGATATGCTGGAAGAGCAGATGCGTATATGGATAAAGGATGTCTGCAGCCAGGGGACAGGGCCATTCGATACATCTTTCTTTGAAAAGCATATTTGTGTGATGACGCAAATAGCAGACATGCTGGCGCAAACTTTTCATGCCGACCGGGAGGTTGTGGCCCTGGCTGCTTACCTGCACGACATCTCCGCCATAGAGGATTATGCAATGGTAGCGAATCACCACATCTTGGGCGGGGAGAGGGCGGGGGAGATATTGTCGGCTCATGGGTATCCTGCTGAAAAGATCGATGCTGTCCGCCGGTGTATCTTCTCCCACTCCGCCCCTGTGGCAGCCGGGCAGGGAACGATGGAAGAGATTTGCATTTCCAACGCCGACGCAGTAAGCCAGATCATGATGCCCGGCTACTGGCTGCATTACGCCTTTGTGGTCAAACATATGGGCTATAAAGACGGGTTGAAATGGTATATGGATAAAATCGACTCCCATTGGAACGCCATGGCGGAGGAGGCAAGAGCCATTGCTGCGCAAGCGTATCAGGCCGCAAGGGTTCTTTTCACCAGGGAAACGCAAACTTCCTCTTGACGCATGTCTTCAGCCATGCCCGCTGTGTGCCTTCATTTTCATCATGCTGAGCAAGTGAACCTATGCCACACGTATGCATTGAAGGGGGGCTTACTTTGTTTAAGATAGGAGAATTTTCAAAGCTTACGCAGGTATCTATCCGCATGCTGCGCTATTATGACGAAACAGGTCTTCTGCCCCCTGCGAAAACCGATCCCACTACCGGATATAGAATGTATACTGCAGAGCAGATTCCAATTCTTCACCGTATTTTGTTTTTCAGGGATACCGGATTCAATGTGTCGGAAACAGCGGACGCCCTTGCCTGTTGGTCACCCTGCGCAATAGACGGGTTATTAAGAAAAAAGCGGGAGGATATATCCCTTGCCATTCAAAAAGAGCAGCAAATGCTTCGCAAGCTTGATACTGCCTTGCAGGATATTGATACCGGCAGGTTATCGGCACATGTGAATATCATCATGAAAAGCGTTCCGGCGTATCCTGTTCTTTCCCATCGCCGCATTCTTCCAAATCATATGGCGGAAGGGGAGCTTTGGCATGAACTAGCCGGGATTGCGGAGAGAAATCGGATTCCCGTAAGCAAAAATGCTCTAAATTTTGCGGTTTACCACGAGGAAGATGAACTGGCGGACGGAGTGGATGTAGAGGTCTGCACCGTTGTGGATGAGTTTATAGAGGGATTGGAAGGGGCTTTGTACCGTATGACGGAAAAGGTGCCGCACATGGTATGCGCCATGGTGTACGGCCCATATGAAAACATAAGGCAGGGCTATGACTCCCTGGCGGTCTGGCTTTCAGCCCATCAAATATATCAAATGGATGGTTTGATCAGACAAATCTGCCACCGGGGGCCTTGGAATGAAACCGATCCTGCCGCGTATCTTACGGAAATCCAGGTTCCCGTGCGATTACTTCGAGAATTGTAAAATCATGCTTGACTCTCACATGGTGTCAGGGTGTAAGTTGAAAACGCATCGATGCAAAAGTTAAGACGGAGGCGGTTTCATGATTTCCTACACCCTTCATCCTGTCGGATCCGTACTATCTGGAGAAGATGGCTTCCTGCTCAAGCTTTATGATCCATTCCGGCCCGGCCTCAAAGGCCTTGAGGGCTTTGGCCATATTCAGGTACTTTGCTGGTTTGATAAAACCGATACCGAAGATGCCCGGAGTTTATGTACTGCGGGCAAACCGTACAAGAACGGTCCGGAGGAAATGGGCGTCTTTGCCACCCGCGGGCCTATTCGGCCCAATCCCATTGCTTTATGCACCATGCAGGTATTGTCGGTCAATGAGGCGGCGGGAGAAATACGAATCGCCTGGACAGATATGATGGATGGTACCCCCATCCTGGATATTAAGCCCTATACTCCAAGCCTGGACCGTGTGGAATATCCTTGCGTACCTGCGTGGTGCGGTACTTGGCCCAGGAATGTGGAAACTTCCGGCGACTTTGACTGGGCGGGTGTGTTCAATTTCTGATGCAAAAGGGGAGGAAGCGTGCAGTGATGCTCCCTCCCCATATTTTTCTGTATCGCAGCGCTCTTAAGCATATTGTAAACTATGCACGCTCTGCTCCGTTCTTTTTGTACAGATGATAGGAATAGGCCGGCGGCAATAGAACCATTGCTGCTAAAAGAATGATGCTGCCATATGGCCAAGAAAGAAAGGCATTGGCTATCATCAATATGCCGCATATCACCCATAAAAAGCCAGCAAACCGGTGGGTTTTGTTCCGGTTATCCTGGCTGTGCAGCGTCCAGGGCAGCTTGATGCCGGCGGTGTAATTCTGCTTGCATTTGGGCAGGTAGTTGCCGCAGATCACGATCACGATACCTACCAGGGACGTTACAATGGTGCCAATAGGGATGGGCGCCCCCATAGATAAAAACAGCGTGATGGGCATGACGATCACAGAAATCGCAGGCAACGCCCATTTTGCGGCCTGCTTGATCCGCAGGGAGATGCTGTCGTTCTTGGGGTCATGGTTCAGGCGGAAATGGGTGATCATGTTAAGCACCGAAAAGATCACAGGCAGGAAAAAGACCGCAGCGCCCTTGGGGAGATAGCCGTTGGGCGCGCCGGTGCTGTCAAAATGGACCGCTATCTGCTCGGGCAATTTGCCATACAATATAAGCCCCAGTATGATGGGCAAAAGGCAAAGAACTGTCGATATAAAAAGCGGGGTGTTCAACTTACTTTTCATCATTTTTTCCTCCAAATTGCGTTAGCCATAATAATGCTTCCTCAAATACGGATGCGTTCAGTTCGTAGTAAACAAAGTTTTTGTATTTGGTCTCGGTGACAAGCCCTGCCTTTTTAAGCTGCGCCAGGTGGTAGGAAATGGTGGCGCCGGTCATGTTGAAAGCCTTGACGATCTCCCCGGCCGACATTCTGCCGCCTTTCAGGTCGGTCAATATTTTCCGCCGTACAGGGTCCGATAATGCTTTGAAGGTATCCTCAAACCCCACTGACATCACCTCGGTATTTAGATAAGATTCGAAATAGATTATAGCGCTGAAATTCGAAATGTCAATAGGAATTTAGAGAAAAATCTAAATAGGTATCTATATACGATTTGGCAGATTTGGCTAATTAATAGAAATGATATGATAACGATCGATTATTATCCTTCCATAAACCTCCCCCAGCCTCCTTCGTCGGCAGCCCCCTCCACGAGGGAGCCTCTCTCAAAGCCTCCCTCGTGGAGGGAGGTGCCGCCCGCAGGCGGCGGAAGGAGGTTTGATAGGCAGCATATAGCAATATGTCTTATAAAAAAGCGGGCAGGGGATATCAATTTGGACGCAGGCATACGCATAAAGAAAAAGCATGCAGATCAGCTGTGACCCGCATGCTCTTATGAATAATTAGAGGGGATTCCCAAGGGATGCCATCCCTTGGGCGGGGTTAAGGGGCAGAGCCCCGGCTAAATAAACAGGTTCACGTTCGATTCCTCGGCGTCACCCAGGTAGGCGCCGACGCCGCCCAATTCCACACCGTCAATGAGTTCTTCCTTGCGGATGCCCATCACGTCCATGCTCATGGTGCAGGCGACCAGCTTGATGCCGCTTTGCATGGCTTTTTTCATAAGCTCTTCCAGGGAATCCACATTCTTTTGATGCATGACCATCTTCATCATGGCGGTGCCCATGCCGCCCATGTTCATTTTGGATAGCTTCAATTTGTTGACACCACGCGGCATCATACCGCCGAACATGGCCTCGACCATGGATTTTTTGACTTTTTGCCGATTGCCCTTGCGAAGCACGTTCAGGCCCCAGAAGGTAAAGAACATGGTGACGTTACGGCCCATGGCGGCGGCGCCGTTGGCGATGATGAAGGAAGCCAGAACTTTGTCAAGATCGCCGCTGAAAACAATGATGGTCTTGCCATCTCCCTTGGGGCTGTCCGATACAGCAGGAGCTGAGGCTGATCCCTTTTTCACCAAAGCCACATATTCATTGCCCCGGTGGATGTTTTGCACCAGCGTATTCCCTGTGCGCCGGCACCAGGATACGATATCCCGGGCAAAGCCTGGGTCGTTGGCGGATACCTCGATCACATCGCCGTCCTTCAGGCTCTTCATGGTTTCAAACACCTTCATGATGGGACCGGGGCACTGCAGGCCGGAGCAGTCCAGGCGCATGGAGGCGACGGCCACATCATTGAGGCTTTGGTGGCCGGAATCGGAAATGGCGGCGGATTGAAGCATGGAGGACGCCTCCTTGTTTTGATAGTGGGTGGACACATAGAATTTTGTGCCGCCGGGATATACCTTTACGTTTGTAAAACCGTTCTCTTTGAGAATGCGAGCCGCGTTATAAGCCCGGACACCGATGGCGCAGAAAACAACGGTTTCTTTGGATTTATTCAATTCGGAAAGCCTTGACCGAAGCTGCCCCAGGGGAATGTGCTTTGAATTCGGTACCTCAAAGACCATGCGTTCGGCTTCCTCCCGCACGTCCAGCACGGTGCTGCCGCTGCTGTGATTAAGCGCGTCCCAATCCGCCAAGGCAGCCTTGCCCGTGAGCAGGTTTTCCGCCACAAAGCCTGCCATGTTTACAGGATCCTTAGCGGAGGAGTAGGGCGGCGCGTAGGCCAGTTCCAGGTCTTTCAAATCCAGAACGGAGGCATTTAAGCGGATGGCTGTGGCGATGACGTCGATTCGCTTGTCAACGCCCTCCCGGCCAACGATCTGCGCGCCGAATATTGTTGAACCATCCTTTTTAAAGAGCAGCTTCAGTGTCAGGAGAGTTGCGCCGGGGTAATACCCCGCGTGGGAGTTTTGGGTGATGATAAGGGTCTCATAATCTTCCCCCTTGGCAAGGCCCTGCTTTTTCAGCGCCTTTTCATTAGCTCCGGTGGAGGCGGCGGTAAGATCGAACACCTTGGCAATGGATGTACCCTGGGTGCCCTTGTAGCTGGAATCAAGACCCGCAATGTTGTCCGCCGCTATGCGGCCCTGGCGGTTGGCCGGTCCGGCCAATGGGACCATGGTCCGGCCCTTGAATATGAAATCCTCCACCTCTACTGCGTCGCCCACGGCGTAGATACTTGAGTCGCTGGTACGCATATGATCGTCTGTCACAATGCCGCCGGCAGGGCTGACTTGAAGCCCTGCATCCTTGGCCAGCGCGCTGTTGGGCTTCACGCCTATAGAAAGAATGACAAGATCGGTTTTGATTTCCTTGCCGCTTTTCAGCTTCACGGTGATGCCGCTGACCATGTCTTCAAAAGAGGCCACACCGTCGGAAAGACACAGGTGCACGCCGCTTTCCGTAAGGTGCTCGTGCAAAAGCTGCGCCATTTCATAGTCCAGGGGGGCCATTACCTGGTCCAGCATTTCGGCAATGGTTACCTCAAGGCCCGCGTGATGCAGGTTTTCAGCCATCTCCAGGCCAATGAAACCGCCGCCTACCACAACGGCGCTCTTTGCGTTATGCTCCTTGATAAAGGTACGGATGCGGTCGGTGTCCGGAACTGTCCACAGCGTCATGACGCGTTTTGATTCCCGGCCGGGGATGGGCGGCGTCAGCGGTGAGGAGCCGGTGGCCAGCACAAGCACGTCATAGGTCTCCGTGTAGGTGGCATCCTTTATAAGATCCTTGACGGTGACGGACTTGTTTTCCCGGTCGATGGCCACCACTTCCTGGCGCGTGCGCACATCCAGGCGGAATTTTGCCTTCATGCCTTCGGGCGTTTGCAGCAAAAGTGATTCTCGGGATTTGATTATATCTCCCACATGATAGGGCAGCCCGCAATTGGCGTAGGAAATGTACTCGCCACGTTCGAAGAGTATGATTTCCGCCGTTTCGTCAAGACGCCTAAGCCTTGCTGCTGTGCTGGCCCCGCCGGCCACGCCGCCCACGATCAGTACCTTTTTCCCCATAACAGCACCCTCTTATTGTCTTATAATTAACAAAGGAAGACTTTCAATTTTCATGATAAGTTTACCCGAAGTATCATTTTTGCTCCGTGACTTTGTCACACAGAAAAGGTTTGTTAAAGTTTGCAAGGGAAAACAGTACCTTTGCAGAATTACAATGCAGGGATGATTGAGAGATTAGGTGCAAAGGAGAACAGTTATGCGTGACATTCTTCATGGTGAATGGATTTCAGGCGGGATGGAGGACTCAAAGGCAGCTCCCGTTTTCCGCAAAGTGTTTTCTATAAAGAAGATGCTGGGTGCAACGCTGTACATAACAGCCCTGGGTGTGTACGAGGCATTCCTTAACGGTGTACGTGTGGGCAGCTTTGTGCTGGCTCCCGGCTGGACGGATTATGAAAAGCGGCTTCAGGTGCAAGCGTATGATGTAAAAGCGCTGCTAACGGAAAGCAACGAGCTTTGCGTTACGGTAGGCCCGGGCTGGTACGGCAGCCGGCTGGGGTGGGAGAAGCAGCATCCGGGCGGCAATCCCGTAGCTTTGATCGCCACACTACGGCTTCAATACGCAGACGGCAGGCTGGAAGACATCGTCACCGACGGAAGCTGGCAGTGGGCCGGCTCGAATGTACTGTGCAGCACCATCTATGACGGGGAAACGGTGGACGGGCGCATACAGCCCCGGGATTGGCAATCTGCCATATGCGTGCCGCTGCCCAAGGATATCCTCCTGCCCCAGGAGGGGGAGGAAGTTTGCGAGCAGGAGCATCTTTCGCCTGCCGCCGTTATAAGGACGCCAAAAGGCGAGGATGTTATTGACTTTGGCCAGAATCTGACGGGATATGTGCAATTCACCGTTTCCGGCCCGGCGGGACATCAAGTGACCGTCCGCCACGCGGAGGTGCTGGACAAGGATGGTAACTTCTACACCGCCAACCTGCGCAGCGCCAAGGCGGAGTATCATTGCATCCTTGCGGAGGGGCAGAACACGTTCAAGCCGCGTTTCACCTTCTTTGGCTTCCGCTATATACAGTTGACCGGCTGGCCGGAAGAAATCAAGAAAGAGAACTTTACTGCCATCGCTGTCCATTCCAATATGAAGCGCACCGGGTATTTTGAATGCGGGAATCCCCTTGTCAACCGGCTGTACCAAAACATTATCTGGGGACAGAAGGGAAATTTTCTGGATGTGCCCACAGACTGCCCCCAGCGGGACGAGCGGCTTGGCTGGACGGGGGACGCCCAGGTGTTTATCAAAACTGCTGCGTACAATTTTGATGTGCAGAGGTTCTTTCAAAAATGGCTGCACGATTTGAAGTCCTGCCAGTATGCAGACGGCAGCGTGCCCGCGGTAATCCCCGATGTGCTGACGAGAGACGCGGGCCGTTCCTTTCATACCCTAATGAATAAAGACGCGCGGGGCGGCAGCGGATCGGCCGCCTGGGGTGACGCCGCCTGCATTTGTCCCTGGCAGATGTATGTAAGCTATGGCGACAGGACGATTCTGGCGGAACAGTTTGAAAGCATGAAAAGCTGGGTGGAATATATAAGAAGCCAGGGCAGTTCGGAAGAATTGTGGGACACCGGCGCGCATTATGGCGACTGGCTGGGGCTGGACGCGCCTTCCGGCAGCTACAAGGGCAGCACGGACGAGGGGTTGATTGCCACCGCCATGTATGCAAATTCAGTGCATCTTCTGGTCAAGGCCGGAAAGGTTCTGGGCCATAATATGAAGGAGTATGAGGATTTGCATGGCCGCATTGTGAAAGCGTTCAAAGAAAAGTACATGCCGGGCGGGAAGCTGTCTTGCTTAACCCAAACGGCCCATGTGCTGGCGCTTAAGTTTGATTTGTGTCAGGATAAGGCGGCAACAGCCGCATCCCTGGTCAAGATGATACAAGACAACGGCACACATCTCAGCACCGGCTTTGTGGGCACGCCGTACCTTTTGCATGTGCTATCGGATAACGGCTATGGGAAGCTGGCCTATTCCCTGCTTTTGCAGGAGTCGTTCCCTTCCTGGCTGTTTTCGGTGAAGATGGGCGCCACCACCATCTGGGAGCATTGGGACGGCCTGCGCGAAGACGGCACCATGTGGAGCACTGATATGAATTCCTTCAACCATTATGCCTATGGCGCAATGGGTGACTGGATGTTCTCGGTTGCCGCAGGCATAAATCCTGTGGAGGAAGCGCCGGGGTATGCAAAGATCCTCATCGCGCCTCAGCCGGATGAGCGCCTGGGCTATGTAAAATCATCATTGGAAACACCGCACGGGCAAATCCTAAGCGAGTGGCGGTATGAGGGGGATATGATTCATTACGAGATTAAAATCCCTCAAAACGTGCAGGCGGAAATTGTTATAAGCGGCAAATCCCAAAAAGTAAACGGCGGCATCTTTACGATGACCGCCGCGAGGGAATGCGTATAACATGCCGTTTCCGGTTGTCAGTCAACTACAGAAGTTGTGGAATATAGGGAATTGTATAGTGCAGTCTGGTGTGTCCAGGGTACCAAGCTTATTCGGTGATTGATAAGTAATGATGCAACACGGTATACTAGTTAGCTTCTCGGCAGGGGGCCTGGCCGCTTTGAAAATCTATTCATTTATGCCCGAAAGCCGTAGGGGTAATTAGTAATCGCCCGCCAAGCCGCGTTGATCGTCCGCACCGGATAGGCAGCCGCCTGTTGCCCTTCCCGGTTGACTTGAACCCTGGCAGGCGGATTATTAATCGCCCCTACAATTGCAATGAGTATATTGGCTTTTCTTCTGGCATCTACAAGCTCCGACTTGAAGCCAACAAACACATGACGTTGTAGGGGCGATTAGTAATCGCCCGCAAGCCGCATTTATCGCCTGCACCGGATAGGCAGCCGCCTGTTGCCCTTCCCGGTTGACTTGAACCTTAGCAGGCGGGCGATTACTAATCGCCCCTACAATTGCAATGAGTATATTGGCTTTTCTTCCGGCATCTACAAGCTCCGACTTGAAGCCAACAAACACATGATGTTGTAGGGGCGATTAGTAATCGCCCGCCAAGCCGCGTTGATCGTCCGCACCGGATAGGCAGCCGCCTGTTGCCCTTCCCGGTTGACTCGAACCCTAGCAGGCGGGCGATTACTAATCGCCCCTACGGCATCGTTTGTTTGTTGATCTCTCCGCTATGTCTTGTGCTTTTCATTGCTTCTGTAGTTGCCAGAATACTAGATTGTTTTATCTTTGATTCCATTCCATGTGCCTTAATCGAAGCAGGGTAATCTCCATAAAGACCAAGATCAGGGCAATGGTAATCAGCAAGGTCCGCATCATGTTCGGGGCAGGAGCGGTGCTTAAGCTCATGGCCGCGTCCAGCAGGCCCGAAGGCAGGTAAGCGGAAATATGCAGCAGGCTTCCAAGATAGCTTGCGCCATAAGCAACGCCAAGCGTAACAAACCCGGCGGCGATGGGCTTTTTGATGATTGCCCCCCACATGAGTAAGCTTGCGGTCAGGAACACCATATAGACGCCCTGTAAAAGCCCGCCCCGCAAAATGGGCAGGAATCCAATGTCGAAGGAGAACAAAAGCCCGGCGTATGCGTAGTCGATGGCCAGTGCGGTTGTAAGAATCAGAACCAGCACCGCGCCGAATACCAGAAGCTTAGCACCTGCGATCTTCATAAACTGCTTTCCTGAGCACAGGGGCAATACAAGCGTATTGTCCTTGATTTCCTGTGCCAATAAACCACACAAGGTAAAGGCCACAATTACGGAACCAATTTCAAACACATCGCCCATATAGCTTTGGATACATTGGATCTGTGTCATTTGAAACATTTGGTTCATCACTTCTGGCGTTATACCCGGCATCTGGCTTTGCATCACGGAAGGAACGACCAGCTTCATCATTACCGGGGTCAGCATCGCAAAAAACAAAAAGCTGGCTGCCAGGATCAAAAACCGGCCGTTGCGCAGGCCATAGCGTATTTCTTTTGATATTTCACGAACCAAGGCCGTTCACCTCCTTCAGGAAAATATCCTCCAGCGTGTGCTTATGCAGCGTAAGCGATTTGACAGGGATATCTTTGGCTGCAAAAAAGCCCATGAGTTGCTTGGACAAGTCATCCGCGTCCCTTGCGGTGACGGTGACAAGGTCATCCTTGACACGAACATCCGTCACGCCGCGCAGTGCCTGCAGCCTCGATACGGCCTCGCTGCTTAGGGGAATGGAGGGTTCGATATCGTAGATAGGCAGAATATGGTCTCTTTGGATATCATAAAGGGGCTTCTCCACAATCATTTTGCCGGAGGCGATCATGCCCACCGTGTCGCACACGCGCTCTACATCGTTTAGAATGTGGGTGGAAAAGAACACCGTCTTGCCCATCTGCTTTAAATCCTTCATCAGGCGGAGCACGTCGCTGCGGCCTTCGGGGTCCAGCGCGGATGAAGGCTCATCCAGGATCAGCAGAGCGGGATTGTGGATCATGGCGGAGGCGATGCCCAGCCGCTGTTTCATGCCCCTGGAAAATCCGCCCACCCGGCGGTTCGCCGCCTCCATAAGGCCCACCCAGTGCAGCATTTCCTGAACGCGGCCCTTTGTAGCGGTGCTCTTTCCGCTGCTGCCCAAGTATTCCAGTGTTTCCTTCGCGGTGAGCCAGGGGTAGAACCTGGGGTCTTCCGGGAGATACCCAATATTCAGATCGCTTAAGCTTGTAGTTTTGGATACATCTTTGCCGTTTACCACGCATGTGCCGCCGCTTGGCCGGGAAAGCCCCGACAGTATGTTCATGGTGGTGGATTTTCCGGCGCCGTTGTGGCCGATAAAGCCGTATATCTCGCCGCTTTTCACATTCAAGTCGATGCCCTTCAGAGCCTCGAACGAGTGGAAGTTCTTTTTCAGATTCCGGACGGTAATCATCAGTAGGCCTTCTTTCTGCCTATGATCAAAAACAGCATCGGACCTAACAGGTTTACAAACACGCAGATCACAAGCCATAGCCACTTGTTCAGGTTCTGTACGCCCTCCCTGAAAATTTTCAGCCCGCAGTAGATGGCAAGCCCTAACTGGATGGCCACCAGGGGCAGAAGCAGCAGGACCAATTCGCTGGTTAATTGCAATCCGTTCATCATGCATACCTCCTTTTCGGTACGCACTGATAGTAACAAGGACTTTGGCCATATGATAAGTGACTGCAGTCATATAAGGAGTCATATGAATATTGGCACTAAAAAAGAGGCGGTGAATATTCGCCTCTATGTCGATAGACCTCCCCCAGCCTCCTTCGTCGGCAGCCCCCTCCAAGAGGGAGCCTCTCCCAAAGCCTCCCTCTTGGAGGGAGGTGACGCCCGCAGGCGGCGGAAGGAGGTCAAAAGGTCATTATTTTTTTATCAGAAGCCAAACACAATATTTGGGATAATATAGATCTACTGACCAATTTGCACTATTCATTATTCACTGATGTACTTAAAACCCCATCTTCTTGAATGCGATCACGGCGTTGGCCCGGTCGCTCACGTCCAGCTTCATATAGATTTGGCTGATGTAATTTTTCACCGTTCCCACGGTCAGGTACAGGGCCTGCGCGATCTCGCCGTTGCTTTTTCCTGATGCCATCAGGCGGATGATATCCACCTCCCTCTGGGTGAAGTCTTCTACACGAACTCTTGGCGCTGCCATAGGCGAAAGGTGGGATGTGATTTTGGCCGCGATCCTGCCGGGCAGGATGATGCTGCCATTCATGCCGTCCCTTATGGCTTCCACCAGCTTATCACTGCCGATGTCCTTGAGCAGGTAGCCTGAAGCGCCGTAGGTCATAGCCTTGATGACATATTCATCATCGTCAAAGGTGGTAAGCACGATGACCACAGTTTCGGGCAGTTCCCCTTTGATCAGCCTTGTGGCCTCCACGCCGTTCATTTTGGGCATGCGGATGTCCATGAGCACCACATCGGGCTTAAGCCTTTGGGCTTGCGTAACGGCCGCTTCGCCATCGCCGGCCTCGCCGACCACGGATAAATCTTCATGTGACATGAGCAATGACCGGATGCCTTCCCTTATGATGGTCTGGTCGTCCGCCAAAAGAATTCGGATAGCGCTCATGCATTGTCACCTCCCGTCACGCTGCCGGTGGGAATGGTGATACTGACTGTAAAGCCTTCGCCTTCTTCACCGGAGGCCGTTAGCGCCCCGCCGATGCTGCCGGCGCGCCTTAACATGTTATCAAGCCCAAAGCCGAACTCAAACGCCTGCGCGCCTAAGCCATTATCGGTAAAGGTCATGGTGACGTTGCCTTTGTATTCCTGAATCAAGAGATCGGCGCGGGTGGCATGGCCATGCTTCAAACTGTTGGTTGCGCACTCTTTCAAGGCATTCAATAGTACGCTTTGCTGGATGGGCAAAAGTTTGGTTTTCACATCCAGGATTGCCGTAATCTCAAGGCCTGTTCTGCGCTTTACGTCTCCCGTCCATTCGTGGATGGCCAGTGGAAAATCTTTTTCCCCACCGGCCTTTATTGTCCTCACCGCCTGGCGGATATCTATTAGTCCCTGCCGGACCTGTTCCCGGGCCAGGGTCAGCTTTCTCCTAGCAGCCTCCGGGTCCTGTGCAAGAAGCTTTTCCCCGGCCTCGATGGCGATGGCGGCGCTGGTCAGCGTATGGCCTACGGTATCGTGTATTTCTCCAGTGATCCTGTTCCGTTCTGCCAATACGGCCATTTCTTCCAATTGAAGCGATTGCTCCTTCATGGTTTTCAATGCGGCCTGAAGTCGCGTGTTTAAAAAGAGCTGCTTTTTAAGCATGTAAAATGACATGAATACCATCACGTATACCAACAGGTTTACGTAGATGTAGCTGATGATATCGTCAGGCGAGATAATGGGATTTGATGCAACTTTCAGAATATTGACAGCGAGGTAGGCGGCAAGCATAGACGCGGAATAGATTATGGAAGTCTTCGGCGGGAACGCATTAACGATGCTTGCCATTACGGCCAACACTAGAAATTGTCCGCTCCGGGTGGCATCCAGATAGTCCACCACCAAAATTAGTGGTATTTGCGCTATGGGCAGCAAATGATACAGCGCTTTGGGAAGTTTCTTCCCTGCCAGACCGTGGACGATCATCAACAAAAAGCAGGCGGACAGCAGCCAAGGGATGACGGGGGAACTCTCTGCCGCCCCCATGAAGAGAAGGCGCAGGGAAAAGACTTCGAACGCCACTACCAGCAGTACAAAAATGCCCTGGCGGAGATGGCTGTCGATCTCGAAATCTTCAGAGTCATCCTGCTGTTCCGCTTGCTTTTTTCGGGTCAGAAACAGATAGGCCGCAGCGGCCGGGATGTTGAATACCGCGATAGCGATGATATATAGCGTTTTTTTGCGTGGAGAAATAGCACTGTTTTCCCAGCAGTGCTTGATGAAATAGGCCTGTATCAACACCTGCATGAAAACGCCCGGTCCCAAAATGGGAAGGATTTCGTTTAGGTCCATAATGCCTCCGCGCTTGGTTTTCCTTATTATAACATCCTTTGAGCGCGCGTCATAGGGCAATACGTTTCGTGCCTGAGGATATTGGTGGAAAATGGATATTAATGACATGAGCGAGCGCGAGATCAGCCCGGTCACGAGTGTTGCAAGCAACGGTCTGTCGGAAGCGGATGGGAAGAGACGAATTTCTTCCAAAACGTAGGCGTGGTACTTGACGAAAAAACCAGAAACTTGTATGCTGTCCGCGAGCAGGGTCCATCATCCAAAGAAAATCCTGCTTAACCAGCTTCAGGCTATGTGCAGACCTGTAAACCACTAAAGCATCTTATTAGTTATAGAAAGGGGACCTTCCTTATGCAATGGCCCCGGCTGCCTCTAAATGAACTTTTAAGCAGGTTATCGCTGCCTCAAAGCGGCAAGCTTTCCATGGTTCTGGATACCGATACTTATAACGAGGTGGACGACCAATTTGCCCTGGCCTACAGCTTATTGTCGCCCGAGCGCCTTGACGTTCAGGCCGTGTATGCCGCACCCTTCCATAACGACCGCTCCAGCGGGCCCAAAGACGGCATGGAGAAAAGCTTTGAGGAGATCGTAAGGCTGCTTGATAAAATGGGCCGCAGCCCGGAAAACTTTGTATTCAAAGGTTCCGAAAGCTATCTTTCCAACGGGGAAACATATGCCGACAGCCCCGCCGCGCGCGACCTTGTTCAAAGGGCCATGGCAAGGCCTGAGGGCGATCCTTTGTACGTGGCCGCCATCGGGGCTATCACCAACGTGGCTTCCGCGCTACTCATGGAGCCGGAGCTTGTGAAAAAGATCGTGGTCGTCTGGCTGGGGGGACAGCCCCTAGCTTATCCTACCGCCCGGGAGTTCAATTTGTCCCAGGATGTGAAGGCGGTAAGGGTAATCCTTGATTCCGGCGTGCCCTTTGTGCTCGTTCCCTGCATGGGCGTTGCTTCCCACCTTTTGGCCACCGTGCCGGAACTGAACGCGTATATCGGCGGGAAGAATCCCTTGTGCGATGCGCTGGTGGAACTCTTCTCCGCCTATAGCACGGACCACTTCGCCTGGGCCAAGGAAATATGGGATGTTTCCACCATCGGCTATCTCATCAACCCCGATTGGGTGCCAACGGTGCTGGAGCCCAGCCCGCTGCTTTCCGACGACAGCTTCTGGGGCCGGGATCCCGGACGGCATCCCATCAGGGTGGCGATAGGGATTCACCGGAATCCAATTTTCAAGGACATGTATCAGAAGCTGGGAAAAGCAAAACAGTGAATATTGAGCAGTGAACAATTTGGGGAATGAAAAGCTAAAGGCCGTCCTACATGGGCGGCCTTGGTGTTTACGCCTTGCTTTGTTTGCTGCCTTTTTTGTTACGCTCCTGATAATCCCTGTCGATTCGCTGTTTCCACGATCCATCCAGCGGGCAGCTGGCACGAAGGCACGATGCCGCATCGCTAAGCACTTCATAATTCAGCCTTGTCCCAGCGCTGTCGGCGTGATAATTTACCGCTCTGTCCGCCTGTATGCCAAACCTTCCAGCGGCAGAAATTGCGTCGATATTGGCGCCCAGGAATAAAAACTCCCAGCCGAACTCCTGTTTCTGATATTCTATCATCTGGCGTACCTTTTGGTAGGTGAATTCCCGGCTGGCGTTTTCCAGGCCGTCTGTGGTAATCACCATGAGTGTCTTCCCAGGGCGCTGGCTCTCATCGGTATGCTGATGAGCGCTTGCGATTTTGCTGATGGTCTTGCCGATCGCGTCCAAAAGTGCCGTGCTGCCCCTGACGTAATAGTCATTACCTGTGATCAGGCGTATTCCTTGGATCGTAATCCTGTCATGCAGGAGTTCATAATGGTCGTCAAAGAGGACCGTGGTGACGATGGCTTCACCGGGTACGCTTTTTTGTTTTTCCAGCAGAGCGTTATAGCCGCCGATGGTGTCGCTTTCCAGCCCGCCCATGGAACCGCTGCGGTCCAGTAGGAATACAAGTTCCGTTAGCTCGTTTCGCATCATGTCATCCTCCGTTCGTGGTATGGACAAAGGATAACATGTTTTATAAGGACTATGGTCGCCTGGCAGGCGACATTTACGCGCCCAGCAGCTCCTCATCAAAAGCAAACAGCGCCTGATTGATTTCGAATATATTGTAGTTTCCCTTGCGTATGAAGTAAGAAACGATTAGGTCAAACCGGCTGCAGGGGGACAGCGCATAGCCTGCGCGGGACAGTAAATCATTTGTTTCATCCAGATTCAATTCCAGCGCTATTGCCAACGCGATGGCGGTTTGCTTGCTGGGTGTGTAGTTTTTGTTGCCGCGCAGCTTGGAGAACAGCTTTCTGTCCAGGTTGGCCCTCTTGTAAACATGCACATCCTTGAGGCCTTTTTTGTCGATCCAATGAAGAACCGACTGAGAAAAGGTATCTGTCACATGGCGAAGCTCGTTTTGCAGGCTGATGGAAGCAAATACAGCGGCCCTCGCCGGAGCAGGCGCAGCCATGGGAGCTGGCGCAGCGGCAAAAACATCCGCGTTACCGTCCCCCAAATCCGGAAATGCCGTATTGGATAGCCTTTGAAGGTGGGCAAGGTTCTCACGGCCCGAAACATAATGATCATCGATATAGCTTTGGATGGAGGCAAAAAGCATCTCCGACAGCCTAAAAGCATCGCGGTCGTACACCACCAGGTATACGGACATGTCATTGTGAAGCAAAAACTCCCCGATGGCCGATATGGCAATTTGCAGCGCCTGGTCTTTGGGATAGCCGAAAATGCCGGAGGAAATCAAAGGGAAAGCAATGGATGCAATGCCATGCTCTTTCGCCAGGTTCAGCGATTTTAGATAGCAGGAGCGGAGCAGCATTTCTTCGTTATGATTACCGCCCTGCCATATGGGGCCTACGGTATGAATGATGTGTTTTGCCGCGAGATTATAGCCTTTGGTCATGACAGCTCCGCCCACATCACAGCGGCCGATGGCGCTGCATTCCCTTTGCAGCTTTTCATATCCTGCCGCGTCGAAGATGGAGCCGCACACCCCGCCGCCGGCTGTTAGCCTTTCGTTGGCGGCATTGACGATGGCATCTGTCTTCATATGCACAATGTTGTCGCGGACGATTTGAAAAGGCATCGGTCTGCCTCCCTTAAGCTAGGATAATGATCCTGTTAAAAACCGTACTCCCTGAACGCTTTTTCAATGCCCGCCTCCGTGGTGGAGAAGTACATATGACAAGCAGCCGCCTTTGCGCAATCCATTCGCAGGTCGGGATACTTGCCGGCCTCCTCGTTTTCGGGGCGGAGCAGTTCCGCAATGCGGTCTTTGGCATGAAGCAGGGTAAAAACCAGCCTGGCCGCTTCATAGGTGCTCATGTTGGAGCAGCTGCCGAAGTTGTACACGCCGGAGGGGGTTTCAAGCAAAGCAGGTATGTTCTCAATCACCTCATGGACGTAGGTGATGCCCCGCCCGCTGTTGCTGGAAAGGGTGAGGGGCGTATTTGCATAAAGGGCGCGCTGGCACATGGTCACAAGGTTGCTGCTGGTATATATGTTGCGTACGGGAAAATCGTACATCCAGGTCAGGCGGATGGCGGCGTAATCATCGGTTTCTTTCGCAATTCGCTCCTCCGCCTCCTTTTTATGCCTGCCGTAAACATTGACGGGTGACAGGGTACACGTTTCCTTATGCGGCCCCAAAACTTTGGAGCCGTTATATACCTGGTCGGTGCTGAAATGGACCAGCCGGATACCGGCAGCCTTGCAGGCTTTGGCCAGATTTTCTGGTCCCAGTACGTTTACGCGGAAGGATAGTTCCGGGTCCAACTCGCATACGTCCATTTTGGAGATGGCCGCGCTGTGGATCACGGCCCGGGGCTTGTATTCTTTCAGGGCGCGAAGGCATGCATCCAGGTCTGTAATGTCCAGATCGTTATGGGTACATCCCAGTATCGTTTCCTTTTCCTTAAGAAACCTAAAAAGCCGTGAGGCGCAAAAGCCGTTAATACCGGTCATCAGTAATGGTCCGTTGTGATTCATATGTATCGCTCCTTTGTGGGTGTTTATTCCGCAAGTTCTATATAGCACGGGTAAATTCCTTCTACTGCTTATGGTCAAACCATTTGCGGAACCGTTTGGGCGTCATTCCCTGGTACTCTTTAAAGCGCTGAATAAAATAGCTTGTGGTGGAAAAACCCGTCTCCATGGCGATGTCGGTGATGGATTTGTCCGTTTCCGCCAGCAGCATGGCCGCCTTTTTCAGCCTTGTAAGCAGCAGGTATTCCGCAAAGCCGCGGCCAAGATACCGGGAAAAGAAGCGGGAAAAAGCCGTATAGGGCATATGGCAATGGCTTGCGGCATCCGCCATGCTGATACCCTGGGCATAGTTTTCATCCACATATTGAAGAGCGCTGGAAAGCGTGTTCAGAGCCGCGTCATCCGGTACGGCCTCCTGGCTGCTATCATGCCAGCGGCGCAGAATCCACAGAAAAAGCCGGCTGATGCTTAAGCGCAGCGCGATTTCATAGCCAAAATCCCGGCGCAGAAACTCATCCACGATCTCCTGCAAGATATCACCCACCGATGCGGCCTTTGTTTCTTCCAGAGAGAACACCTTTTGGTGGGAGCCGCTGCCCTTGATATAAGGCAGAATGTACTTCAGTTCAAAAATGAGCTGCTCGGTTGAATACAGCACTTCAGGCACGAACTTGATGACGAGGTACTGATTCATAGAATCTGAAAGTGCGCGGGTGCTGTGTATCTCCATGGGGTCGATGAGCGCCATGTCGCCCGGATACAGGTCGTAGGGCTTTTCATTGAGCGTAAGCGTATACGCACCGGACTGGCAGTACAGAATTTCGAAAAATTCATGAATATGAGGCGCTACCACGGGGGCTTTTCCAATCGTCTTTTGCACGCTGCAATCGTAGATGTAGCGTATGTTTCCCCGGGGCACACGCTTTTCCCTGTAAAAGACCGCCATACGCACCGCCCGCAAAAAAATGATATTTTTACTCAAAACCATTATATCATCCGGGCATTGTATATGCTATCATTTTCATCAAATGGATCAAGGAGGAATAGAAACATGAAAAAACGGCTTCGTATAGGCATCATCGGCTGCGGCGGCATCGCCAACGGGAAACACATGCCTTCTTTGAAGGCTCTGAATCGAGTGGACATGGTGGCCTTCTGCGACATCATCAGGGAAAAGGCGGAAAAAGCGGCCGCTGACTACGGCACCCCGGATGCCAAGATTTATACGGATTACAAGGAACTGCTGAACGATGCTTCCATTGACGTGGTGCATGTGTGCACCCCCAACCGTTCCCATGCGGACATCTCCATCGACGCGCTTCATGCGGGCAAGCATGTCATGTGCGAAAAGCCCATGGCCAAGACCGCCGCTGACGCAAGGCGTATGGTGGAAGCCGCCAAAGAGACGGGCAAGAAGCTGACCATCGGCTATCAGCACCGCCATAAGCCCGAAAGCAATTATTTGAAGAGCGTTATCGAGCGGGGCGACCTGGGCGACATCTACTATGCCAAGGCATTTGCCATCCGCCGCCGGGGCACACCCAACTGGGGCGTTTTCCTCAACGAGTACGAGCAGGGCGGCGGGCCGCTGATCGACATCGGCACCCACTCGCTGGATCTTACGCTGTACCTGATGAACAACTACAAGGTCCGCATGGTGGTGGGCACCAAGTACAAGAAGCTGGAAGATCCCAGCTGCGGCAATCCCTGGGGCCCCTGCGACCACACCATGGAGGACAGCGCCTTCGGCTTTATCGTAATGGAAGACGGCGCCACCATCACTCTGGAGGCTACCTGGGCGCTGAACACCATCGAGCCCATCCAGGAAGGCAGTTTGCAGCTTTGCGGCTCCAAGGCCGGCGCGCAGATCAAGAACGGCATCTCCATCAACAAGGGCGAATTCGGCCGCCTGATTGAGGTAAAGCCTGACGTGTCCGCCGGCGGCGTGGCATTCTACGAGGGCGTGAAGGAAACACCGCCCATCACCGAAGCCAGGCGCTGGATCGACGCCATCGAAAACGACACCGATCCAGTGGTGATGCCGGAGCAGGCCTGCGTGGTGTCCGAGATCCTGGAAGCCATCTATACTTCCGCCAGTACGGGCGAACCCGTGTACTTCAATAAGTAAGGAGGGATCGCCATGGAATACGGCGTACAGCTTTACAGTGTGCGGGACAAGACACAACTAGATATGCGCGGAACGCTATCTCAAATAGCCCGGCAAGGCTACTCCTTTGTGGAGTTCGCGGGATTCTTTGGCATCGCTGCTGCGGATATCGCCGCCTGGCTGAAGGAGTGCAGCCTGCGCGTATCGGGCACCCACACGGGTTTGAAGGAGCTCTTGGAAAAAACAGAAGAAACGATTGCCTACCACAAGCAGATCGGCAATACATGCATCATCGTGCCCTACGCCGAACTGGATACCCAGGCCAAGCTGGACGCATTCATCGGCGACATGAACGGGCTGCAACAAAGGCTTGCCGGGGAAGGCATACGTCTTGGCTACCATAACCACGCCCAGGAGTTCAAACCCAACAAAGATGGCTCCGTAGCCTTTGAGCAGCTGGTCTACCGTACAACGCTGGACCTGGAGATCGACACCTTCTGGGCCTACGCCGCCGGGGTCGATCCTGTGGCGCTGCTAAATAGGCTTCAAACGCGGGTGCCGGTGATCCACATCAAGGACGGCTTTGAAAACGGCGAAGGCATGCCCTTGGGTAAGGGAACTGCTCCCGTGAAGGCGGTCTATGAAACGGCGAAAAAGCTGGGTATGGCAATGGTTGTGGAAAGCGAAACGCTAAAGCCCGACGGGCTGACCGAAACAGACATCTGCGTGAAGTATCTGCGGTCCTTGGAAAAGTAAAGGAACAAGCTGGGAAAAGGAGAAAAATGATGGTCAATATACTGATGCTTTCCAAATGGCATGTGCATGCCAAGGATTATGCCAAAACGATTCAGGCGCAGCCCGACGCGAAAATCACCTGCGTATGGGACGATGATGCTGCCCGCGGCAAGGCTTGGGCAGAGGAACTTGGCGTGGCTTTCGAAGCGGATCTCGATAAGGCGCTTAGCCGCTCCGACGTGGACGCGGTGGTCGTGGATACCCCCACCACCGATCATAAAAGGGTGATGCTCAAGGCTGCCAAAGCCAAAAAGCATATCTTTACCGAAAAGGTGCTGGCCGCCACCGTCGCTGACTGCAAGGAAATTGCGGAAGCTATTAAGCAAAACGGCGTGAAGTTCTGTATTTCTTTTCCGCAGCTGACCTGGCCCCTGGCTCAACTATGCAAGCAGGTCATCGACGAAGGAAAGCTTGGCCAGATACACTTCATGCGCATGCGCATGGCCCACGACGGCGCTTCCCGCGGGTGGCTGCCGGAGTACTGGTATGATGAGGATAAAGCGGGCGGCGGCGCAATGATGGATCTGGGCTGCCATCCCCTGTACATCGCGTCCTACTTATTGGGCAAGCCTATGCGCATCACTTCCATGCTCAACAACAGCTTCGCGCCAAATGGGGTGGACGACAACGCCGTAGCGGTGGTGGAGTTTGAAAACAAGGCCATCGCCGTGCTGGAGACTTCCTTCATTTCGCCCTTCAACGCCAACTGCTTTGAACTGCTGGGCACCAAGGGCGCTATCGTACAGGAAGGCAAAGAGATCAGGATGCGCACCACCGAAATCAAGGATGGCTGGCTTACTCCCGACAGGCTGCCCGAGCAGCAGCCTTCCGCCATCCGTCAATGGCTGGACGGCATTGAAAAGGGAACGGCCATCCCCTTTGATCTTAATCGGGCCATCGCCCTGACGGAGCTGCAGGAGAACGCGTATAAATCCGACAAAGAGCAGAAGATTATTGTGATTAAGTAAGACCTATAGCAATGAAAACGTCCATGCTTGGAGCGCCCAAGCATGGACGTTTTATTAGCTTATTGCCATTCTTGAATAGTTCCTGGCGCTCCTTCATAAAGCAAACAAACATTTGCAAGAGGATCATGTGAATGCATGCCTGTCAGGATCCGCTGCGCCTGGCGGAAATATCCATGCGTGTGGAGATGCCTGCCAGCACGGTGCTACGCATGGTCAACACGCTGGTGGAACAAGCGTATGGAGGAGGGCTGTTTGGCGTGGAAACAATCTTCGGCCAGATAGCCCGCTTTTGTTTGCTTTACCGGCAGCGGCCTTAGCAAGCCGCTATTTATACCCGCATGGATATGAGCTCAAAATCCACTTCCCGGCGCAGCTTGTCCGCCCGGACCGCCTGAACGCGCACGCTGTCGCCCAGCCTGATCACGTTGTTGGTGCGTGAGCCAATCAGCATGTAACGCCTTTCATCATACTGGTAATAGTCATTTAGGGAGGCGATATGGACCAGCCCTTCCACTGTGTTCGGAAGCGTTACATAAAAACCCCAACTCGTAACGCCGGATACGATCCCTTCAAATTCCTCGCCGATATGGCGCGACATATAGAAGGCCTTCAAAAGATCATCCGCCTCGCGCTCTGCATGGGTAGCTGCGAATTCCCGCTGGGAGCAATGATCCGCCAGTTCCGCCATGCGCCCGGCCTGAGGGTGGCTGCCTATTTCCCAGCCCTCGATCAAAAGCTTGAGCATGCGGTGCACCACAAGATCGGGATAGCGGCGGATGGGGGAGGTAAAGTGGCAGTAATCCCTTGCGGCCAGCGCGTAATGGCCTTCAGGCCTGTCGTCGTAGGCGGCCCGCTTTAGAGAGCGTATCATCACGCTGCGGATGATGTCGGCTTGCCTGGTATCTGCCGTCCGGTTGAGAAGGGCCTGCAATACGCCGGGGTGGGGATCCGGTCCCAAATGTACATTCACATCCAGGCTGCCGAGAAATATCTCCAGCGCGTGCAGCTTTAAAGGATCAGGCTTGTCATGCACGCGGTAGATCAAGGGCAGATCGGCATTCCGGGCCAGTTCGGCTACGGTTTCGTTAGCGGCGAGCATAAAATCTTCAATGATGCGCTCCGATTCGCCCCGTTCCCTGGGGTGCACATCCAAAGGTTCATTGTCCGGGCTCAGGGTGAAGGCTGTTTCCGAAAGATCAAAGTCGATGCCTCCGCGCCTGAACCTATTCTGTCTAAGCGCGTGGGACAGTTCCAGCATGTTCATAAGCACAGGCCGGGTTACTTCGGGAACAGCGCCTTCTTCCCCCGCAAGCATGCGGTTGACCGCCGTATACGTGAGCCGGGCCTTTGAGTGGATGACGGATGGGAAAAGCTCATGGTCGATAATCTTCCCGTTTCGAACCTTCATGAACAGGCTCATGGCCAGCCTGTCCACCCCTGGCTTTAAGGAGCATAGATCATCGGAAAGCGCGTGGGGCAGCATGGGTAGTGTAAGGCCCGGCATGTACAGCGATGTTCCGCGTCGAAGCGCCTCCTGGTCGATGGGTTGACCAGGGGTCACGTAATGTGAGACATCCGCAATGTGCACGCCAAGCTTAAAAGTACCGTCCGGCAATTTCTCCAGAGACACGGCATCGTCAAAGTCCTTGGCGTCCTCCCCGTCGATGGTGAACAGCATGAGGTCCCGTACATCGCGCCTGCCGGCCAAGTCCGCCTCCTGAACGCCGCCGGGATACATTGCTGCAAATTGTTCCACCTGGTCGTCAAAAGCCGAGACAAAGCCGTGGTCCTCGGCGATGGCCTTTAACTGGACTGGAAGCATTTCCGCTTCGCCCATCACGCGCAGGATCCTGGCGATAAGAGGTTTGTCATACTCCGGCCAGGATACGGTTTGAAGAACGACCATGTCGCCGTCTTTGGCGCTCATAAGATCGCCTTCCACATTCACCGTAAAGGCGATGCGGTTGTCGTAGGGTTTGGCTGTGGCGCTTGGCGCGCTTGTGACCTGTTTACCCTTTTTGCGTGCTTTCCCCTGGGCTCGCAGCCTTTCATACGGGTCCAGTTGATTGCTTTCATAAAGGACGGCACTGAAGGTTTCATGGGCGCGCCTGACAATGGAAATAAGGCTGCACCAACGCTGCCCGGTGCTGTCGTAATCCTCCGGCTTTACGAGGATAATGTCATCGTAAAGGCATTGCAGCCGAAGGTTTGGCCGAAGTTTCATGCTGTCCCCCTCAATAAGGGGTCGGGCTGTGAACATGCCGTTGCGAAGTACGTTTGCCCGGGCGGAGACAAGCCCTAGGGACCGTGGAACGGCATACCTTCCTTTTTTCGTTGCAACAACGCTGCCTTCCACGGTAAGCGTCTTAAGCTGAGCGGATATATCTTCGCTGTCGGTGTCCAGCCTTTCCGCTATTTCGTACGGCTCCAATGCAATGCCTTCGTTATTGAGCAGCGCCAGAATTTCTTCTTTCATGTTCCCTACCTGCGGCTTTTCTATCAGTATTGCCTGATTGCATGTTCATCATGACGGTTGTGGGGAAGTATGTCAATCATTAACGTGAAAAATTCGTGATAGATATTAGCGCCCATTCTGTAATGAGGAGGAATGGATGAATTTTCCGGTTGACGAAAACGTTTTTAAATTTTGTACATCGGCTGAAGATTTTGTGTATTTAGAAACTGTGGGTTTAGAAGGTTGCAGCAATGCCCAAAACAGAGATTCTAAAGCGATATATACAAAAAGCAAAAAGTATATTGACAAAAAAGACGGGATTCGTGTATGATTTATACAAGAGGCGCGATGTACCCGATGTTCAGCCAGGCGCGATAGAGGGCTTTCATTCCTATGATTTAGTTGGAATGGGATTATTTTACTCTTTTTAACGAAAACGGTTTAGGTGGATCAAAACAAAAACCGGTTAGCTTCGGATGATTTCAAAGAAAATGGGTAAACATTGCGTTTTTTTAGATGAAGTCATATGCGGGATTGCATGGGCTTGCGGGCGATCCTGGAAGGAGCAGGCGTGAAAAGACGGATTATTATTGGATTATTGATGGTACTTATGGTGTGCGGTCTTTTGATGCCTTTTTATTCTGTTTATCCGCACATGAACCTATCAAAGGATGTGGCCGCCGCCTTTCCAGCCACAATCAGCGGCTTTGAGCTGATAGGGCAGGGGAAGGGTGTTTTGCCGGTTTCACTTATGCCGGCGCTGAGCAGCCTTGATTTTCGCGGGAGCCTGCTGGCCTTGGGTGTGGGGCTTACGCTGCTGGGCGGATTGCTCTGTATGTTTTTCCGCCGCGGCATAAGCCATGCAGCTGCTTTAGCGGGCGGGGCAGGAACGCTCTTGCTCCTTTTGTTTGCGTTTTATACCCAGCAGCTGGATAAGAGCCTGCTGTACGACGTGATGCTTACCGCCACATGGTACGTGTGGGCCATTTTTGTCCTCTCCCTCTTTCTGTTTGGCATGGAGATCTGGCTGCTGAAGAATGTAAAACCGCTTAAGCTTACGGACAGGGGATGGCGGTTTGTATCAGCCGTGCTGTGCGCTGCCGCTTTATGCGCTCTGCTTCTGCCTTTTATCGTGGTTCAGGTACCAAGCGGAACGTTTTCCACCCCTGCGGAGGATACGCTGGCATCCAGAAGCCTTACCGGTTGGCAGTGGCTTGCGGCGAAGGAGCCGCAGCTGCAAAAGATTGGGGCGGAGAACAGCGCGTTTGCCGATCCTGTTTCCGGCGGCTCACTGAAAGGCCTTGTCACATTGAGCGACAGCGGTAAGAACCTGAAAAACCTGTTTATGATCCCTACGAATAACGGAAGCGTACACATGATGGCTGTAGCGGCCTGCGTCTTGCTTTTCATCGGGCTGATACTGCAGCTTGTGAAGAAAGTGGATAGGTGGATTCCTGCCTGCGTCATTACACTATCCACAATCATGCTTATTTCTGAGGCGGCAGGAACGCTGGTGGTGGATAGCCAGTACCAATTTTTAGGCGCTGCCTATCAAATGATGTTTGTGGGATTTGGCGGGTATACGCCTGCATTGCTTTTCATGTCGGCCACATCAGCCTGCGCCGCTTTCGCTGCTGTGTTGGGCATACGCCGTGCCAACGAACCATATTTTGTTAACCCCATCCCGCAAAAGCGAAGAATGCTGGCCATCAGTATGTTCCTTGCTGCCGCCTCTGTTGTGCTGATGCTTTTTGCGCCTGCTTTCCAAGTTGGCTTGTATGCACCGGGCAAGACCAATAATTCCCCTGTCGTATCACGCCCTGTCACCGGTCTGGAATTGATTGCATTTCACAGGCCTGATCAATTGATGAATCCTGTTAACAACAGGGGCCGCGCTTTGTATACTGACCAGGCCGCCTCCAATGGATATACCCTTGGCAATGTGCAATCTTTGGTCAGCAGCGGCCTGAATAAGCTTGCTGTGTTTACCGCTTTGTCACTTATGCTGCCGTTGTTTGGGTTTCTTTTAATGACACGCCCCCGGCGTCATAAGAAAGCTGTCGTCGCGGTGCTCTTATCAGGGGCAGCGCTGCAGGTCATGATAGCTATCGTCACCAAAGGATTCATCCCCGCGGAGCTTGGCCAGGCTGCTGCGCTTGGACCACTGTTCATCTCCGGGGGCGCCAATGTGTTTTCCGCATTTTTCGCAGGGTTCATGGACAAAGAGGAGCTGCCCAAAAAGTATAAACTCTTCCTGATGATGCTGCCCTTCCTTGTGGCGGTACTCCTGTTCAATTATATGCCGCTGTATGGCTGGAGATTTTCTTTATACAATTACAAGTTCGAGCTCCCAATGAACCAGCAGGAGTTTGTAGGCTTCAAGTGGTTTGCCGAGCTTGTGACCAACCCCGGTCACCGCAGCAACATCACCCGCGTCATGTCCAACACGTTGGCAATGAGCGGCCTGAGCATTGTAACCAGCTGGATGCCGATGGTTTTCGCCATCCTCCTTAATGAAATCAGCCGCACCCGGTTCAAGAAATTTGTTCAAATCTTTACCACACTGCCCAATTTTATTTCCTGGACGCTGGTTTTCAGCTTCGCACTGGCCCTGTTCGCCATGGATACGGGCATATACAGCAAATTCATGCTGAGTACCGGAGCGATCAGCGAACCGGTTGCCTGGCTAAACAGCTCTGATAACATCTGGATCAAGATGTGGGCCTGGAATACATGGAAGGGCCTTGGCTGGGGCGCTATCATGTATCTGGCCGCCATTGCCGGCATTGACCAGGAACTGTACGAGGCTGCCCGCGTCGATGGCGCAGGCCGTTTTAGGCAAATGGTGCATATAACGCTGCCCGGTCTTTTGCCCACATTCTTTGTGCTGTTGCTTCTATCCATCTCCAATATTGTCAACAACGGCATGGAGCAGTATCTGGTTTTCCAGAACAGCATGAACAAGAATGTGATCGAGGTGCTGGACCTGTACATTTACAACATCACCATCGCTTCCAAAAGCAGCAACATGTACTCCTTCGGCACAGCCATCGGCATACTCAAAACGCTCTTTAGCGTATCGCTGTTGTTTGCAGCCAACTTCGCCTCCAAAATGCTGCGCGGCGAATCTATCGTGTAAGGAGGTGCGGATATGAGCATACAGATTTTGCCCCGGCGAAACCGTAACAAGGTCAAGCTTAGCAGATGGGATGTTGCGTTTAACATCTTTAACTATACGCTGCTGATCGTGATTACGCTTGCATGCGTGTTCCCTTTTTACTATCTGTTTATTAACACCATCTCTTCCAATGAGCTGGTGCGCCTGGGCCGCATTCAGCTGTACCCCAGGCAGCTGCATCTGGAAAATTACGTGCAGGTATTCAAGTTGAGCGGCATAGCGGAGGGGATGCTCGTCAGCGTGGCCCGTACTGTGCTTGGGACCTTGTGGACAGTGACCGGCTGCGCGTTTCTGGGATACCTGGTAACCAAGCGGGAAATGTGGCTGCGCACGCTCTGGTACCGGCTGATCATCATCACCATGTATTTTAGCGCCGGCTTGATCCCTTGGTACATGAACTTAAAGTCCTTGGGCTTTCTGGATAACTTCTGGGTTTATGTCATCCCCGGCCTTGTATCGCCATATAACGTGATCCTCGTCAAGACATTCATCGAAAGCTTGCCCACAAGCCTGGAGGAGAGCGCCATGCTCGACGGCGCCGGCTATATTCGCCTGTTTGCCAGCGTGATCGTGCCGCTGATCATGCCCATTCTTGCCACGCTGTGCATCTTCAGCGCCGTGGGCCAGTGGAACAGCTTTACCGACACCATGATGCTCATGCCCGGCGGCAAGTTCAGCACGCTGCAGTACCTGTTGTACAAATACCAGCACGAGGCCCAGAGCCTGGCCGCTCTCGTTCGCACAACACAGAATGTCGGTTCGGTTGCCAACTTGGCCATCAAGCAAACGGCGCTGTCTGTACAGATGACCGTCGCTATAGTCGTCGTGTTCCCGATACTCTTGGTGTATCCTTTCTTCCAACGGTATTTTGTCAAAGGCATACTGATCGGAGCCGTAAAGGGTTGATCTTTCCCCGCTTGAAGCGGGTGAGATATATTTTAAGGAGGTAGGTATCATGAAGAAACTGTTGGCGATGCTTCTTTGCTTAACTATGCTCGCCGCGATCGCGCCGTCCATGGCTATGGCCGAGAACTACCGCGAACCCATCACGCTGACCGTTTATGACGGCCTTGCGAACTACTCCGGCGAACAGATCGGTTGGTTTGCTAAGGAAATCAAGGACCGCTTCAACGTGACGCTGAATTTCGTGCGTGAAATCAGCAACGAAGGCGCCTTCAACGCTGCTCTGGCAGCCAGCGAGCTGGGCGACATCATTATTCTTGGCGACTTGGACAATGAGTTCCTCAAGGCGTATGATGCTGGCCTGCTCCTGGATTGGAGCGAACTGGACTTGACGCCCTACAAAAACATCACCACGAACCTCAAGGACTCCATGGACAAAATCAGCAAGTATGTCAAGGAAGCCCGCGGCGCGGAAGGCATTTGGGGCTTCGGCCACAACATCGCCCTCCTGCCGGATACCTGGCAGGAGATTCAGGATCCCACCTACGCGCTGCAGATCCGCTTTGACGCCTGGGAAAAGGCCGGCAAGCCCGCGCTGAACACCCTGGAAGATCTGCCTGCTTTCTTAAAGGCCCTGCAGGAAGCGGTGCCCACCACGGAAAGCGGCGAAAAAGTGTATGCTTACGGCGGATTCCCGGATTGGGAAGACTGCGTCATGAAGTTCACCTGGGACCTGATGACCTTCTACGGCTACAAAGAGTTTGACTTCATGGGCGTGAACTACGCGACACGTGAAGTCGTGAATCCCCTGGAAGAGGGCAGCCTGTACTACCGCGCCCTGAAGGTTAACAATGAATTGTACCGTATGGGCCTGTTTGACCCCGAGTCTGTCAGCCAGAACTTCGACGCCTATACCCAGAAGCTGGCCAATGGCCGTTACCTCATGGCTCTGTGGGGCTGGATCATCAACCAGTACAACGGCGCCGAGAAGGCCGCTAAAGGTATCGGCTACACCACCTTCCAGATTGGCGACAGCGCCCCCGCGATGGATACCCTGTCCACAGAAGGTGGAAACTGGCCCTGGATGCTGGGCGCCAACAGCAAATATCCTGAGCGCGCTCTGGAGATTATTGACTGGCTGACCAGCGAAGAAGGCATTATCGTCGGACAGTATGGCCCCAAAGGCCTGACCTGGGATTACAATGCCGAGGGTATCCCTGAGATGACCGAATTTGGTTGGAAGTGCCAGGAGTTCAAGAAAGAAACCGAAATGCCCGCTGAATACGGCGGCGGCACCTTCGAAGACGGCGAGAACAAATTCAACAATTCCACCCTCATCGTTGAGCAGTACATTCCGGGCAAGACCTACAGCTTCTCCTACAAGGGATGGCCGGGCTATGCCGAGCGGTATGCCACCAACCTGAGCAAGGCCTGGTCCAGCGAGTATGCGGATGGCGCCAAGAGCGGCGTTGACCTCTACAAAAAGACCGGCAAGGTTTCCGTGGTGCCCGCTGCCGCCAACAGCTTTGTAAAGGCTGAAGCCAGCGAAGCAACCAAGAGTGCCCGCGGCTTGTTCGCGCCGATCATGAAGCAGTACAGCTGGAAATGCGTGAACGCCGAGACGCCGGAAGAATTCGACAAGCTCTGGAAGGAAATGGTCACCACTTGCAAGAGCTATGGTTATGACGACGTAGTGAAAGAGAAGATGGCTGATATTCAGCGCTGCTTTGATTTCATGGATTCCAAGGCTGCCAAGTGAGTAATCACATGCAAGTGTACAAATGAATTGGGGCGGAGCGAAAGCTCCGCCTCATACCTTTGGCAGAGTAAATTCTTCTATTCCCGCTTAAGCATCAGATCAAATAGCTGACTTGCACTTAATAAACTTAGGGGGAAAGGAATACATAAGATGATCAAGGCTGTTATATTCGACCTGTTTGAGACGCTCATCACCGAATGGGGCCATGAGAAATATACCAAGCGAAAGATAAGCGAAGACCTTCACCTGGATTATGAGCTGTTCAACCAATATTGGGAAGAGAATGCGTATGGCAGGTATCAAGGGCAAATCTGCTTTGAAGAATCGATCCGATACGTTTGTCAAAAATGCGGCGTAATGCTATCGCCGGATCAGCTGGCATACGCGACAAACAGACGCAAGTCTACAAAAGCTGCTTGCTTTGATTATATGGATTCCGATGTGATCAAGCTTTTGAAGGAACTGAAAGCGCGTGGGTTGCGCCTGGCCATGCTCAGCAATTGCTCCTCGGAAGAAGTCACAACCATTCGGCAAAGTTGCCTTTATTCCTTTTTCGATGTACTTGTGCTTTCCTATGAGGTTGGCTTGTCGAAGCCGGATCCTTTGATTTACCGGAAGGTACTTGAAGATTTGCACCTTATGGCTGATGAATGCCTTTTTGTCGGCGATGGCGGCAGCAACGAGCTGGAAGGTGCCCGAACGGCCGGCATAACCGCTGTGCAAGCCAAATGGTATACCAACAATCACCCGGATCCAAGGGAGAGCATGGATGGTGTCAAAACCGCAGAGAGGCCGCTGGATCTGATGCGGTTCATAAAAGCGTAGTATCAATATACAATAAGGAGTGGTGATCATGGGATGCTCCGTGCAATGCCAGGATACGGGGAACTGCTGCGCCAACAAGGATATGGGCCTTGTCTGTACATGGCTGGACGTGCTGATGTCATCGTATCAGGAAAACCCGGCGATTTCCATGGAGGATGCCATCAAAAAATGCAGCAAAACCCATTATGACGCACTCGGCATGGATGACATGCTGGAGCCATTCCTTGGCAAACCCGAAGCGTTTTTTGATTTCCTTCATGAGAAATGGAATTGGATCGTGACCGTGGATAAGGACGGGCAGCGCATTATCGCCGACGAGAACAAGTCGCAGTGCATCTGCCCGCTGATAAGGGCGGGAGCGGTTCATACGCCCAACCTGTGCAACTGCTCGGAAGGTTTTGCGGAGCGGATGTTCTCCAAGGTATTCGAAAGGCCAGTGAAGGCCAGAGTCATAGAGTCCGTCCTTCGCGGCGGCAAGCATTGCGTATATGAGATCATACTGTAATAATAGAATGTTCTTTTTAACTTAAGGGATTAAACCAAGTTCGTTTTATAGCAGCCATTCCCTATGCCCTCCAGGTGGCATAGGGTTTTTCTATGCAAGCACAGAATTTTTACGTGAGTTGAAGAAAAAGTATCCGCAACCGTGTCTAATCTGCGTGATCACAAACTGAGGGGGTAGGGCATGCTGGCAAGGCAGTTTGAAGAAAATGCCGATTTTGAAATGGAACGGCTGCTAAAGCAATACGGAGCGCCGATCCTTCGAATGTGCTTTTTGTATCTTGGTGACAGGCAGCTTGCCGAGGATGCGGTGCAGGATACCTTTTTGAAAGTGTTCAGGAACAGCAGCCAGTTTCAAGGCCGGTGCGCTGAAAAGACGTGGATCGTCCGGATCGCCATCAACGTGTGCAAGAACCATCTGCGCAATCATTGGTGGAAGCATATTGCTGCCGAAAAAGCGCTCCTGAACATACCTGCTGATGATGATCTCGCGGCCGCAGACGATACATTGGTGCTGGAGGTCATGCGTCTTCCGCTCAAGTACAAAGAAGTCATACTGCTGCACTACTATCATGGGCTGAATGTTCATGAGGTAGCCGGCACGCTGAAGCTGCCCGAATCCACAGTTTATACCCGGTTAAACCGCGGCCGGAGCATACTCAAAAACAAGCTGGGAGGGTGGTACAATGGAGAATAGCGAAATTGCACAGGCGATTGATAAAAGACTGAGTCAGCTGGATATTTCAGAAGAAATGGAAAAAAAATTTCTTGCACATAAATATCAGCAGCAATCACAGCATGTACGGCCCAAGACACTAATCCTTGCAGTCTGCCTGTGCGTAATGATTGCCGTACCTGCTGTTGCCATTACGGTTCCAGCATTCCGGGGCTTTTTGCGCAATGTAAGAAACGATATCGTGCAATTGCTGAAGCCCGTGGAACTTGTTTCTGAAAACAACGGCATCCGCATGGAGGTTATAGCGGCGGCCAACGATGATGAATCGGTTATTGCTTTCATCACAATGAAGGATCTGGCAGGCGGCGAAATAAAGGGCGATGTGGATCTTTACGATTACGGTATTTCGGGCCTCAACATGTCCACGCATTATGCCATTGCCAATGATGATCCCCAAACAGCACTTTTGTGCGTCATGGCCAATGGCGGCAGCGGCATGAACGGCAAAAAGGTGACCCTTCAGGTGACTTCATTTTTGAGCGGCAGGAAGGTATATGACACGTTTGATACCGGATTGGATTTGTCAAAGACCGGCCCTGGGCAAAGTGCCTCCCTGATGGGAATGAATGAAGTCAATGGTGGCAGTGGGGCGGAAATAGAGGCCTATCTGAATGGGCAGGACAGCAAGGTGCTTGTGATCGGGCAGCAGGACATAACGCTTCCCAACGTGGATTTTGTTGTTATTTCGGGCATTGGTATCATTGACGGGAAGCTGCATGTACAGGCTAAGTGGCCCGAGAAAATGAAAAAGAATGAGCATATAGATGACCATGGATTTTTTTATCTGGAAAACGATAAAGGCGGGCGATTGAATTCCAGTATAGTATACTTCAGACAGGGCGGTATTGAGTATACCGAAGAGATATTTGATATCGCTGATCTCACCGGATACAGGCTGTACGCAGATGCAATGACTACCAACGAACGGTTTGTAAAGGGAAATTGGCAGGTCACTTTCCCTATCAGCGCAGTAAAGGAACCAAAGAATATCGATACGGATATTGAGTTTGGCAGTGTTCATGTTGACACGGTATCCATTTCGCCGCTTGGTGTTGCCCTTTCAGGAACAGGAAAAGCATGGCCGGAAGATTTGAAAATCGACATCAAACTCAAGGATGGCAGCTTGATCGAACATGTATCCATGGTCGAACAGCGCCAAGACGGTATGATTACTCGAAAGTATATTCCGATAGGCGAGTTGCTGGAGCCTGATGAGGTGGCGGCTGTCATCATAAATGGGGTGGAGGTTACGCCATAACGTCGTTTTTACAGATATCCGGCAAAACGATGCCATATGCTTGGATTATCAGTAGATGCTTTCTGTTTCTGGTGGTTTTGTATCCATCTTTCACAAGACATCCCCCGCGCTGCGAATGCGGCGCGGGGGATGTCGTATAATTACAGGGTTAACAGCAGAATGTGGAGAATTCCTAAAAAATTCCTGCCGGTTCGCGATATATAAAGTATAGTTCCATAACTGAAAGGAGGGGAAGGGCATGATCCGGGAGATTAGGGCGAATCAACAGGATATAAAGGTTAAAAATGTGCAGGCAAAGGATAAACCTGCTCCGCTGCAGCCAGAAAAGGAGCAGGCAAAGAATAACATCGACACCGTAGAGCTTGGTACAAACAAGAACCCTTCCGCCCTGTATACCAGGCCAAAGGGCAAGGGTCTGAAGGCAGATGATATTGACGGACTGATGGCGCATGCGGAAAAAAACTTTGCGGGTCTTCGGGAACTGGTTCGGCAGTTGCTGCTTAAACAAAGGGAAGAAGCCGGCACACATAAGCCGGACGGCGTCGAACTGACTCCATACGAGGAAGCCAACCTTTCCATATCGGAAGACGGAGAATTGGGCATAAAGGCTGTCAGTGACAGGATTGTAAACTTCGCGATCGCCATCTCTGACAATGATCCAACCAAGCTGGCCCAGTTGAAGGAAGCAATCGACAAGGGCTTTGCCGCAGTGGAGAAATCCTTCGGCGGGAAGCTGCCGGATATCTGTTACAAGACATACGATGAAACCATGAAAAAGCTTGATCAATGGAGCACAGGCGGGCAGGCTTAGTAATGCGGTTCATCCAAATTGTGCTGCGTGAGGCTAGACCATATGTTTAGGCGTACTGTTTTCAAGATTGACTCCATACAGAACCGATTGCTTGGTTAACGACTTTTGTATGGAGTAGCTGCTGTCTTTAACAATCTTGCTGGTTCTGTATTTTTGTAAAAACAAAAATGATAAGGAGTCAGCAATAATGGATGTGCAAAATATTCATAGTCTTTTAAACTGCAATTATGGATTGAGTATTCAAGGGGTAGAACTGTTCCGTGAAGGCGGCAATGTTTCCTATGTGGTTTATGGGGATAACTATCCATATTTCTTGAAAATCATTCGGCCGCCATTTTTGGAAACGGCGCTTAAGTCCGTGGATATTCAAATGTATCTGCTGCAGAACCGGTTCCCCGTCATACCCATCATCCTTACAAAAGCCGGTACACCCTATATTCGCGCAGAGGATCAGGGTAAGGAATGCGTCTTTGTGCTTTATGAATACATTGACGGCGGCGAACCCGGCCCTGAAGAAACAGAGGAAGTCGGTGCATTGATTGGAAAGCTGCATCAGGTAATGAAGGGCTATACCGGTCGGCTACCGGTTCGGGACAAGCATTTTTTCATGGACAGGTACATTGAAATCATGAGAAAACTGCAATATCCCAAAATGGAATCCTTTCGTGCGTATGGAGATGAATTGTGGGATAAGGTGAAAAATCTGCCCCGCGGATACTGCCATTGCGATTTATACCGCGGCAATATTCACAAGGCAGGCAGTCAGGCAATGTATGTCGTGGATTTTGACACGTCCTGTATGGCGTTTCCAATGTACGACGTGGTCTTGTTCTGCAACGATACGCATTATTTTGAGTTTGATGAGGAGGGCTACGCAAAATCAAAAGCCAGGCTGGAAAGGTTTTTGGATGGCTATTTGCAGCATTGTCCACTCGGCAAGGAGGAAATATCCGTATTCTACGACATGATTGCCATATATCATTTTCAGTTACAGGCAACCATGCTTGAATTGCATGGGTATGACTCCAGCATATTTGAATTCTTTGATAGGCAATATGATTGGCTGATGAGATTGAAAGAGCAGTGCCGGGGAATGAATAGACAGTGACACTATATGTTTAATAAACTGATACTTCGTGTAGATATTAATGCATCAATGATTATAGGCATTGAAAGCAAGTCCGGCCCCGCTGACTGTCATCCTGAACGAAGTGAAGGATCTTGGTTTTCGTGCTGCTCAAAGATCCTTCAACGCTCCGCTCTTCAGGATGACAGCGGGCGGTGCTTACAATCATTGATGCATTTGTGCTTTTGATTGTTTATGGTGACGGCTGAGCCAGATAGCGCCTTTCGCAGAAGGTACCTGATGAGGTGTATTACGACGGCATTTAATAGGCGATACCTCGGCCAGTTGCTAGCAACTGGCCTGCGACAGAGGGATGTTATCTTTCGTCCCGAAAGATAACCAGAAAGGGGTGGGGGGCCGGCGATTCCCCCCCGCGCCCCCCGCAAACGCCTTTATATTGGTGGCACCCTTCGGGTGCGTAATTCGTATAGCCTTTCATTATTAATTTATAGAAACAATAAACCCAACGCTACGCAAGCGAGAAAAAGGCACGCTGTGTCCCTCCATGATGCGGACGGGTGAAGCTCAATCGCCGAATCTGTGTAATCGCTCTGGAGGATTTACGGAGCGGAAGTTCTTCAGATTGTTTGAGAGTTTAGGCCTAATATGTATCATCAAAGTACAAAGATTGACAAAAAATTACATGTGTTATATAATAAAGATACAGTAAGAACCAATAAAATAGAAGACAATTCTTTCCGTCAGATTACATGTTATAAAAGGTTTAGTCAAAATTGAAAATTTCAAAGGATGTGTTATAATGGGAAATAGATACGATGATATTAGAGCCTTACTTTTTGATGCGGGAGCAAATATAATTCTCATAGAGTCATCTATAAAAAAAGCGCGTTACGATGCTTCGGTTAGGGAAGTTCTAAAACCTAAGATAAAATCATCACTTGAACACTTTCGAAGTTGTCTTGAATATTGTGCACAGGACATTTTTGAGAAACTTATGCCAAATGAGTATAGTGCTGACAGAATGATATACTTCCCATACGGAAGCGATGAAGAAACATTCCGAAAAAGGGTCAAAAAAAAC
Source organism: Bacillota bacterium (assembly GCA_023416585.1). Classification (GTDB taxonomy): domain Bacteria; phylum Bacillota; class Clostridia; order Christensenellales; family Aristaeellaceae; genus JAEWAH01. The sequence goes on from JAEZHM010000131.1 coordinate 205,292, forward strand.
TTGACAGAAAAGTTTATTTCAATGTACCCTGAGATATATTCTCATATTGAATCAATCCAAGCTTATAAAGTAAATGATACTTGGCTTGATGATTTGTGCGATCGAACAAATACGATGAAACATAGAAACTTAACTAATCAAAACAGAGCTGATGGAATTTCTATAGGTGATGGGTTAATTAAGATAGATAATACAAGTACAGGTATACTACAAAATGTTGAAGTATCAGGTAGCCTCATTAACCATTTTATTTATAAGGATGGAAAGGTAGTCTCAGATTTTGACTTTGAATCTTCAGAAATAAAAATAGAGAACTGGACCGAATTTAGATTTGAAGGAACAAATGTTTGCATACTAGAATTCTTAAAAAAGGTGCACAGAAGAATATCTGATTTTGTAATAGAGCTTTATAGATTGTTAAGCATGAAAAATAACTTAACATAAGAAAATGCAAAATACCCAATCGTCTTAAAATAGACATGCTTCTTGATGATACAAATACATCAAGAAGCATGCTATTTATCAATAATATATAAATGGGATTCCTAAGGGATGTATCCCTTAGGCGGGGGGCCGGGGGCGGAGCCCCTGGCGTTCTTATCAGCCCCCGGCTACCATGCCGAGCAGCTTCTGGCTGCGGGCAAGGAAAGCGGATACTTCATCCGGCTCCAGGGGGCGGGCGGCCATGCGGGCCAGATCGTAAAGCTGCTGGCAAATGAGGGTGGTGGCCTCATTGGGTTCCCGCGCGGCAACGGCCTGCACGGTGGGGTTCAGACGGTTTAAAACCAGGGTGAACTTTTCGGGCATTTTGAAGTCCTGGCCGTACATGCGGCTCATTTCCTTAAAGCGGCGGCTCTGCTCATCCTCCACCAAAAGGGCGCTCAAATCACGGTTGGAAAGTGCCTCCAGCTTGACTTCCAGCTCCTTTTGGTCCAGCGCCTCGCGGAAGAGTTTCTCTAAGGCTTCGCGGCTTACATCCTTGCCTTCGTCGCTCTCTTCCTTCAGGCTCTCCACATCGGCGTCCACGCGGGCAAAGGTCACTTCCTCCAGCCCGCCGCCGTACTCCATAAAGGACAGGAAGTTGCCGTCAATCCCATGCTCCATGACGGCCACGTCGATGCCGCGCTGGGTGTATAGCTCCACAGAGGCAGCCTGGCGCTTGGAATCGTTGGTGTAATAGATCTTTTTGCCGGCTTTTCCCGAGTTGCGGGACTTGTATTCTTCCAGCGTGTAATATTCGCCGGCGGTGGTCTTGACCAGCAGGATGGACTTCACCGCGTCAAAGAACTTCATGTCCCGGATGCAGCCAAACTTGATGAAGGGATGGATGTCATCCCAGTAGGTTTGATACGTTTCCCGCTGGGTATTGAATAAGCCGGTCAGCCTGTCCGCCACCTTTTTGGTGATGTGGGCGGAGAGCTTTTTCACATAGCCGTCGTTTTGCAGGAAAGAGCGGCTGACGTTCAAGGGCAGATCAGGGCAGTCGATAACGCCTTTTAGCAGCATCAGGAATTCCGGGATGACTTCCTTGATGTTGTTGGCCACGAACACCTGGCCGCTGAAAAGCTTGATCTCGCCTTCCCTGGCGCCAAAGTCGTTTTTCAGCTTGGGGAAGTAAAGGATGCCTTTCAGATTGAAGGGATACTCTACATTCAGGTGCACCCAGAACAGCGGGTCTTCAAACTCATGGAAGAGCTTGCGGTAGAAGGCCTTGTACTCTTCGTCCGTACAATCCTTGGGGTTTTTGAGCCACAGAGGGCTGGTTTCGTTGACCAGCTGCGGTTCCGGCATCTTGGGCTCTTGTTCTTTATCTCCCTCTACGCCTTCTGCCCCATCTGTTCCGTCTTTTTTCTCGGCGGGAACGGGCTTGGCGGCAAGATCCTTCAAATAAACGGGGATGGCGAGATAGCCGCAGTAACGATCCAGCACTTCCCGCACGCGGTATGTTTCCAGGAACTCTTTCTCTTCCTCAGAGATGTGCAATGTGATGACCGTGCCGCGCTCGGCTTTGTCGGAGGGGGACATTTCAAACTGCATGCCATCGGCGCTTTCCCAGCGCACGGCCTCGCTGCCTTCTTTATAGGAAAGGGTATCGATGGTTACCTTACTGGCTACCATGAAGGCGGAATAGAAGCCCAGGCCGAAATGGCCGATGATGCCGCCCTTTTCAGCGTTTTCGCTGCCATAGTTCTTTAAAAACTCCTCTGCGCTGGAGAAGGCGACCTGATTGATGTATTTGTGTACCTCTTCCTCCGTCATGCCGATGCCGTTGTCCATAAAGCGCAGTTCGCTTTTTTCCTTGTCGACCTCCACTGTAACGCGGAAGTCTTCCTCGGTGCCGGGGTGAATCATTTTGTATTTGGTGATGGCGTCACAGCCGTTGGACACCATTTCGCGGATAAAGATATCCTTGTCGGAGTACAGCCAGCGTTTAATGATGGGCATAATGTTATTCGCGTGGATGGAAATATTGCCGTTTTCCCTGTTCATATTGTTTTCCTCCTGATTTATCTTAAAGGTATCTGGCGCGGTCCTCCCGGCTGGAGGCCGGTACTGCCTTTCTCTGGCTATTTTATCATCGGACAGGCAGGATTGCAAGGGTAAATTAGCACTCATCAAAAGAGAGTGCTAGTAATTGCAAAAAAGATTCAAATAAATTTTAAGAGGATGGGAAATACCCTTTGACAGAGGCTGTCCATACTGATAGAATAACTCCTAATAATTCTTTTTACCAATCAAGGCTCCGGCCGTAGTTGGTAAACTTATCCCCGCACGACCCATGGAAAGGATGATATGTATGCTCCCCAAACAGGTCCGCGAAGGGCTTACTTTCGACGATGTACTGCTTGTTCCACGCCGCAGTGAGGTGCTCCCCAAGGATGTGGACATTACCACGAGGCTGACTTCGGCCATCAGGCTGAACATTCCGCTTCTTTCCGCTGCCATGGATACGGTAACGGACGCGCGCCTGGCCATCGCTATCGCCAGGGAAGGCGGGCTGGGAATTATTCACAAGAACATGACAATCGAAGAACAGGCGTCACAGGTGGATAAGGTGAAACGCAGCGAGCATGGCGTCATCACCGATCCATTTTTTCTTTCTCCGGAACATCTGATCAGAGACGCGGAAGCATTGATGGCCCGTTACCGCATCAGCGGCGTTCCCATTACCAGGGATGGCCGGCTGGTGGGTATCCTTACCAACCGTGACCTGCGTTTTGAAACCGATATGAACCGCTCCATAGGCGAAGTAATGACCAGTAAAAACCTGGTCACGGCCCCGGAAGGGACCACGCTGGAGGAGGCCAAGAAAATACTGGCCGCCCACCGCATTGAAAAACTGCCTATCGTGGACAAGGATTACAACCTCCGCGGACTGATCACCATTAAAGATATCGAAAAGAGTACGAAGTACCCGAACAGTGCCAAGGATCAGAATGGGCGCCTGCTCTGCGGCGCAGCGGTGGGCATCACCAAGGATGTGCTGCAGCGTGTGGATGCGCTGGTGAACGCCAAGGTGGACGTGATCTCCATCGATACGGCTCACGGCCACAGCATGGGTGTATTGCATGCGGTGGAGGAAATCCGTAAACACTATCCCGGTGTGCAGTTGTTTGCGGGCAATGTGGCTACGGCATCAGCTACACATGACTTGATTTCCGCCGGCGTAGACTGTGTAAAGGTGGGCATCGGCCCCGGCTCCATTTGCACAACGCGTGTGGTTGCGGGCATAGGTGTGCCGCAAATTACGGCTGTCAGCGACTGTGCCGAGGAAGCTGACAAGCATGGCATATCTGTCATAGCAGACGGCGGCATCAAGTATTCCGGCGACATCCCCAAAGCCATTGCGGCCGGCGCCGCAGCGGTTATGCTTGGCAGCCTGCTGGCCGGTGTGGAGGAAAGCCCGGGCGCCATGGAAATATACCAGGGCCGCTCTTTCAAGGTTTACCGTGGCATGGGTTCTCTTGGCGCCATGGCGGAGGGCAGCAAGGACAGATATTTCCAGGAGGATGCCAAGAAGCTGGTACCCGAGGGCGTGGAAGGCCGCGTGCCCTACAAGGGGCCGCTTTCCGACACGGTATTCCAGCTGATGGGGGGGCTAAGGTCCGGTATGGGCTATTGTGGAACGGCGACGATTGAGGACCTGCGCAAAAACGGAGAGTTCATACGCATTACCGGCGCGGGCTTAAAGGAAAGCCATCCCCACGATATCTCCATCACCAAGGAATCGCCAAACTATTCCAGAATGGACTCATGAGCTATGTGAATTAGGACAAGCGCTTTGAGATATGCTTTATTGCAGCAATGTTGCGAAAGTCATAAAAAGAGGGGGAACTGCGGTTCCCCCTCGCTGCTCCCTTAGAAAAATGGGTTACACAATGGAAGAAAAAGGAATGGCACACAAATGATGTTGCAGGATTTGGCTTCTGAACGTCGAATGGTATTCTTTATGTTTTGAAACCTGGAGGTGCTCCTATGCGCGATATGGTGCTGATCTTAAGCTTCGACGGAGCGAATGGCCGCTCCGTGGCACGAAAGCTTCGGGCAGAGCGGGTGTATTGCAAGATCGTTCCCGCAGACATCGCGCCGGAGGAGATAAAAAATCAGGAACCGTTGGGACTGATCCTGGCAGGCAGTTCCCAGGGGGCTTTAAGCCTTCCTGGTTTTCACCAGGAACTGCTGGAAATGGGTTTGCCTGTCCTGGCTATGGGTGACGCGGCTGCTGCGGTTTGCGGCTTATTGGGCGGGCAGGCGTCAGATACCTTTTTGGCGCAGAATGCCGCACCTGTAACCTATCAGGCAGAGTTGCCCCTGTTTGAGGAAGTCACCGAAGGCGAGCGCATGATGACTTTCGTACGGCCCCTATCGCTTAATGAAGGCCTGACTCCTGCCGCATTTACGGGAGAGGAAATAATAGGCTTTGCCCATACGGAAAACCGGCTGTATGGCCTGCAGTTTCAGGTGGAGCAGAACGATCCCGACGGCATCTTGATCCTGGCGAATTTCGCTATGAAGGTGTGCGGCTGCACGCCTTGGTGGGACAGCGCGGCCTTTATCCAACGCGCGGTGGATGAGATACGCCGGGTTGTGGGGGAAGGAACGGCGCTGTGCGCCATCTCAGGCGGTGTGGACAGCGGCGTTTGCGCCATGCTGGGCCATAAGGCCATCGGCATGCGGCTGAAATGCATTTTTGTGGATACGGGCTTATTGCGCAAGGGTGAGGGCGATTTTGTAATGTCCTACTACCGGGATGCGCTGGGCCTGAATATAGTTCGGGTGGATGCGGCGGACCGCTTTTTGCGGGAGCTTTCAGGAATTTCTGATCCGGAGCGGAAAAGTCAAACCGTCATGCGGTTATTACAGGAAATTTTGAACGCCGAAGTATCCAAAACACCGGATGTCAACGTTCTTTTGGAGGGTACCAATTATTCCGATTATTCATTCAATTCAGACTCTGATATGCCTATTTCCATGAGCATGCGTTCCCGTAAGGCGATTCTGGTGGAGCCGGTACGGGAACTGTTTAAGGATGAGATCCGCAGGGCGGGCGAGGAAATGGGTATGCCGCCGGAACTGACCACCAGGCAGCCCTTCCCGGGCGCTGGTCTGGCGCTGCGCATTCTTGGAGATGTAACATCCCAGCGCCTTCAAGTCTTAAGGGAGGCGGACGCCATCTTTTTGGAAGAAGTTGCCCAAAGCGGCCAGGGAAAAAAGCTCTGGCAGTATTTTGCGGTACTCAGCGACATGGCGTTAAGCGGCCTTCATGGCATGGCCATCAGTCTTCGAGCCGTTCATGCCAGTGAAAGTTCCGCAGCCATGGCTGCAAGATTGCCCTATGACCTATTAGAGCGGGCGGCCGGCCGTATTTTAAAGGTGCTTCCCCAAGTGGTAAGGGTGGTATACGATCTGACTCCCAGCCATAATTTCTCCGGAATTGAATGGCAATAAAACTTTCGGGAAAATGACGTTGTCATTTTCCCGATTCTGCACTTTTCATCTGCGATCCTGCGCACCATCCATCGCTTCGCTTGGCTGGTGTTCCGTCTTGAAACGGCTTCACCGCTTCAAGACTTCAGGTTCGGGGATAAATCCCCTCACCCTAGGATCTGCGACCGATGAAAAGTGTAAGGAATGCTTGCTCCGCACGATCGGCAAAGCTGGGCAATACGATTTTTAAAGAAGGGGTTCGCCCCTTCTTTACATCCCCGAAAACATGTCCCTACGATTCCTGAAAGCTATCAAGAAAATACTCATATTTTTTATCATCTTCAGAATTTTGCGATTGGAGGATTAATTATGTTTCTATGCGACACCCATTCGGATACGCTATATGAGGTTGGCTGGAAAAAGAACAATTTAACCGATATCACCCTGGAGCGGGAACATAAGGGTAACGTTGCGTTGCAGGTAATGGCGCTATGGACGGGGCCCGACGGCAAGGCCGGGGATGTCAAGGGGATCGTGGCGGCCGAGCTTGGCGCTTTGGATGTATTGAAAGCCCAGGGATTTAAGCAGATAGATGATCCTTTAAAGGCCAAAGAGGGCGAGGTTTCCATCCTTCTGTCCATCGAAGGCGGCGAAGTATTCGAAGACGGCATTGAAACAGTAGAGGCCTGGCGGCAAAAGGGCGTTCGCATGGCCGGCATCACCTGGAATCATGAAAATAACCTGGGCTATCCCGCCAAGGGGGGCAGCACCCAGGGATTGACTCCTTATGGGCTGCAAGTGGTGAAGGAAATGCAGCGGCTGTATATCGCCGTGGATGTGTCCCACCTGAATGAGCGGGGCTTTTACGACATCTTCCAAAAGACGAACGTGCCGCCGCTGGCCTCTCACAGCTGCTGCACAAAGCTTAGGCCGCATTTCCGCAACCTCACCGATGATCAGCTTCGTTTGTTGATCCATGAGGGCGGCTATGTGGGTATCAACTTCTATGGTGAGTTCCTGGCAGAAAAAAACGCTACCGTGGAAACGGTAATTGACCACATCGACTACATCTGCCAGATGGGCGGCGAAAAGCAGGTGGGTTTCGGCTCCGACTTTGATGGCATCGACGTTTACCCCGAAGGATTGCGCCATCCGGGCGAACTGCCTAACCTCATTACTGGCCTTCGCCGCCGTGGCTACAGCGAGCAGGCCATCGCCGGCATCGCGGGGCAAAATCTGCTGGAGTATTATAAGAGGATCGTGCCGTAAGCAAGAGCACCTTAAGCAACATTTGAATAGATTAGAAAAATGCCTTCAAACTAATATTGTTTGAAGGCATTTTTCTGAGGTGACAAAATGATCCGGCTGAACAACATCACCAAAACGTATCCCTTTGGCGGGCTTCATGTGGCTGCTTTGAGCGATGTCACGCTGCACATCCGGCCGCAGGAATACGTTTCCATCGTGGGCCCCAGCGGCTCGGGGAAGTCCACGCTGATGAACATCATCGGCTGCCTGGATACGCCCACCTCCGGTTCCTATTTGCTGGATGGGCTGGATGTATCGGGGCTTAACGCCAATGATCTGGCCAATATCCGTTCCGGCAAGATTGGTTTTGTATTCCAGGGCTTTCATTTGCTGCCCCGTTTGACAGCGCTGGAGAACGTGGCGCTGCCGCTTTTGCTGCAGGGAGTGCCGCCCAAGGCCCGGGAGGAACGGGCTGCGGAGGCACTCCGGCAGGTGGGCCTTTCGCAAAGGATGGGACATAAGCCTTCCCAGTTATCCGGCGGGCAGCAGCAGCGTGTGGCAATTGCCAGGGCGCTGATCCATAATCCCAGGGTGCTCCTGGCGGATGAGCCTACCGGCAGCCTGGATGAGCAGTCCACGCGGGAAGTGCTGACTCTTCTGGACGGGCTGCATCAAAAAGGCCACACCATTGTACTCATTACGCATGATGCATCCGTGGCTGAACGCGCCGATCGTCGGGTTTCCGTATCAGCGGGACAGGTGCATTAATGGATCAACCCGCGCATTCTTGAAATAGCCGCTACTCCATCAACCATGCCTTGGCACAACTTTTGCTGGTATTCGGGCAGGGATAGCAACAAATCATCCTGCGGGGTGGACATGTATCCCATTTCGATCAGAAAAACAGGCATTTTGCACCAGTTGCTGCCCACATACGTATCTGTCTGGCCGATGCCTACCGGCTTTGCACCGGTAGATTCAGCCATGCAGTCAAGGAGCGCTTGGCCCCACATTTTGTATGTTTGGGGATTGGCCACCGCGCGAGCGTAATCGGAGCCAAGAGGGGTATACACCACAATGCCCCGGTTTGTTTTGTTTTTGTTTGCATTGGCATGCAGCCTTAAGCAGATATCGGCGTTTGCGTCGTTGGCGGTTTGCGCCCGTTCTAGATTGGTAACGGCTTTTTCCATGGTATCACGCGTCATAACGACTTGAGCGCCTTGTTCAAGAAGCATGTCCCGCAATTGCAGGCCGATTTCAAGGACAACGACAGCTTCCCTGCGGTGGGTGGAAATGCCTTCCGCCATGCCGAACACGACGGCCTTCGTTCCCTTAAGCCCGGGTCCTATCGGCTCAATGCCTCCGGGGCTTTTAAGTTGATGGCCTGGATCGATGCATACAGTCAAGCCGTAAAGAGGCCCGTCTGCATTTGGCTTGGTGGCAGGTGTGGCTGTGGGGTACCTTGTTTGGGCCTTGAAGGAATTAAGCCTGCTTCCGGATAGTGAAAAGATGTTGATTGTCACGTTGTTTCCGGCATAGGTAAGGGGAAGTGCGACGTCACCCTGAAATCTGCCCTTTTCCCCCTTGAAAAGAACCGTTCCGGACTCCATGGAGCTTTTGTAGCCGATTTGAACATAATCCTGACCGTCTGCAACAAAGGAAAGGTTTATGGCATGTTCGCCCGGCTCATACGTAAAACCGCTGATCCTGGCAGCGGAAAGACCGGAAAAGGGGAAAACAAGAATAAGCACCAGGATGAGCACAATCCGCTTTTTCATAGAACGCATTATTCTCCTTCATAATAGGCTGCTTCGTCTGCCCTTTTAAAGAACGCGGAATAATGGCCGTGGGCCAGGACGCCAACCTTGCCTGAATCGGGGTAAAATGCGATATCCGTGCCGCTTGACGTGTCCACATCCAGGTACGTAAGCATTTCTGTTTCCGACGCATTGGTGATCTTGTGGGCGCCTTTTTCGTAAGGCGGGCAGATCACCACATCCCCGGCTTGTATGATTCTATCGCCCTCCGGTGTTTTCAGCGTGCCGTGCCCGCTGATGATATAGAAAACCTCCGTCGTATTGGTATGGTAATGATACGGGTAGTTCGACTTTTGAGGCGGGATATCATAAAATGCCACCACACAGCCGTTCTCGCTGCCGCCTATTGCCAGATGCTTGAAATACTCATAGGGTTCATGCTCCTGCCTGTGGGCTGCGGGAAGCTGATGGATGTTTGTGACGAGGATGTTTTCCTGCCGCATGGTTTCCCCTCCATACATGGTTGGATAAGGCTGCTCCTATCCATCATCAGCCTGTGTACGCGTTACTTTTTACGGCACGGGATGTAATAATCCAATATGATCTGTCCCTTATCATCTGGCGTTGTGAACCTGGGGCAATTGTACAGTTCCATGCTCCAGGTAAACCCTTCGTTTGTATATCCCTTTTCTTCCAGCGCCTTGTTCGTGTATTCATGGGCCGGCATGCATACATCCGCGGTGTTATCGCCCTGAATCCAGCCAACCGCGGCGCTGGAAGCTGCAACGGGGCGTGATACAAAGCCGCCTCCCGGCACGGGGCAGCCTGGCTTCATCATCATGCCGCAAATATAGATGAAAGTATTGTCGTTACCCTGCCAGTCGGTCATGAAGCCGACGTAATCGGGACAGAGAATCCAATCCTTTTGCGCTTCCAGAGCGGCAAATGTTCCATCGGCAAAACAGGAGTCCCAGAAAGCGGGGATGGGGTTTCCCTTTCCCATTTCCACCTTGATTTCCTTGCCCGCAATGCACCATTCACCCAGTTCCTTGATTTCCATTTGAATCAGCTTTGACATGTTTTTTCCCTTCTTCTTTTGAAATATTATGATTTTAGCGCAAGCCACTCGTCTTTTAACAGCCGGTAGACGACCCTGTCCTTGAGCCGTCCATCGTGCCACACGAAGTGTTTGAGCTCCGCTTCCTTGATGAAACCGCACTTTTGCATGACCCGCTCGGAGCCTGCGTTTTCCTTCAGGCAGCCTGCGGACATACGGTAGACGCCGTCTTCCATGAACGCAAAGCGCATAAGTTCCTTAACTGCCTCGGAGGTATACCCCTGATTCCAGAAGCAGGAATAGGTGAAGTAGCCCAAGCCGGCCAGCTTGCCTAAAGGAGTAATGGTGTTTACCGTATACCCGATCTCGCCGATATGACTGCCTGTGTGCTTTTCCTCCATGCGAAGAAATATATGCGCCCTATCGCCGCTGCCGATTTCTTTCATGGAAAATTGCAGGTTTGATTCTGATTCAGCCATTGTTCGTGTTTGCAGATCTGCAAGGTAATGCATGGCCTTTTCATCTGTAAAAAGGGCGTGGTGTGTTGGAAGATCGGAAGGAACATGATCCCTCAGGATCATACGTTCCGTTTCAAGCCTAATAAAACCGGGCTGTTCAATTTCCTGTCCGCCGTTCATACCGTGCCTGCCATTCTGCCTTGCACCGGCAGGATGCCGGCTTTGGCCGCAGCATGCGCCGTTTTCTCCAGCCACACCATTGATTATCCTCCGCACACGATATAACTGCATTTATCATACATGATTTTATGGTGATTTGCACGCATTTTTTGGTGTGCTTTCTTGTGATTCCCAATGCTGTCTGGCAATCCATGACTCATCATGATACAATAGCGGGAAAAGAGGGAGGGGGCATGGTTTTGGAGAGCATGGAAGTATACGTGCATATCCCCTTTTGCAAGCGCAAGTGTCTTTATTGCGATTTTGCTTCCTGCGCCGGGCGTGAAGATTCCATGGAACACTACTGCCGTGCCTTGATGAAAGAAATACGGCTGCGGGCCAATGAACTGGGTCCTGTGCCTGTTGTAACAGCATATATCGGCGGAGGTACGCCATCCATGCTCCCGCCTGCGCTGCTTTCACAGGTGCTTAATTGTTTGTTTGATGCCTTTCCGCTGGTTAAGGGCGCAGAGATCACCTGCGAAGTAAATCCCGGCACACTCACGGAAGATTTTTTGTATATGCTGCATACCCATCAAGTGAACCGGCTGTCTCTGGGGGCGCAAGCCAGGCAGGAAAAGCTGCTGCGCGCGCTGGGACGCATACATTGCTGGAAAGAGGTGGAGGAATCCGTTTTAATGGCCAGGCAGGCTGGCTTTGAGAACCTGAACATCGACCTGATGTTTGGTTTGCCTAATCAAACGCAGGAAGAATGGCGGGAGTCGCTTGAATCGGCATTGGAACTTAAACCGGAACATATCTCTTGCTATGGCCTGATCCTGGAGGAAGGAACGGTCCTTTACGAGCAGGCGGCAAAAGGACAGCTTCAACTGCCGGAGGAAGATGCGGAGCGGAGGATGTATGACGATACCCTGCACATCTTAGAGAAAGCGGGGCTCATGCCCTACGAAATATCCAACTTTGCAAAGCCCGGCCTGGAATGCCGCCATAACCTGGGCTATTGGCAGGGAGCAAACTACCTGGGCCTGGGCGCGGCAGCCCACTCAAGGCTTGACTGCGATCCGGAAATGGGCGCCTATAAGCGTTTTGGTAATACTTCAAGCCTTGATAAATATTTGATGAGCATGGATCAAGGCGTTATACCCGTGGAGGAATGCAATGTAATCCCTTTTCGGGAGGCGGAATTTGAAACGCTGATGCTGGGGCTGAGGGTGCTAAAGGGCGTGAAGGAAGCGGATTTCCTTCGCTGCCATGGGCGTGAGCTTCGGGAAGTCTTCGGCCTAAAAATCAATCCCCTGGTGGAAAGGGGACTGCTGAAATATTCTGATGGATATTTGCGGCTTACCCGCCGGGGCATGGATGTGCAAAACGCTGTTTTGGTGGAGTTGATGGACTGAGGCTTATTTTTGCGTTGTACTACCAAAAGTTGTGCAAATAAGAAAGGGAACAAATGAAACGGCTCATATTGATTGTGGGTCCTAACGGAACGGGAAAGTCAGCATCATGCAAGGCACTTGTCGAACGATTGCCAAAGAGCGCATACATAGACAGCGACTATTGCCGGTATATGAATCCCTTTTCATTTTCTGATGAGGAAATAGAAGTGGTAATATCCAATATATCAACCATGATGATAAACTATTTTCAACTAAGTACAATTGAGAATGTCATATTTCAATACGGATTCCATGGTGTGAGAAAACAGATTTTTGACAGCATCTTGAATAAGCTTGCGGCAAGCAATATATCATATACTTTTTGCCCGTTTATCCTGGAGTGCAGCTTGGAGGAAAACATAAAGCGAATGCGGAAAGACGGGAGGGATGAAGAACGTATCAATAGGGCAATTCAGAAAACCAGGGGGATATATAGCGAATATAGCTATCCTCGCATAGATACCACATATCTGACGCCTGAAGAGACAGCAGAAAGAATGGAGCAAGCTATAGAGGTGCACAAAGAATAGCGTTTCCTCATCTTCAGGCATACAGACATGCTCCAATAGTTAAGATGCAGCCGCCAGCCCATACTCCGTTTCTGTGCAGAGAATGCCCGGAAAGAGGTGAATTGGGTATAGCGGCGTTTTATCATGCATAGAATTTGGCATTCCCGGCTAAAGGAGGCGGCGGCATGCGCCTTGCGGCCCTTATCTGCCTGGTGCTAACGCTGGCTTTCGCGCTGGTTGTAACCGATTCAAACGCGCCGGCCAGCCCCGCGTCTGCAGCACCGCAGGAAAAATGGATACACATTGATCTCAACAGAAAGGCGCTGACACTGTACGAAGGAACGAAGGTATTGAAGGCATACGCCATTGCATCCGGAACGGCCGACAACCCGTCACCCATTGGCACCTGGCGGGTAACCAGCCGCTTTTCCAGCAAGATGTCCGGTTTTGGCACCAGGTTTCTGGGGCTGAATGTGCCGTGGGGGCAATTCGGCATTCATGGAACCAATAAACCGGGCTCCATAGGCACCAACGCATCTCACGGCTGTATCCGCATGTACGTCAAATCTGCGGAGGAACTGTACGGTCTTGTACCTAACGGCACGAAAGTGGTCATTGAGGGCGGCCCTTATGGCGGGTATGACAGTTACCTGCCCGTGCTCGTGCCCGGAGACCGCTCCAGCCATGTGCGGGAGGTGCAGCAGCGCCTGAACAGCCTTGGCTTTTTAACGGGCAACCCGGACGGCGTTTATGGCGCGGGCACCAGCCGGGCGGTTTTGAAGGCCCGGGAGGCCTATAAGCTGCCTAACGTGGATAGAATCGACGCTAAGCTGTACGACGCATTGGGGATTATTCTGTTTGAGTAAAGAAGGTATAACCTCCACGGAAAAAACATAGGGATTGTCGGAGGGATGACCATGGATTGGAAGGAAGCGGCTGCCTACCTGGGAGCCTGCTTACCGGAAAAACTGGCGCATGCATTGGAGAAGGCAGGACCGCTCAGGGAGATACGCATCCGGGCAGATCAGGCGGCAAGCCTGAAAACGGAGGGAGGCTTCGAAAGGACATCTTACGTACCCAATGGGGAACAGGTAACGGAGATGGCCGAGGCGCTGTGCGAGCATGCGCTGTATGCCAGGGCGGAGGAGATGCGCCAGGGTTTTGTAAC
>JAEZHM010000012.1 GCA_023416585.1 Bacillota bacterium
CTCTACAATAGGTTGTGCCGCTGGCTGTGGCTTAGGTGTCTCGTATACCTTTTGTTCTACACCTTCAACATTCATGCCATAGTAATCCATTATAATTTTGAAGCCCTCCTCAGGTCCAATTGCTACCATATTGTCTGAGCCTTTCCTTCCTCTAGCTACAGCCTGCATTGCTTTCAAGCTACCAGCTATTGTCTTATCACCCTGCATAATTTTTTCTGCGTCCTCTGGGTGCTCTGCAATGTACTGCAGGAGATACTCCCCTACAAACTTTATAACCTGGCTACCTTTTCCCATCTCTATATTCAGCTTCTGTTTTGCCTTCTCAAGCATTTTAAACCCTCCTCGTATTTGTTGGGATAAAAGGGAGGTTACCCTCCCCTGCCGCTAGAATGGTATGTCCTCATCATCCATTGCTACATAGCCACCGTCACCCATTGGATCTGTACTGCCCTTCGGTGCTGGTGGTGCATCCTTATCAGCTGGTACGCTGCCATCCTTCTTGGCAGCTCCTACTACAAAACCAACCTCATCAGCTACAACCTCGGTAGCATATCTATCTGTACCGTCCTGCGCCTGATACTTCCTAACCTGTATGCTCCCCATAACCTCTATGGGATTTCCCTTCTTAAAATAGTTGCACACAAACTCAGCTGTTTTTCTCCAGCAGACAATACTAATGAAGTCCGCCTCCCTCTGCCCTGTACTCTGGTTCACAAACTTCCTGTCTACTGCAAGAGTGAAGCTGCACACTGCTGTACCACTACCTGCTGTAAATTTGAGCTCCGGGTCCTTGGTGAGCCTGCCGACTAATTCACACTTATTCATGAAGAATTCCTCCTTATATCTTTTTCCCGCCATGTTTATAGGGTCGGCTCTTGTTATACTCATGCTTCATTGCCACTACTTCCTCAACACTGATGCCCTGGTTCCCAAACCAGTCAAGTATCCTTATAAGGGCATCTGCCATCTCTACGGCTACCCCATCAGGCTTGCCCTTGTTGTCCCAAACAAGTGTCTCTCCGTTACGGAAAGCTTCTATTGCTTCGCTCAGTTCACTGTGGCACAGGACAACTATGTCTCCAAAACTACGTCCCTCATCCCACCAGCCATGGTCAACTGCATTTTTATGGATAGCTTCGGCCCACTGATCAAGAGTAGGACCGCTAACCTTTATAGAACTTTCACAAATCTTATAATCAGGTTCATCACCGCACTTGTACTCACATATGTCTTTTTCCTCACAACATGCACAACATATGTCTTTACCCTTTTCACATTTTTCATCACAGTTATATTTAATTAACTTTTCTTCGCTCATTCTTCTTGCCTCCAATACTTTCTGCACCCTGCAGCTCCTGCCGTAAACCGGCACCCTTCCGTGCAATCTCCGTTTCCTCCGCAGGTATAGCAGATTATCTCTGCGTTACCCTTTAAGTTGCTCTTTAGAGCCTTTTTCTCGGCCTCCAGCTGGTAGTTCCTCTGCTGAAGTCTGATGATTTCCTTAGTAGCAGCCTCATTCTTCTCCCTGAGTTCCTTATTCATGTCTGATTGCGCCCAACATATTGCCATAAAACCTATTAGCGCCAGTGCTAACACAATCAAGATAACATCCATACCTTATCCCTCCCTCACATTTAGAAAAGCCAACGCCCCTGCAGTTAAGCGTGTCCTATAGCCTTGGTTAATACTGTCATCAATCACCTTTACGCCCCTACTGACTGCCAGTTCGTACAGTTGCTTGCAGGAAAGCCGTATACCTATGTCTTTCGTAGAGGCCCAGTCCTTTAGCTCACGCTTGGTCATTGTGCTGTTAGGGAAGCTAATCCTTCCACTAACTTCCCGCTTAGCCTTCACCCTGTCCTCGTTTACTTTTCCAACCTTAAAAGGCCTATTTGAAACAATCTGAAACATTCCTGGCATGCCCTTGCCCCTACCACTCCTAACCATTACCATATCGTTGCCATAATACCGTCTCATCACCCTGATATCATCCTGCACGGTTTTCCTAGCAGACCCCACATCATCATCTAGACAATCAGCGAGTTCCTCCCAGCTGCAGGGTCCTTCTTGTAGAAGCTTTACCATCTCACAAATTCTCTTGTACCTATGCTTGTACACTTGTCTCCTCCTCTATCTCCCTGCAGATGCTGGCATACTCTGCCTTCGGTATCTGCTCCGACTTGCTGTATCCATGAGCCTCCAGCACAGCCTTAACCTTTTCCGTGCTACCAAGTTTAAACAGCCTGCTCTGCTGAGCCTTGTTGATGTAGGCTATTTCTTCGCAGTGTTGAGGTTCTTGAACATCCTCTCGAATTTCTGCCTCGTCTCCTGCAGT
Organism: Bacillota bacterium; assembly: GCA_023416585.1. Classification (GTDB taxonomy): domain Bacteria; phylum Bacillota; class Clostridia; order Christensenellales; family Aristaeellaceae; genus JAEWAH01. The sequence goes on from JAEZHM010000012.1 coordinate 2,336, forward strand.
CGCATCCACACAGGGTCCTGCCTCAGTTCCTCCTGCTTCATATTCCATTCCTGCACCCATGCCCTCAGGCGCTGGAGCTCCTGCCCCATCACGAAAGGAGCAATCGCTATCATCAGCAAAATCCTCCACGTTGTAGTCGCCGAACTCATCCACCAAGTCAACATTCATGAA
>JAEZHM010000058.1 GCA_023416585.1 Bacillota bacterium
GGAAGCACTGGGTGGTTTTGTAGAGGAGCAGAAAGTGGAAAAAGTCAAGGGTTTAGCAGATTTACCCCATGCTGAAGGGGAAGTAGTCCTACGTTTTGCACCAAATCCATCAGGCCCCCTACATATAGGTCATGCACGAGCAGCAGTTTTAAACCAGGAATACAGGAAACGGTACGGAGGTAAGCTTATCCTGAGGGTTGAAGACACAGACCCACGAAGGGTGGACCCTGAAGCTTACCAGATGATAGAAGAGGACCTGCACTGGATGGGTGTGGAGTGGGATGAGAAGGTAATCCAGTCTGACCGTATGGAGATATACTACCAGCACGCCCTGGAACTGATTAAACAGGAAGGGGCCTACATGTGCACCTGCCCCGGGGACGTGTTCAAAGAACTCAAAGACTCATCCCAGTCCTGCCCCCACAGGGATGCATCAGTGGAGGAGAACCTGGCACTCTGGGAGAAGATGCCAGAAACCGAAGAAGGAGAAATGGTTCTCCGGGTTAAAACCGATATAAAACATAAAAACCCAGCAATAAGAGACTGGGTGGCCATGAGGGTAGTGAATGATGCACACCCCCGTGTTGGTTCCAAATACAAGGTTTACCCCATGATGAACTTCTCAGTGGCAGTGGACGACCACCTCCTGGGAGTGACCCATGTACTCCGTGGTAAGGACCACCTGGCCAACAGTGAAAAACAGGAATACCTCTACCACCACATGGGATGGGAAGTACCCCAGTTCATACACTACGGACGGCTTAAAATGGATGATGTTCGATTATCCACATCCCAGGCCAGAAAGGGAATAGAAGAAGGCACCTACAGTGGCTGGGACGACCCCAGACTGGGAACCATAAGGGCCATTGCCCGGAGAGGCATACAATCAGAAGCAATCAAGGAGTTAATGCTGGAAATCGGAGTGAAAATAGCCGACTCCACCGTAACCTGGAAGAAGATCTACGGATTGAACCGTACCTTCCTTGAAGATAAGGCCAACCGGTACTTCTTCACCCCCAATGCACAGCTGGTGGAAATCCAGGATGTGCCTGAATCTTTACTGGGAGCTGATGAAAGACCACTGCATCCTGACCACCTGGACCGGGGAATGCGTGAACTGGACTTCAATGGAAATGTTTACCTTGACCACGATGACATCCCCTCCAGTCCGGATAAAGTCCTGCGACTCATGGATGCAGTGAACATAACCTTCCAGGATGGAAAGGCACACTACCACAGTGAAGGCATAGACGAAGCAAGGGAAGCAAAGGCCAAGATAGTGCAGTGGGTCCCGGCTGATGGAAGAATCGAAACAGAACTGGTAATGCCAGATGCATCTACTGTTGCAGGATTTGCTGAGAATTCAATATCACTAGTAAAAGTAGATGATATAGTACAGCTGGAAAGGATCGGGTTTGCCCGGCTGGACCAGGCAGAGGATGGGAAGTTAAGGTTCTATTATGCTCATAAATGAGTAAAATCCTTTAATAACCAAATAAATCCCATAATTATTAATATACCTCTGTATGGGTGCCACTAAAGTAAATTAGATTAATTTTAATCTATTTACATTTTTATTTCTTAATTCCTATTTTTTTTTTTAGATTCCTTTTTTTAGATTCCTACTCATTAAATTCTCATTTTCATTCTCGTGATATAAATTTTTAACAATAAGCACCTTCCATATAAAGTAGTGGTGGTTTATAATGGACTTTAAAACAATACTTGAAGAAAGGTATGCAACGAAGGTTTTTGATGGTAGGAAAATTGATGAAGGTAAGATTGAGCAAATTAAAGAAATGATAAGGCTCTCCCCGTCAGCAATAAACATACAACCATGGAAAATCAAAATAATATCTGATGAAAAATTAAAGGAAGAGTTATCCCCCGCTACTATGGAACAGCCTCAAATTAAGTCATGTTCACATCTTTTAGTATTCTGTGCTGATAAAGACCTTGAGAAAAATGCAGATAGAGTTCTTCAAGATGTTAAAGCTATGGGAGTGCCAGAAGAAAATGTTAAACAATTAGAACTTGTTCTGAACACATTTTTAAGCAATTTCCCGGGTGAAGCCTCAATTTGCGAAGCGCAACATAATGTTTTTATTGCAGCTACAACTGCGCTTTATGCTGCTAAATCTTTAGGAATTGATTCCTGTCCAATGCAAGGATTTGATCCAGTATCTTACTCAAAAATTCTAGAAATCCCAGAAAATCTGGTACCCACCCTAATTGTACCATTGGGATATCCAGCAGATAAACCCATGCCCAAATCCAGACTACCTAAAGAAGAAATATTCTTTTAAAAACATGATTTAGCCTTTAAAACGGTTTAAATAATTTATTTTTTTAGTTTTAACTAAGTCACGTTTAGTTTTAACTAATTAATTTTTTATTTTTACTACTTTACTTTTTTCAAATAACTTTTGGAAATGTTAACTTTTTTACTCTAATAATAACTTTTCACCGTAACTACCAGTGGTTTCATTTACTATCAGTGTTTTCATCTTAT
>JAEZHM010000086.1 GCA_023416585.1 Bacillota bacterium
TCGGGTAGAATATGAAAGCCGCATCATGATGATGGTCGGGTCCCGTGCGATTCCATGGTGTGAATCCTGTCAGGTCCGGAAGGAAGCAGCAGTAAGCGCAAGTTGGAAGGTGCTGCGGGGTTGCCTGATCTGAATGCTGCGGTGTTTTATTTTATCTATGGTAAATGAACTTAAGGGAACGCAGGGCGCGTTCCCTTGTTTGATATTTAGGGGCTTGTGAAGTCTAGGTCAGCTTATACGAAAGGAGACGGTTTTGCTGTGAACATGCTTACGCTTTATAAGCAGGCCGTGGATTTGCGCGGAATCTGCTTTGCAGGAAGCATACTGGATGTGGGCGGAGGCGGCGAGGGCGTTATATCCCGCCATTCAGGGCAGAGGGTGACAGCCATTGACAAGCACCGGGACGAATTGGAGGAAAGCCCGGACATTGGCCTTAAAATTGTAATGGATGCCTGTGAGATGGGGTTTCTGGACGGAAGCTTTGATAACGTCACATGCTTCTATACTTTCATGTACATGCGGGAGAATGAAATAGCGCGGGTGCTGAGCGAAACTTATCGTGTTTTAAAGCATGGCGGCCACTTATGGATTTGGGATACAGCCATGCCGCCTATGCCCAAGTCGGATGGGCTTTTAGTACCGCTGGAGGTTATTATTTCTTCAGAGCTTACGCTTACGCCCACGTATGGAATAAGCTGGTTCAGGGGGCAGTCGCTGGAATCGGTCCGCGCTGTCTGTGAAAAGGCCGGGTTTTCCGTGGAAAACAGCAGGGAAAATGGAGCATCCTTCGCTATATGTTTGTTAAAGGCATAACGTTCTGCGGGACTCTGGGGTGGGATATTCTTCCAAGATATCTCCTTCCCCAAAACATATGAAAAACCTAAATTCCCTTGAAGAAGGGGAACGTTATTGCTATAATGGATAACATCATTCGGTTTCGACAGGAGGGCTTGGTATGGAATTTACAGCCATAAGAAATGCGGACCCCGAATTGGCAAAAGTAATGACGCTGGAGCTAGACCGGCAGCGGGAACATATTGAACTGATCGCCTCGGAAAATTTTGTGTCCCCCGCGGTCTTGGCGGCCATGGGCACGCACCTGACCAACAAATACGCGGAAGGCTATCCCGGCAAGCGTTATTATGGCGGATGCCAGTATGTGGACATCGTGGAAGACATAGCCCGTGACCGTGCCAAGCAGATTTTCGGAGCGGACCATGCAAATGTGCAGCCCCACAGCGGCGCGCAAGCTAACATGGCGGTCTACTTTGCCATGCTGAACTACGGCGATACGGTGCTGGGCATGAACCTGAGCCACGGCGGTCATCTTACCCACGGGAGCCCCGTCAATATGAGCGGCAAGTATTTTCATTTTGTGCCCTACGGCGTGGAACCGGACACCGAGCGCATCGACTATGATCATGTGATGGATATCGCCAGGGAAGCCAAGCCTAAGATGATCGTGGCCGGTGCTTCCGCGTACCCCCGGATCATAGAATTTGATAAGCTGCGGCAAATAGCAGACGCGGTGGGCGCGATGCTGATGGTGGACATGGCCCATATCGCCGGGCTGATTGCTGCCGGGGAGCATCCAAGCCCTGTGCCTTATGCCGACTTTGTGACCACTACTACCCATAAAACGCTGCGCGGGCCAAGGGGCGGCATGATCCTGTGCCGGGAACAGTATGCCAAGGAGATAGACAAGGCCATCTTCCCCGGCACGCAAGGCGGTCCGCTTATGCACATCATCGCCGCCAAGGCGGTTTGCTTCAAGGAGGCCATGGAACCGGGATTTAAGGCTTACCAGCATCAAATCATACGCAACGCCAAGGCCATGGAGGAAGCTTTCCGTGAGGAGGGCATCCGCATGGTGTCCGGCGGTACCGACAACCATCTGATGCTGCTGGATTTCACCGGCACGGAAATGACCGGCAAGGAGCTGGAACGCCTTTTGGGCCTTAGCAACATTACCGTGAACAAGAACACCGTGCCAAACGAACAGCGCAGCCCCTTTGTAACCAGCGGCATTCGCGTGGGCACACCGGCGGTCACCACCAGGGGCCTTGGTGAGCCGGAAATGAAAAAGGTGGTATCCTTCATTGCCCGGATTATTAAGGATGGGGAAAGCGCATGCCCCTCCGTGAAAGATGAAGTGGTGGCTCTGATGAAGAACTATCCGCTGTATGAATAATACTGCCCTGAAAATAGCAAGTGCTACTGATGCGACGACCTCCTCCAGCCTCCTTCGTCGGCAATACCCTAACCCTCCAAGATGGGGCCTCTCCAAAAGCCTTCCCCTTGAGGGGAAGGTGGCGCGCAGCGCCGGATGAGGTGTTTAGCTTCAAATGATCTCGGTTACTGCCACCTCATCAGTCTCCTTCGTCTTAAGCTTCCCCTCAAGGGGAAGCCTCCCCAAAAGGCTCCCTCCGCGAGGGAGCTGTCGTCGCAGCGACTGAAGGAGTTTCTTGATGAAGCGGAAAGGGTTATTTTCAGTGCAGTATAAGAAATGCAAAAAGATGCCCCCGGTTTAACCGGGGGCGTTTGACTATTCAAAGAAGATTTTTTGCTTGTCCCTGCTTTGCCTGTAGATCACAAACCTGCTGCCGATGCACTGCACGGGTTCGGCCCCCGTCTGCTCACATAAAGCTTGGCAGGCTTCCTTCGCGTCCATGGGCGCGCCGCGCTGCACGCTGCACTTGATCAATTCCCTGGCTTCCAAAGCGTCGTAAGCCTGCTTGACGGTATTGGGAACGACGCCTTCTTTGCCGATATACAAAATCGTATCGATGGTGTTAGCCAAGCTGCGAAGATATGCCCGCTGTTTGCTGGTAAGGCTCATAAGTTCACCCTCTTATCCTCTTTATTCTACAAAGTCAAATTCCATATCCTCAATGCGGACGGTATCGCCTTCCTTGGCCCCGGCTTCCCTGAGCGCATCGATGACACCCATGCGCCGGAGTGTGCGGTGGAACCAGTTCATGCTCTCTTCCTCGCTGAAGTTGACGCTGTCCAGAAGCCGGACCATGGCAGGGCCGGTGACGTCATAAATACCGCCGGTTTTCGATACGGTGAAGCCTTCCTTCTCCTCGACTTCAAAAGGCGTTTCCTCCACCTCAAATGGGGCGGGAGGAGGAAGGGTGCTGAGCAGTCTGCTGGTTGCATCCATCAGCTCATCAAATCCCTTGCGTGTGGCAGCGCTGACGGCAAATACGGGGATGTCCTTGCTGTTTAGATGATCCCGCATACGCTTAACGTTTTCTTCTGATTCGGGCAGGTCACACTTGTTGCAAACAACGATCTGGGGGCGTGCGGATAAATCGCCGTACTGGGACAATTCCTTGTTGATCTGCTCATAATCCGCTATGGGATCCCGGCCTTCGCTGCCGGAGATGTCGACTACATGCAAAAGCAGCCTTGTGCGCTCTACATGCCGCAAAAAGTCCAGCCCCAGACCTATGCCTTCACTTGCGCCTTCTACAAGGCCGGGGATATCTGCCATCACAAAGTCGTTGCTCCGGTGGCGGACTATGCCCAGGTTGGGCGTGAGCGTGGTAAAGTGGTAGTTGGCGATCTTGGGCCTGGCAGCTGTGACCACCGACAGGATAGTGCTCTTGCCTACGTTGGGATAGCCTACGAGGCCAACGTCGGCTATGGTTTTCAATTCCAATAAAAATGAATGTATTTCCGTTTTTGTGCCAGGCTTCGCAAAATTCGGTGCCTGGCGGGTGGGGGTGGCGAAGTGGCTGTTGCCCCAGCCGCCCCGGCCGCCCTTTAATAACACTTTTTCCTGGCCGGGGGAGAACATATCCGCCACCACGGCTCCGGTCTCCTGATCCTTTACAACGGTGCCCACAGGTACCTTGATGATAAGGTCTTCCCCTTTTTTGCCTGTGCAGCGGCTGGCCGCTCCGTCAGTTCCATTCTCGGCCGTATATTTTGATTTGAAACGGAAATCCAATAGCGTATGCATGTTGCCGTCGGCAAGCAGCACAATGTTACCGCCCACGCCGCCGTCGCCCCCGTCCGGGCCTCCGTTCAGCACAAACTTCTCCCTGTGAAAGGAAACACAGCCGTTGCCGCCGTTGCCGGCCTTGGCCGTGACGGTTACATGATCTACGAAAAGGGACACGTTGTTCCTCCTATCCAGCAGAACCCTAGTTGTTTCTTGCCATAGCTTTTCCATTATACCATGAAAAGAATCACGCGAAAAGGGCGGGGGAACCTCCTTTTGCAAAAGGAGGTTCCCCTGCACCGGGGAAAACTTATTCTATGCTTCCTTTGCGGAGGCCGAGTGTTTGGCAGGGGCCTTTTTCAAATTGCGATAGTAGCGGCACATGCTGCTTAGCGTGCAGCATTCGCAATCCGGCCTTTGGGCGTGGCATACCCTGCGGCCATGGAAGATGAGCCAGTGGTGGGCATCCCGCCAATCCGCCTTCGGAATGGCCTTTTGAAGCTGCTTTTCTGTTTCCTCCACTGTTTTGGCGGTAACCAGTCCCAGCCGGTTGCTGACCCTGAACACATGGGTATCCACCGCGATGGCGGGGATACTGAAAGCGTTGGCTAGTACCACGTTGGCGGTTTTTCGGCCAACGCCGGGAAGCTTGGTCAGTTCCTCCAGGGTATTTGGCACCTGGCCAAAGTGGCGGGCCATCAGTTCCCGGCAAGCCATAACGATGTTGGTGGCCTTGCTTTTAAAGCCGCAGCTTTTCACCATGGGGTACAATTCTTCCGGTGTGGCGGCGGCCATGGCAGAAGCGTCAGGATAAGCAGCGAACACGGTGGGAGTAACCTTGTTCACCTGCTTGTCGGTGCATTGGGCGGATAGTATGGTGGCCACCAGCGTCTCGTATGGGTTGGAGAAGTTCAGCTCAGGCTTTGGCTGGGGATACAAGCGGTTTAGCTCCGCCAGGATGGCCTTTTTGGAGACAGGCATGAAGTTACCTCCTCATAAGGGATTCCCTGGCTGCGCCGTTACACATTTGGCAGCAGGGAGTGAGGGAGGCGCTTGAATAAAATACCCATTTCCATCAGCAGAAGTACATTGATGGGATACTGGGCGATATTTTTAAGCGCCCTTGCCGGCAGAAGAGCAAAATATGCTTTGCCGGCGAGTATATGAGACCAAAGCGTGTTCAGCCCAATATAGCAGAACAGGATGATGACAAGCTCGCATATGAGCAGGCTAAGCCAGGCGGCCTTGTTTCCGTGATGGATTTCTTTGTGAATCCCGTGAAGGAACAGGCCGTAAACGAGTCCCGTCAATGCGGCGGTAAGGGTATAACCGGGGAAAAAGGTGCCGCTGGGGAAAAGAAAAAAGCCTACCACATCGCCAAGCGCGCCGCACAGGGCCGCGGGTATCGGCCCCAGCAGCATGCCAACCGCGGCAATGGGTAAAAAGCCAAGGCTTATGCGGAGCCAGGGAAAAATGAGAATGGAGAGAAAGCGTGTGAGTATGATCTGCAACGCGATAAGTATAGCCATGAGTGTCAGTGCCTGCGGCTTATAAAACGTGCGCAAAGAATGATGCATGGTACCCCTCCTTTCGAATCTTGGAAACCCAAAAAAGATTCGCTAAGGAAGCCCATGAGCAAAAGCAGTGGGATGCGGCCGGGCACCGCACAGAAGGAAAATCCCTCTGTTTCGTTTCATGACAACTCCCCGTTCATGAACACTTGACGCGCCCAAGCCTACTCTGCCTTACACGAATCACGCAGGGCTGCTGCGTGATGTCATTGTACAGGATTTCAACATCATCTGCAATATCGACTTTAGATGTTCTTTTACTGTTCCAGCCCTTGCGGGAAAGGGGGTGAAACAGGTAGAATGAAGAAAAACCACCTGCTTTAAGCGGGAAAAGGATGGAGCTGCATGCACAGGATACCCATGACAACGCCGCTTGTAGAAATGGACGGCGACGAGATGACACGCATACTTTGGCAGCGGATCAAGGAACTTTTGCTGCTTCCCTATATCGAATTGAAGACGGAATACTATGACCTGGGGCTTAACATGCGGGATCAGACGGAGGACCAGGTGACGTACGACAGCGCCATGGCTGCGAAAAAATACGGCGTGGCGGTTAAGTGTGCCACCATCACCCCCAACGCCCAGCGCGTGCAGGAATATTCGCTCAAAAAGATGTGGAAAAGCCCCAACGCCACCATACGTGCGCTTCTGGATGGCACGGTGTTCCGCGCACCGGTGCTGGTGAAGGGGATCACGCCCACCGTCCGCACATGGAAAGCACCCATCACCATCGCCCGCCACGCCTATGGAGATATCTACAAAAATGTGGAGATGCAGGTCTCGGGGCCGGGCAAGGCGGAGCTTGTGTTCACTGGGGCGGACGGTCATCAGATGCGGGCCGAGGTGTTTGATTTTGAAGGTCCGGGCGTTTTGCAGGCGGTGCACAACCTGCAAAGCTCCATCGAGGCCTTTGCTCATTCATGCTTCAAGTATGCCTTGTCCATAAAACAAGACCTGTGGTTCTCTACCAAAGATACGATTTCCAAAACGTATGACCACAGTTTCAAGGACATCTTCCAGGATATCTTTGATGCGGAATATAAAGACGCGTTCTTGCAAGCTGGCATCGAGTATTTTTATACCCTCATCGATGATGCGGTGGCCAGGGTGATGCGCAGCCAAGGCGGGTTTATTTGGGCCTGCAAGAATTACGATGGCGATGTGATGAGTGACATGGTGGCCACAGCTTTCGGCTCGCTGGCCATGATGACAAGTGTGCTTGTGTCCCCCGATGGGGTGTTCGAGTACGAGGCTGCTCATGGCACCGTGACGCGCCATTACTACAAATATCTGAAGGGTGAGGAGACCAGCACCAACCCGGTGGCCACCATCTTTGCCTGGACGGGCGCCCTTAGAAAACGTGGGGAGCTGGACGGGTTAACCGAGCTTCAGGCCTTCGCTGACAAATTGGAAAAAGCCACCCTCGACACGATCGAAGGCAGCGTAATGACAAAGGACTTGGCGGCGCTGTATGAAGGGGAGATAAGGGGCGTCAGCAGCGAGGCGTTTTTGCAGGCTGTTGCGGAAAAGCTGTAAATAACCTAGAAATAATATATCGTGTGGCCTGAGGTTTATAGTTCCCGGCAGTTAAGAAGTGAAAAGTGCTCTGCATCAAGCCCGGAAAGGAAAGCGTCCATTTCCTCCATCCGGGCTATTGCCATTTTACGGGCCTCCTCCTCATGCAATATACCGAAAAGTGTGGTGCGATGCCTTCGTATAGCTTCCAGGGCTTTTTGAAAATCCTTCCCAAAGCGCATCAGGTTGCGGGCTATGCCGATATAACCCATAAAATCCAATGCATCCGCATCCCGGAATAAGATTGCCTCAAGGCTTTTTGGTGTTTCCTTACTATGATGTGCGGATACCGTTTCACGGATCAGATCTTCCTCTTCATGTGAAAAGGGATACAGCTTCATATATTCCGGCAATACCTCCATAGACCTTATCACATGGTCCTTGCCGGCATCCAAAAACTTCGGATACCCTCCAAAGTCATGGAAATACGCGCAGAAGGCAACGACATCCTCATTATAATTCCTGCCTCTGGCAAGCACTTTAACAAGCCCGATGAGGCGAAGGCTGTGCTCCAGGCCGTATGTCCCGCCGTATTCCAAAGTCTTTTCACGGATCAGGTCAAAATTTCTGTCTTCCATACTGCACATCCTTTCCGATGCCATACGATCATTTATCTTGCCAAACCTGCAAACCAGGCGGTGATTTCATCGAAATGCACGACGACCGCCAAAATTGCCAGGTGCAAGGGATATGCCGCGTATCCCAGCCATTTAGGCAGCTTGAAATGGGTGTTGGTAGAAAAGAGGATTAGCGGCAGTGCCATCCAGGCCAATGCCTGAGTACGGAAAAATGGTTCTGCGATATCGTCCACATAGGGGATATTGAATATTGGCAGATGCCAGCCAAACACCTGGGTCACAGGGTTTCCGTTTCCGCCCCAGAAAAACGCGAAGGAAAGAAAGGCCACAAACAGGCCGCTTCTGCTCTTGCGTGCTCCGTATAGCATCAGTACAAAGAATACGCCTTTCCAGCCGTAATCCGGGCCCAATACGGCGCCCGATATAACTGCCAGGACCGGTCCCCAAACATGACTCCAATACTTATGCTCCTTGATGGCGATGATGCCCAGCAGCGCCAGCAGCAGCGTTAGAAAGATATTGGGTTCCAGCCAGGTATGATTGAGGCCCAGCATAAAAAACGGCTGTGCAACGAGTCCTACAATGGCGATACGCAAAGCGTAGCGCCAAATATCTCTGGTATACTCAGATCCAACTACCAGGCACCAGCCGTATAGAGGGAAAGCTATGCGACCGATTAAGCGCATTTCCGGAACGAAGGGAAACAGCATCTTGCCCGAGTGGTCGATGATCATGAAGATAAGTGCCAAAAGCTTCAATAGGCCCGTATCTGTATTGCCTTGTATAATAGGTGAGTGAGGTGCCTTAGTGCCGCTCATTCCATCGCCTCCAATAAATGCCATTATAGCATGCCAAGGGTACAGGGACAAGAAGGGAGAATCTCCTTCAGACAGGTTTCAAGGCTTGTTCAAATACACGTCACTTTCTTTTAGTACAATGATGCTGCTGAAGGAGGCGAGGGAAAGCCAATGCGCAAGCATGCGCGGATAGCGCCTTTTGATATATGCATCCCTTCCGCCGTTCATCCCCCTGATTGGAAGACGGATAATAATTCCGGAAGGAAACCGGCCGGTAGAATGATCAGGCGAATCATACCTTGGGCTTTTATGTTTTCCATACTGGTGCTTCTATCCATAAGCCTTATGCATCTAAAAGGCCCGGGGCTTGATACGCTGCTTTCACCAATGAATGAAAACCAGCAGACACGGCCGGAAAAAAGCGGAACGGTGCCCTGGAAACGGAATGGAAGTGACTTCGGCATGGTTCTGCTTGATATTCCTACCCAACAGGCAGCCTTGGCCTTTCATGTGCCGGCAACCGGCGTATATGTTCTGGCGGTGGCCAAGCAAAGTCCTGCCGACCTTTCCGGCGTTCAGCCAGGGGATCATATCACGGGGATGAATGGTGATGCGGTAAGCAGTGCTGAGGACCTGGCCATAGCGCTGGGTAAGCTTACGGACGAAGATATGGCGGAGCTTACCGTTTTGCGGGGCCTTAATAGAATTACACTGACGCTTGAGATGGATTCGAACCAGGAGCAGCTCTAGCTTGTAAATGCTCCGGCTTTTTTATATACTGGGTGCAAGGGGATGGTGCCGATGAGAATATTGGTGGTGGATGACGAGGCTCGCATCCGTGAGCTGATCAGAAAGTATGCGGTCTTCGAAGGCTTTGAAGTAATGGAAGCGGAAAACGGCATGCAGGCGGTGGAAGTTGCACGCAAGCAGAATTTTGATCTGATCATCATGGATGTAATGATGCCTGAACTGGACGGCTTTTCCGCTTGCCGGGAAATACGCAAGGAATCACAAACGCCGGTGATTATGCTTTCAGCCCGGGGCGAGGAATACGACAAAATACACGGTTTTGAATTAGGCGTGGACGATTATGTTGTGAAGCCCTTTTCCCCCAAGGAGTTGATGATGCGCGTAACCGCGGTTTTAAAGCGCAGCCGCAGGGAAGATACGCAAACGCGGGAGGTTGCGCAAATCGGCGGCCTCACCGTGGATTTTACAGCCCGTATGGTGCTTGTGGACGGTGTAAATGTGGAGCTTTCGCCCAAGGAATATGATCTGCTGTTTTATATGGTACGCAACAAGGGTATAGCTTTAAGCCGTGAAAAGCTGATCACCCAGGTTTGGGGCTATGACTTTTTTGGGGATGACCGTACACTGGATACGCATATTAAGCTTCTGCGCAAACAATTGGGCCAGTATGCCGGCTGTATTGTAACGCTGCGAGGGGTGGGATACCGCTTTGAAAACGCCTGAAGATGCACTAACGCATCCATCTCTGTTCAGGCAGCTAACAGTAAGCTTTGAAAAGCTCAGCATCCGGGTGCGGATATTCAGTTATCTGTTGTTGTTTGTAGCCGTGTTGTTAGGGCTTCTCTGGATATTTCAGATCGTGCTGCTGGATGACTTTTACCGTATGCTGAAAACTGCAACTCTTAAGCGCACTGCGGAGACTATCGCCCAAAATATTGATAATCCGGAACTGCAGACGCTCGTGGAGCGCATCTCCCAGGAAAATGATGTGAACATTCTCATATTGGATGAGGAGATGGCCATAACCCAGACGGCTGACATGAATGCAGGCTCCATCATTCATCGCATGAGTAGAATGGACCGGCAGGAATTTTGGGAGAAGGCACGGGCATCGAACAACACATGGCTTCAGTTGTTTGACTTGAGGGCATTTCGAAACGTGGTGTATGATGCCCGGCGTTTTGTGGGCCGCGTGCCTCCGCCAGACGATGGCCGGTCGGAAAGCATGCTGTATTTGCGGTTGGCCGCAAGGCGGGATGGGAAGACGGCAGGCATCTTTTTGAACTCTCTTATCACGCCTGTCGGCGCTACGGTGGAGACGCTGCGCAGACAAATGTTCATCATTACCATCTTCTTGCTCATACTCTCGCTTCTGTTGTCCTATTTGATATCACGCCGCATTACCAGGCCGATCATTGACACCAACGAGGCGGCGAAAGACCTGTCTCATGGAAAGTTTGATCCTCCCCGGCGAAAGGCGGTTTACCGGGAAATCGGGGAATTGAACGATACGCTGTCGAAAGCGGCCAAGGATTTAAGCAAGGTGGATCAATTGCAGAAGGAACTGATTGCCAACATTTCCCACGACCTGCGCACACCGCTCACCATGATTGGCGGGTATGCTGAGGTCATGCGGGACATCCCCAATGAAAACACGCCGGAGAACATGCAGGTGATCATCGATGAGACAAAGCGCTTGTCCACGCTTGTAAGCGCGGTGATGGATTATTCGCGCCTGCAATCGGGCGGACAGGAATTGACGCTTTGCGCCTATGACTTGACCAAGAGCGTGCGGGAGGTGTTAAAGCGCTACTGCAAGCTCACCGAGCAGGACGGATATGAGATCATATTTGAGGCGGACGAGAATGTGACGGTTCTGGCGGATGAGACAAAAATCACACAGGTGGTTTACAATCTGATTAACAATGCGATCATGTATACGGGCGAGGACAAGAGGGTGCTTGTGCGCCAGACTGTGGAAAACGAAAAGGTTACGATTTCCGTAATTGATACGGGCAGCGGTATTCCGTTGGAGGAAATACCAGAAATATGGAACAGGTATTACCGTGCGAAAAACCACCGGCGGGCGGCTATTGGCACGGGTCTGGGGCTTTCCATTGTGAAATCCATACTGGATATGCACCATCTGCCCTACGGCGTGGAGAGTACACTTGGGAAAGGCAGCCGGTTCTGGTTTTCTGTACCGGTACAAAAGGGAATTATCCCTCCAGCGTGATGTTCCTGATCCATTTGCCGCGCTTTACAATGCGCAGCGCCAGTACGATCTTTAAGTTCATCAGAAATTGAACCGTTGCAATGGCCAATGGAAGCGCTATTTTTCCGGCTCCAAAGGTTGCCATGGCAAAGCTTACAGGAACAGGTAACAGCCACATATAAACGCTGTCCAGCAGGGCGGCGTTTTTCGTATCCCCTCCGGCCCGAAGGCAGAAAAAGCAAAAAGCATACACGCAGTTGACAGGGTAAAACAGGCTGTACAGCATGGTAAGCTGGGTGGAAAGAGAGCGCAGTTCCTGCTTGACCGGGATGATATACGGCATGATGAAAGAGCAGAGAATGCCGACTACGGAGCAGGCAAGGGCAATGCAGCAATCCATGAAAAGCAGATGCTTGCAACTTTCCCGGGCTTTTGTAAAATTTCCTGCCCCCAGTTCTGTGCCGATCAGAACGGAAACAGCGGAGGACACACCTGTAGACAGCACAAACCCCACCATGAAAGCCTGGTCTGCAATCACCATGGCCGGTATGGATGGCTCATCCAGCCTGGCGTAAGCCCAGAAGAATACATTGAGGCCCATGCTCCATAAAAGTTCGTTTGCCGTAAGCGGTACCGCGCGGCGGATGAAGCTTTTCAATACGCCGACGCGGATGCGGAATAGGGAGCCCAAACGCAGGGAGAAATAGGAACGGCGGGTTAAAAGCGCAATAAGATAGATGCACATTTCCACAACGCGGGAAACAAGCGTGCCCAGGGCCGCGCCTTCCACACCCATGGCGGGAAAGCCCAGCTTGCCGTACATAAACACGTAATTGAACGATGCGTTCATAAAAAGCGCAGCCAGGCTGATGGTCATGGGAACTTTGTTATGGCCAAGTGACCGCATGGAGAAGATGCATGTGGTGGATATGGCTGCCGGCAGATAGCTGAAGCTGACGATGCGGAGATAGGATACGCCGATGGCAATTGTCCTCTCATCCTTTACATAAATCCTCATCAGCCATTCGGGGAAAAACCTCAATACTGCAAAATAAAGCGTGGCAAAAAACAGCCCCAGAACAAACTGGAGTGAAAACAGGCTCTGGCACTGCTCATGATCCTTGGCGCCGAAGTACTGGCTAAGCATCAGCCCGCCCGCGCCTGTCAGGCCAAAAAAGCAGCCGTTGAAAATCATGCCGGGTTTGTTCGCCACAGATACGGCGCTCATAGCCAGCTCTCCCAGGGAGCCCACCATTACCGTATCCACCACGTTGAACAGTGTATTGATGAGCTGCTGGAGAACAACCGGTATCATAACGGCCAGCGCGCCTTTGTAAAAGCTTTTGCTGCCAATGAATGTGCCAAGGTATGCCCGGCTCATGCGCATGAGAAAAAGCTCCTTTTAGGTAATGCAGGTATCTTATCAGGAAGTGGGAGCAAAAGCAACCAGAAAGGCAGCATATCAAGGCATTCTTGGCTAGTTGCACACAGTTTCTTGGCATGTCCCCTTGAAACGCTGGGATAAATAAGCGATAATAGGATAGGAACATAGGTAGAACACGATTAATGATAGACAAACTTTCGGGGATGTATTAAAGGGGTGGAACCCCTTTAATAGTAATCGACTCGCCCGGCTTAGCCGGGCGGGCGGGTCGCTTGCGGGGCAAGCTTTCCTTACACTTTTTGCTGTTCGTGGCTGAGGGTGAGGGGATTTATCCCCGAACCTGGAGTATTTAAATGGCTTTGCCATTTGAATACGAAACACCGTCCTGCGTTTCGCTAGGACGGTGCGTATTGCCACAAGCGAAAAGTGCAAACCCGCGAAAATGAGCCATCATTTACGCGGAGAATGGAGGAGCCATGGCATACCAGGCATTGTACAGGCAGTGGCGTCCCGCGAACTTTGCGGATATGGTGGGACAGGAAGCCATTGTGAAAACACTCAAAAACCAGGTGGCATCCGAGCGCATCGCTCACGCCTACCTGTTTTGCGGCAGCCGCGGAACAGGCAAAACCAGCGCGGCCAAGATCATGGCAAGGGCCGTAAACTGTTTATCCCCCAGGGAAGGCGACCCATGCGGCGTTTGTTCCGTGTGCCGGAGCCTGATAGAAGAAACCAGCCTGGATGTTTCGGAGATCGACGCCGCCAGCAACAACGGCGTGGACGAGATAAGGGATCTGCGGGATAAGGTGAAGTATCCCCCCCAAACCGGGCGTTACAAAGTGTACATTATAGACGAAGTGCATATGCTTACCGGCGCTGCGTTCAATGCGCTGCTAAAAACGCTGGAGGAGCCGCCTGCCCATGTGGTGTTCATACTGGCCACCACCGAACCGCAGAAACTTCCCGCCACAGTGTTGTCCCGCTGCCAGCGGTTTGACTTCGGGCGCATACCTGCCCATCAGATCGCGGGAAGGCTCCGGGAGGCGGTCACAAGGGCAGGTGTTCAGGCTTCTGATGAATCGCTGGCCTTGATTGCCAGGGCGGCGGAGGGCGGGATGCGGGATGCGCTGAGCATATTGGATATGTGTATGGGGTATGGGGAAGAAGTGACGGAAGAACTGGTACGCAGCGTGCTGGGCACCGCGGACAAGCCGTTCTTATTCACCTTTGCCGATACGCTTGCAAATGGCGATGTGCAAAAGACCATGCAGCTTGTGGATCAATTGATGCGCAGTGGGCGGGAGCCGCAGGTTTTTGCAAGGGACATGGCGTATCATCTGCGGGCGCTTCTTCTCGCTTCCTCCTGTGGAACAGAGGTGGAATCGCTGCTGGAGATCACGGCGGAGGACGCGAAAGGTTACATGCAGCAGGCAGCACAGTTTTCGCAAAGCAGGCTGTTAAGGCTGTTGGATTTGTTTATGCGGGTGGAAACCGATATCAAGTGGGCTTCCTCACCGCGCATCGCGCTGGAAGCTGCGGCTGTAAAAGCGTGCCTGCCCGCCGAAGAAAGCACGGTGGAGGGCTTGCTGGAACGGGTAGCCGAGTTGGAGCGCAAGGTGCAAAACGGTGTGATTGCCGCACCAGCCTCTGTGCCGCATGCAGAGAAGCAGGCTGCTCCGGAATCAAAACCGCAGCCAAAACCCAAAGCGAAGGAGCCGGAAAAGAAAGCACCCATGGGTGAGATGACTCCCCAAAAGGTTTGGGATCAAATGCTGCAGAGCCTGAAAAAGACGGATGTCAGCCTGTTCAGCCAACTTGCCTCCTGTGCGTTTGGCGGGGTGAAAGAGGGTGTATACCGGGCGGTAGTGCCAAAAACGAATCCCTTCGCCATCAAATTCCTGAATCAGGATGCGCGCAAAGCCTCCGTTGCCGCTGCTTTGTATGAGATCGCCGGCAGCGCTGTCCGCTTTGAGGCGGTGATGGCGGATCAGGCGGACCCTGCGCAGGAACGCAAGGAAAAATCACTGGTGCAGGAACTGATTGCCGACTTTGGTCGTGACAAGGTTCAAATTGAGGAGGAGTAGCTTGCTGCAAGCTGTGTTTTCCATTCCGCCCAAAAAAAGGGGGAGCATTGCGCCCTTCTTTTTATATAGAAACGGCCTTGTAAAGTCCTGCCTGGACGGATGCATGGGTAAAGCTTATGGTGACCATCCGTTCCGGCCGGGAGCGGCGCTTCTTTGCATCGGCGATTTCGCGTGCTTTGGCGGCGATCCATATAGGCATGCGGCGCGGCAGCTTGCGGGCAAGCTTGCCTTGGAAAAGGGCAAGACATGGCTTATACCAGTTTTGGAAGGCTGGGAAGAGCACTTAAATTACTGGAAGCCCTTTAGGATGGAGCGGTGCGTGCGGTATGCCGTCACACGGGAAACAGGGTTTGACAAGGCAAAACTTCTTGCAATAACAGGGTCCATTCCGCCTGAATTTGCGCTGTGTTCCATAGATAAGGCACTGTATGAAAAAGCCATGGCAAATGAATGGAGCCGGGATTTTTGCTCCCAATTTCAAAGCTGTGAGGATTACGTGAAACGGGGTCTTGGCGTTGTGGCGCTGCGCGGCGAGGAATTGGCGGCCGGCGCTTCCTCATATGTAATTTATAACGGTGGCATCGAAATTCAGACAGATACCAGAGAAGATGTGCGGCGCCGGGGGTTGGCTGCTGCCTGCTGTGCGCGGCTGATGCTGGATTGTCTTCAAAAGGGGCTTATACCCTCCTGGGACGCGGCGAATTCAGCATCCCTGGCCTTGGCCCAAAAACTTGGGTATGCTTTGAAAGCCTCTTACGACATATGGGAGGTTACCTTTTGAACCGTATACGCAGGAGGAAAAAATCATGAAGATAACAAGGCGCGACGCACGCCGGTTCCTGCTTAAAAAGCAGGGGCTGCTGGGGGAAAAGCTGTTCGCCGGGGAAGATGGAATACTTAAGTTCATCCGCCAGGCGGGCTGTATTCAGTACGATCCCATCGACGTCTGCGGCAGAAATGCCGACCTTGTGCTGCAATCCCGCGTGGAAGGTTACCGTGAAAGCATGCTGAACAGCCT
Organism: Bacillota bacterium; assembly: GCA_023416585.1. Classification (GTDB taxonomy): domain Bacteria; phylum Bacillota; class Clostridia; order Christensenellales; family Aristaeellaceae; genus JAEWAH01. The sequence goes on from JAEZHM010000086.1 coordinate 15,928, forward strand.
TCTATATGAAAAACGCCGCCTTGTGGACTATTGGGACAAGAATATGGCCATCTTTCCCATGGAGGACTGGCCTTGCTTTTCGAGGACCCGGGCTGAATACGGGCAGGATTGGGTGCGCAGCTTCAAGCAGGTAGAGGAGGTGGCTCCGGCTATCAGGGAGGCGCTCAAGAGGCAGGGACCATCCTTTTCCGACGATTTTGATGCCCGCCACAAGGTGGACTGGTACTGGTCCGAGACAACCGCTTCCCGGGCTGTTTTGGAGGCGTTGTATTTCCGCGGGGAACTTGGCATTCACCACAAGCAGGGCACGCAAAAGGCTTACGATTTTACAGAGAACTTATTCCCGCAGTATATCCTTTCTACGCCCGATCCCCACCCCGATGATATGGATCACGGCGCCTGGCGCCTGAAAAGGCGCATCGGCAGCGTAGGGCTTTTATGGAACAAGGCTTCTGACGCGTTTCTGGGGCTTAAGGACCGGAAGGCGCAAAGCCGCAATGAGCTGTTTCACAGGCTGCTCAAAGAAAAAGAAATCATCCCAATAAATGTGGAGGGTATCCGTGATCCTCTGCACATCCAATCATCAGATGAAGAATTGCTGGACAGGGTTCTTTCAGGTGAGGAATTTGTGATGCGCACCCAGGTGCTTGCTCCTCTGGACAACATGCTTTGGGACAGGAAGCTTATAGAGGCGCTGTTTGATTTCTATTACCGCTGGGAAATCTATACCCCCAGGGAAAAGCGGCAATACGGCTATTACGTGCTGCCCTTATTGCAAGGGGAAGAATTCGTGGGCCGAATCGAGCTGGAAACCGACCGCAAAACAAACGTACTGACGGTGAAAGGATATTGGCCTGAAAAAGGAAAAAAGCCCGACAAGCGGGCTTTGAACAGGTGCTTAAAGGAGTTTGCGGCGTTTCAGGAAGTGAAGGACGTCGTTTGGTAGATAGGAAGATTAGTAGTTGCTGATATATCGGACTGCGTCGCGCCCATCGCCCTGGGCGAAAAGCAGATACAATATACCGATAAGTCCAAGACCGATGAGCACGGCAATGAGCACGCGCCAGGGACTGACAGGGGCCTGGCCGCCGGCTTTGCCCGTTTGACCGTTGATAAGCACGTGGAAAGCCTTGGCCTTGAAGGTGAAGGAGGATAGCCACATGGGCAGCAGTGTTAACTTATATCTAACGTTTCTGTGCTCGGAACGGAGGCTGGATACCTGCGCTTCATCCGCACGTCTCAAAATGTCATCCCGGGCCAGATCGCGCATGGTTTCATCGATTTCTTCCTGCGCTACCGACCAGCCTTCCTTCAGGTTCACGGAAGGTTTCTCGCTGATAAAGCCGCTCAGGAATCCGGCCTGGTAACGGCAAAGCTTTTGAAGGTCGTAGGGGCGTACGCGGGAGAGAAGATTCTCCTCCAGGCGGCGACTGCCGGCTACAAGTACATCGTCAAAATCGTTTTGCACAATGCCGCTGGTCGGCGTCCAGCGGGTACGCTGCTCCTGGCGCATTTCGGTGACTTGCTTGCCGTTTCTTGTGACTGTGACGGGTACAGTGACGTAATAGTGATGTCCCGCCTGGCCGGTATAAACGGAAGTCGTCTCGGAATCATACGTCCAGTGGGGTAGGTAAACGCCGGCGATTTTGCCCAGCGTGGCCATACGTTTTGCCTTGCTGGGCGCGAACCAACGCCTGCTCAGCCATTTGCGGAAGGAGGAAACGGCCTGCGCCTGCGTGGTTTGGAAGGGAATGACGCTTTCCGGGGCGATGCCCGCCTCCTTTTGGTCATCAAGCACGTGGGGGCTGCCGCAGAAGGCGCAAAGCTCGGCAGTGGCGTTCTTCTCCAGTACCGTTTCCGCGCCGCAGCCCTGGCAGCGGATGACGCGGACCAAAACGCCCCAATCCTTCTGATCGGCTGAAGGCGCGTCATTGATATCATACTCCTGCGGCTGCTCGATGATTTTTTCGATGGGTGATTCGGTACCGCAGTATGGGCATTTCAGGTTTTGGCTTTCCGGGTCAAAAACGGCACGGCCGCCGCAGCCGGGGCAGGCAAAGGTACTGGCGGCTTCCCGCGTTTTTTGTTCTTCCGGCATAATATAAAGCCTCCCTTGTTGGCAGGTAAAGAATCATGATTATAGTATAACATGGAAAAATATGCGTGTAAACGGCGCGGACGATAGGAGAATGAATTTGAGCAAGGCGAAACAAGCGATCCGTGATAGCCAATTCCGCTATAAAAAGGGGTTGGGGCAGCATTTTTTATATGATGAAAATCTGCTCAAGGAATTGGTGGATGTATCTGGTGTGACACATGAGGACAGCGTTCTGGAAATCGGCCCCGGCAGCGGCAGCATGACGGCGTATTTGGCAAAAGCATGCAAGAAGGTAATTGCTATGGAACTGGACGAAACGCTGCTGCCCATATTGCGTGTCACGCTTTCAGCATACGAAAACATCGATGTGATACAAGGGGATGTGCTTCAGGGAAACTTGCCGGATGTGGTGAAACCTCTTGGGGAAAGCTTCTGCGTGGTGGCCAATATTCCTTACTATATCACAAGCCCGCTGCTGACATTGCTTTTATCCGGCTCTCTTCCCATCAAACGCATGGCTGTGATGGTGCAAAAGGAGGTGGCGGACAAGGTGATGGCCAAGCCAGGCAGTGAGGAATACGGCATGCTGGCCGTAAGGGCGCAGTATTATTGCGATCCGTTTGTGGCAAGAATCGTTCCCTCCTCCGCCTTCACACCGCCTCCCAAGGTGGACAGCGCCTTTGTGGTCATGCCATTCAGGCAATCCCCGCCTGTTTTGGTCAAAGAGGAGAAAACATTTTTCCGCATAGCCTCAGCTGCCTTTTTGATGCGAAGGAAAACCATGCTCAATAACTTGCAATCAGCCTTTTCTATGCCAAGGCAGGAGGCGGTACATTTGCTTGCTTCATGCGGGCTGGATGAGCGTGTTCGGGGTGAAACGCTCGGCCTGAATACGTTTGCAACCCTTGCCAACGCGTATACGGAGAGTAAGGCAGCAAAATGACCCGGCTGCTTATGGATGTATCAGAGCATCTGCTTTTTATGGGAAGAATGAATGAGACAATGCTGAATCATGCATTTCATATCCAAAATAGACAGAAAATAGCACCGGTATTGACTTGGAACATAGACTGTATTACATTTCTGCGATGGAAAGCCTGCCATGCGGCAGGTTTTCTTCGCAGAAAAGCATTATATATTTAAAAAATTATTTTTTAACAATAGCAGGATATGAAAAGGTGCATCCCGAATCATTAGAATTAGGGCTAAATTGTTTTGTTTCTGCCCATCTCGTTAAAAACCGCATGCTTAATGGCAAAATGCGGCAATTATCATTATTGGAGGGTGAAATCATGAGCCTGGACCTTACGTATCTTGGTCTGTATAACCCTACTGCTGTGCATCACAACCTGCCCGTCGGTACATTGGTGGAGCATGCTCTTGCACGTAAAGAAGGCGCTTTGAGCAACACCGGCGCGTTCCTGGTATACACCGGGAAGTACACCGGCCGTTCCCCCGAGGATCGTTATATTGTGGACGAGCCCAGCATTCATAGTGAAATCGCCTGGGGTAAAGTGAACATTCCAATCACCGTGGAGAGATTTGAATCCATATATCGTAAAATGTGTGCATATCTGCAAAATCGCGAACTGTTCGTATTCGATGGCTTTGCAGGTGCTGATCCTGCATATCGAATCGGCGTGCGCGTGGTGAACGAACTGGCCAGCCAGAACATGTTTATGCATCAGCTTCTCCTGCGCCCCACCCAAGAAGAGTTGGCAAATCACAAGGCTGATTTTACCATTATTGCCGCGCCTGGCTTCAAGTGCGTGCCCGAGATCGATGGCGTTCGTTCTGAAGCGGCAATCATCGTTTCCTTTGAGAAAAAGATGGTGATCGTGGCCGGAAGCCAGTATTCCGGTGAGATGAAAAAGAGCGTGTTCTCCATCATGAACTACCTGCTGCCCAAGCGGGATGTGTTCCCCATGCACTGCTCCGCCAACATTGGCAAGGGCGGCGATACAGCGTTGTTCTTCGGCCTGAGCGGAACCGGCAAGACCACTTTGTCCGCTGACCCCAACCGCAATCTCATCGGCGACGACGAGCACGGCTGGTCTGAAAACGGCGTTTTCAACATGGAAGGCGGCTGCTATGCCAAGTGCATCAACCTTTCCAAGGAACATGAGCCGGAAATCTACAATGCGATCCGTTTTGGTGCTCTGGTGGAGAACGTGGTGTATGATCCGGAGACCAGGGAATTGGATTTCAACGATGATTCCCTTACGGAAAATACCCGTGTGGGCTATCCCGTGGAGTTTATCTCCAACACCGTGATCCCCGGTGTGGGCGGCCATCCCAAGACGGTAGTTTTCCTCACAGCCGACGCTTTCGGCGTAATGCCCCCCGTGTCCAAGCTGACCAGGGAAGCAGCCATGTACCACTATGTCAGCGGCTATACCGCCCGTCTGGCTGGCACCGAGCGCGGCGTTACCGAGCCCCAGGCCACTTTCTCCACCTGCTTTGGTGCGCCCTTCCTGCCGCTGCCCGCTACCCGCTATGCGGAACTGTTGGGCAAGTATATCGATAAGTATAACGCCAATGTTTACCTGGTGAACACCGGCTGGTCCGGCGGCCCTGCCAGCGGCAGCGGAAAGCGCATGAAGTTGCCCTTGACCCGCGCCATGGTCACCGCGTGCTTAAACGGCGAAATGGAAAAGAGCGAGTTTGTGCTTGATCCCAACTTCAACGTACTGGTGCCCACCACCTGCCCCGGCGTGCCGGATGAAGTATTGGCACCCCGCTCTACTTGGCAGGACAAGGCCGCTTATGACGAAACCGCCAAGAAGCTGGCGGGCCTCTTCCGTAAGAACTTCGAGAAGTACACCAATATGCCCAAGGAAGTTGTGGAGGCGGGGCCGCAAGGCTAAAACATTCGAGAAAAGACGGTTTGTACCGTCTTTTTTCGATTTTTACACGGTTTCCCTGCAAAATCAAAGATTTTGCGGTTGGAAAACCGTGTAAGGAATGTTTGCTTCGCAAACGCCCCGTGCGTCCGGCAAAGCCGGACGACACGAATTCAAACGAGAGGGCTGCGGCCCCCTCGTAGCTCCCCTAAAATCTTTATCTTGTGCGACAGGCTGCTTACAGCCTGCCGCTTTGTTTTGCATGGGAATGAAGTTTTGCGGGCAAGGCAACAATAGCCATTGCGATGCTTGAATTGTGAGCGCCCAGGCATTTGGCTGACCGTGAAAGGGGGCGGGCTATGGCATCTTTAGGGATTATTCTTGCGGTATATGCTTTGCTCATCACCCCCCTGCACTTAAGGTTGGACGTGGCTGCGGGCAAGCATTTGTCCGGTGCGATGGTGCTGCATATATGGGGGCTGCGTCTGCAGGCAAATATAGGCCTGATACGGGATGACCAGGGACAGCTTCACCTGGCGTTTCGAGTGAAGGGCAGTCCCAAACAGCACAGCGGCAGCGTGGTGGATACGTGGAAGCGGTCTGTAAAAATCGCACGGTTTGTCAGAGAAACAGAAGGAATTCGTGCATTTATGTCAAGAACAGTCACCATTCTGCATGTTGGGCTGATAGCCCGGTTTGGTTTTTCAGATGCCGCCCAAACAGCTTTGTTTTCCGGTACAGCCTCCATTTTTCTGGATGTATTGCGGCAAAAACTGAAAATGCGGGGAATTCCCTGCAATTTGCAGGCATGGCCTGATTTTGCAGGCAACCCATGCGCCGCCCAGCTTTCCTGCATATTGTTTATGCGGCTGGGCAACCTACTGCTCGGATGCGCATTGGCAGGCTTTGCCGCATGGGTAGCCCGCAGGAGGGAGAAAAAATGGAATCGCGAGGAGGAGCGCGCATGGAGCACCCCATCGGAAACATGATGCAGACCACCATGGAAAACATCAAGGATATGGTGGATGTAAATACCGTTATCGGCGATCCCGTCAGCACCGCGGAAGGCATGACGGTGATTCCCGTTTCCAAGGTCAGCTTCGGCTTTGTAGCTGGAGGCGGGGAGTACGGAGCGGATGAAAAAAACAAGGTACATCCGCCGCAGGGATTCGAGGGGAAGATGCCTTTTGCCGGAGGCTCAGGAGCAGGCGTTTCCGTACAGCCGGTTGGTTTCCTGGTGGTGGGAAACGGCACGGTAAAAATGCTCCCTGCGCAGCCCGTCACCATGGCCGACCGCATGGTGGAACTGCTGCCCCAGGTGGTGGAGGATGTGAGATCTATTTTCCATAACGAGGAGAGAGACAGGGAAGGAAAATCGAAGCACATTCACGCGAACCAAGGGAACGGATTGGGCCGTGAAGACAGGCAGGACGGTCCTGGACTGAATCAGATGGGGCGGGGGGCACCGGCGTCCTATGACGACAGAATGTCCTAATAAAGTGTTCTCCGGACGGAAGCGCATGGCTGGACGAAAAGCGGCGGGTGTACTTGCGGCATCGCTATGCTTGATTTTTCCCTTATGTGCTATGGCCCAGGAGGAAACAGCTGAAGTTTTTGCTGCTTCCGCGAAGGCAGCGGTCCTCATGGAGGAGCAGACCGGTATGGTGCTGTATGCCCAGAATGAAACAGCGCCTTTGCCCATGGCCTCCACCACCAAGGTAATGACGGCATTGATGGTGCTGGAATACGGACATATGGATGAAGTTGTCACCACAAGCAGGAATGCCTTTGGTGTGCCTGGCACCAGCATCTATTTGTCCCTTGGAGAAAAGCTTACACTGGAACAGATGCTTTACGGCTTGATGCTGGCCAGCGGCAACGACGCTGCGGTTGCGATTGCGGAGCATATAGGCGGTACAGTGGACAATTTCTGCAAGAAGATGACAGAGCGCGCCGCTGAATTGGGCTGCAAGGATACTGTGTTCATAACACCCCACGGCTTGCCCAATAAAATTCACCATACCACCGCCTATGATCTGGCGCTGATCGCCCGGGAAGCCATGAAATACCCGCTGTTTCGGAAGATTGTATCCACCCAGCGGGCTACCATCCCCTGGGAAGGACGGTCTTACAGCAGAATCCTCAATAATAAAAACAGGCTTCTGTCCACTTATGAGGGAGCCACTGGCATCAAGACCGGCTATACCAAAGCGGCGGGAAGATGCCTTGTTTTCGGCGCGGATCGGGACGGACTGGAAGTGGTGGGTGTTGTTTTAAATTGCCCCAACTGGTTTGATGAGGCCGCGAAGGTAATGGATTACGGTTTTGCCAACTACCGCTATCTGCTGATGCTTAAAAATGGGGAGCAGGTGCGCAGTCTGCCCGTTATAGACGGGGAAGAGAAGGAAGTAAGCATTCTCCTTCAAGGCGATCTGGCCGCGCCGGTTGCGATGGAGGAATGGCCGCAGATGGAATTCGATTTGCCGGATTCCCTGGCTGCCGGTGTTACAAAAGGGCAGGTAGTGGGCACCGCCAGGCTTACGCTAAACGGCAGATTGTTGGTGGAAAGATCCCTTGTAGCCGCAAATGAGGTGCCGCAGCGTACCTTTCGCTCAGGCATCGGAAGAATCTTTGACCAATGGCTTCTTGTTAGGGAAAGTGAACTGGCGCAATAGCGGTGCGGCCGTGCTGTTAACAGGCTTTGTGGCCTTGCTTATGCTTGTATGGCGCCGCTTGATTAAAAGGTATTGGTAACTCCAAAATGATAAACCGCCTTCCGGATGAACCGACGGAGGACGGTTTTTTGGTTTTGATTAGGAAAAGATTAGAATTTGCTATACTGCTTGACACATAGTATTGCGCGCTGTATGATACTGCGCGTTGGGAGGTGATGCCATGGATGTTCAGCTGAAACGGGGATTGCTGGAGATTTGCGTACTTTCCCTGCTTTCGCAACAAGATTCCTATGGCTATCAGCTCATCAAGGATATATCCGCCGTCATAGAAATATCAGAATCCACTTTGTATCCCATCTTGAGAAGGCTGGAAAGCGCGCAATGCCTTCGCATTTATACCAGGGAGCATGATGGCCGGCTGCGCAAGTATTACGCCATCACCCAGGCAGGCAGGGACAGGATTGCGGAATTTATGACCGACTGGATGGACGTGATGAAGGTGTACGATTTTATCAGGGGGGTAGGACGATGACGCGGAAACAATTTCTTGACGGGCTGAAGCAGGAACTGCATGGCCTGCCGCAGCGGGAAATTGAACAAACGCTTCACTACTATACGGAAATCATAGCCGACCGTATGGAGGAAGGCATGACCGAAGAAGAGGCCGTGGCCAAAATGGAACCCATGCACGTCATTGCCCGCAGGGTAGCCGCGGATTTCAAGGGAGCAGCGGCGCCAAGAGCCAAAATGTCCGGTTTCATGATCGCCATGATCATCCTGGGCTTTCCGCTATGGTTCCCGCTGCTGGTTACCGGCGCGGCGCTGATGGTGGTTATGCTGACGCTGGCTTGGGTCATGGTGCTGGTGCTTTGGGCGGTCTGCCTGGCGTTGTTTTCGGGCGGCATGGCGGCCATCATTACACTTTTCATTGGCGGTTACCACTTTGGGGTTCCTGTGGTTGGGCAAATCGGTTTGGGGATGGCAGCCATGGGGCTTTCCATCTTCCTGTTTTACGGGGCGAAGGGAGCCATTCCCTTGGCCACGGGCGCAACACTGCGCCTGGTATCACGCATCAAAAAGGGATTTGTGAGGAGGGGAATTGTATGAATAGGAAAAACTCAATTCTAAAATTGGCCGGTATATTGCTGGTGGCCGGTCTGGCACTGTACTTTGTGAGCATGGGGGCTTTTGCGTCCAATGCACCCGCGTGGGGGTTCAAAGGGACAGAACTTGTATATGAAAAGGAAGATTATTCCGTCGATGCGGCGGGAATTGATCAAATCAAGATCAGGGCCCGGAACATGCCCATTAAGGTAACGCCCTCCAACGCCGGCGATATCACGATCCATTACTATACGAGTGAAAAGGATCCGTATGAGGTATCGCTGGATGGCGGCGTGTTGACACTCAAGTACAAATACGATAATTTGTTCAATATTGGAAGCTGGTTTACCAATCAGGCAAATCTCAATGTGGAATTGGTTATACCTGAGGCGTACGCCGGTGCGCTTGAACTTGATACCTCCAACGCTTCCGTGAATGTATCAGGACTTACGGCTGCAGGGGATGTGCGAATCGATACTTCCAACTCTTCCATTAGCATGAACAACGTATCCGCAACGCTTGCAAGTGCCCATACCTCCAACGGTACGGTAACGCTGGATAAGGTGATCGTTTCCGGCACGGTGGACATGACATCATCCAACGGTTCGCTCACGGCCAGACAGGTGGCTGCCAAAGACAGGTTGTACCTGGATACCTCCAACGGCCGCATTGTAGTGGATCAGGTGACATCCGCTGCTATCGAACTGAAAAGCTCCAATGGTTCCATCTCGGGCAGCGTCGGCGGCAAGCGCTCGGATTACACCATCTCTTCCGATACCTCCAATGCTGACGATAACCTGGGTGACGGCGGAAAAGGCCCGTTCAAACTGACGGTGAATACCTCCAACGGCGCTATCAATATCAGCTTCCTCGATGAGTGATAGGATATAATAGGCGACAGGCCTTGCCTATAAGGTGAGGCCTGTTTTTTTCTGTTTATCTATGGGAATGCTTTATGTTGGGATAATGAAAACGGCACGTCACTGCTTGTATTTTGTCGATTTTTTTGGTATGCTGGCAAAGGCTTTGGAAACGGTCCGGCCATGAAGGAGATGCAGCATGCTGACAATCCTGCCCTTGAGTGAAGCCATGATCCCTTTATACAACCAGATTGACAACAGGTATCTGGTGGGGGAGCTGGCCGCTGTGCGGGTGGCCCGCTCCGGTTTTTCTCTGGAATATATGCCTCTTGGCAAGGCGGAGTGGCGCACTTATCCGCCGGAAAGCCTGTTTACGCCGCAAGAGCTGCTCAAGCGGAAGGATGCGATGTGCTTTTTTGGATTTCTGGATGGGCAGCCTGTAGGCCAGGCGGTTGCGTCCCGTCATTGGAACAACCTTGCCATGCTATGGGATATGCGCGTGGATGTCCGCAGCCGCCGAAAAGGCGTAGGCAAGGCGCTTTTGGAGGCTTGCCGCAGCTGGGCGCTTCATCAGGGACTGAAGGGGATTATGGTGGAAACGCAGGATGGGAACCCTGTGGCTTGCCAATTCTATCAAAGCTGCGGATTTGTGCTGGGCGGCGTGGACAGAATGCTGTATGCGGCCACACCGCAGCAGTCACAGAAGCCGCCCGCACTTCGTGACAGCGCGCTCTTCTTTTATCTCTTGTTTGACTGATTGCTATTTGACTTTTGTTTTGATTGACTGCCGTTTGATTGGGGATAGATCGCATGCGTTTGCAAAAATTCCTGGCACAGTGCGGGGTTGCTTCCAGGCGGGCGGCAGAAAAGATGATTGCCGATGGCCGGGTAAAGATTGGCGGCGTCGTTGTTACGCAGATGGGCACTCAGGTGGAGCCAACTGATCTGGTGTTGGTGGATGATAAGCCCGTAACACCGGAAGAAGAAAAACACTATCTTTTATACCACAAGCCTATGGGCGAAGTGACTACCGCTTCCGATCCGGAGGGGCGGCCTACCGTGCTGGACAGGTTCAAGGAATACCCTGCGCGGCTGTATCCCGTGGGGAGGCTGGATTTTGACAGCGAAGGGCTTCTGCTTTTGACCAATGATGGAGAGCTGACCCAGCGGATGCTCCACCCCAGCCGGGAGGTGGAGAAGATATATTTGGCTAAGGTCTCCAATCGCCTTGAGCCGGAAACGGCCAAGCGTATGCAAGATGGCGTGTGGCTTAATGAGCGGAAGACAGCTCCCGCCAAGGTTCGCATCTTGAAATATGAAGCTTTTTCCACATCTGTGCTTGTTTCCATTCATGAGGGGCGTAACCGGCAGGTGCGGCGCATGTTTGAGGCGGTAGGCCATCAGGTGGTGCTTTTACGCCGCGTCCAGTTCGGTCCCCTAAAGCTTGGGGATGTGCAGCGGGGCCAGTGGCGGCATCTGACGGAGGATGAAGTAAGGCTATTGAAGGGTTTGTAACAGATATGGCCTATTTATTGAAAAGCGCCAGGTACCTTGCGGCAGAATGCCATCGTAACTTGCTGAACCTCGGTGACAGGGTGATTGACGCCACTATGGGCAACGGCCAGGATACATGCGCCTTGGCCCGGCTGGTGGGGGATAGCGGGAAAGTGATCGCCTTCGATGTGCAGGAGCCGGCTGTCGAAAGAACTCGCAGATTGCTTATGCAGGAAGGTCTTCTTGACAGGTGCGAGCTGTACTGCATGGGTCACGAACATGCTTTGCAGGTGGTAAAAGAACCTGTGAAGTTAGCGGTATTCAACCTTGGCTGGCTTCCCGGCGGAGACAAATCCGTTACCACTCATTGGGAGACGACGCGAACGGCCATAGAAGGCTGCTTGCAGCTGCTGCTTCCTAGCGGTGTTTGCACCGTTTGCGCCTATCCGGGGCATGAGGAGGGGAGCCGGGAGCTTCAGGAATTGAAGGCCTTTCTTGCCCTTATTCCACCGCAGGCGTTCAATGTGCTTCACCAACAGTTTATAAATGCCGGGCCGGGTTCGCCGGAATGCTTTATACTGCAAAGGCAATAATAGAGTCGTCACGGGTTGTCCATCCGGACAACCCGTTTCTTTGCTGACTACGTTAAAAAAACATCAATAAATCCGATATTTTCGGCAGGAAATAGGGGAAGAACGGAGAATAATAGAAACTGGGGTTAAATTTGAACCTTATTTATAACTTTAAAATCGGATTAATGGAATCCATGGAAGGAGAACGGGCATGAAAAACACCCAGGACATTGCGCAGGTGCTGTCGAAAAAGCAGGCCATCCTGAATGGGGATGCGGCGCGCATCGAAAAGCAGCGTGCAGCCGGAAAGATGACAGCCCGGGAACGCATCGCAAAGCTGTTGGACCAAGGCAGTTTTGTGGAGATGGACACTTTGGTTTCCCAAAAAGAAGATGGCGCCGGTGTTGTGACGGGATATGGCACGGTGGAAGACCGCCCCGTCTATTTGTTTGCCCAAGATTATACCGTGCATGGCGGCGCGATGGGGGAATTGCAGGCGGCGAAGATCCTCAAGGTGCTGGATCTTGCACTGAAGACCGGCGCTCCAGTAGTGGCGCTGTGCGACAGCGCAGGTGTCCGTCTGGATGAAGGTGCCAAGGCCATGGATGCTTACGCAAAGGTATATGCAAAAATGGCACGGCTGAGCGGCGTATGCCCGATGATCTCCCTGATACTCGGCCCCTGCGTGGGTGGCGCAGCATTGATCGCGCGTCTTGCCGATATCAGCATCATGGCCAAGAATGTAGGGGAATTGATGGCGTTCGGACCCCAGGTGGTAAGCTCTGCCACCGGGAAAGACTATACAGCAAAAACCCTGGGCGGGGCGGATGTGCTTGCCGGCCAGGGCGGTGTGGCGCTTACCGCGGATAATGAGGCGGAGGCCATCAAGCTTGCTGTATCGCTGCTTGGATTGCTGCCGGGCTGCAACGCCGAGGATGCCCCCATTGTGGACACGGACGATTTGAACCGCTTGATGCCTAGTGTTGACACTTTGGATTACAGCGCGCTGCTGGCGGCCTTGCTGGATGGCGGGAGCTTTATCGAGCTATATTCGGAGTATGCAAAGTCTACCCGCGTTGCTTTAGGCCGCTTGGGCGGACGGACTGTTGGCGTGGTATGTTCAAACGCCGGGCATAACGAGGGCCGGCTTTGCCCCGGCGCTTGTGCAAAGGCGGCCAGATTCGTACGCTTTTGCGACTGCTTTAGCCTGCCAGTGGTGAGCATCATCCATTCCGCAGGGTTGAAGCTGGTCGATCCCGAGGATCAGGCCAGGCTGCTGACCGCAGCCGGGCAGCTGCTTTATGCTTATGCCGAGGCTACCTGCCCCAAGGTATCCGTGGTGGTAGGCAATGCCATCGGCGTAAGCTATGTAGCCATGTGCGGCAAAGCCAATGCTGATATGGCATATGCCTGGCCGGGCGCTGTGATTTCCGCCTTGTCTCCGGAAGCGGCAGTTCAGGTGCTTTATAAAGACGAACTGAAGGCTGCGAAGGAGCCTGCCCTGGAAGCAAGGGAAAGGCTTACGGCAGAGTATGCCGCCAATGTGGCCGACGGCGTTCAGGCGGCCAAGGACGGCATGATCGATGACGTGGTGGAGCCTGAGCAGACACGTAAGCTGATTATTGCCGCGCTGGAGATGCTGTCTTCCAAGCGGGATTCAAACCCGCCCAAAAAACACGGCAACCTGCCGTTGTAAGAAGGGACGGGAGGAAATATGGATCGGTTGTGGTTTGGTCTTGGAGTGACTGTGGTTGGCATGGTCATCGTTTTTATAGGCCTTGCGATTCTCATTGTTTGCATCAATTTGCTCAAAAGCCTGTCCAGAGAGAAAAAAGTGGAATCCGCTGTGCCTGAAGCGGAGTCTTCGGTACAGGAAGATGCGGATGAGATTCCCCTTCCGGCGATATTCAGCGCCGTTGCGGCTGTCATGAACCAGGAGGAACAGGAGCAATTGGTGGCTGTGCTCACTGCCGCTGTTGCAGCCCTGTGGGAAGAGGATACAGGCTTTGTTGTACGCAGGATCCGCCGTATTGAGACAAGCCCTGCCTGGCAAAAGGCCGGCCGTGAAGAACAGGTTTTCAGCCGTCTATAATTTGATGGATAATTTGTAGGAGGGTTACATTATGCGTAAATTCATGATCACCGTCAATGGAGTATCTTATGAAGTGGAAGTGGAAGAAGTGGCTGCCGGCGCTGCACCAGTAGTCCGTTCCGCCGTTCCTGTTGCAGCCCCCGTTGCTGCGCCTGCTCCCGTAGCTGCTCCCGCTCCCGTTGCTGCTCCCGCTCCCGTACAGGCGGCTGCACCGGTGAAAGCTCCCGCCCCTAAGGCTGCCTCCGTTGCAGGCGGACAGGCCGTGAAGGCGCCTATGCCTGGAACCATTATTGATGTGAAGGTCAATGAAGGCGATACGGTAAAACGCGGCGATGTTCTCTTGATCCTGGAAGCCATGAAGATGGAAAACGAGATTCTTGCTCCCGCGGACGGCAAGGTGGCCCAAATCGTTACTTCCAAGGGCAACAGCGTAAACTCCGGGGATACGCTGGTCGTTTTAGCTTGACAAAACGGAAGAAAGCGAGCTGAAGCCCCATGGAACAAATTGATATTCTGCAGACGATAAAAGGCTTGGCGGCTGATTCGGGGATTTCCGCGCTGATTAACGATCCCAAACCGCTTATCATGATCGCCGTCGCCTGCCTTTTGATCTATTTGGCGATTGTGAAAAAGTTTGAGCCGCTCCTCTTATTGCCTATTGCCTTTGGCATGCTGCTTACCAATCTGCCTTTGGCCGGTTTGATGGGAGCCCCGACCTATACCTATCTGACGGAAGCCACGCATCTTGGCAAAGCCGGTATACCTGTTGTCATAGAAGGGAAACAGCTTTACCAGTATGTTGAATCCGGCGGGCTTTTGTACTACCTTTATCAAGGTGTAAAGCTGGGTATTTATCCGCCGCTCATCTTCCTTGGCGTTGGCGCCATGACGGACTTCGGGCCCCTGATCGCCAATCCTAAATCCCTGCTGCTGGGCGCTGCCGCGCAGCTGGGCATCTTTATCACCTTTATCGGCGCCCGGCTTTTGGGCTTTACTGCGGCGGAAGCCAGCTCCATCGGCATCATCGGCGGGGCGGACGGCCCCACAGCCATTTATCTGACCGGGAAGCTTGCGCCGCATCTTCTTGGGCCTATCGCCGTGGCTGCCTACAGCTACATGGCGCTGGTGCCGGTAATTCAGCCGCCCATCATGCGTGCGTTGACGACCAAGAAAGAGCGCATGATTGTGATGGAGCAATTGCGCCCGGTCACCAAGCGTGAGAAAATCATTTTCCCCATTCTGGTGACCATCGTGGTTTCGCTGCTTTTGCCCTCTGCAGCGCCGTTGGTGGGTATGCTGATGCTGGGCAATCTGTTCAGGGAATCCTTCGCGGTGGACCGGCTGAGCAAGACTGCGCAGAACGAGTTGATGAACATCGTTACCATTTTCCTTGGAGTAACGGTTGGCGCTACCGCCAGCGCGGAAACTTTCCTGAACTTGCAGACGATTAAGATCATCGTCCTGGGCGTGGTCGCATTCGGCATTGGCACCGCGGGTGGTGTGCTGCTGGGGAAACTGATGAACAAGCTTTCCGGCGGCAAGATCAATCCCCTCATCGGCTCCGCCGGTGTTTCCGCCGTGCCCATGGCGGCCCGGGTTTCCCAGGTGGTGGGCCAGAAGGACAATCCCGGAAACTTCTTGCTTATGCATGCCATGGGCCCCAATGTGGCCGGCGTCATCGGTTCGGCCATCGCTGCGGGCATTTTGCTGAGCATGTTCAAATGACCGATTGACCGGGTGGCTTTTTGACCGCCCGGATGCTGTAAAGGAGATTCCGTTATGCCCAAATTACTGATTACCGATACCATACTGCGGGATGCGCACCAATCCCAAGCTGCTACCCGCATGAAGACCAGCGAAATGCTTCCGGCCTGCGAAAAGCTGGACAAGGTAGGGTTTTATTCCCTGGAATGCTGGGGTGGCGCGACTTTTGACGCTTGCATGCGCTTTTTGAATGAGGACCCCTGGGAGCGGCTGCGCATATTGCGCAAGGCGTTGCCCAATACGAGACTGCAGATGCTCCTTCGCGGGCAGAACATCCTGGGCTACAAGCATTACGCCGACGATGTGGTGGAGTATTTCGTCAAGAAGACGCTGGAAAACGGCATTGACATCATCCGTACATTTGACGCCCTGAATGATCTTCGGAACATGGAAACAGCCGTGAAAGCCACCAAGAAGTACGGCGGCACTGCCGAAGTGGCCATGAGCTATACCATTTCCCCTGTGCATACGGAGGACTACTTTGTCAAGCTGGCGGAGGACATAGAGGCCATGGGTGCGGATATCATCTGCATCAAGGACATGGCGAACCTACTCCTGCCATACAGCGCCTATTCTCTGGTCAAACGGCTGAAGAAAGCCACAAAGCTCCCGATTCATCTTCATACCCACAATACCACAGGCACCGGCGACATGACGCTGCTCAAGGCCGTGGAGGCTGGCGTGGATATCGTGGATACTGCCCTGTCTCCCCTTGGAAACGGTACATCCCAGCCCGCTACAGAAGCGTTGGTGGCCACACTGAAGGACACGGAGTACGATACCGGCCTGGACCTGAATTTGCTCAGCGAAATCGCCACCCATTTCAGGGGAGTGGCGCAGCGGCTCACCAAGGACGGCTGGCGCGATCCGGAACGTGTTCTCGCCGTGGATACCAATACCCTGATCTACCAGGTGCCAGGCGGTATGCTTTCCAACCTCATCGGCCAGCTGAAGGAAGCCAACGCCATGGATAAGTATTACGATGTGCTGGCTGAAATCCCGAATGTCCGCAAAGACTGCGGCTATCCTCCCCTGGTGACGCCCACCAGCCAGATCGTGGGCACCCAGGCCGTGATGAACGTGCTGGGCGGAGAGCGGTACAAGATGGTCTCCAAGGAGACAAAGGGACTGCTCCGCGGCGAATATGGCCGCCTGCCCGCGCCTGTAAATGAGGAAGTACGCAAAAAGGTCATCGGGGATGTGGCCGTTATCACCAAGCGCCCTGCCGACGATATCCCGCCGGAATTGGACAAATACCGGGAGGAGATCCGGGAATATTACGAACAGGAAGAGGATGTGTTGTCCTATGCCCTGTTCCCCCAGGTTGCCGTGAAGTTCTTCCAGTATCGCCAGGCACAAAAGTACGGTATCGACAATACCATGCTTAACGCAAAGGAAAAGACAATGCCAGTGTGAGGAAGTGGGCGGCATCCTGCCGCTCCTCACCATCCGTGGACTCATTTTGGCGGAATGCTTGCACTTTTCCCAAAAGCATGGTATGATAATTGAGCTCTATATCAAGGAGGGTTCCGTTTATGCCATTTCTGGAAGTTTTGGTCAATATCATCCTGATTCTCTCCTCCCTGGTGATGATCGTTACCGTGCTTTTGCAAAGCGGGCAGGCCCAAGGTCTGGGTGCTATTGCCGGTGGCGCGGAGACCTTCTTTGGCAAGAACAAGGCCAGGTCCGTTGAAGGGAAGCTGGCGCTGATCACCAAGATCGCCGCGGGTGTTTTCGTGGCCATGTCGCTGGTGACGTTGATTATCTCTTAAGCCGCGCCATAAACATAAGGCCGGTCAGAAAATTCTGCCGGCCTTTTTGTGTTTCTGTTTTATAGGATTTATTTCAGTTTGTTTTCGATCAGAATGGATAGACGGTACACGTCCGCATCCATTTCGTATTGGTCTTCGCCTTCGATCATGACGCGCACCATAGGTTCCGTACCGCTTGCTCTGACCAGAACACGACCCCGGCCCTCATATTTGCTTTCCAGGGCGCGGATGGCGGATACGATTTCTTCATCCTTGTCAAAATCGTACTTGCGCTTGTCTGATACCCTGGCAGCATACTGAGATTGGGGCAGCACTTGCATTGCCTTGGACAGGCGTCCAAGGCTTTGTTTTGTTTTCACCATTACGGTAAGCAGCTGTATGGCGGTGATGAGCCCATCTCCTGTGGTGTTGTGATCCAGAAAGATGACATGGCCGCTTTGCTCGCCACCCAGGGAATATCCGTCCGCCAGCATCTTCTCCAGCACGTACCTGTCGCCGACCTTGGTTTTCACGTTCTTGATGCCGTGCTTTTTAAGCGCGATATCCAGACCCATGTTGCTCATGACTGTGGTGACCAGCGTATTGTTTTTCAGCGTGCCATGCTCCTTCATGTACAGGGCGCAAATGCACATCACCTGGTCGCCGTTCACGATCTGCCCGCGCTCGTCTACTGCGATGAGCCTATCGGCATCTCCGTCAAAAGCCAGACCGATGTCGGCGCCAAGTTCCCTTACCAGCTCGCACAGCCTTTCCGGGTGGGTGGAGCCGCAGTTTTCGTTGATGTTGGTGCCGTCCGGTTCGTGATAATAAACGGAAACGGTGGCACCAAGCTCCTGCAGCGCCAGGGGGGCTACCTGATAGGCAGCGCCCTGGGCGCAGTCTACAACGATATGCAGCCCGTCCAGCCGCTCGCTGGTTGTTTCCTTCACAAAATCGATATAGCGCCTCTGGGCATTTACCTGCCGCACCCGGCGTCCGATTTTGACGCCTGTGGGGAGCACCATGCCGGGATCGCCATTACTAATAATGGCTTCGATGTGGTCTTCCATTTCATCCGGCAGCTTGCAGCCGTTGCGGTCAAAAAATTTGATGCCGTTGTATTCCACTGTGTTGTGGGAGGCGGAGATGACCACGCCGGCATCCGCGCCGTAATAGCGCGTGAGGTGGGCGATGCCGGGGGTTGGCAGCACATCCACCAGGACCGCCCTGGCGCCTATTGAGCAGATCCCGGCTACCAGCGCAGCCTCCAGCATTTCGCCGCTTATGCGCGTATCCCGCCCTATCAATATGGTGGGGCGGTGGACATTGCTGCCCAGCACAAACGCCCCAGCCTGGCCCAGTTTGAAAGCCAGGTCGCATGTAAGGTCAGCATTGGCGATCCCCCGGACGCCATCCGTACCAAATAGCCGTGCCATGCGCTCCTCCTCAGGCCCAGTAGATGGGGCCGGCTTCCTCAAAGATCAGCACCTGCTTCAGGAATGCAATGGCCTTTTGCAGCCCTTCCAGCGGGCTCATGAGGCTGTCCTCATGCTCAATGGATATCACATCATCATATCCGGCCATGCGAAGCGAACTAATAATATCTTTCCATACACCATCGTCGTGACCATAACCGACGGTTCGGAAGATCCAGCTTCTTTGGGCTTCATCGCCATAGTGGCGCACATCCAGCACGCCGTTGGCGGCGGTATTGTAGGGATTGATCTTCGTATCCTTGGCGTGGAAGAAATGGATGGCATCTCCCAGCGTTCGGATGGCAGCCACAGGATCAATTCCCTGCCAGAACAGGTGGCTGGGATCCAGGTTCGCGCCCAGGATTGGGCCTACCGCCCGGCGAAGCCTAAGCAGCGTTTCGGGGTTGTATACACAAAAGCCCGGGTGCATTTCAAAAGCGATCTTTTCAATACCGTGTTCAGCAGCCCACGCGGCAGTCTTTTTCCAGTAGGGGATCAGAACCTGGTTCCACTGGTAGTCAAGAATATTTTTGTAATCATCCGGCCAGGAGCAGGTGACCCAGTTGGGGGTTTTATCTTCCGGGCTGCCGCCGGGGCAGCCGCTGAAGGTGACGATGCGGGTTATGCCAAGCTTCTTTGCCAATAACACAGCGTTTTCGAAATCCTTCTGGAAGCTTGCAGCGACAGCCTTATCCGGATGGATGGGGTTGCCGTGAACCGACAAAGCCGGCAGAGAAATGTCATATTTCTTCAACGTAGCTTGAAAGTTTTCGAACTTCTTGGGATCGTTAAGCAGTTGTTCGGGGTCGCAGTGGGCTTTTCCAGGATACCCGCCACAGCCCATTTCCATCCAGCGGACGCCGCTGTCTGAAAGATACTTGCAGGCCTCCTCCAGAGATTTATTGCTGAGAACCGGGCTGAATACGGAAAGCTTCATGTTGATATACCTCCTGCCGCATGATCGCGGGTTTTTGTTATCCGCATGATGTTTAGTATACCTTGTTTTGGCAATTACAGCAAGTCAGGCCATAAAAATGGCCTGCCGGAAAACCGGCAGGCCTTTGCATATTGTTTGGCTGTTAAAGTCCGGGGTTAATGGCCTTGAACTCGGGGGTGGAATATTCCGCCCAGACACGGTCCGTAAGGGAGATATGCCACTCCACGCCGCTGTCCGTGGTGTAATCCGTAATCGCTACGCGTACCTTTTCCATGCTGGTATAATTGCCCGGATACTCATAGTAGAAACCGACGGATTCCGTTACCCAGCCGGGCGCCAGATCCTTAAGGTACTGGCCATATACGTAGGCGTGATTGTTGCCCATGTACAGCAGAGCATTATTGATATCATAACCCTGGACGGCGAACTTGACACTGGTGATGTTCATATTGCTCCAGTTTTTGAACTGGATGAAAGGCGTATATCCGCCGCCATCCCTTGGGACCAGCGACAACGCAGCTACATCCAGGGCCTTGTTGTAATTGCCGACATGCACGATGGTCTTGTCTGTATATTCGCCTTCGTCGGTGATGGCTGTGATTTCCGCGTCGCCCCAGGCAATGCCGGTAACGCTGGCCTTGATGCTGGAGCCTGAGACCCTGGCAATATTGGCATCACTGGAAAACCAGTGGACCTTGTTGTTGGATGCGTCCAGGGGATCCAGAATTGCGGTGACCGTGCCTGTTTCACCCAGGCCTACCCGGAATTCATCCTTGTCCAGTGCCATGCCGTACAGTGGCTGAATCACATTGACCGTAGCCTTGTCGGTCTTGTTGCTCCCGTCCTGGCAAGCTACTGTGATAGTGGCCGTTCCGCGCTTGTGGGCGCTGATGAGACCGTTTTGATCTACGGAAGCCACTTCCGGGCGGCTGCTTGACCAAACGACTGCTTTGTTGGTGGTGTAATCGGGGCTGATGACATAGGACAGTTGGGCGGTCTCCTGAACGAGAATGTTCAGCTTCGCCTCGCTCAATTCGATTTTCTGGGCAGGCTGCACCACAGTAAATTCGGCATTGGCAAGAATATTGGGGAAATCCTTTGCCGTGGCAGTAATGGTCACCTGGCCCGGATAAACGGGGGTGACTGTGCCGTTTTTGCTGACGGTGGCTACAGACTCGTTGCTGGAGGTCCACAATAGCGTTTTATCGCTGGTATTGCTGGGGGAAACGACGGCGGTTATCTTTTGGCTTGTGCCTACACGGAGCTGCGCCGGCGGCTCTTTGAATGCGACCGCCTGGGGCTGTTGCAGCACATTGATGCGCTTTGTGGCTTTAACGCCGCTGCCGTCTTGAGCAGTTGCCGTAATAGTGGCTTTGCCCTTGGCGATACCGGTCACAACGCCGTTTTCATCCACCTTGGCATACTTTTCGGCGCTGCTTTTGAAGATTACGGCTTTCATGGAAGCGTTATCCGGCACGTACCCCACCACAATGGGCAGAGTCTGGCCGACATATAACGAGTCGGTGCCTGCATCCAATGTCAGTTTGGAAATGGGCAGGATTACGGTGACTTTACAGGCGGTTGTGATTTCGGGATTTAACAGGCTTGCGGCGGTGATCACGCAGGAGCCTGGTGCCACACCCTTGATGTTGCCCTTTTTGTCTACGGTGGCAATGTTCACATCACTGGAAGCATATGTCACGCCTTTGTCGCTGGCAGAAGAAGGGGCGACAGCTGCCTTCAGGGTAACACGCTTGCCTACCGCCAGGCGAAGTTCCGCGTTGTTCAGCTCAACTTTGGTTACCGGGCGGTTCACTTGAACGGCAACGCTTGCCTTGAGCTTTTTCCCATCTGCTGTGACACCGTTTGCGGTAATGGTGGCTTTTCCCTTGGATACGCCGGTCACCACGCCGTTTTCATCCACCGTGGCAGCCTTTACATTGCTGCTTGAGTAGGAGAGATAGTCCTTTCCAGAGCTTAATGGCTCAATGGCCATAAGCAGGTTCAGTGTTTGTCCTTCAAACACAGACTCCGTTTTGTTAAAAAAGGCGATGCTTAAGGGAGCGGTTGGAATGTTACCCTGCGAAACATCCACGGCGGCAATATTGGACAATAGCGTGGTCTGCCCCCCGCCGTATACAGCCTTGAGCTGGACTCTAAACGAACTGCCCGGAACGAGAGAAAGACCGTTTAGAACAATGGCTCCGTTTTCAGAAAGCGGGAGCGTTACAGGTATTTCTGCAGAACCGCTTGTCTGTGTCAGATCAGCTGGTTCCTGGGCACCCTGCGCCTGAAGAACATAATAAGCGGAAAGGCTTTCCGGCTCCGCTGTCTGTGTAATATTGGAGGTGATGAGCACAAAGCCATCCTCATATCCCGACGCGGAGGCGATGGCAAGCTCGCCCTCGGCGGTTGAAAGTGCCGGGAAGCAGGATGTGGCAAGAATCAGGAAAAATGTCAATATAGCCAGTGATCTTTGCTTCATGGAATGCGAACCTCCTTGTTTTCAAGTATGGAAAGCTATTCATTCTCACCCATTCATAGGAACAAACGTACCAGAAACAGGAATCCATGCAGCGGACTAACTTTGGAGTGATTCGTTAGCGGTTGACAGAGCCCAAAATGCGGGTGATGGAAGCCAGGCTCTTGTTCAGTTCCTTCAGGTCTGCGACGGAAAGGTTATCAGACCAATGGTTTACCAAATCCAGCATGGTGGTGCGGATGGCAGTCAGTTTCTCCACGCCTTCAGGGCGGATGACGATGTTTACAACCCGGCGGTCCTGTGCATCCCGCTGCCGCTCAACCAACTGGGTTTCTGTCAGCCTGTCCACAAGCGGCGTAATATTGGGCTTTGCGATGCCCAGACGGCGGGAGATCTCGCTTACAGACATGGAACCGTTGTCATTCAGCATGGCCAATACCTGGACATGGGAGAGGGGAATATTATACTCCCGCTGAATCACATCCATATGCAACAAGCGCTTGCGGAAGATAGGAAGGGCGGTAAACAGGTTTTGGGCGATGCTGTCGGTAAGCTCGGCATTGGCTGTGTGTACTCTGGGCATAACATGTCCTCCCTGAAGTCTAGTGTTTTCATTTGTACAGAAAATAATCGAACGCACAATATGCGATAAACGGGAATAATTATATACCCTTTCATAATCGAAAGCAATGGGGCAAGCGGTCATTAGCAGGTTCAGAAAAGAAAAAATGGGAGATTGTTTCAAGAGAGCATGAGAAAATTGATTCTGCGAGGGAAAATGCAGGGAAAGGGCTTGATCCTGCGTTACATAAACAGCGGCTATTTTGGCAGCCCTATTTGCATCTTTCTTACAAATAGGGTAGAATAAAATGAACGAATGAGAAAGTGGCGGTGAAACAGAAACGTGTTAGGAGATTTACTCGGCAAATTTTTAAACGATCTGGTGAATGCGCTTGTATATGTGGCCATCGCCGGCGTGACCCTGACAGGTTTGTTCAAATGCTTGCTGCCCATTTGGAAAAACAAGCGCATGCTTAATAGGGCGATCCGCCGGCTGGAACAAGGGAATGGCGACAAGCAGCCTGCCTGGCAGGAGGAGCGCTTTTTGGGCAAATCATTGGAATCTGCTTGGCAAAGGTTTCTGCTGAATGCGGAGCAATTGGACACCCGGGGCCTTCCCTGCAATGTAGAGGATTATATCAATGATGAGACTGTGGTTCACAATCCCGGCCATTCCCAATTGGCGGAACTGATCCCCAGCCTTTTGACCTCCCTTGGCATCCTGGGTACCTTTATGGGGCTGATGAGCGGGCTTTCCTCGCTGGATATGACAAATGCAGCCAAGATTATGGAAGGGATTCCCACTCTGATCAATGGCATGTCGTATGCATTCATTACCTCTATAGCAGGCATCACCTGCTCCCTTGCCTTCAATATGCTGCACCGCATTGCTATCGGCGGCACGTACAAGGCGATGGATGACTTCAGCGACACATTCACGCTCTTGGCCATGCAACGGCCGCTGGACAGTGATGTGCAGCTCATTATTCAAGGCCAGGACAGGAATGTGCTGCTTCACAGAACTGTGGACGAGATGGGCGGCAGGCTGGCCGGCAGTATGGAAATGGCTATTGGACGAGCCATGCAGCCTGTAACCATGGCCATGGACAACTTCATCATGGGTGCAACCCAGGAGCAGATCGAAGGTGTACGGCAGATTGTAGGCGCGTTCATCGAGCAGATGAATGAATCGCTGGGCGGCCAATTCCTGAAGCTTGGACAGACCATTGCGGCTATCAACCAGTCGCAGACGGTATCCCAGGATCACCTTGAACGCTCCATGACGGCGGCGCAGTCCATCGTGCAGGAAGTAACGCGGCTGGCCCATGTATCACAGGAAGTCATGGAACGGTTTGAGGCTTATGTGTCCGTCATGCAAAAGTCGCGTCAGGCGGATGCCGAATTCTCCAAGAAGGCGGAAAGCCTGCTGGACAACATGCATAAGGCGTCGGAACAACAGGCGGCTTACCTTAACAAGCTTCAGGAGTACCAGGCCATGCTCCAGGGCAGTTTGCAGGAGTACGTTTCCTGGAGCGACCGCATCTTAAGCGGCGCAGGCGAGCAGGCCAAGACCCTTACGGACGGTATGCAGAAGGCAACCGAGGAAATGCAGGAAGGCAGCCGGATGCTTGCCGGCAGCTATTCTTCCTTTGTGGAAAACATATCCGAAGGGCTGGCTCGTGCGCTTGGCATGTTTGACGAGAATATGCATAGTCTGATCCAGACATTGAACGGAACGCTGGAGGATATAGGGACTACCGTAAACAAGATGCCCGAGAGCATGAAAAAGACATCCGACAGGTACGGCCAGCAGGTGGAACTGTATGTCAGCTCCCTATCCCAGCTTCAGCAGGCTGTGAGCGACATCGCCAGGACCCTGGAAAAAAGGCCGGCCGACAAAGGCCAAACCGGCAAAACTGAATCGCCCACTGCTTTGGCGGAGGGGGCGTGAGCATGATATCATCCCGCATGCGCAGAACCTCGCGCGGTCCTGGCCGCCACGATAAAGGGGCTGCCTGGATTTCTTATTCCGATATGATGGCGTCCCTTATCCTGATGTTTGTGCTGGTATTGTCCTACAGCATATACCAGTATTTTGTCATGCTGCAGACGAAGACTGCGGAGCTGGATGAAAAAGGTGTGCTGCTGTCTAGCCAGCAGGTAACGCTGGACGATCAGACCGCCAAACTGAATCAGCAGCAGGAGACGCTGAACATTCAGGAGGCGGCGCTGGCTGCCGCCCAGGCATCCCTGACAGATCAGCAGGGTCAGCTTTCCACGCAGCAGCTGACACTGGAAGAGCAGCAGCGACTTCTGGCAGCGGCCCAGGCTGCCTTGGCCACCAAAGCATCGGAACTGGATGCAGCACAAACACAATTGGCTGACCAGCAGAATCGTCTGGATGCTGCAAGCGTGCTCCTGGACTCCCAGAAGGCAACACTGGCCACACAACAGACAAAAATTGATGATCTCATCGGTATGCGTACCAGGATCATTCAAGACCTGAGCGGCACGCTTGCAAACGCGCAGGTAAGGGCAAAAGTGGACCGGCAGACCGGTGATATTGTACTGGACAGCGCTGTCTTTTTCGATACCGGACAGAGCACAATTAAGGAAAGTGGCAAGACTTTTCTTGATCAATTTATTCCTCTATATATCAATGTACTGTTGCAGCCTGCCTATAATGATTATCTGGGTGAGATCATTATTGAAGGGCATACGGATACCAAGGGCGGATATCTGATGAATCTGGAGCTTTCCCAGAAGCGGGCATTGTCTGTGGTCACCTATTGCTTGCAAATGAACGGGCTTTCGCAGGAACAAAGGGACTATCTCCAGAAGATTCTTACGGCAAAGGGGAAAAGCTACTCAAAACCCGTTTATAACGATGACGGTTCCATCAATATGGATCAATCCCGACGCGTAGAATTCCAGTTCCGCTTGAAGGATGCGGAGATGATCAATGAAATGAATCGCATCTTGTCCGGACAGTAGGTAATTTTCACCGGTGAAGCAGGTTATGGTCTAGGCTTCTAAATGTGGCAGGTACAAAGGGGAAGGCTTAAATCGTGAAATACGTTGCATGGTTCATGGTGGTTTTGCTGTTGCTGGCTGCGGCAGGCGTGGGCTATTTGTATGTACAAGCCAGGGTGGCGGTGGAAGCAATTGGCGCACAGGCATATGAAGCGCAAAGCCAACAGCCTACGTTTGACGACCTGAAGCGCAGGCTAGAAAACGGCACAGTACTCGGCTCGGTGTTCAAAAACGAACCGCTTGGCGATGCATCGGAATATGCGTTTTACACCTATACGGTCCGCCTGCGCAACAACAGCCTGATTGCCGCCGATATGGTGGAGGTTCAGATTGTGCCCGTAGATAAGGATGTCCTTCAAATGGGAAATACGAATATCAGATCTTTGGCTCCCCATTCAAAGGGCGACTTTTCGGCTACAGTGCTCACTAGAAGAGACAGTGGCTCCAGCCGGGAAATCATTATTACCTACTACATCTGGGGCAAACCTTTCACGGTCAGGAAAACATATGGCCAATAATGATTCTTAGGCATTCACAATAGCGATATCATCATAAAGGCGGAGAATATCCGTCTTTTCTTTTTCTCTTTAAGGCTAAATGCGATATATTAAGGAGGCGATCCTATGACGTTCTTCAGCTACACGAATGACATTGATTTTGGTGGCCGTCAAAATGGTGCGGAAAAAACTTTAAATCGGCGGCAATATAAGTTTAACGATTTGTGGCAAAATATTATTATTCTTTATATTATCAGTCTTATATAAAAGCTGTTTGTTGCTTTACGTTATCGCTCATTATTTTTAGCCTATCATGTAAAAAATGAGAATTGTTCAAATGGTGGTTTGCAATTTGCTTGTTGAACAAAAATCGGAAAGGATGCAGTGAATGTACAACCGAGGATATGCTCCGACAGGGATGGCTTGCCCCCGGTGCGAAGGCAGAAACACAAATGTACAAGCTGTATCGATCGTAAAAACAAAGCATCACGGCATCATTTACTGGCTGTTTTTCGGGTGGCTGATCGACTTGATGTTGTGGATATTCTATTTCATTACACACCTGCTTGTTGCACTTTTTGGTTCGAAGAGAATCAAGACGAAAGTAAAAAGCTATGCTGTATGCCAGAACTGCGGGCATCACTGGAAAGTATAGAATTTTGGTAAGGCAAAGCTGTATGGCAAATGCCCTTCAACCATTAAAACTTTCGATAAATAACAGTTCTAACGTGCATGAAAAAACGATATCATCATAAGGGCGGAGTTCGACCGCCTTTTTCTTTTACTCAATTGCACCAACGCCTTCGCGATACATACGATGGGGAGTGTAAAGCTCCCTGGCTGGGAGCAACATATAAGGAGGCGTGCCTATGTCGTTCTACAGCTACAAGAACGCCAACCCCAACAGCTGTCCAGGCGCTATTTCTGGTAATGCGCTGGAGGGCCTGCAGGAAAAAATCTGCGTTCAGGTGAAGCGCGTCTACGATAGCTGCCTGCAACAGGAACAGCTTGATGATGTAGAAGTGACCATCACCAGCTTTGCGCAGGTCGCCGGAGCTACCTGCGTGGTTAATCCCGCTTTCTGTCGGGAGAATCCCGAGACCATCCCGGCAACGTCGCCCCCCGTGGCCCCCATCACCTTTGAGAGCTGCCGCTCCAATACGACGGTGGGGAAGATCCACAATCTCACCATCGACCGTCTGTGCGACCGCCCCTGCTTTGCCCGTGTCCGTGCCACCATCGAAATCCCCATCGACATTCTCTTTGTGGACAGCCGTTGCATAGAATTTATCGGCAAAGGCGTCATCTGCGTGAACAAGGATGTGCTGTTGTCTCTGCCTGACGAATCCATCGTACCGTTTGAGATTGAAGCAATGGTCAGCGCCATCTGCGTCTCAGGCGAATATGAAGGAAACAATGTGTTTGAGCTCACAATCTGCGTAACCATCGTGCTGAAGGTGCTGGCCAAGGTGGAGGTCCTGATCCCCTCATTCGGCTTCTGCCCCATCCCGCCTTGCGAAGAGTTTGCAGAAAATGTCTGCGACGAGTTCTTCAGCCTGCCGCTGTTCCCGCCGATGTCTTTGTGCAACGAGGGATCAGTAAGCCCCTCCAACATCAGCGAGCATGGCGGGATCTGCAACTGCCGCACCACACGGCAAAACTGACCGAGAACCTGCTTCTCATGGAGGGATGCCAAAAGGCATCCCTCCTGTCATATGTGTATACAGGAAAGAGGAAGGCCCTTAATGAAAATATACAGGCCAGATAATATCTTCTAAAGAATTTAATTTTTCGCGCATTAAAACATAAAAAAGGTGTTGACAAGCGATATGCTGTGTGTTAAACTAACAAACGTCGCCTCAAGCGGCGCCGGACCTTGAAAACGATACAGAGTCGAAAAGACTCAAGGAAAGAAGAAAGAAATCGACAGTCGATTCTAAGAATGAGTTTTCACTTTGTCGAGGGAAACCAAGATGAA
>JAEZHM010000093.1 GCA_023416585.1 Bacillota bacterium
CAGTTCTGCATCCACTTTACCAACAGCAAGACCCATACCGGCAACCAGGTGGATCCGCTCCACGCCGAGGCCATCCAGTACGCATACGACAAAGCGCCGCAGCGAAAGTAAGAGATTATTTGCGGGAGGGCTTCCTATGATAAGGAAGCCCTCCCGCTTTATACTTTCGATTTGAATAATATGGGGATTCCAAAGGGGTTACCCCGATGGGCTCAATCAGCGCGCTGGTTCGCTGCCATTCCCATCGCTTGTTTCGCCAGCCTCCTTCGCCTCGCTTCATCCCTCCATCTGGCTCAATCGTCGCATCGCAGCGCTGCCGCTTGCGCTGCTCGTTTCGCCAG
The DNA here is from genome assembly GCA_023416585.1 of Bacillota bacterium. Lineage (GTDB taxonomy): Bacteria > Bacillota > Clostridia > Christensenellales > Aristaeellaceae > JAEWAH01. Next base: position 342 of record JAEZHM010000093.1, read on the forward strand.
CCTCATCTTCCCCTCCCATATCCGCCACTGGCGGGGTCGGGGCTACGGAGCCACTGGCGGCGGTCAGGCTCCGTCACCCTTTGGCAGGAGTCCAGAGGACAGAGTCCTCTGGCGGAGGTGTTGGGCGGACATGGCCAGAAACTCCCGGTTGGTAGGCTTGCCCCGGTCAGGGTCGATGGACAGGCCGAACAGCCTTTCCAGCGCCGTCATGTCTCCCCGGCTCCAGGTGGCTTCGATGGCGTGGCGGATGCACCGCTCCACTGCGGCCGGAGTGGTGGAAAACCTTTCGGCGGCAGCGGGGTACAGCCTTAAGGTGAGCGTGTCCAAAAGAGTTGGGGAAGGAATCACAAGATCCAGAAGATAATGAAGGTATATCCGTCCCTTCAGGTTTTCGGGCATGCCAAGCTCCGCAAAGTGTTTCGCAATCCGGCCGTTCCGTGTGGAATCTGTCTGCTTTGCCAGTGTGCCCTGAAGCTTGTTTTCCGCCAGGCGTATGGTATGAAGCAGTGAACCAAAGTCGCAGGAAGCGGGCAGCCATTCATCCACACCTGGAATTTGACCTGTTTCCTGACCCGGGGAGGTCAGAAGAATGACTTTGGGCGGGCAGGGGAGGCATGCATCCGCAAGCGCATTCAATACAGCCGGGCCATCCAACAGCGGCAGCACCTGATCCAGTACAAGCACATCCGGAGTGAGGACTTCTGTTTCAATACAAGCGCTTCTCCCGTCTCCCACGCAGGAAACGGAGCAATCGCTGCGCTCGCTTTCCAGCAGCAGCCGGAAATCTTCCCTCCTCGCACCTTCCCGCATGGCCAGCAGCACCCGCATAAAAAGCCCCCTCCCAAGCGATTCTTTCGCCGGGGAGGGGGAATTTTCCTGCTCTTATTATGATATTGGATATCCAAAGGGACTGTGTTCCTTTGGCAGGGGTGCAGGGGACAGCGTCCCCCTCCAGGACGATTCTTTCGCCGGGGAGGGGAATTTTCCTGCTCTTGTTATGATATAGGGTTTCCAAAGGGACTGTGTTCCTTTGGCAGGGGTGCAGGGGACAGCGTCCCCTGCTATACTCCTTCCGCCTGCTTGAGCATCCATTCAATGTACAGGCCGTAGCCCTGGGTGGGATCGTTGACGTATACATGGGTTACTGCGCCGATAATATGCCCGTTTTGAATGATGGGGCTGCCGCTCATGCCCTGAACGATACCGCCGGTCTTGCTAAGCAGATCGGGGTCAGTAACTTTGATGACCATGGACTTGGGGGCGGGAGATGTTTGCCGGTTGGCCTGCAAGATTTCCACCTGGTATTCCTTCATTCCTTCCCCGTCCACGCTGGAGAGGATGGTGGCGGGACCAACACGCACCGTGCCCATCAGGCCGATGGGAAGGCCCCCCGGATAAAGCTTGTTTTCAGGTGCTTTATCCAGCTTGCCGTAAATGCCGTACCCTGTGTTTTTCAATATGTTTCCAAGCGTATTGTTCTCCCGCAGGAAGGAGCCTTTCAACTCGCCCGGCGTTCCCTTTTTCCCTTTTTGTACATCCACCACGTCGGCATGCATCACCTGGCCGCTGCGCACGGAAAGAGGCTGGCCTGTATCCGCATCGGTAATGGCATGGCCCAGTGCGCCGTAAGCCCCTGTTTTGGGGTCATAAAACGATAATGTGCCTACTCCTGCCGTGCTGTCACGAACCCAGATGCCCAGGCGGTAGCTGCCGCTGGTCTGGTCGCGTTTGGGGATTAAGGAAACATCCATGGGGCGATTATCCCGAAGCACCTGCAGCAGTATTGGCTTGCCCGCGCCTTGGGCCACCAACTGGCTCAAATGGGTGGCGCTTTCTATGGGCTGTCCGCCTAATTGCAACAGCACATCACCGGGCTTTATGCCTGCCAGGCGTGCCGGACTGGCCCCGCCGTCACCCGCCAGATCGCTGGTACCGACCACCAGAACGCCCTGGGTTGTGATGGCTACGCCTACTGCCTGCCCGCCGGGAAGGATGATTCGCTCTGGTTCTACGGAAACTTCCACCTTTTTAATGGGGAGAATACCCAATAAGTCCAGGGAGAGGACTGCACTGCCTGCCTGGTTTCCTGTCAACTGAACATTGCTGGCTGCCCGGCCATTCAGCGTTTCATCCTCAGAGGAGAGGACGGATACATCACCTTCCTCCACGCGGATGGAAAATGGAAGCCCCAACGACAATATCTGGCGGTGTCCTGCGGTAACGGACAAACGGTCGGGCAGATGCATCAGTGCCTGCGCCTGCGGGGTAAAATACCCGATGACAAGAAGCAAGGAAAGCAAAATTCCGATTACGTGCCGTACCCGGGAGTGCTTTTGCCTGAAACGATACGTGCGCATGATGACGCCCCTTCTTTGCTTTGTTCAGCCATAACATGGGCCTGGGGCGGTCAAAATATGCTGGGAAGGACAGACAGGCGGCAGTCTTCATGCCTTTACAAAACATGTCCCTTCCTGTAAAATGGCAGAAGAATTTGCAAAGATTGCGGGGAATACAGCATGTTGGTGGGTGCGTTGGAGGCGGGCGGAACCAAAATGGTATTGGCTGTGGGAGACGGAGCTGGCCACATTGCCGACAAGCTCAGTATTCCCACCACCGCTCCTAATGAAACCATGGAGGGCATTCTCACCTATTTTCGAAAGCATGATATTGCAGCGCTGGGCGTAGGCTGCTTTGGACCGCTGGATCTGAACCCGTCTTCGCCGACGTATGGGTATATCACGTCCACACCCAAATTGAAGTGGAAAAACTTCCCGCTTGTCAAAACACTGGCGGATGGGCTGCATGTGCCTGTGGCACTGGATACGGATGTGAACGGTGCGGCCCTTGCCGAAAGCACACTCGGTGCGGCCCGGGGACTTTTAAGCTGCCTGTATGTAACGGTAGGCACAGGTATCGGCGGCGGCCTTATGGTGGAGGGGAACCTCGTTCACGGTCTTTTGCACCCGGAGCTTGGCCACATGCTGCTTCGGCCGCTTTTAAACGACCCGTCTCCCGAAGGCTTTTGCCCGTATCACAAAGGTTGCCTGGAGGGCTTGGCTTGCGGTCCGGCCATAGAAAAGCGATGGGGCGTATCCGCCAGGGATATGGCGCCGGACCATCCGGCCTGGGCATTGGAGGCCAATTATCTGGCCCAGATGTGTGTGAACGCCATTGTCTCCTTTTCGCCGGAGAAGATCATATTAGGCGGCGGTGTGATGCAGCAGCCCCATCTGTTTCCCCTCATCCGAAAGGAAGTGCTGCGCTTATTGGGTGGTTATGTGCAGCATCCCGCGGTGTTAAATGGCATGGAAGACTACATTGTGCCTCCTGGACTTCAAACCGAAAGCGGCATTGCGGGCGCATTCCTGCTGGCAAAGCGTGCGCTTTTACAAAGGGGCGGCGTATGAACATATTGGTGATGGACGGCCAGGGCGGAGGCATTGGGCGGGCGCTGGTGGAAGGGATCCGGCAAGCGCTGCCAACATCGACGATTACCGCCGTGGGCACCAATGCCGCAGCCACCGCCGCGATGCTAAAAGCGGGGGCCAATCAGGCGGCGACAGGGGAAAACGCTGCGGTGTACAACATGAAAGACGCGGATGTGATTTTGGGACCCATTGGCATCCTGGTGGCCAACGGCCTGTTGGGGGAGGTCACGCCCAGGATGGCCGCTGCGCTGGGGGAATGCTCAGCCTTGAAGATTCTGGTCCCGGTGCACAAATGCCACGTGGAGATTGCCGGCCTTTTGGATTTGCCCGTGGGCCAGTTCATTGCTTTAGCGGTGGAAAAGGTGCAAAGGCTGGAAATGAGGGTATAAGGTTATCATGAGGATACACAAGGGTGAAAAGAAGGTGTGAACATGCAAAGCGATGCCAGGACACCACAGGAATATATGGCTCAGTTGCCGCCGGAAAGGCAGGAGATCATATCAAAACTGCGGTCGATGGTGCTTGAAAACCTTCCGTACGGCCTTGAGGAACGGATGCTCTATGGCATGATCTGCTATGTGATTCCCCATAGCCTGTACCCCAAAGGGTACCATGCGGACCCCAAATTGCCTGTCATCATGCTGGGCATTGCATCCCAAAAGAATCATATCGCCCTGTATCACATGGGGATCTATGCTTTTCAAGAGGTTTTTGATTGGTTTACGGGAGCATATTCACAGTTGACTGGCAAAAAGCCGGACATGGGCAAAAGCTGCATCCGCTTTAGGCCCACGGCACATATCCTCTATGGCCTGATTGGTGAATTGTGCCGTAAGGTGAACGTGGCGGATTATCTTCGCGTGTATGAACAGGAAAGGAAAAAATGAATTCGTGAAGGCAAGCATGATGGAGAAAGAATTTGCTTTTGACGCGATACTCCAAAAAGTACCGGACATTGACGGGGCTTACATCGAAATTCCTTTTGATGTGAAAGAAGTGTTCGGAAAAGGGCGTGTGCCCGTTCATGCTACCTTCGATGGTGAGCCTTACGACGGCAGTCTTGTTCGCATGGGCACGCCCTGTCATATCCTTGGCGTTCGAAAAGATATTCGGGCCAAAATCTGCAAGCAGCCGGGGGATATGGTGCATGTGACGATACGGGAGAGGAGATAGTGAAACCTGATCTTTGAACGAATGGTCGTTTCTGAAAAGCAGGCAGTTCAGTGCTGATCTGATACAAGAAAGAAGCGAAGGGAGGCCATGACCTCCCATCGCTATTTTTATGCTGCCTTTGGGAGGGGTGGGCGGTGGATGATGCCGGGGCTGCACCGTGGTATAGCGGGATTGGAAGGCGCACGATTGATATTTGTTTGCATGCGGTTTTATTATATGGTAAATTAATGTAGTATCCCCTGTGATGCATAGGGAGAGGTGATTTACATGAAAGTTGTGGTTTGGCTTACTTTTTTGCTTCTGCTGGCGGTATACGCATTCTTCCGTCCGAACCGGACACCCAAAGAGGCTGGCACTGTCCTGCGCCAGCCCAGACTGATACTGTACACAGGCATCGCAGGCTGCATGCTCTTTGGGGGCATTGCGACAGCCATGATTTATATGGGACGCTTTTCCTCCCTAACAGGCATTGTATTGAGCTGGGGGTTTGTGCTTGTTTTTTTATCTATGTCCTATGGCATGCTCCTTTCTTATCTGAACTGGTGCGTCGAACTGTTTGAGAACAGTTTTGCATACAGTACCTTTCTGGGCAGGCGTTACGAATATCGTTACGAAGAGATCGCTTATTACAAGCATGTGGCGGATGGTACTGCCGTGCGCATGAAGGATGGAAAAACGATCCGCTTTGAGCATATCAATGCCAGTGCTTATTTCAAATTTAAGCTCTTTGCATCAAGATCCCTGGGTGAGCTTCAGAAGAGCGAGGAATTCAAGCCCCGGTTTCTGGGTATGGAAATGCATGGGAAACGGTTGCTGGCAGGAAAATTTCTTCTGCTTCTGCATGCCATTCTTTTGGCCGGTGGTATCTCGGCCCTTATCTTCATCGATACCGGAGCGCCATATCATGAATCCAATACAAAAACCATATCCGTCCGGTATAATAGCGGAGAAGTGAAAGGGAGAGATACCAAATTCGCCAGTTTTGTTTTTAGGGACGTGAAGGGAACCGTTTACCAGGTAAGCGGTTTTGCATATGATGTGTTTGCGCAGGATGATTTTTTACAGGATATACAAAAAGATGATGCTCTGTACCTGACCTTGTCCAAAGAGCAGTACTTTTCGGACACATCTCCTCTGGATGTCATTGATATACAGGAAGAGGTATGGCGTTATTTATCCATGGAGGATGTGAATCATCGGTATATCCAAAACGGTGTACTTGGCAAATGGCTGGGCATCATTATCGCTCCTCTTTCGCTGTTCATGATGCTTTTCATTGTCTATTTGCTGAGAAATCCGCAGCGATTCGCCAAAGGGCAAAAGATGCTCTTCGGGAACAATTACAGGGAGTATATCTGATTTCATGATGCCCATTCTATTTATCCATAAAGGATGCTGAAAGTATGATATATCGAAACGGACAACCCCTGTGGATCAGATCCACAGGGGTTGCGGGTTTAGGCTAAGCCCAACGGGCGTTGCCATATTGAACGCCGGAAATGACCGGGAAACGCCATGCGCAGTTGTTGGGGCGGATCAGGCGTATACCCTTGCCGTTGGTATCCGCGGGATCTTTGTTGTTGCTTCCTTCAGCCATCCCAGCACCAGCTCTCACAAGCCGGGGTTTTTCCCAAGAGTGGGTCTGGCGGCAGGCGCGTTTAACGCTGCTTGCAGGTCGACGGACTTAGAAAGCTTTTCCAGAGCCCCTGTCTGGTTGCTGGAAGATCTGCTGGTCCTCTGGGTTTTCCCGGAGGATGCGGGAGCAGAGGCCGTTGTGTTGCCAGCGGACGCTGTTGAGCTGCTGACTGTGCTCTTTGTGGTTGTTTTTTTCGTTGTCTTCACATCATTGGCAAATACCTGCACCCAGTAGGTGACGCCGTCGATAACGACGGAGGCAACGCCCATTTTTGTGAACTTCTTGTTCAGAATATTGGACCGATGGCCTTCGGAATCCATCCAGTCTTCCACGACTTTTTCAGCGGAGTACTGTCCCTTTGCCAGGTTTTCACCACGGTAGGAGGCAGAGACGCCTGCATCTTTAAAAGCTGTCTTCCATTCCTCACCATTGGGGCGGGTATGGCTCCACTTTTTGGCGATCTCGGCGGCACGCAGTTCGGCTACACGGTTCAGATCATCGTTAAGTTTAACGCTTTTTAAACCGGCGGCCTTGCGTTCCCCATTGATCAGGTCAAGGACATCGGAGGATTTGTCGGCCAAAGCACCTGCGAAGGTGGTGAAAAGAACAACCAGAACAAGAACCAGAGCGGCCAATGCTTTTGTGGAACGGAACATGAAAATTCTCCCTTCGGAAACTGGCTGTCATGCGGCTTGCGCCGTTTAGACCCTCTAGCTTTGCGTCACGGGCTTTCACCCGTTTTGCCTTTTTCGGAAACTGGCTGCCATGCGGCTTTCACCGTTTAGGCCCTGTAGCTTTGCGTCACGGGCTTTCACCCGTTTTGCCTTTGGTACGGCAGCTGGCTGTCATGCGGCTTGCACCGTTTAGACCCTCTAGCTTTGCGTCACAGGCTTTCACCTGTTTTGCCCTTTGCGGGAACTGGCTACCGTGCGGTTATACACCGTTTAGGCCCTATAGCTTTGCGTCACGGGCTTTCACCCGTTTTGCCTTTGGGAGGAATGAAATTCCCCAAAACTGACCGGCAAGAAAATTGTGCTCGGTGATTTAGGCTTCTTTCGGCGAACCCCCCTTTTTTTAGAGAATAGTCGTTAGGAATGGGACAAATTTCCAATTCTGTTCCGACACTTCCCCACTACATATTAGTACTTTTCTGGTAAAAAGTCAATCATGTATACTTTCATTATGACAATTGATGGACATTTTTGCCGGGTTTTGCTTGTGGCGGGATTTTTCATAATAAAAAGAAGAAAGGATGTTTATCCTTTCCCGGTTAGATCATCTATGTCATCAAGCAAAATTACGGGGATGTATTGAAGGGGCAGAACCCCTACAATTATGATCGCCTCGGATGGTTAAGCCAGCTGGACGGGGGTTTGCGGAGCAGACATTCCTTCCACTTTTCGCCAACTGTGAGCATGCCCCATCCAAGCGTAGCGCAGGATGGGGCATGCTGCGAACAGGTGATAAGTGCGAAATCGAAAAAAACGTGTCCTTTTTTCGAATGGCTATATGCAGTCCGGTGGGCATTCCTTCAGGCAGTAGACATATCTGGTATAAAGGAGCGTTACATCTCCCACAGCCATTTCCTTGCTGCCGCCCACAGGCTTGAAGCCAAACTGCTGGTAACGGTAGCGGGCACGTAAATTATCCCGCAGGACCCATACCTCCACATAATTGGCATCAAGGCCTGTCATTTCTTTGATGATGGATTCCATCAAGGCCTGAACATCCTTGAGGGCTGCGCTTATCAGGCATTGCAAATCGAGTATTTCGCCGGATGCAGGATTCGGCAGGCGATAGACGGAAAAGGCCATCAATGTATCATCCAGAAATAAAAGGGCTATCCGCACAGCGGGATCGTCAAACCATTGCGCAAGGGTAGCAGCATACTCCTGGTCGTCTTCCAGATTGCACAGCACATCAAATCCTTTATACGTTTGCTGGCAATACTCCCGGCGCAGTTTTAGCAATTCATTCCTATCTTCCGGCAGCGCCGGACGGATCAAACGTATCGCCTTACTCATACTAAACGAAGGCCGGCCTTGGCCTGCTCCTCATTATATTTGGAAAGCAGCGTTTTGATGCGGTTATAGGGGCTTAGCAGCTTGCTGAGTGATCTGTCATGATTCAGTGTAGCAATGAGATAGGATAGGTATTTGCTCATATCCGCTTCGATGAACCAAGGTGCGTCCATCAATTCAGGCGTACGGTAGGTGAGGTTGGTGGCGATCACCCTTGTAATGATGCCTTCCTGATAGGCCGCATCGAATTCTTTCAGGCCGCCGGTGAAGAAGGCAAAGGTGGCGGAAGCGAAAATACGGTTGGCTTTGCGCTTTTTAAGCTCCCTGGCCAGATCCAGTACGGATTCGCCGGAGGAGATGATGTCGTCTGCTACAAACACATCTTTGCCTTCCACAGAATCACCCAGGTATTCGTGGGCAATAATGGGATTGCGGCCGTTTACCACGCTGGTATAATCACGGCGCTTGTAGAAAAGGCCCATATCGACCCCCAGAACGGAGGAGTAGAAGATGTTGCGGTCAATAGCACCCTCGTCAGGGCTGACGATCATCATGTGCATTTTGTCTATGCTCAGATCTTTTTCTTTGCGTAAAAGCGCCTTGAAGATCTGGTAGGAGGGCATAACGCTTTCAAATCCGATCAGGGGAATGGCATTCACTACACGGTTGTCGTGTGCGTCGAAGGTGATGATGTTGGTGACGCCCATATGCTCAAGTTCCTGCAGGGCGATGGCACAATCCAGACTTTCCCGGGATGTGCGGCGGTGTTGGCGGCCCTCGTAGAGCATGGGCATGATGACGTTGATGCGCTTGGCTTTACCGCCGATGGCGGCGATGATACGCTTGAGGTCTTGAAAGTGGTCATCCGGGGACATTGGCACGTCAGTGCCATACATTTTGTAGGTGCAGTTGTAGGCGCCCACATCGCAAAGGATGTAGATGTCGTAACCGCGGACGCTTTCTTTGAGCATGCCTTTGGCTTCGCCGGTACCAAACCGCGGGCAGTAGGCCTTGATGAGGAAATCGCCCCGATCATAGCCAGGCGCTGTGATTAGATACTGCTCTTCCTGCAATTCCTGATGATCCCGCCACTTCATCAGCCAAGCGTTCACCTTTTCTCCCAGGGCCTCGGTGCCACGCATGGCAATCAGCCCCAAAGGCCCCACGGGAGCAGAAAGAAACGCACCCTTGTTCCAGTCACTCATGAAATCCGTCAATACCATCAACCTCTTCCGCACGCATTTTCGGACGGAGATATTATACCTTAAATTACACACAGTGAGAAGGGCTTACCGAAAAAGAACGGATAAATGAGCTTCCTGACGAAATATGCCGGTGAGTTTTATGTAAAATCGCTGAAAGGCAGCAGTCGGTCCCATATCATTGTATGTGTACTTTTCAATATATTTATGCCCGCAATGCCACAATTTTATTTACTTACCATATCATGTATGGTACAATGGCTCCACACCGATGACGGGGAGTAGTAACCGGCTGAATAGGCTTAAGCGAACCGGGGAGAGTGCAAGCCCGGTCCAATATCAGGCGGGGAATGGACCCCTGAGGGCGCACCGAAAGGTATATATTGCCTTAAGACTGCGACGGAAGCCCCCCGTTATGGGGCGGAAGGCGGTTTTCGTCTTCACAGAGCGGGCGTGAAAGCGCCAATAGGGGTGGCACCGCAGGCAACTGTCCCCAGTACAAGGGGAACGGCTGCTTTTTTTGTACCCGAACCACATATCAAGGAGGTTAATTCCATGGAACAATCACTTCCCCAACAGGAAAAAAGGCAGGTTATATTTTCAGGCATCCAGCCTTCCGGCACACTGACGCTGGGCAATTATATCGGCGCGCTGCGCAACTTCCGTGTTCTGCAGGACGATTATGACTGCCTGTACTGCGTGGTGGATATGCATGCCATCACGCTTCGGCAGGATCCGGCCGGGCTCCGGCGCAGGTGCAATGAGCTTACCGCCACTTATATCGCCAGCGGGCTGAACCCCGACAAAAACCTGATCTATTGCCAGAGCCATGTCAGCGCCCACGCGGAGCTTAGCTGGGTTTTAAACTGCTTTACCTATATGGGGGAGCTTAGCCGCATGACCCAGTTCAAGGATAAATCCGCCAAACATGAGGAGAACATCAATGCAGGGCTTTTTACCTATCCCGTGCTGATGGCGGCAGACATTCTGCTTTACCAGACGAACCTTGTGCCCGTAGGTGTGGACCAGAAGCAGCACCTGGAACTATGCCGGGATATCGCCATCCGCTTTAACGGCGTATATGGGGATGTGTTTACCATACCTGAACCATATATTCCCAAGGTTGGCGGCAAGGTGATGAGCCTGCAGGAGCCTGCAAGGAAGATGTCCAAGTCCGACCCGGAAGACACGTATATCGCCATCCTCGACAAACCCGATGTGATTCGAAAGAAGATCCGCCGGGCGGTTACGGACAGCGAGGGGAGCATTCGCTACGATCTGGACGAAAAGCCTGGTGTATCGAACTTGCTCAGCATATTGAGCGCTCTTGGCTGTGGGGAGATTCCCGCCCTGGAGGCAGAACTAAATGGGCAAGGTTACGGAGTTCTGAAAGAGCGCACCGCGGAAGCTGTGATTGAAACGCTGTCGCCCATTCAAAGGGAGTATGAGAAGCTGATCGCAGACAAGGAGTATATTCAGCAGATTATGAACCGCAATGCAGAGCGCGCCCAGGTGCTGGCTCAGAAAACACTGCGCAAGGTATATAAGAAAGTCGGTTTTGCGTCCAGGTAAAAAATGAATAGTTGCAACAAAACCAAAATAGAAAATCTTGCAAAAAATCCGAATAGGCGGAAGGAAGGGGGTGCATACTGTAAACAAAACAAGGAAAGGTGTGTGAAGACACATGGTAGATCGCATTTCCCTGCTGCTGGTGATTATCGGCGCCATTAACTGGGCGCTGGTAGGTATTTTTCAATTCGACCTGGTGGCATACCTGTTCGGTGGCCAGGGAGCAACGGTCAGCCGCATCATTTATACGGTGATAGGCGCAGCAGGACTGTGGTGCGTCTCCCTTCTGTTCAAGGACAGGGACAGAGACAGGGAACATGATCACGCGGAGAAACACGAATAACCAGGGGCTTCGATCCGGAACCCTGCCAAAGGGAGCTCCTTCCGTCACGGCTGCGCCGTGCCTCCGATGGGCTCAATCTTCGCGGTACTGCGCTACCGCTTGTACCGCTCGTTTCGCCCATTTCCTCCACTCCGCTAATATCCGCCACAGGCGGAAGCGGAGTTCCGGAACCTCCCTTAAGAGGGAGGCTTCATCCCTTTGGAGTCCCCTTCTTTCGGGGATAAACATGCCTGCTCACTCCATATGAGATATATTATGGAAGGGGCGGGCTTTTCATTAATTCTTGGGGAGCAACGAGGGGGAACCGCAGTTCCCCCTCGTTTGTAATCGTGTCGCCCGGCTTTGCCGGGTGCGCGGGTCGCTTGCGGAGCAAGCTTTCCTTACACTTTTCACCGGCCGTGGGCGAAGCCCACAGGTGAAAAGTGAGGAATCGAAGAAAGCCGGCTATGCCGGATTTCTTCGAAGCTTATTGGATCCATATGCTAGCTCCGCGGGGCTTATCCACAGAGCCTGCAATATTGTTGGCGTGATCGGCGATGCGCTCCAGGTTGGTGATCATATCCAGATAAAGCATGCCGTTGCGGGCGGAGCACTTGTGGTTTTTCAGCCGCTCCACATGGCGGTCCCTAAGTGCGGCGGTAAGATCATCCACGGCTTGTTCCTCATTTTCAACACCGGCCAATATATCCGGATCGGTCAGTTGGTCGGAAAAAATGTGCAGTGACTGATCTACCATATGAGCTACTCTTAAGTACATATCCGACAGTTCCTGCTCGGCTTTAGCGGTAAATTTCACTTTGTCGTCCATTCGCTTCTGTGCGATCTCCAATATATTGATGCTGTGATCGCCTATGCGTTCCAGATCGTTGATCACATGGAACAGGGAACCGGCCAAATGCTGGTCCCTGTCATTCAGGTCCAGAGACTTTATTTCCACCAGATAGGTTGTGATTTCCTGGTTCAGGTAATCCAAAACATCCTCAGCATCGTTCACCTGGCGGGCAGCTGTCAGGTCCGCATCCAGGAAACAGCGCATGGCAGCCTTGAAGTTTCGGTTAGCCAGGTCGCCCATACGGTTGACCTCTTTAAAAAGCTGGCTGACGGCAATGGGCGGGGTCGCCAGTAAGCGGCTGTCAAAATGGCTGAGGTGCATGGCTTCCTTGGGCTCGTCTACGCCCCGCACAAAGAGCCAGGACATCTTTTCCATAACACGGGCCAAGGGGAGGAGGACAATAGTGGTGCCAACATTGAAGAACACGTGGGTAAAGGCAATTTGAAGCCGTATATTATCGGGCGCGAGGGATGCGACCCAACCGGTAAGAGGCAGCGTCAAGGCCAGCGCCATGAAGATGGCGGTACCTATCACGTTGAACATCAGATGGACTACTGCCGCGCGTTTGGCTGTATGATTCGTGCCGGCGGATGCGATGAGCGCTGTAACGCAGGTGCCGATATTCTGGCCGAACAGTATGAAGATGGCTCCGTTCATGCCGATAAGCTTCTGGGCTGCAAGAACCTGCAGAATGCCTACCGTGGCGGAGCTGGATTGTATGATGGCCGTGACGCCGGCGCCTATCAGCACGCCCAGAATTGGGTTGCTGATACCGGTCATCAATGTGTGGATCGGCTCCCAATTGGCAAGCGGAGCCATGGCCGCGGACATGGTATTCATGCCGATGAAAAGTATGCCAAGGCCCATTAATACGTTGCCCGCCTGCCTGACCTTTTCCTTTCGTCCTGCCAAAATCAGAATAATGCCGATGCTTACAAAAATGACGCCGAAATCCAGTCTTACAGACAACAGCAGCGCTGTGACCGTTGTGCCGATATTGGCGCCCATGATAACCCCTATGGCCTGCCCCAAAGAAAGAAGGCCGGCATTGACAAAGCCGACCACCATCACCGTGGTGGCACTGGAGCTTTGAATGACGGCCGTGATGCCAAGACCTACGAGCATGGCTAGAAACCGGTTGCTCGTCAATGCATTGAGCAGGTGTTGAAGACCCTTGCCGGCGGCCCTTTCCAATCCCTCGCCCATCATTTTCATGCCGAATAGAAACAAACCCAGTCCGCCAAACAGCGTACAAATCTCAAGCCATCCCATGCGCATTCCTCCTGTGCATGTCGGGCGCGTTCTCTCTTTTACGCGCCGCCTTTCCTTTTTTCTACATACGTCTATAGCGTATCACGAAGGGACGGCCTTGTAAAGAATCTTTATACTTCCTTCTTTCCGGACTCTTCCTTATTCGTACACAGCCCTGGGCCCGCCGGTATACGGCAGCCGGGAGTAAGCCATGACAAGATTGGCCTGCCCGATTTTGCGATCCATGCGAAGGGGCACCGCCACTGGCCTTATATGCATGCCTACCAGCGTATCGCCGATATCAATGGCCGCATCCGCCTGTACGCTTTGGGCAAGACCCGGATGGGTGAGAAGCTTCCAGGCTGCCGCCGGCACACTTCCCCCCGCCTTGGGCTGGGGAATGGCGTGTACCTGAATCAGGTTGCGTTTGTAGATTTCCTCCCGCTCCATGACCAGCGCGCGGTTTAAATGTTCACAGCATTGAAAGGCAGGTATCAGCAAATTTTCCCTGCAGGCTTCCCACATGGCTCTTGCAATATGCTCGCCCAATTCCGGCACGCTTCCCTTTCCTATGCGCTCTCCCATCACCTCGCTGGTGGAGCAGCCCAAAACTACCATAGCCCCATCCATCAAGCGGCCCTGCTGCTTTAGAAAGGATACGGCATCTTTTATACTTTTTGTGATTTCCTCGTACATGATTATTCCTCCCGGTTCATAAACGCGTGCATACCGATGGCCGCCGCCACCGACAGATTCAAGGAGTCGATTTTTAAGCTGTGAGGGATGCGCACCGCCTGGCCAAGCTTTGCAAAGGATGGTGTAAGGCCGCTGCCCTCGTTGCCGAACACAAGGGAAAAAGGCGTTTTGACGCTTTTAACCGCCTCCTTTAAGGTGCAGGAGCCGTCCAGCATGAAGGGATACAGCGCATGATTGGGGCAAGCCTCCCGGTATGCTTCGATCATATCAAATTGTTTGATCTTAAGAGAAAACAATGCGCCCATGCTTGCCCTTATTACTTTGGGATCAAAGACGTCGGCTGCCGGACGGATGATGGCGATATTCGCAATTTCAAAACCCAGAGCCGTGCGTAATATGGTGCCAAGATTGCCGGCGTCGGATGGATGGTCGAGCACCACATGGGGTCCGTCCATGGACAGGTTGCCCTGAAACTTTTCAAAAACAACGGCTGCGTAACAGTTTTCTTTGCCGGATATACGGCTTAAAGCCCGATCCGCCTCTTCCATCCTTATATGCAGGCTTTCGCAAAGGCTGATGAGGGTGCGGACACCATCATTTTTTCCGCTTTGGCTGCTTACCAGCAGCCGCCTTGCCACATCGGGCCTATTTTTCAAACACTCCAGGGAAGGAAAAACCCCCGGCGCGTAGGAGTAATCAAGGCCGCTGTGATATGCTTCCAGGCTGGGCATGATAAACTCCTTTCCGGATGTTACTCTTCCCGCCGCGTAACATCCGGTACGTTAGATCCGGGAGTAGCATCCTTGACGCGGCGCTTGAAGGTAAGCTTCAGCCGGGGCGGCTCGGGGGGAACATCCGCCTGGCTGTCGGCCCGGAGAACTACCTTGAGCAGATTCAAAAGAACGGGACCAAGCAAAAGCCCCAGAACGTTACCGGTGATCTGCAATCCTGCAAACATGGCCATCATGGTGGCCAGGGGGTACAACCCGAGGCTTTTGCCAACTATGCGGGGTTCGGCAATCTGCCGCACCACAACCACCGCCAAATACAGCAGCGCCATGCCTATGCCTGTGGTTGTATTCCCCATAACGAAGCCGACAATCGACCAGGGGATCAGAAAAAGCCCTGCGCCCAGCACAGGCAGCGCATCGGCCAGGCCGATCAAAAAGCCGATCAGCAGCCAATAGGGCTCCTGCTGCAGCACAAGACCCAGCATAACAACGACGGTAATCATGAGGGAAACCAGTAGCTGGGCCCGTATCTGCCCAAACAATGCCTTGAATATATCCCGTTTCAAAAGAACGCTTTTGCGAATCATTTCAGCCGGAAAGGTCCTTTGAAAGAAAGCAAAAATTCGCCCCCTGTCGCTGCTTAAGTAATAGGTGCCCATGATGGTCAGTACCACCGACAAAATGATGGCGGGCACGGATGTGGCGGTGGTCAAAACACCGCGAAGTATCTGATTGGCCAGGGGCATCAGAGTGTTTTTCACTTCCGTTAAAACGCTATTAATGACCGATGTCAGATCAACCGGCATGATATCCGCATACTGACTATTCAGGCTCGTTATCCAACCCGTAATCTGGTTGCTAAGCGACTGCCAGGTGGATGACATGCTGAGAAGTTTTGCCAGTTGCACAAGCTCCTGTATTAGCCGACCGGCAACGGCTCGGATGCCCCAGCCTAAAAGCCCGAATACGATCACCATGCCCATGATGGTGGCTAGGCGGTTGCCGATGCGTATCTTCGCAAAAAAATGGCGGAACCTGCGTACCAGGGGTTCCATGAGCATGGCAAACAGCAATGCCAGCACAAAAGGCCAGCATAGCGGCAGCAGTTTTACCACCACATAGCATATGCCCAGCACAAGCGCGACCAAGGTCAGGCGCCTTGGGATATCATTCAGTTTTATATTCCATTTGTTCAGCCGTTTCAAGAAATCCTCCATCATATCCCTCCCTGGCATTGTTCTTCCAAGTATATCATGATCCATTGCATTTGTCATGAAAAAGCCTTGCCACAGCCCGCACCGGGCTGGCTTCAGCATGGATATTCAGTGGAAAAGCCGCCACCTCAAAGAGTCCAGTCAATTTGTCAAGCCCGCGCATATTTTCCACAATTGGGATGCCGAAAGTTAGCAGCAGTTTATGCACCGGGAAGGGTGGGTCATCCGGGGACGGCATATCTATCCCCAGAAAGGCGATCTCCTCCTCAACAAGCATTCTGGCCATTTCCAAGGACACTATGGGATGGCGGCTGTAATAGTTTTCTGTTCCATAAGCCGCTTCCATTCCTGTCAGCAGCAGGACCGCTTTTCCGGTAAGCGAGCCTTTTTGAAGATCGGGCTTTTGAATCTCCCTTTGCCCCCGCACATCCAGCAAAATACCCTGGGCACAGCAGCGGTAAAGAGGCATTTCCGCCATGGTGGGCGCATTTGGGATAAGATGCATGGGCGCATCCATATGGGTGCCCGCGTGCAGCCCTGTATCAAATGCGAACGCGGAATAAAAATCCCTTTCCAGCCATTTTTCCTGGGAAAGATGCGTTTGCCTGTCGCCGGGATATACGGGCATGCCGTCAAAAACCGGCCAGCTCAAATCAACCCACATGGTTTTCCCTCCCCTGTGCACAGTATACCTGCTTTGCCTCGTCATAGCCAGGGCTATTTGTAACTTCTACTGGAATATGGTATGATGCATCTATCCGGAAAGGAGCGTATATATGGCGGAAAAGCTTGTAAATATTATAAAGAAGCCCAAGGAGTTAATCGGCGGGGCGCTCCAGGTTTTCAAGGGGCCGGATGTGCAGAATCTGGTGGAATCCTTCACCAGCGAGATGACAGTTGTGACAGAAGGGCTTTATGATGACCAGATGCGGCTGCGTAAGGAAGTGGAGGAGCTTTCGGCTTCGCAGACCATTCTTTCCCAGCAGGTGCTGGACGGCCGGGAGGAGCTTCAGTTGAAATGGGATCAGTCTGAAAAGAACATGGCCGCCCGCTTAAGCGATATGCAAAAACGTCTGCAGGCGCTGGAATCAAGCAGGAGCAAGCAGGGAAAAAAGAATGGAATCCTCTCCCAGGTGACGGTACTGGCCGCCATTGTGGCGGGGGCCTGGATCATCGTGACGCTGCTTAACCTGCTGAAATAAGCTTCACAAAGGAGGGCTTCCATGCGTTCTTATGATGAAATTGTAAAAAATTATCAAAAACGGCAGCAGGATACGCTTGTTGATTCGCTGGCCGTGAGCCTGAATTATGTGGATGAGATATGTGTGGAGGCCGGCATCCTGGATAAAGCCGGCATCCTGGATGATTTGCTGAACGGCGCCTGCGCCGCACTGCCCTTTGTGCTCATCGCCGTGACGGAGCAGTTTAAAGTGATGTTGAAAAGAAAGCCTGCCCAGACGGGGCTGAAGGACGCCGCTTTCCGTATGGTCAAGACGGGTGCCGCCATGGGCGTTGGCGCCTGCGTGGCAGGCACCGCGGGGATATTCGCCGCCATACCCGCATCCGTTGGCGTACGGGCACTGTTTGACCGGTACCGGCTGAAAATGCTTGCAGGGCGTCGTATTGCGATGCGTACTCAAAGGCTTCGTGAAATGCGTGCTGTAATGGTGCCGCCCATAGTGATTCATGAGCAGCCGCTGCTTACCGAAGGAACTCCAAGTCTCCCCGGCCGGGAATGACTGTTTTAGCCGAGCAGCCCCAACAGATCTACGGGCTTTTCGATAAGATGGCAGGCGTGATGTTCTATGAGCTCTTCCCTTAATCTGAATCCCCACAGCGCCCCAACCGGGATCATCCCGGCAGCATTGGCGCAGGCCATGTCCACTCCCGTATCGCCTACATACAAAAAGTCTTTCGGGGGAATTCTCAGTTCCCTGGCTATTTTAAGCGCGCCGGTGGGGTCAGGCTTCACCGGCACATTTTCTTTTTGGCCGCTTATTGCGTCAAAGTGCGTATCCGGAAAGTAATATGCCATTACATTCAGCGTATCCTGATGCGGTTTATTGGAAAAAACACATAGCTTTAATCCGTGTGTCTTAAGTTCGGCAAGCATTTTTGTCACGCCGTCATAGGGGCGGGTTTTGTTCCTTAATCCTAAAGCATAATAGCTTTGATACGCTTTTTGTACGATAGGAACCAATTCCTCTTTGAACCCTGTGGCGCGCTTTGCCAATGTATTGACCCCGTCGCCTACAAAATACCGGTATGCGTTTAAAGGATGCTCTGGAAGTCCGTTTTCCGATAGCGCCCGGTTCATGCTGTCGGCAATATCTTCAAGCGTGTTCAAAAGCGTACCGTCCAAATCAAACAATACAGCTTGTATGGCCATGGTTCCACCTTCTTTCGTTTTGACCGGGCCATTGTACCATAAGCATGGAAAGCATGCAATTGCGCGTTTGGGGCATAATGATGCTATCAGCAGGAAAAGGATGGCGAAAAAAATGCAATCAAGCGGGCAGGGCAGCCAAAAAAAGAAAGTGGGAAGAGCGCTTCCCATAAACCGGCAAGTTATTTTGGGCGCGGCTGCTTTGGTGGCTGCCGCCGTGCTGCTTATTATCGGGCTGTATCCCCGCAATGCAGTGGCACCCGATCTGAACACCACCCAGCCTCCGGAAAATGTGGCGAATGAAGCGGGCACTCAGCCCTCCCACGTGGAGGCTGGATGTGAACTGGTTCAGCAGTTGTCCTACAGCCGCTGCGAGCATAAGGTGGAAAGACGCACGCCTATCTCCCAGGAGCTTGTGGGCAAGACGCTTCAAGACGTGCAGGCGGCCTATGATGGGTGGCAGGTGATGGAGTTTTTGCCCAAGAAAATCACCATGGCGCGGCAGTTTCCGTTGTACTGCGCGCAGCATGTGGTACTGATGCCGGATGAATCGGGCGTTCTTGGCGTATTCGAAAACAAATATGGCGATGCAATGGCCTTTGTGCGGTCTTTGGAAACTAGTCTTGACTCCCTTCCCGAATCCATCCAGGAGGAAGTAAGGCTGGGCAAGGGCTTTGATTCGATGGAAGACCTGGAACAATGGCTGGAAAACGTGGAAAGCTGATAACTCTCCTGCTATGAAGCGATCCAGCTTTCCGGATTGTTCATCAGGCGCTGCAGTTCGTTGAAAAACAGGCTCATGTGATAGCCGTCCGTTGCAGCATGGTGCGCTGTAACCGACAGGGGCATGAGTGTTTTTCCGTCCCTTTCGATAAATTTACCCGCCTCAACGGAGGGGAAGAAGTACTCACTGGCAGTATAACTGTGCAGGGAAAAGCTTGTGAAGCTTATCCAGGGCACGCAAGATACAATATAGCTGTTCTCAGGCGGCAGGATTGGCTTTGACAAAATGCCATGCCTGCTGCCATTTTCTTGGGCATCATTCAAATAGGCGCTATGGAAGGTCTCAAAGCTTAAGCTGTATTCCGTCCACATGAGCGATATGGTTTTGTCATCCTCATGGAAGCATGCATACAGCGGCGTCATCGTTTCATAAAACCCTAAAACGCCATCCTTCACGGCTGTTTTGAGCTCCTGCTGCTGATTGACGGTTCTTGTAATCAGGTACAGGTAAGCCGGAAAGAATTTTTTTCTGTTTTCTTTCAAAGCCTTGCGCAGTACGGTTACATCCATCTCCACACAGATGGAATAGCCGGTCGGCGCTATCTTGGAAAAGTAGTGAAATTCCTGCGCTCTTGGCCAGATGGCCGGGTCAATGGGTGTAAATTTTAGGTTCATAGCGGTATTTTCCTTTATCTGAATTACTGACTTAGTAAATTACTAATACAGTAGATCATCATAACACTGGCAGTCATGGCTGTCAACTCATTTTTGGCAGTGGGTTTGTTCAAATAAAAAGCGCCCCGCGCTTTTCGTAAATGAGAAAAGGGCGGGGCTATTATGCATACAGCCTTGCGTTAAGGCTGATCGAGCTGCTCGCTGAGCGGCAGGGTACAACCCTCCGGAAATTCCGCGGAGCACACGCTTTCATCGAAGGAGATATCCTCCTCCAAATTTTGCTGCTTGGGATTGAGCACGTCGCTTTTGGATTTCTCCATTTCAGTCACCTCCTGGCGGGTTTCTTGCTTTTTATATACCACGAATTCCGTCAAGTGAATCAAAGGCAATGCCAACCAAAACTAAAAAGTTAGTCTTGTTCAAAAAGGTGGGCCATGATTTGCGTTCCTTCCTTCAAATAAAGCCCCTTTGCAGCTGTTTCCTCGTCCAGCTTGCCGGGAACTCCAGGGCGGCGGCTGTCGTACAGCGCCCAGGGCACGGGAGAGCCGTCGTGGCCTCTGGTGTCAAGCAGCGTCAGGTGATCGCTTATCATCAACAGGCGGAAATCACCCAGGGCTGGCAGCTTATGAAGCAGCGGCGCAATGACGCGCTGGTCCAGCCTGCGGATGGCTTCCAGCTTTTTTGGCAAATCTCCGGCGTGGGACATTTCATCCGGAGCTTCCACGTGCAGCACCGCAAAATCGTATCCGGCTTGAAAGGCTGAAAGCACCGCCTCTACCTTGCCCTCGTAATTTGTATCCAGGTCACCCTTTGCGCCTTCCACCTTCGGTGTTTTCAGCCCGGCCAGAGCTGCAATGCCCCATACCAGCGGCACGGCGCTGACCACGGGCCCATAGTGGCCGTATTTCTCCTGAAAGGAAGGCAGTGTAATCGCCCGGCCGGGGCCCCAGGGCCAGACCATGTTGGCCGGCTTAAGGCCCCGTTTCCTGCGGGAAACGTTGATAGGATGATTGTCAAGAATTTTGAAGCTCGCCCGCATCAATGCTTCGATTTCATTGGATAAATAGCCTTTGGGCCATAATCCTAACATGCTTTGATCCAGCACGTTGTGCGGCTCTGTCAGCGAAAAGGATGCATCGTTAGGTACCGGACCGCGTAAAACACCGATATGGCGGAAGCTGCGGCTGACGAAGATGTGAAGGCCTATGCTTTCCGCTATCGCCTGATAGTCGGGATGGGAAATCAAATCGCGCATCAGCGTTTCAGCATCAAAGCCTTCCACGCTGCCGCCGTTGTGGCTGCGGATCACAAGCCCGTCCGCTGTGTCCTCCATGGCGCAGAGATTCACGCGCAGGGATACTTCCCCTTTTTTGAGCAGCACGCCCACACCGGCCGCCTCCAGTACGCTGCGGCCCGTGTAGAACTTTCTTGGATCATAGCCGAATATATTCAGTATGGCCGTATCGCTGCCGGGTGTTACGCCCTTAGGAACCGTCAGGGCTGTTCCCGTTTCGCTTCCTGCAAGTCTGCTCATAGCCGGCAAATCCAAAAAACACAGAGGCGTTTTATGATTCAGGGCGTCAAGCGGCTTGTCCGCCATGCCATCGCCGATAACCATCAGGTATTTCATGCGCCACTTCCTCTCTATGGCTCAACAGTATACAAAAAATCCTTAGAAGCCGCAACGATTGTACACAAAGAGAACGGACAGAATACATAGAGTTGGCAGAGATGAAAATTTTCCTCCTTTTGTGCTATACTATACCAAGTGTTTTTCAAGGAGGCCGTTTTTTTGAAGCGGATTGTATTGACCGGGGGTGGCACCGCCGGCCATGTGACGCCCCATCTGGCCTTGATTCCCCATTTGAGGGAAGCCGGATATGACATTCACTATATCGGCACCGAAGCGGGCATGGAGCGGGATATGATCAGCCGCTTGCCTGGCATTACATACCATGCGGTAAAGGGTGGCAAGCTGCGCCGTTATTTTAGCTGGAAGAACTTTACTGATCCTTTCCGGGTGCTGTGGGGAGCTGTACAATCCGCCCGCGTGATAGGTAAGCTCAAGCCTGACGTGTGCTTCAGCAAGGGCGGCTTTGTATCCGTGCCGGTGGTATTTGGTGCTTGGCTTCACCGGGTGCCGGTCCTTTTACACGAAAGCGATTATACTCCGGGCCTGGCCAACAGCATTTGCGCTGTGTTCGCCAAGCGGATTGCTACCACCTTTCCGGAATGCGCCAAGGCGCTTGGCAAAAAGGCACTTATGACGGGCACGCCGCTTCGTCCCGAGCTTTTTTCCGGCAGCCGTGCCCAGGGGCTTTCCATGGCCGGCTTTGCGGGCATCCGGCCGGTGCTTTTGATGATGGGCGGCAGTTCCGGCGCGCAAAGCGTGAATCAGGTCCTGCGCGCATCGCTTCCCAGGATTCTTCCTCAAATGGATGTGATGCACATCTGCGGCAAAGGCAACCTGGAGCCTTCCCTTGACCAAACATCCGGTTATTGGCAAAAGGAATTTTTAAGTGACGAACTTCCCAATGCCTTTGCCGCCGCAGACTTGATCCTATCCCGTGCGGGAAGCAATGCGCTTTGCGAATTTCAGGCGCTGAAAAAGCCAATGCTTCTCATTCCCTACCCGCGCAACGCCAGCCGGGGCGACCAGATCCTCAATGCCCAAAGCTATGAGCGCCGGGGCCTATGCCATGTGCTCCTGCAGGAGGATTTGACTTTGGATACGCTGGTGGACGCCTTGCATCAATTATATGAATGCCGGGGGAAATTGCGCGCCGCATTGCAAAACGCGCCTGCAGCCGACGGTACCCGTGCCGTGCTTGACCTGATCGAGCAAATCCAGGGGACTCCGTAGCCGAAGCGCCGCCCGTGGCTCCGTAGCCGAAGCGCCGCCTGTGGCGGATGCAGCGAGGCGGAGGAGGCTGGCGAAACGGGTTCCAAAGCCCGGCTGCCCCCGGTGGGGGCAATAAGCCGGGCGGAGGAAGCGAGCGAAACGAGCAGTGCAAGCGGCAGCGAAGCAATGCGACGATTGAGCCGCCGGGGTTGCGAATGGCAGTGAGCAGTGCGACGATTGAGCCAGATGGGCGAGTAACAACACAATGATTATTTTTTTTCTTTTAAAATGCAAACCGTCTTAGGTTCTATTCTGTGCCGTGAAAACGAAATTTGTTTTCACGGCATTTTTCTTTCCATGGTTTGGTTCTGATAAGACAGGAGCCTTCTGCACACAATAGCCGCGAGGAGGCGAATACCTTGAACAAAAAGTGGATTCTCACCATGCTGTGCGCGTTAGCGCTGGTCCTGCTGGCAGGATGTGCAGGCAATGCGTCCGTCTTGCCGTCCCCGTCACCCGCAGCTACAACGATGATGCCCAGCCCGTCACTACTTCCCAGCGTGGCGCCGGTAACCAGCCCCAGCCCCGGCGTTGGAACGCCCTCGACCACCGCGCCCGGAGCAACGGGCGCGGCGATAACGACGATGGACGAGGCAAAAAAGGTATCCAAAGACATCAAGGATGAGCTTGCGAAACTAAGTGAAGTTTCGCAAGCTACCGTGGTGGCTGCGGGAAATACCGCCGTGATCGGGCTTACGTTTGATACCCAGTACAAGGGCGGTCTGACTAAGCGGATCACCGACATGGTCAAAGACAGAGTCGGCACTGTCAACACAAGCATTCAAAAAATCGGCACTACCGCCCAGGCGGCCCAAGTAAAATCCATTCAGGACCTGTATGCAACCATGGAGAAATCGGGCACATCATTATCTACGCTGCAAACACAGGTTGATGCGTTGTACAAAACCATTTCCGCCAATGCTGGCGGCGCTACCACAGCGCCTGCTACAACAGCTCCTTAAGGCGCGCAAAGGGATGCATTCAGCATCCCCCTTCGCGTGCCTTTTTGGGCTGGAAATGATAAACTGCACGACCAGTATAAAAGAATATTGGCAATCCTGAGTGCTTTGTTCAAAGGAAGAATGCAAATTTACAAAGCCTATTTCCCATGAAAAAATTTTTGATTTTCGAAAATCCATAGTCATATTCCCCCTGACAGAGCACATAGCTTATCCCAGAGGGGGAGATGAATTATGGATTATACGGTACGTGCACAACGCTGGCATATGCTGGGCGCCGCGCCTTTGGCGGCTATGATGGCTGTATTGGCTTTTGCGCTGGGACAAGCCGGCATCCCCGCCAGCATCTGGCGGCTGAACAGATGGGCGGCGGGACTTTTGTTTGTCTGGTGGTTCCTGGGGATTGCCCTTATAAGGCGCAACCCGAGACCCTGGACAACAGGCGTGCCACAGGCCGCGCGTCATGCCACGCGCATCCTATGGAGCGCAGCCGTGGCCCAACTGGTCAGCACCCTGACGATGCTCGGGGCGCACTATCTGTATAGCCTCATCCTGGGGCAGCAATTTGTCTGGCTGGATGCGCTGGTGGCATGCGGCGCACTGCTGTTCGGACAGGCGGCGGGAGTGAGATCGCTGTATACATTTTCCCGTCCGAAACCCTACCTGTACGGCGGCACAGCCATGCTTTGCGCCTTGTTCCTCCTGGCTATGATTTTGTGAAAATTAACCTTGTCATTCTTCACTACTTTGCACTTTTCGATTGTGAGCTGCGCTCACTGACAGCGAAAAGTGTAAGGATAGCTTGCTACGCAAGCGTCCAGCCCGACTTGAAAAGCCAGTCGAGACGATTACAAATGGGGGAGGTACTGCGGCTCCCCCTCGTTATACCCCAAGGAAAAGGCCGGCGTGTCAAACAGATGCGCTGGCTTTCTTGTGTAATTCCAAACCATTCATGGGTCGATCCATTCAGTATTATTGCCGGCAGGTGTCCAAAGAAAATGATGTTGAAAGGAACCGCCCGCAGTGCAATGGCAATCAATAGGCTAGTGGAAGGTGCGCAAAAGCAATTAAAACATGCATTTTGGCATTGCATTTATGAAAGAAGCCTACATCCCCATACTCTCATACTTGCTGATCCCTTTATAAAATACCGCCCTGGCCAGGAAAGAGTATGCAGCGCTCACAGCAATGGTCAAAAGTATATACAGGAGCGTACTCTGCCCGGAAAGCATCAGACAGGGCACATACCCGATAAACGCGTAGGGAATCAATCCGAACAGCACGATCTGCATAAACAGGGGATATACTTTTACTGGATACTTGGCGTACTCACCGATGGCATACAGGGTATAGGGCACATTCACCTGTCCGCCGGCCTTCAGCCAAAATACATTGCACGCGCCGATAAGATAGCTGGATGTCCGCACCGCCGTTCCGCATGCGATGAACAAAAGGCTCAGGAGCACGGCCATGATGGTCAGCGCATGAAGCGAGGCCAACGCCATAAAAAGGCTAAGGAAGCCAATGCCCAGCACTCCAACCCCCTGCAGGCCAACTTCATGGGAAAGAATCTGGTACAGCGGCGATATCGGTCGGGAAAGCATCACATCCAGTTCTCCGCCAAATACCAGCCGAGGTATGTACCAGATGCCGTCGAAAAAGATATTGCTCATCCCTTCGGTTATAAACATGAAGGACATGATCAAATACACCTGGCCCTCTGAAAAGCCCGCAATCTCCGGCACGTTGCTGTACAGCACAAAGGCCACGCCCATCATCAGCGCCCGCATCACAAAGCCGGCTACAGCCATCATCCAGAAATTAAAGCGGTACTCCATGGCTGTTTTTAGATATTGTGATTTGATCATCCAATAAATTCTGAACATTTTCAGCCTCCCGCAAACGAAACGGTTCGGCGCACCCTTTCATACAGCGCTTGATGAATGAGGAAGAATACCGCTGCCCAGGCAAGCTGTTCAAGGATGGTCAGCCATACCGGCAAGTATAGCGGCTGGCTTAGGAACAGCGCTGCCGGCATCTGCACCATCAGGGGAAAGGGGGTCAGCCATGCGATTGTTTTTAGCCAGCCGGGAAATAGGCTTACAGGGATCAGCGCGCCGGAGAAAAAATCCATCAGCGCCGTGCGTACCCAGCTTAGGCCCAAATGGCTGGTAGTGAAAAAGCACAGGAGGCTGAAGCAGCTGACCAGCATCATCCTAAGCAAAAGCCCCAGCACAAGACTCAATATGGATAAGGGCAACGCCCTTATATCCGGCAGCGCAAAGTTCTGGGGGAATAGAAGAAATGCCGCTGCTACCAATACGCCGTTGACCAGTGCCTGCGGGATCACATACCCCGTCATATCCGCCAGGGATTGGCTCAAAAAGGACATGGGTTTTAAGCACCTTGATACCACCTTGCCCGAACGGATCTCCCTGGAAAGCATATTCTCGGTAGACCAGGTCAGCAGGTTATTGATGAAGAAGGAAATCAATATATAGGCATACATATCCTTGGATGTAAACCCGCCGATTCCCCCGCCGCTGCTTGTCTTATACAGGCTGTACCAGAGCATGAACTGCCCGCCAAGTAAAATCAGCGGTGTAGTCATGGAAAGCAAAAAGGCGGACCGGTAAAACAGCGCGCTCTGCATGGTAAGGGATACAAGCTTTGCAAAGGATTTCATTGCTTTGCCCCCGCTGCAAAAATCTGCGACACAACCTGGTCGATGCCCGGCTCGTTCACTGTGATGTCCTTGATGTCATAACACCGGGATGTTAGATCCAGCATCTCTTTGGCGCTATAATCCGCCGTGTCAAAGGTAATACGGGTGGAAAGTCCATCTAAAGTCACCTTTGCCTTGGGGATAAGGGGGGCGATTGCCTCCAGTGCAGGGCCTTCCACGGTAATCGTGCGTCCGGAAGCATACATATGCCGAAGCTTATCCAGCGCACCCTGGTAATACACCCTGCCCTTGGATAGGACCAGGGCATTGTCGCATATCTGCTCGATATCGCTAAGGTCATGGCTGGTCAACAGTACCGAAACGCCGTTTTCCCGGTTCATTTTGCGTATAAATGAACGAATGGCGAACTTCACATTGATGTCCAAACCAATGGTAGGCTCGTCAAGATATAGAAGCTGCGGCCCGTGCAGAAAGATCAACCCGATATCCGCTTTCATGCGCTGGCCAAGGGACAGCCGCCGGGCGGGCGAACCCAGTATCGGTTCCAAATCAAGCAGCTCCGTTACCATTGACATGTTCCTATCGAACAAGGCTGTATCCAGCTTGTATAATACCTTGATGGCGTTGTAGCTTTCAATGATGGGGATATCCCACCATAGATTCGTTTTCTGGCCGAATATGACGCCGATCTTTTTTAGATACTGGGCATGATGATCCATGGGGTTTTGTCCGTATACCGTTACACTTCCTTTTGTCGGGGTCAGAATGCCTACCAGCATTTTGATCAGGGTGGATTTTCCTGCTCCATTTTCGCCGATGCAGGCCAGAGATTCCCCTTCCTCCATGGAAAAGGTCACCTCGTCTACCGCCAGCTTTTCGGTCCATTCCGTTTTTACAAGGCTTTTTAAAGCGCCTTTCAGCCCTGGCTGTTTTACGTTCTGACGGTAGACTTTCGTAAGCCCATTCGATTCAATCAGCGGCATGAGATCACGCCTTTCAATATAAATTGTAAAAACATAAACGAATTGGCAATATTATACCGGAACATTCCAATTAAGTCGATAATTAATTAACTATGTCGGGTCAAGTTTTAGTTTCTAAAAGTATGCACACTCAAATTTGTGTACTATAAAAAACCGGGCATCAAGTTTTGATATTCCGGCCATTTATATAAAAAAACGGATGCGCATTTTCCAGCGCACCCTTATTTCAATGAAACAGTGTTACTTCCGGGTCTCCGTCGGCGCCTACTTCCTCAAGGAGTACAGGACCTTGGGGAAGCTGGTTTTGCCCAGCAGCCGGGGCTTGCTCTGCTGTTTGATTTTGTACACCTGTTTGGTCTTTTTCGGCCGTTTGGCCTTGTTGTATGGTCTGGCTTTGCTCCGGCGTCACATTTGTATCGCCGCCGTTCCCCTGGAAGTCACCAAGAGCCTGCTGCCATTGCGCAGTAAACTCCTCCAGCGTCAGCCCGCTGCTCATCATATACTGAGCGGCCTGAAGACCAACGTAGCGCAGATGCCAGGGTTCATATATTATCTTGGTGATATCTTCCTTGCCTTTGGGATAACGGATGATGAAGCCGTATTCCGCACAATGTGCGGCCATCCACTGAGCTTCCTCCGTTTTTGCGAATTCGGAATTGAACCTTTTGCCAATCCATTCCTTACTGATTATATCGATGCCAAGGCCTGTCTGGTGGTCGCTGGCGCCGGGGTAAGCTACCACGCCGTCATCCACGCCTTTGTTTTGCTCCAGCCGGTTTCTGTACATGGTGTTTTGTGTTTTATAACTGCGGTAGCCGCTGTGCGCATATAGCGTTACGCCGTCATTTGACGCAGCTGCAAACATAGCGTCCAGCGCGTCGGAAACGAACTGGCACATTTGAATGGAGGAGCTTGATGTTTTTTTCACCTTGATCTTAACAAGCTCCGTTGGTATATAGTCGGAGGGAAGCAGATTATCCGTGTTCACCAGGCGGATGTATTCCTTTTGAAGCTCGCTTATGGATACGGGATATGTCCATGAAACGGAGTCTCCCTGTTCAAGCTCCTGGGCATAAGCGCAGCCCCACACGAAGAGCATGGTCAGACACAGCGCTGTCAGCAGCCATTTCTTCCCCACCGGTTTGCACGCTCCTTTTCACTATGGTTCCAGTATATCCAAGATGGTTTCCGCCTGTAAGGTATGCACATAGGTTTCCATGGGAATTTGCTGCTCATACATGGCTGTGGCATAATCGACGCCTACAAACCGCACGTGCCATGGCTCGTACTTATAGCCGGTGATCTCTTCCCATTCCTGCGGATAACGTATAATAAAACCAAAACGGTGGGCATTCTCCTTCAGCCATTTTCCGGCCTTTGTTTTCCCAAAGGAACCGTTCAGGCCGCTGGGTGCCCCCTTGGCACCCACGTCCATGGCCAGGCCCAGCTGATGCTCGCTGCACCCGGGCGGCGCCACGTACTCCTGTGCCTTTTTTTCGCTGCCGGTAGATTTAACCTTGTTGCCGTATACGATCTGCTGCTTGGGGAAACTGCGGTAGCCCGATACCGTAAGGAAGGTGATCTTCGCTTCCTTTTTTGCCGCTGCGAACATTTCCTCTAAAGCCGCGGCCGCATCCGGCCGCATCCGGCGGGTGGTGCCTTGAACTTTCGCTTCCACCGTCTCCGGCACATACGCCTCAGACATTTCCTGCTGGCGGTTCACCAAAAAAAGCTGCCCTTCCACATCCATTTGGGGCATTCCCTTATACATGGCACCTTCCATCAGGGATGCGGCCAGGGCGACTGTTGCAACGAGCTGCCGGATAAGCAAAGAATCAGCCTCTTTCACCAGGGTTTTCCTTTGTACATAGTATTCGACGAAGCAGGCTGGCAAATCCTTCACTATTTTTTGACAAAAATTTGTTTTCCATATTTTGTTATGAGCCGGCTCAATGCGCTTTCCTCCAGAAGGGCTGTTATCCTTGTGCCTTCCTCCAAATGCTCCTCGCTTACGATTTGCCCCAGGGAGCGTACATCACTTACGGCGCCGTACTGGGAAAAGGGCACAAGCAGCTCTACCTGCTGGCGCTTTGCGTTCAGCAGGGATGCGATCCTACCAAGAAGCTCGTCAATCCCTGTTCCATGTGTGGCGGATACATGCACCGCGCCGGGAAGGAAAGGGATGTTTTCGGCCGAATCACATTTGTTCAGCACGTCGATGCGTGGCTGCTGGGATGCGCCCAATTGGTTCAGCACCTCCAGCACCACCTGATGCTGTTTCAGGCAATCGGGGGATGCGGCATCGGAAACGATGAGAAGGATGTCCGCCAGGGTCGCTTCTTCCAGTGTGGAGTGAAAGGCCTCCACCAGGTCATGGGGCAGCTTGCGTATAAAGCCCACCGTATCCACAAGCAAAAATTCGCTGCCACTGCCAAGCTTCACATTCCTGGATACGGCGTCCAGCGTGGCAAAAAGCTGGTCTTTTACATAGACGTCCGCGCCGCTGATTTTGTTAAGCAGCGTGGATTTGCCCGCGTTCGTATAGCCCACCAGCGCAACCACCGGCACCTGTGTACGCTCCCTGACGCGACGGCGGATCCCCCGCTGCTTTTCCATTTCGGTAAGCTCACGCTTGACGTCGGTGATGCGCTCCCTGATGCGGCGGCGGCTGATTTCCAGCTTGCTTTCTCCGGGACCCCGGGTGCCGATGCCGCCGGCCAGGCGAGAGAGCACCAACCCCTGGCCAATGAGCCTTGTGGAGCGGTAGTTTAATTGCGCCAGCTCCACCTGCAGCTTGCCTTCCCTGGAGGAAGCGCGCTGGGCGAAGATGTCCAGGATCAGCATGGTACGGTCGATGACCTTGACATGCAGAAACTCCTCCAGGTTACGCACCTGGATGCCGGTCAGTTCCTCATCAAAGATAGCAACGTCAATATGCTGCGCCTGGCAGTCCAGCGAAAGCTCCTCCGCTTTGCCCCGGCCTATGAACGTGGCGCCGTCGGGCTTTGCGCGCCTTTGCAGCGCGGTCATAACAACCAGCGCTCCCGCCGTCTCCGCCAGCCTTTTCAGTTCCTCAAGCGATTCCTCGCTTTCCGTGCCTATGAGGATGGCCCGCTCCGGACCGCCGGGCGATTGCTGATCCTGCCCCTTATTCACCAGTTCATCGGAAACGGTGATTTCGTCCATCCACGCTTCCTGAGGGACCTTGCTTACGGGCATTGGGCCAAACAGCCTAAGCGCGGGCTGATCGCCTTCCATTTCCCCCAAAAAGCCCGCGCCGATCTCAGGCGTGCGGCCCGGCATGAGGCCAATGGCGGCCATGGCGTCAAAACGCATGGTGCGAAGGGCGCTGATATCCACGTCCGACAACTCCGCGCTGCCGCCTGGATGGGTATGTATGCACCGTACCATGGAAAGCCGCCTTGCGTTGCGGCGCAGGCGGAATTCCGACAGCGACACATTGTCCAGTCCGCCCACGATCACATCCACCACTTCGCCATCACGGGTGATATAAACGGCAATTTCGCGGTTGATATGCAGCGATATTTCCCCCAGCATATCCACCATCTCCGGGGGCACGAACGTGTCACGGCTTACTTCCCAGCTATACAGCTTTTCCAGGTCTGCAAGAAGCGTTCTGCGCAGACCTTCAATATTGCCATGGATTTCGGGCATAACTCCTCCTTGAAGTGTCGAGAAAATACTCGTCATTTCAGCCGGGCGACACGATTTCAAACGAGGGGGCAAGACCCCCTCGTTACTCCCCTATGGAAGTTTTAACATCAAATTCATATATATGCAAGTAGAAAGTTGAAGAATCTCTCGATCCGGCTTTTATTTTGCTTCCTGCTTTTTTTGATAATCCTCAATGGCGGCGTGAATGGCTTCCTCCGCCAGGAGCGAACAGTGAATCTTTACCGGGGGAAGCCCGTCCAACGCCTCCATCACTGCTTTGTTGGTGAGCGAAAGCGCCTCCTCTATGGATTTGCCTTTCACCATCTCGGTGGCCATGCTGCTGGTAGCGATGGCGGCGCCGCAGCCGAAGGTTTTAAATCTCACATCGGTGATGATGCCATCTTCCACCTGGATATCCATTTTCATGATGTCACCGCATTTTGCGTTACCCACCGTGCCGGTGCCGCTGGGGCTGTCCAGTTCGCCTACGTTTCTCGGATGCTCAAAATGATCCCAAACTTTTTCACTGTATTGCATATAGGTTTCTCTCCTTATTTTGAAGCGGCCGCAAACAGCGGCGACATGTCCCGCAAATTTTCCACGATGTCGGGCAGCACCTTCAGCACCTCGTCCACATCGGCGTCGGTATTGTCCTGACTTAAGGACAGCCGCAGGCTTCCGTGAGCAATCTCATGGGGAAGGCCGATAGCCAGCAGCACATGGGAAGGATCCAGGGAGCCGCTGGTGCATGCTGAACCGCTGGATGCTGCGATGCCACTTAAGTCCAGGCGCAGAAGCAGCGATTCTCCCTCAATATAGCGCACCGAAACGTTCACGTTGCCCGGCAGGCGGTTTAATCTGGGGCCGTTCAGGCGTACATCAGGAATGCTGTTCAAAATGCCATCTATGAGCCTGTCCCGCAATGCAACAAGCTTCATCGACTTCTCTTCAAGGTTTTCCACCGCCAGAGTGATAGCCTTGCCCAAGCCTGCGATACCGGCCAGGTTTTCCGTACCGGCCCTAAGCCCCCGCTCCTGGGCGCCGCCCTGCAATAGCGTGTCCAGCCTTGTGCCCTTGCGCACATACAGCGCGCCCACGCCCTTGGGGCCGTGGAACTTGTGCCCGGAAAGGGACAGCATATCCACCTGCCAGTCAGCAACATTCACAGGAATGGCGCCTATTGCCTGTACCGCATCGGTGTGGAAGGGGATATTATGAGCCTTGGCGATTTTACCGATCTCCGCAATGGGCTCCACGGTGCCGATCTCGTTGTTGGCGGCCATGATAGAGATGAGGATGGTCTTGTCGGTAATTGCATTTTCCACATCGGCGGGGGATACGAAGCCATCGCCGTCAACCTTAAGGTAGGTCACCTCAAAGCCCTGCTTCTCCAGCCACTGACAGGTGTGCAAAACGGCATGGTGCTCAATGGCGCTGGTAATGATGTGATTGCCCTTCGCCTTGCGGGCAAAAGCCGTACCCTTGATGGCCCAGTTGTCGCTTTCCGATCCGCCGGCCGTGAAGTAAATTTCCTCCGGCTTGGCCCCGATGGCTGCCGCAACCTGCCTGCGTGCCTCTGCGATGGCTTTTGCCGCTTCACGCCCCGTTTGGTGGATGCTGCTGGCGTTGCCGTACACCTGAGTAAAGTAGGGCAGCATGAAATTCAGCACTTCCTGGCTGACGGGTGTGGTGGCGGCATTGTCCATATAAATGCGGTTCATAGTACATCTTCCTTCCACGGTAATCCTTAGGATTCCTTACTGAGCATATCTTTGAGGGTGATGCTTTGCAAAAGATCATTGATCTGATCTGTCAGCCGGCTCCAGACCATGCGGGTAGGGCAATCGCAGCTTTTCCGGCAGGCCTCGCTGTCATGCAAACATTCCGATAGGGATACGGGGCCTTCCGTGGCGTCTATGATGTCGCCTACCGTGATTTCCGCTGGGTCACGTGCCAATTGATACCCGCCCTGTACGCCCCGGACAGTAGTGACCAGCCCGGCCCGGCGCAGCGTACCCAGCAGCTGCTCCAGGTATTGCTCCGGCACACCGGTTTCCGCAATGGATTTTAACGGCTGGGGACCGTTGCCCGCCTGGGTCGCCAGATAAAACATGGCGTATAACCCATATTTCCCACGGGTGGACAGCTTCATGCCCTGGCCTCCTATCAGCGGATTTTTTTATTGGTGGAAACCCTACTAATTTTATCGGGTTTTCGGTGGTATATTATCACGCGCAGTATGGGTTGTCAAGAGCCGAAATCACAATTTTTGTGAATCAATCGAATGGAGGCTATCACCTGCCAGGGATGATATGAATTGCTGATACTGGCTGAGAACATGTATGTACTGACAATCTGCAATCGGATGAGCATACTTTCGCCAGCTTATCGATTAACGAAAGTAAGCGTGCGATTATTAATCGCCCGCCGCCTCTGTTTATTCATAATCTTCTATTTGCATTTGCCTTTGCTATGCTGAATGAATTGCATCACAAGATACGTTTTTTTGTGCATCTCAAAACTATTAGCATGATTCTATTTCTGAATATGGGGATTCTCAAGGGGTAGTATCCCTTGAGCGGGGTCCAGGGGTAGCGCCCCTGGTGGCGGGAGCAAGGGCGGTAAGCGTGTTGCCTTGGATGCGGTATGGAATATTGAGGGGCAGGGTGATCTTGTCATGGCCGTGGCCGGCATGAACGGATTGCAGGATGGGTTTATTGGAGGGAAGAAGTTCTTCAAATATTTCCTGTAAGGTGAGGCTGGGCTTGCTTGGATCGCCGCCACAGTCGGTGAAGTCGCCCAGGATAAAGCCTGCGCACTTTTTAAGCAGGCCCGTATTGCGCAGCTGGGTAAGCATGGCGTCGATGCGGTAGGGTTTTTCGCCCACATCTTCCAGGAGCAAAATCTTTCCGTCAAGGTCAGGCATGTATTCCGTGCCGAGAAGATTGTTTAAAACAGTCAGGTTTCCGCCTGTAAGGACGCCCTCCGCTTCGCCTTCCCGAAAGGCTTCAAAAGGCGCTCCATCGGGGTTTTCCATGGGCCCCAATGGGTTTGTATCGCTCATGGCCCGAAGCCATCCCGACCGGCTGTTGTTTTCCCGAAGCCCCACCGGCCAGTGAGCGCCGGCCATGGGTCCATGAAAGGTAACAAGGCCGCACTTTACTTGAAAGGCGCAGTGCAGTGCGGTGATGTCGCTGAACCCAACAAAGGGCTTGGGATTTATCCTAATCATATCATAATCCAGCATGGGCAAAAGCCTGGCCGCGCCATAGCCGCCCCGAAGACAGACAACGGCGTCAATATCGGGGTTTGCAAACGCGCTGTTCACGTCATGGGCGCGGAGGCTGTCGCTTCCGGAAAGGTAGCCCCTCTGTTCGTTTAAGCTTTGCCCCACGGTGACAGCAAATCCCATGCCTTCAAGCAATTGAATGGCTTTTTGCCTGTTTTCTTCCTCATAGATGGGGCTGGAAGGTGCAATCAGCCCAATTCGGGCTCCAGGCTGCAAGGAGGGCGGCAGGAGTCTTTCGTGCATGGCAATCTTCTCCCTTCTTTGCATGGCTATCCCGTATAGAGCCCATAATAGGATTGATATCTTACAAGGAGGATGCCATGCTGACCGTATTTTTGCGCTCGGTGATACTGTTTTTGCTGGCGGTGGTCTTTGTCAGGGTCATGGGCAAGCGGCAGGTAGGCCAATTGCAGCCGTTTGAACTGGTGGTGGCGATACTGATTGCCAACTTGGCAGTTACGCCCATGGCGGATGTGGGTACACCGCTTTTATATGGCATCGTGCCCATGATGGGGCTTACGGTGCTACATGGTTTGTTCACAATGATCTCCATGAAAAGTCAAAAACTTCGCGAGATCTTCAGCGGCAAGCCAACGGTGCTCATCAAGGACGGGGTCATTCAGCTTAAAGAGTTGGAAAAGCTGTGCATGAATCTGAACGACCTGATGGAGGAAATTCGTACCGGCGGCGTACTGAACCCTGCCGATGTAAGTACAGCCATTGTTGAAACAAGCGGCAAGGTCACGGTTTTTCCCAAAGCGCAAAAGCGGCCGGTCACACCGGAAGACCTATCCATTACCACAGGGTATGAGGGCCTGCCCATTACGCTGATACTGGACGGAGTGATTGAGAAGAAAAACCTGAATACGGGAAAAATCCCGGAGGAGTGGCTTTATGACACGCTGAAGCTCCACGGTTTTGGCTCGCCCAAGGAAGTGCTGTTGTGCAGTCTGGATACCAGCGGCAAAATGTTCCTTCAGGGCAGGCAATTGAATCAATCCATGATTGTGGACGCTGTGCCCCCTAATGGGATAGGATGGTGACAAGATGAAGGCTAACACATGGATCGTTGTCGTGCTGCTGGTTTTTATTGTTGCCATAGGCATCGTTTCCACTGTTGTCAGTTCCAAAGTTTCCCGTGATTTTACGCAGGATCTGACTACGGCGGAGGAAAGCATTCGCAATAAGGATTGGGAAAAGGCCAAGCAAGCAGTGGACGCAATGAAGAACGAATGGGAAGAAACGTGTGAATGGCTTCAGTTCTGGGTCAACCATGGGGATACGGACGATGTGAGCATGTCGATAGAGCGGCTTATAGCTGCCATTGAAGTTCAGGATGTGCCCCTGAGCCTGATCACCAGCGCGGAATTGGGAGAATCGCTGCGCCACATCTATCACAGGGATGCGCTTAGGTTTACCAACATCCTGTAACGCTATTTCCGCTTCAGCGTGATCACATGCAGCTGGGCTGGGGCGAACAGCCTTGCCGGCACCCAGGATGTGCCCACACCGTTGGAAACAAGGATATCCGCCCTGTTTTCCTGCAGCCAGCCGGAGAGGTACCGGTCGGATACCTTGGTGAATGTGCGAAATAGTGGCTTGCCAAAGAACGTCACCTGTCCGCCATGGGTGTGCCCGCAAAGGGCCAGGTCAAACCAGTTGGTGGATCCCTCGCTGTTTTTGGTGGCGAAAGCCTCGGGCAGGTTATCCGGCGAATGGGTGAGGTAGATCACAAAGTCATCCTTCCGCATGGGATAAGCGACCTGGCTTATTAGAGGGAAGCCGTTGTTGTAGTCGTCTACCCCGCACAGGTACAGCGCAGAATCGCCTACCCGCACCTCTCTTACGTTATTTACCAGAGGCAGCACACCGGCGTTTATCATGGCGCTTTGCAGCGTGTTCAGGTTGCTTTCCGGTATGGTCCGGTCATGATTTCCCATCACACCGGCTACTAGCCGTTTGGCATAAATTTTGGGCATGCTTTGGAAAAATTCCACCGCTCCGTCCGAATCGTTGGCATAATCGCCGCCAAGCAGCACCAAGTCGGCGTTTATGGAATTGATCTTGGCGATCAGTGCATCCACGCGCCCCTGGGAGAAAAACGGACCCTTATGGATATCCGACACATAGACGATGGTCAACCCGTTCAGTGCCGGATTCAGGCCATTTACCTCCAGCGCTTTTTGTTCCACATACAGCGTTCTTGCCTGATAAAAGGGATATATCAGCACAAAGGCCAATAAAGCAAAAGCGATCAGCCGGCTCAGGCAGCCGCCCCTGCGGTGCTTTCCTCTGGCCAAAGCAATCCCCTCCTGTCCTTACAGCAAAAGTAGTATCATCGGTATGGTCAAAACAGACAGGGCCGTGCTGACAGCCACACTTCGGGAACCCAAACGGCCATCGCCCTTGTAGTATTCCGCCTGCATGGCGGTGGCGGTGGAACCGGGCATGGCGGAGCACACGAACACCGCTTCCCGAACACCCTGTGGTACACGCAATAGAATAAGGATGCCCCAAAACGCCAAAGGAAAGACGATCAGGCGCATCAGGCAGGAAAACAGCAGCATGCCATCCTTCAGGTCCGAGGGTATGAGGTCCGCAAGCCTTGCGCCGATGACGACCATCGCCAAGGGCGTGGTGGTATCACCCAGCATGTTCATGGCATCCAGCGGCACCTTGGGAATGCGGATTGACAGCGCAAAACAGAATATGCCCAGCAGCACGGCAATCAGTGTTGGGTTCAACAGCGCCTTTTTCAGCGACAGCCCCGATTTGCCGGCGTACAGGTATACACCGATGGTCCAGGTCAGCAGGTTGAAGGCTGCCGTATACATCACGGCGTATATCATCTTTTCCTCGCCCAGCGCTGCCACGATCAAAGGATAGCCCATATACCCGCAATTGGAGAACATGGCCATATGGGTGAACACTGCCCGCCGTGCGGCCGGCTCCTTTTTTGTGTACAGCATGGCCACAGCGCCGCATATAAACATGCTGACCATGGCGATCAGAAACGTTTCCGCCAGTTCGCCCATTTGCCCCGGCAAAGCGTCCCGCTGCAATTTGGCAAATGTAAGGCAGGGCAAGGTGAAAAATAGAACAAACTTGTTCAGCCCGTCGAAAGCGCCTCTGTCCAGAATACGCACCCTGGCGGCAAAATACCCCAGCGCCATCAATAAAAATAATACGGCCACCTGGGAAAGAACCTGCATAAGTGTACCTCTTAACCGAACGTGTTGACACGTTCATGCCCCCTATTGTACACTATTTCCGACCCCTGCTGCAACCTGATTGGAATACCTCTCAGATCATTGTGTGATGGGGAAAAGATTTGTGATTAAGACAATTTTGGTATGATCACAGCTTGAAAAGTTCTGCGGTGTGAAATTAAGTTTTATTACTGGCATATTGTGTATAAGAACCGTCCGTCATAAAGAAAGGAGAAGCCTATGCATCCCGATTTCTTTTCCATTGACCCTTGCCCGCTGCTTTCGCCGGTGCCCGCCGTTATGGTAAGCTGTGCAGGGCAGGAGGGAAATCCAAACCTGATTACTCTGGCATGGGCCGGCACAGTTTGTTCCGATCCGCCCATGGTATCCATCAGCGTCCGCAGAAGCCGCTATTCCTATGGCCTGATTGAATCCACAGGGGAGTTTGTAATCAATCTGGTGGATAAAAACCTTGCGAAGGCGGCTGATTTTTGTGGTGTGAAAAGCGGGCGGGATTTAGATAAGTTTGCAGCCTGCGGCCTGCATGCGATCCCCGCGCCGCCTCTCACGCACGCCCCGGCATTACAGGAGGCCCCCGCCTATCTGTGCTGCAAGGTGGAAAAGAACCTCCCCTTGGGAAGCCATGACATGTTCCTGGCCCGTATTGTGGGCGTTGCGGTCCGCAATGAATATAAGGATGAGAAAGGCTCCCTGCGCCTGGATCAAGCGGGGTTGGTAGCCTATAATCACGGCGTATACCAGGTCCTTGGCGATGTTCTTGGCTTTTTCGGTTACTCCGTAGCCGGGGAGAAAGTATTAAAGAACCGCATGTCGATATACAAAACAAAACCGAAGAAGCGCTGAACCGCTTTTTGTGGTATACTGACAAGAAGAATACAGGAAGGGAGGGCTCCCATGTGATGCCGCTTATTTGTCCCGGCTGTGGCGGCCGGATGGATATTGAGGCGGAAAGGGAGCTTGTTCCTTTTTCCTGCCCTTACTGCGCTTTAAAACTTACGCCGCAAAAAAACGGCCAGGCCGTAGTTTTGAAGGCCACGACCGCAGCGCCTGTACACATTATGGACGCTCCCGCCGGTGCGGACGTCCCGGCACTGCTGCGCAGGGCGCAGGAGGAAAGCGAACCCATTAAGCGGTTCGCGCTCCTTCAAAAGGCGGAGGAAGCTGCGCCAAACAATCTGCAGGTGCAAAAGGCGCTTTTGCTGCATGGCCGGCTGCATGAGCGGGACAAACACCGGATCGATTTTTCGGTCATCAAGTGCTACTTGCTGCACGTGTTTGAGGAACCGGATGCTTATTCATTTTCCAAACGGGAAGACAAGATAAGGGAATTGATATCTGAAGACCGGCTCGTGAAGGCCATGGATATGGCTCCAGACGGCCAGGCATTTTTGAAGGATTATCTGACGGCTCTGTCCCAGGAATATATTCACTTGTTTCTCCGGGGCAGCAGCCGGCACATGAAACCCATTTTCGGGTTTGCTCCGGCCGGTAAGCCGTCCAGACTGCTGGCAGCGCCCGCGGCTAACATGCTTCGCTGCATGCTCAAAGAGCAGGCACTTTCAAATGACCAGCGAGAAATGCTTACAAGCGCCTTTTATAGGGCTTACGGCATAGAATTCCAGGGTGAGACTTCCTACTTGGATGAGGCGCTGGGTTCTATGGTGGAAAGGTTCAGTAATTAGGAGAGACGGATGACAAGAAAATCAAACAAACAACAAAGCAAATTGGTTATTGCGCTGCGCAAGGTGCTGGAGCGTATATTTCTGGTCCTTTTGGTAGCGGTGTGCATTGGCGCATTTTATCTGGCCGTAATCCTGGCGGAAGTGCCTGCCGATCAGGGAGCGCCCGCTGAGAGCTCCGTTCCCCAGGCAGCGCTAACAGCCGAGCAGCCCAGGCAGATAGGAACCCTGAATGATCTTTCACAACTGGTGGAGCATTTTCCTTCGCCTGTGCTGGCATTGCAAGCAAATACCGATCTTGCTTTTTCAGGAGGTGTGGTGAACGACCTGGCCTACAAAGGCTCCTTTGCCAGGCTTGTAACGCTAACCTACCAAACGCAAAACGGGGAAACGTTGAAGCTGTACAGCATTTATCCCCTGGATGCCTTCTCCCTCCTGCCCGGTGAGGGATACACGCTTCAAGACAAACTTACCGCCTCGCTGGCCGGTATGACCGCAGTCAGGATGGAGAACGCGGAAACAATACGGCTGCACGTAAAGGGGGAAAGCGCGCTATATGCCTTCACTGCGCCAAAGATGGAGGAGGAAGCTTTAAGCGGAATCTCCCGTCAGGCGATTCTTGTAAAGCCCTAAGAAAATTGGAACTGCCGTACAAAAGGAAAGGATGAAACCTTCTTAATGGAAACCCAGAAGAAGACCATGAAAACCAGCAAGCTGATCAGGCGGTTTGTACCTTACTACAAAGATTATTGGGGCACCGTGGCATTTGACCTCTTGTGCGCCGCCATGACCACGTTGTGCGAGCTTGTTTTGCCGCTGATTATACGCAGCATTACCAACCAGGCTATTGATGATCTCGCGGGGCTTACAGTAAATTTCGTTTTAAAGCTGGGCGGCCTGTACATCTTTTTACGCATCATCGATGCCGCGGCGGCCTATTATATGGCGTCCGTGGGGCATATCATGGGCAGCCGCATTGAAACCGATATGCGGCGGGATCTGTTTGCCCATCTGCAGCAGCTGTCTTTTTCTTACTACAGCAATACCAAAGTGGGTCAAATCATGGCCCGTGTCACCGGCGACCTGTTTGAGGTCACGGAATTTGCCCACCACTGCCCGGAAGAATTTTTTATCGCCGCTATAAAGATCGTTGCCTCCTTTATCATCCTGGCCGGCATGAACATTTGGCTGACGCTGATGGTTTTCATTCTGCTGCCGCTTATGCTGCTGTTCGCCCGCATTTTCAACAAGCGTATGCGCAAGGCTTTCATGGATTCACGCCATCAGGTTGGTGAACTGAACGCCCAGGTGGAGGATAGCTTGCTGGGCATCCGCGTGGTGAAATCCTT
Organism: Bacillota bacterium; assembly: GCA_023416585.1. Taxonomy (GTDB): domain Bacteria; phylum Bacillota; class Clostridia; order Christensenellales; family Aristaeellaceae; genus JAEWAH01. The sequence goes on from JAEZHM010000093.1 coordinate 40,974, forward strand.
TGCCAATGAGCCCATGGAAGAAGAAAAATTCCGGGATGGCAACCAGCAGTTTTTGCAGACGAAGCGGATTGCCTACAAGGCCATGGCGGGTTTCCATACCACCACCCGCGTTTTTGACGGGCTGATGTACATACTGGTTGTGATCGTAGGCGCGCTGTTTATTATTGGCAGGAAGATTACGCCCGGCGATTACATGGCTTATCTTCTGTATGTGTCTACCCTCTTGACTTCCATCCGCCGCATCGTGGAATTTGCCGAGCAGTTCCAGCGGGGCATGACGGGCATTGAACGCTTTTGCCAGATTATGGATGCGCCGAAGGAAATCACTGATGCAGAGGATGCCAAAGAGCTTCATCATGTCAAAGGTGAAATCGGCTTTGAAAACGTCAGCTTCGGTTATGCAGATGACGGAAAGCAGGTGCTGGCCAACCTGAACTTAAGCGTGAAAGCAGGGGTGAATGTTGCGCTGGTAGGCCCGTCAGGCAGCGGAAAGACGACGCTGTGCAACTTGATCCCCAGGTTTTACGATGTGACTTCCGGCAGCATCACCGTGGATGGGCAGGATGTTCGAAGCCTTACCCAAAAGAGCCTGCGGGAAAACATCGGCATGGTGCAGCAGGAGGTTTACCTTTTCTCAGGCACTGTGTATGAGAACATTGCTTATGGCAAGCCCGGCGCCGCAAGGGAAGAAGTTGAAAAGGCCGCCAAGCAGGCCGGTGCCCATGAGTTTATTCTGGAATTGCCGGAAGGGTACGACACTTTTGTGGGCGAGCGGGGCGTAAAGCTATCCGGCGGCCAGAAACAGCGCGTTTCCATCGCCCGGGTGTTTTTAAAGAATCCGCCCGTCCTGATCCTGGATGAAGCCACCTCTGCCTTGGATAATGAAAGCGAGCGCATCGTGCAAAAATCTCTGGAGACGCTTGCCAAAGGCCGTACCACTTTCACCATTGCCCACCGGTTGACAACCATCCGTAACGCAACGGTGATTTGGGTGCTTACCGACAAGGGTGTGGAGGAGCAGGGCACCCATGCGGAATTGATGGAAAAGAAGGGCGTGTATTATAACCTGTACCACATGTATACGGAGGCGGTATCATGAGTTTATATCCGCGCAAAGCCGTGGAAAACGATATTCCGGCCCTTTGCAGTCTTTTTGAAGCATGCATCCAGGACATGGATGAAAAGGGCCTGGACCAATGGCGCTGGGAGGTGTATCCCAGCGAAGAAGTGCTCATGGAGGATGTCAAGGCACAGACGCTTTATCTCACGGAGGAGGATGGGGTAATCCTGTCCGCCTTCACCATCAATGAGGATCAGCATCCCCTGTATGCGACTCTTCCATGGCATTTTGGCGTGCGGCCGGCCGTATTGCACCGGCTGGTGGTGAATCCTTCCCGCCAGCATAAGGGTCTGGGCCGGGAGGCCATGGCTCATGTGATACGAATTGCATGGGAGCTTGGCCATGACAGCCTGCGCCTGGACACTTACTTGAAGAATACCCGGGCCATGGCTTTGTATGAGGGTATCCCCATGCGCAAGGTGGGCATGGTAAAATTTGATCACCGGACAACACGTTTCCAGTGTTATGAAATGCCTTTGAAGGATGACTGCCCTCTTTTGCCCTTCAAAATGCAACCCCACTACCGCTGCGCGCCGGAGCTTCCCTGGGGCGGAAGTAAGCTCAAAACGCTTTTTGGAAAGGATATTCCAAATGACCGCACCGGGGAAAGCCTGGAGATCAGTGTGATCCCCGGCAAGGAAAGCCATACGGAAAGCGGCGAAGAATTGAGCGGGCTGCTGGCGAGCTATGGGGCAAAGCTGCAGGGTACGGAGATCAAGGGGCCGTTCCCGCTTCTGCTCAAGCTTCTGGATGCCAAGGATGTATTAAGCGTTCAGGTGCATCCGGGCGACGAGTATGCTGCGGCGCATGAAGACGGAAAATTGGGCAAGACGGAAGCTTGGGTCATTCTCCAGGCGGACCCCGGTGCGGAACTGGTGTACGGCCTTGTACCTGATGTCACGCGGGAGGAGCTTGAAAAAGCCGCCCGGGAAGGTGCGGCGGTGGAAAAATATCTGCGCCGGGTAAAAGTGAAGGACGGCGATGTTTGCTTTATTCCCGCTGGTTGCATCCATGCCATTGGCGCCGGGATCGTATTGTATGAGATCCAGCAGTCCAGCGATGTTACCTACCGTTTCTATGATTGGGACAGGACTGATGCAAAAGGACAAAAGCGGGCGCTGCACATACTAAAGGCGGTGGAAGTGGCGGACCTTAACTTCCGTCTGGATCCTGTGCACCGCATGCCGGGTACAGGCCTCGAGCCGCTTTTGCGCAATGATGTGTTTGAACTGGATAGGCTTCATGTGTCCGGGGAATTGCAAATCGTGCCCGATCCGCGGCGCTTTGCCTTTTTGACCGCTATGGATTCTCTGCTATTAAGTTGGGAAGGCGGTGTTCTGGAACTGAAAAAAGGCGATTCCGTGCTGTTGCCGGCGCTCCGGCCCAACTTGTGCCTTAAGGGTGTAGGCGAGGCACTTTATGCTGCTCCTGCAATAGCTTAGGGGCTCCGCCCTTGAACCCGGCCAAAGGGACAGAGTTCCTTTGGAATCCCCATATTTGGAATGCATAAAACATATGTTTTTCTAGCCTGTCGTAGGCCGATACACAGCGGGCGATTGGCAATCGCCCGCTTAAGCCGGTTCAAATCAGCAGCGCTTTTTTGAACAGCTGTCTATTGTTTTGTGAATGGATTTATTCGCAGATGGCTTTGAATCATGCGTAACAAAATATTGCTTCAATTTGCTTTTCGTTCTTTCGTATCCAATGAAACATGGCCGTGGCATTTTCGGCCAACGCAAGGTTTCCATTTTGAGAAAAATACGCAATGAACAACAATTCAATGCACTCCATTACGCATACCGCGACCTGCTTCTCTTCACAAGTCAGCAGGGTTATGTTTTCATAACCCTGAATGATGCTTTTGAGCATTTGAAACCACTTTTCACTTTTTTCTTCGCTTGAATATCCGTCTATCAAAAGCCCCAGCACAAAGTAGCAGATATCGAAAATGCGGTAATTGATCTGGGAAAGATCAAAGTCGATATAACCGGAAACATTTCCACCCTCAAACAGCAGATTGCCAAAATGAATATCCCGGTGGATGAGCTGTTTTGGCAGAAAAGCTCTCATCTTCTCCAGTGTGCGAAGGGGTGCGTCAAATTCCTGGCGGGAGATGAGCGAATAGCCATTGACATCAAAGTACGCTTTTATCCAACCTTGCATTTCATCCAGCAAACTGTTATCCCAGCACTTAATCTCCTGCTGAGCGTCCAACAAAGCTCTGTGCAGGTTCGCAATCACTTCCCCAGACCTTCTGGCGATTAAACAGTAGTCTTGATCGTAAATGTTTTCGATATGCTTTCCGGGCAGCCGCTTGCTTAGCAGATAATAGTGCCCATCGATAATCAGGATCGCATCCTTTTCCAGTGTAGGCACAATCTCCGCAACCGGTATGCCGAAACGCCGCAAGCAGTTTGTGACCGCAATATGCCGGCGGATGCTGTCAACATCATTCCCGGTTTTCATTATATAGTTGTCGTCGATGCGCCAAGCACTGGCATAGATCTGTTCTGTTATGCGACAGTCGATTCCCCAATTAGCCTGAATTATGGCGATATAATCCATCTGCCACACCTCGCCCGAAAGCTTTTGACCTTATGGGTATTGTAAATATAGGAGGTCATTGACCACCCGCTTTTCTCGTTATCCCTTGGAGCCTTGCCCAGACTTCCCTCAATTGCTGCCTGTCAAACAGCCAGGCCATGATAGCTGTGACCAGGGTTGCGTATATGGTCAGCAGCACAGCATAACCGATCCACGCAACGAACCTCGTGGGCATCAAAGGCCAAATCAGAAAAGGTATGCATATCAGCACGCCTGTCAGTATCAGGCGGCCCATACGAATAAGCGTTTCCCGAAAAGGAAGGCCTGTGATATGCTTGGGCACGAACCACAGTTGAATACCCACCCGTGTAAGGTTGGAAAGCAGGATGCCCGCCGCAATGCCCGGAAGGCCGAAGAATGTGCCAAGGATCAGCCCCAGCCCGAAGCCTAAGCAAACCTGCAGCGTGTTGTGATGACGCGTTTCCCGGAACTTGCCTGCCGCGGTGACCATCAGATCCAACGGCGCCTTGATCTGGTCTGTCAACCCTTCCAAGGTCAAAAGCACACCCAGAATGGGCACCACATAGTTCACATAATTCGCATCATGGGTGCCCCTGGTGAACAACTGCACAAAGGGTACGATCAGCACCATGGAAACGGAATACAGCACTGTGATCAGCGACAAGAATAGGAATTCATACTCCCGGTAGGCCCTGCGGAATTTATCCATCTCCTCCCGGGCGAGAAGCTCGCCAAAGAAAGAATAAAGCCCGGTGCTTACCATTTTCAAAATGCCCCACAGGCCTACAGTTACCATATGATAGGTGCTGTAGACGCTTACCAAGTGGGCATCCCTGGTGATGACGGTGGTGAGAATGATGCCCATGCCCTGATGCAGCGTTACGGTTAGCTGCTGGTACAGCGCATCCCAGCGGCGGCTGAGCGGTGCCTTATCGGGCTTGGCCTTATAGTTCACATAAGGGTAATGGCGGCGGACGTAGGCATACAATAGGACGGAGCGTAAAAGAATGGTCAACCCCGCCAGCAGCCGCAATAGCAGGATGTCTGCTTTTATGAGGGATAAAGCTACAATGACCGCTGTTTGAAGCAGCAGGGAGGCCATAGAGGCCCAGGATACCACAAATGTTTTCTGGTCGGCTGTAAGCAGAACCCTGTAGCGGGAGAGTGTAAAAAACTCCAGCGTGCCCGACAAACCCATAATAGCAACCAGCAGCCCAACAGACAGGCGGGACAGGGATGTAATGGGCACCACCAGCGGATAGATTGCGGAAAATACAAGCGTCAGCGCAACAAACAAAAAGCCTGCTTTTTGATAAAACTGCCTGGCGGCGGAAACGATGGCACTGATTTTGTCGTGGTCGTTCTCGCTTAAGGGCTTGTATAGGCCATAGATGGCGGCGGCGGCCAGCCCAGCCTCTACCAGCTTGAAATAGCCGATGAACTCGGTAATGGAGGCTACCAGGCCGTTGATTTCCGAACCGTAAAAAGTCAGCATCAGCCTGGGGGTTACAAACCCCAGCAGCATGGCTACGATCTGGTAGGCCCCGGTAGCTAGTGTATTTCGCATGGCGGCTCTGGTACGGCTCATAGAACCTCACGGGGAGACGTCAAAGGGATTTCATCCCTTTGGAATCCCTTTCATTCTTTTATTGAGCTAATTATGGCAGTAATAAATCGGTTCGTTAAGGTTGTGACCATTTATGATTGCCTATAGGTAGAAAGCAAATTCCGCGCATTGTCATCCTAAGGAGCGTAGCGACGAAGGATCTTGATGGGCTTGTAAAAAGATCCTCCACTTCTTTCAGGATGACAGCTTGCTTGATTGGATTCTCTTCCAAAGTCTATACGTATTGATGTACTATAGTTATGTATAAGTGTTATCTTAATGGGGATTCCAAAGGGATGAATCCCTTTGGCGGGATTCCTAAGGGCGGAGCCCTTAGGTCATAGGTCCAGGTGCTTGGCCACACGCTCGCTTTCGGGCGGCGGTGTCATGTAGTCCGGGCCAAAGAGCTTTACGAGCACGGTATGATAGTCTCTGGGAATGAGGACGGTAAGGTGCTCGAAAGAAGCTTCCGTGAGATCGTCAAACAGCTTTGGGTCCCAGGTCATGGAAAGAAGGCCGAAGGCGCCGTTGGACATATGAACTTCGCGGCCTTGTTTATTATGCTTGGAAAGACGCTCGTACCAGGCGGTTTTTTGTTCTACGGAAAAAGGCAGGCCAAGGATATGGGAAACAAACAGTAGCAGCTTTTGGGAAAGCGTAAAACGGCTGTAATCCACGTTCTTTTTCAGCATGCCCTGTAATAGGCGCAGTAGCGTCAGACGCACCCGGCGATTGAAATTTCCTTCCGGAAGATAGTCCATAATAAAAAGATCTGTAAAGGCATCGTCTACCAGAGGATCCTTGCTCATAACCCGAGGCGTCCAGGTGTTGGTACGGGAGAGAAGATACTTTTCGCTGCACTCTTTGGGGTATACCGCCGCGAAGCGCTCATAGGCATCTCTGGTCATGATCAGGTCGATGTCGTCATCCCAGGGAATGAAGCCTTTGTGCCGCACTGCACCCAGGAGCGAACCGCACATCATGGCATAGGGGATATGATGGGCAGAGCAGACTTTTACAATATCTTCAAACTGGCCCAGCAGTTCCTTGTGGATCAGGTGGAGACTGCGCGGCATTGTGCTCATAGCTTTTGCTCCTTCAGTGCCTGCATGGTTTTTTCGGCGATGGATTGAAAGTCCAAACCATACTGCTCCCGCAAGTATTGCTGGGAACCCACAATGGTGGAATAGGCATCCTGCATGCCAAGGCGCATGACACGCGCCCGGTTGCCGGTCATATCGCCCACCGTTTCTGCCACCGCGCCGCCCAGGCCGCCAAGGTTCGTATGTTCCTCCACCGTGACGATGAGGGGCAGCTCTTTTGCCAGGCGGCGAATCAAATCTTCATCCAGGGGCTTTATGGTGGGAAAGCTGTATACGCCGGCAGATACACCTTGCTTTTGAAGCAATTCCGCCGCGGCAACGGTTTGGGAAAGGATGCCTCCCGCGGAAAGAATGGCGACATTTGCCCCTTCTTTCAGGCACAAGCCCTGCCCGATGCGATAGTTTTCAATAGGCTTTTGATGCACCGTAGGCTCGCCGCCACGGCCCAGGCGCAGATAGCATGTGCCGGAATGATAGGTGAGGGCCGGCATTACCGCGCGAACTTCGACTGGATCGCCAGGTGTGAACACCGCCACATCAGGCAGCGCCCGCATTATGGCCATATCCTCTGTGGCGTGGTGGCTCATGCCAAGCGAGCCGTACACAAACCCGCCGCCCACGCAGACGATTTTCACATTGGCATGGTGGTAGGCACAGTCATTGCGAATCTGCTCCAGGCAGCGAAGTGTGGGGAAATTGCCGATGGAGTAGGTAAAGACAGTCTTTCCCGAAAGCGCCATGCCGGCGGCCATGCCTGTCATGGCCTGCTCGGATATGCCCGCGTTGAAAAACTGATGCGGGTATGTTTCCCAGTAGGGTTTCAATACGCCAAACCCCAAATCCCCTGTAATCAGAAATATGTTGGGGTCCTGCCTGGCCAGATCCTGCAAAGCGGCAGTGAATGCATCCCTCATGGCTTTTGCGCCTCCAGTTCACGGACCGCCGCTTCATATTCCTCACCCTGGGGTGTGCGGTAGTGCCAGAGAATGTTGTTCTCCATAAAGGAGATACCCTTGCCCTTTACCGTATGGGCGATAACGACGGAAGGCGCTTTCGTTTCCTCCCTTGCTTTATCAAAGGCATTGCGCAGGGAAGCGTGGTCGTGGCCGTCCGCCTCAAGCACGTTCCAGCCAAAGGCGCGCCACTTATCGGCAAAGGGCTCCAGCTTAATGGTACGCTCGCAAAAATCCAGACTCTGCATTTTGTTGTAGTCGATGATGGCGGTGAGATTGCTCAGATTTAGGTGATGGGCGATCAAAGCGCTTTCCCACACGCTGCCCTCATCGCATTCCCCGTCGCCGCATACTACATACACTCGCCAGTTCTTGCCGTCCCTTTGCGCAGCCAAGGCCATGCCTGTTCCCACGGGCAGGCCGTGGCCCAGAGAGCCGGTAGAAAACTCGACCCCCGGTATCCCCTTGTGGGATACGTGGCCGGACAGCAGGCTGCCGTTCTGGTAGTGGGTTTTCAGCAAGTCCACATCAAAAAAGCCGCGCTCCGCCAAAGCGGCGTACACGGCGGCTCCGGCGTGACCCTTGCTTAAAATCAGCCGGTCCCTATCCTCCCAGCGGGGATTTTCGCTTTTTACCTTCAACACATCGGCATACAGAACGGCCATGATATCCGCGACAGACAAAATGGCCCCAATGTGGGAGCCGTAGGATAAGTGAGTCATTTCCAGACCGTGACGTTTGATTTGATAGGCCAGCTTTTCGCTGGAAAGTGCGGTCATGCGTTTTCCTTTCCGGGGGCGGCTTTGGCGGTCTCTTCCCGCACTACGCGCTTAGCTTTTTTAAATACACCGGTTATGGTGCGCAAAAACAGTTTCGCGTCCAGAAGAAAGCTTTGGTTCAAAGCGTACTTAACCCTTAGGGCGTTTTTATGGTCGAGTATGTACTTCTCGTAATTCTCCACAGGGTTTTCCGTGCCTAGCAGTTCATCCTGGTTGATGTACACCAGGGAGCTTTCATCGCTGATACCTGGCCGTACCCACAGGATGCATTCCTGGTCGCGTGTATACCGCATGGTGTATCGCAGCAGCTCTGGCCGCGGGCCGATGAAGCTCATATCGCCGGTCAGAATGTTCAAAATCTGGGGAATCTCGTCCAGCTTCGTCTTGCGAAGTATGCGCCCAACTCTCGTTACCCGGGAATCGTTTAATGCGGTGGTGCCGCCCGTTTTTTCGGCATCCTTGACCATGGTGCGGAACTTGAAAATAAGGAACGTCTTGTTATGATAGCCGCCTCTTGGAGCCCGGTAGAAAATGGGACCTTCGGAATCCAGCCTCACGGCAATGGCAACAGGGATCATGAGAATCAGGCCCGGAACCAAAAGTATCAGTGCCAACAGAAAATCGAAGATACGTTTTACAACAATACTATAAAAGGGATGGGATAAAGGTCCCTTCCATACTGGTAGTTCGGGAATGTTTTGACGCATTACTGTTCCTCCTTAAAGGAGAGATAACTATATACAATAAAACAAGCTTTGTTATGGTAGCACAGGGCACTTGCAATGTCAATTAAGCACTTATTCTGCCGTGATCCGGCGGATATGCGGCATCTGAATGCCTTCACGGTCAAAGCGGTTCTTGACACGCATGCGCAGTTCCCGCTCAATGCGCCAGTTTTCTTTGACCGGGCACAGCGCGGACAGGCGTACAATAATGCAGTCGGCTTCAAAGGAAAGCACGCCAAGCACCTGAGGCGGTTCGCTGAAGCCTTCGATCGCCTTGTTTGCAGCCCCCATCTCGTCTTCCAGAATACTAAGCAGCCTTTCCAGCTTCTCTTCGTAAGGCAGCCGCACATCCACGATTGCCCGCTTGAAGGTGCGTGTCATATTGGTGACGGTGCGTATGTCGCCATTGGGTATGACATAGAGGTTTCCGCTGAAGTGGCGGATGGAGGTGGTGCGCAGCGCGATGGATTCCACCTCGCCGGAAAGACCGTTCACTTCTACGATGTCGCCCACGATGATATTGCCTTCCACCCATAGGAAGATACCGGATATGGTATCCTTCACCAGCGTCTGCGCCCCGAAGCCGACGGCGATACCGCCTACCCCGGCCACGGCAATCATGGAGGTAACGTTTACGCCGAATACGCCCAGCACAAAGGTGGCAATGAGAAAGTACATGACATAATTGAACACGCTGGTAGTCAGGGATCGCAGCGTTTCCCGCTGGCCGGGGGTGCGGCCCTCCTTGGCGCGCATCATCTTGCGTATCAAGTGCCTGCCCATGCGTATGGCCAGCGCTCCCAGCAGGATTACCAGCCCCGCCAGCAGCAGCTTGCTCAGCCACATGGGCAGGTCACTTATGAACTGCCCGGCGGCCTCGCCCGCATTTTCCAGGGTATTGTTTACGCTTTCCATCAGCGTTGGATTATCGGGTATGGGAGTCATTGCTTCTCCTCTTTGATTATTCATGAAGGGAACAGGAGATTTCTCAGAGGCGAATCCTCTGAGCCAATACATATTCTGTCGCTTTTTCCAAATCTTCAAACATGGGTACGCCGGCATTCAACAGCGTCTGCCATGGCTGATGGCCCCTTGCAATCAGGATACAGTCACAGCCGATTGCCTCCGCTACTTCCGCGTCGTGCAGCGTATCCCCCAGGAAAACGGCCTGCTTGGGATCAACGCCATGGTTTTTCAAAAAATCCCTGGCGATATCCACCTTGCTGGTGGCGTAAATATGGGTAAGCCCCAGCGCGGCCTGAAAGTAACCGCCGATGGGATAGCGGGCTATTTGCTCATGCAGGTATTCTTCCTTGGAAGCGGACAGTATGGCCTGATGAAAGCCTGCCTGATGAAAGGCCTCCAGCGCTTCCAATGCATGCTTTTGCAGGTGGCAGATTATGCTCTTCTCCCTGTAACCTTCAGCCCAGGCGTTTGCCACTGCGGGGAAAATATCATCATTTACTCCCAGATCGCGATAGTATTCCCGAACGGGGAAACGGAACAACCGGTGGTAGTCCGCCACACTGCCGGGCGGCGGAAAGCCGAAACGGGGAAATATTTCGTTATTGACATCGACCGCTGTCTGCACGTCGTCCAGCAGCGTACCGTTCCAGTCCCAAAGCACATAGGTCCAAGGCATGTACAAAAACCCTCCTGTTGCGGATATGATACGGCAAAAGGGAAGGAGTGTCAACTTTGCGGGGCGGCGCAAAGTGTGCCTTTGCCGCCGAAGAGGGCAATGCCTTGCATAGATTTTTAATGGATGCCTCGGCAATATCTAACAAAGGATCAATTGACAATGGATGTAATTGGTATATAATTTTTCTATCCTATATCGTTTTCATGGGAGGAACAGCGTCATGATGGACAGCGGAGTTATGACAGAACCGCGGGAAAGAAAGACCAGCCCCCTGCGTTATGCCGCCGGCATGTTCGGTACTTCTATTCCCATCAACATGTTCAAGGCATACGCCATGGATTTTTATGTGGTGAAACTGGGGCTGAGCACATCCCATTATGCGCTGATCTTGTTTCTGTACACCTTTGTGGATGCCATCGACAACCCGGTGTATGGCTTTTTCTCCGACAGGACCAGAACGCGCTGGGGCAGGCGGAGGCCTTGGCTGATCCTTGGCGAGCCGCTGCTGGCGCTGGCCTTCATTCTGTTTTACAATCCCCCGGCGCTTGCGGGAGAAACATCGTTGTTTATTTACATGCTGCTGACGTATATTCTGACCGGTACGCTGGATTCCCTGATTAACGCCAACTATGGCGCATTGTTCCCTGAACTGTTCCACGGCGAGGCTGTGCGGGCAAAAACGAATGCCATGCGGCAGGCCTTTCAACTGGTAGCCATGGTGATCAGCCTGGCCTTGACCCCTGTTGTGGCCAGGAAACTTGGCTATGCCAATACGGCCATTATCTACAGCGTGCTGGCGGTGGCGGTCATCCTGTTTTGCGCCACAGGCTGCAGGGAGGATATGCACGTACAGGAAACTAAAAAACCGCCCCTTCTCAACAGCTTGAAGGCCTTGGCGGTCAATCCCCTCTTCTGGGTCTTTGGTCTGTGCAACGCTTTTTACAGCGCGGCTATGGCGATGGTGTTGCAGTCCGTTCCTCTATTTGTGAGGTACTCCCTTCAATTGGAAGAAGTGGCCACCATGATGCTGCAGGGCATTGTACTGCTGCTGGCGGTTGCCTCCATGGCGCTTTGGGCCTTTATGGTACGCCGCTTTTCCCTGATGCGCACCTGGCGCGGAGCCCTGATCCTATTAGGTGCATCCTTCCTTCCCCTGTATTTCATGAACAGCCTCATTGGGGCCATTGCCGCTAGCGCATTTGTAGGTATCGGCATGGCCGGCGTCATGGCTACCATGGACCTGATTGGCGCCAGGATCATGGACGAGGATACACGCAAATACGGCCTGCGCCGGGAAGGCATCTATTCTTCTGCCATGGGTGTTTTGAACAGGCTGAGTGGCCTGTTTGTAAGCCTGGGCGTTCTGCTGGCATCAAGCATGTACGGCTTTGAAAGCGGCGAGATTCCTGGCCCCAACCCCGGCGGCGCCGCCAGGTTTATGCTGGCACTTTTCCCGTTTATGGCCATGGTGGTAAGCTGCCTGTTCTCCTGGGTGTTGAAATTCCGGGAGGAAAAGGTTGAGGCTAATTCATAACGGAATGTTTTTTGATCACTGCGACATAGCCTTCTTTATGCCGCATGATCTGTGGGGCGGAACATTTTTATATAATGTTTGATGATGATAAAGCCTTTTAAAAATCCGATAACCAGCAGCGTCAATGATAGGAAAACAGCAAACCAGCCTGCATCCGGAACGTAGAAAAGCACATGGGTCCAAGAAACCCTGGCGCTTAATGGAATGCCGAATAGCAGCATAAGCGGAGCAACAATATGGACGAGCACCGTTATCAGCATTATGCGCAGGAAAGCGGCTCTCGATTTTTCGAGGCGCTTTTTTATCGTACGCAGCTTCCAGCCGCAAAGCGCTACCAGTAGCACCGCCACTCCCGCGAAAGCCTGCAACAGCCCATAGGAGAGTGATGTAGGATAGCTGTTCAGGTTCAGCGGGTTTTGGCCGGGCTGGTCCATGGGATCCACATCATAGAGAACGTTGATGATCCCAGTCTCAATCCTATCCCGGTAACCAACGTTCAGCAGCGTACCCAATGTACTGCTGGAGGTATTGTATATCAGCACAACACCTAAACCGTCCTCCGTCAAAAGCTTCACTTTGGCTTGATAGTCGGGCAGTTCGCCCCCGTGGTAAAAGCTTCCCGATGTAACGTACCAGCCCAAACCGTAGGATTCCCACTGGGAAATTTTCGCCGAGGCTGACATCATCTGATTGAAGGATTCATTGGACAGCACTTGCGTGCCTTTGTAATTTCCGCCGCTTTGCATTGCTAACATATAATGGGTCATATCCTCCGCACAGGATATGATGCTGTATGCCGGTAAAAAATCCTTGCGGTAGGGCAGCCCGGATACTTTCGGAATGCCAAAGATGGGGTGGTAGCCTGCTGCCAGGCCGTTTTTCAATGCCTCTTGTGCGGAAGTATAGCTGTGGCGCATTTCCAGCGGGTCAAAAATGTTTTTTTGGATATATTCTTCGTAGCTTAGCCCGGATACCTGCTGCACAAGTTCCCCCAGAATGATGTAGTTGGCATTGCCGTATGCAAAACGTGTCCCCGGTGTAGAGTCAGGCTGTATGGAGCCAAATTTGTCTACAAGTTCACTGATTGTTTCATCGTCACCGCGCAGCGTGGCCGCCCGATATTCGGATTCCGGAGGGATGCCGCTGGTATGATTCAACAATTGCCGCACGGTGATCGTGGCGGCTATATCTCTGTCCGCTAATCCAAAGGATGGCAGATATGTCTTTACAGTCTGGTCCAAGGCTACTTTTCCGGTCTCCACCAATTGCATCACAGCCAGCGCCGTGAACGTTTTGCTTACAGAACCAATCAAAAAAGGCGTTTTCGGCGTAATACCGCGGCCCGTTTCATCAGCTTTGCCATACCCTTTCAAATAGAGTACGCCGCCATCACGAATGATGCCCAATGAAAAGCCGGGGATCCTGCAATCTTCCATCTGGCTTTGTATAAAGCTGTCGAGCCGTGCATAATCTGGGTTGTCCGATACGTTTGACGCGGCGGCGCAACTCCCGCCGGTGACAAGGCCAGTTGTGAGCAGGACTATTGCCAAAATGGTGACAAATAACCTGAATGGCTTTTTCATCATATGAATATTCCCCCTTTTGCCAGTAAATCCAGTCTAGCAAAAGGGGGAATGTATGCAAAGTGATGCCTGTCACAAAAGCTGTCATGGGAATCCATGACAGACGTCATGCGGTTTCGATGCGACCGTCCCGCATGTAAAATACCTTGTCAGCCTGCTCCAGTACAAATGGATCATGGGATATAAGCAGGACGGACGCACGCTTGCTTTGCTCTTTGATAAGGCACATCACAGCATCGGTGCTTTTCCTATCCAGTGCTGCGGTAGGCTCGTCTGCAAAGAGGAACGCAGGGTCGCTGACAAGCGCGCGGGCAACCGCCACCCGTTGCCGCTGGCCTTGGGATAATACATGGGGCTTTTTGCCGCAAAACCTATCCATGTCCAGCCTGACCAGCAAATCCATGGCCCGCTCCCGGATCGTTTTTTGATTTTTTGATGGTAGAATCAATACATTGTCCAATGCGGATAAGGATTCCAGTAAAGAAGGCCTTTGAAAGATGAAGCCAAAGCTGCTTCGCCTAAGATGAGCCAGTTCGTTGGCCGTGTAGGATTGTATATCCACATCGTCATAGAATACGGTGCCGCTTGTCGGCGCCTTTAAGCCCGATAATACATACAAAAGCGAGCTTTTTCCACAGCCGGACGGCCCTGTAACGGCGTAAATGCCTGTATCACCCATGCGAATATCCACATCAAAAAGGACAGTTGCCGCCCGAACACCCTGACTTTTATAACTAAGCCCAATTTGCGTTCCGTCGATGCGCATCGCTATCCCTGCCCTTCCAAAACATCCGTCACATCAAGCGCCAGGAGAATGCGCCATACGGGAACCACACCGGAAAGTGTTGCAAAAAGCGGCACACAGAAAGACTTCAGCATAGCCTCTCCATCGAAAACGGGCATAGCCAGACCTTTTGCTGTAAGCAGCAGGAAATTGAACGCCGCTGCGGCAAGCAAAGATAAAAGCCACCCTGCTGCAAACCCCGCCAGATTCACGGCGGTGATCTGCACAAAGGCTTGCCGGATCACCTGGCCCTGGGTTAAGCCCAAAGCAAACAGTGTGGCAAACTCACTTCTTCGCACATAGAAATGGATATAGTTTAAAAATCCGGCACAGATACTAAGAATGACGACGGTCATGAGCCCAATCATCGATATCAGCGCAAGCACGCTGCGAGTATCCTCTTCAAATTGCCGGGTGACAGTTGCGTTCGTCCGTTTCACAAGACCGCTGCCATCCAAGACATCAAGGTCCGCATTCATCTTTTCCAACTGACCCGCCTTGGGAACGGCGAGCACACCAAGACTATACACGTTGTCAATGCTTCGGCGCTTCAGTTCATATTCCAGCGAAGTAGCGGATAAGATGGCCTTACCACTTAATAGACCGCTAATGGTATAGCTCCCCTCCAATACTTCCCCTTCCTGCACATTGCTGCCAATCTTATCGCCCACATTCAAGCCCTTGTTGCGGGCTGCCAGCTCATGCAGCGCAATTTCATTTTTTCCGGGATCAGGCAAGCGGCCTTCCGACAGTGACAGGCCAAAAGATTGTATGGCGGAAGCCATGTCAGGCTCCGTAAAGGATATTACCTGGGTACCTGTCGTTCCGCCAATAACAAGGCTAATATTGGTATAGGAATACAGGCAGGGATAGACTCTATTCACCGCACCGCTTTGTTCGAGCTTGTTTACAAGTTCTTCGCCGATAGGCGCGCTCTTTGCCGCAAAGCCCGATGCAAAGCGGTATGGCTCCGCAAGTTCCCGCCAGATGGTTTTGATGGAAGTATTTATCAGCACCTGTACCATATAGATCAAAAAAACGCTGAGTCCGACCGCTGTAAGCAGAGGGATAATCCTCCGTCTGCTTCCCAGCAGGAAGGTGCATACCGGTATTGTCTTCATCGCATGTGCTCCCTTAAATAAAGGGCCGCCTGGGCGCGGTCGCCAATGCCGATTTTTGCGTAAATGGCGCTGACCATATTGCGTACAGTGCCCTCCGACAGGTACAGGGCCGAGGCGATCTGGCGGTTGGTGAAGCCTTGGGACAGCATAAGAGCGGCCTCATACTCGCGCCCTGTCAGGGCTGTGAACTGCCCGGAGGGTTCCATTGCTTCCTCCGCTTTTTTTCGGGACAGGTAGGATGTCAGCGTGGCCGCCACGTCCGGAGGCAGCACTATTTTGCCTGCCGCGGCATCCCGTATGGCTTCTATGAGCGAGGGTATTTGAATGTCCTTGAGCAGGAAACCGCAGGCGCCGTTAGCCAGCGCTCCGATGACGTATGCATCCTCATGAAAAGTGGTCAGCATCAATACCCTGGTTGCGGGGGAGGCGGCAAGGATGCGGGCGACGCAGGTGATCCCATCCATGCCTGGCATGCGTATGTCCAGCAGCATCACGTCCGGGCGGTACATTTCGGCCATAGAGCAGGCCTCTTCTCCGCTGCCAGCCGTTGCTGCCACCTGAAGGCCAGGTTCCAGGTTCAGTACGGTTTTCAGACCTTCCCGGATGAGGGCTTGATCGTCTGCAATCACGATGCGGATCGTATCCATGTTTATTCCTCCCATGGCATCGCTATTTCGATGAGAAAGCCTTCCCCGGCTTCGGATGTAACAACAAGCGAACCGCCGGCCGTGCTGACCCGCTGGCTCATTGCGTGAAGGCCGAAGCCCGGCACAATCTTCCCGGTACCCTTACCGTTGTCCATCAGTGAAAAATGCAGGATATTGCCCTCCACCTTGAGGGTGAAAACAAATGCCGTGCTTCCGCCATGCTTCAGACCATTGGTCAACCCTTCCTGCAGTGCCCTAAGAAGTACCGTTTGCTTTTGTTCGTTCAATTCCGGCAAGTCGGAGATTGATTCTCTAATGAAGATACCACCATTTCGCGCCTCCTGAAGAAGAGCCTGCAGGCGGGCTGCAAAAGCTGTGTTTTCTGCTGCACCCATGGCGTGAACGGCATGCCGAAGCTCCGTGAGGCCTTTGCGGACCTGCGCTTTGGCCTGTGCAATGCTCTGTGCCGCCTGATCCTTGTCCTGCAATAGCAGCCGTTCACCGGCTTCCAGGCTATAAAGGCCTGTGGTAAGGGCATGACCTACCGTATCGTGCATCTCCTTGGCAATGCGGTTGCGCTCCCTATATGCCGTCATTTCCTCCCGCATTTTTGCCGTTTCCCTTAACCTTGCATACGCATCTTCCAACTGTTTTGATTTTGTTTTCAAAGCAAATAGCATGCTGTCATGATCGAGCCGTGTTTCCATTTCAAATCTGGCAATGGCAGTAATAGCCGATGCGGCCAGAAATAAGCCTGCTGTAACAGTAACATCAAAAACCGTTTTCTCCTCCTGCCCTGTGGGAAAACCAATGAGCATGTTAAGAGAAAAGGATAAAAAGCACAGGCAGGAAACCACATAGCCAAAAGGCCTTGCGCACATCAGGCAGGCATCGCAAAGCACAATCAGATAAAATATCACAGCTGCATCCTGGTGAACATATCGCCCAATGAAAAATGCCAAAACAATATCAATGAGATAAGCAGGCCAGCAAACAGACCGGCTGCTATCCCCTGTGGACAACATTATATGCCTGATTACAAAAGTCAACGCCAAAAACCCGGCCAACAGCGAAAGCGTCCACAGGCTGCCGCTGAAGCGGCAGGCGCTGTAGACGTAACCCGCAGTCAAGGCCAGGTATATGGCCCGGATGATTCTGTTTTCCGTACGTCTGTCCAATGCGTACATCCCGGTTCCGCTTTTGTATGGTTATTGATTAATAAGCCTTGGCAAAATACATGACCTTGTCGGCACGCTTGCCGCAGATGGCGCAAGTGTGGCCGATAGGTGTCTGGTCGAAGGGCATGTTGCGGCTGGTTGCGTTCAGCTCGGCCTTGATCTTGTCCTCGCATTCCTGATGGCCGCACCACATGGCCTTTGCGAAACCGGCCTGCACAGCGGCGGCCAGCTCTTCCATGGAGTGGACCTCGTGGGTGCGTTCATCCCGGAAAGATTTGGCCTGAGCAAAGAGTGTATCCTGAATATCCTGCAAAAGGGCGGGGATCTTTTCCGTCAGGCTGTCCATGGGCAGTTCGGCCTTTTCAAAGGTATCCCGGCGGCAAGCCAGCACCTGCCCCTTTTCCAAGTCACGGGGACCGACTTCCAAGCGCAGCGGTACGCCGCGTAGCTCCCAATGGTTAAACTTGTATCCAGGGCTGTAGGTGTCCCGGTCGTCCAGGGTAACGCGCAGCCCGGCGGCCTTCAAATCGGCTGCGATTTTTTCACAAGCCTCGTTGACGCCTCCCTTGTGGGCGGCAATGGGAACGATCACTACCTGGACCGGTGCGATGCGGGGCGGCATCCTAAGGCCACGCTCGTCGCCGTGGGTCATGATGATGGCGCCGATGAGCCGGGTGGAAGTGCCCCAGCTGGTTTCGTGCACGTAGGTCAATTGCCCATCCTTGCTGAGGTACTTGATATCGAAGGCCTCGGCAAAATTAGTACCGAAGTTGTGGCTGGTGCCGGCCTGCAGCGCTTTGCCGTCCTGCATCATGGCCTCCATGGAATAGGTGGCCTGGGCGCCGGCGAACTTTTCCTTATCGCTTTTGCGGCCCACATATACCGGCAGTGCCAGTTCCTTCTCGGCTACCTCCCGGTAAACCTCCAGCATCTGCATTGTTTCTTCCTGGGCTTCTTCCGCCGTGGCATGAATGGTATGGCCTTCCTGCCACAAAAACTCGCTGGTGCGCAGGAAAGGCCTGGTGCTCTTTTCCCAGCGCATGACGGAGCACCACTGGTTGTACTTCATAGGCAGGTCGCGCCAGGACTGAGTCCATTTGGAATACATGGCGCAGAAGATGGTTTCGCTGGTTGGGCGGATAGCCAGCCTTTCAGTCAGTGGCTCGCTGCCCCCCTGGGTGACCCAGGCCACTTCCGGGGCAAAGCCTTCCACATGTTCGGCTTCCTTAAGCAGCAGGCTTTCGGGAATGAGCATGGGCATATACACGTTTTGATGGCCGGTAGCCTTAAAGCGGGAGTCCATTTCCAGCTGGATGCGCTCCCAAATGGCATAGCCGTAAGGGCGCACGATCATGCAGCCGCGGACAGGCGCGTAATCCACCAATTCCGATTGCAGGATTACGTCGGTATACCATTGGGAAAAGTCCACGTCCCTGGGCGTGATGTGCTGAACAAATTCCTGGTTTTTTTCCTTGGCCATAGATAATCCTCCTTGCTGCGGCAGGGATACAAAAAAGCCCCGCCGCTGCGAAATAGCGCAGGGACGAAGCTTGCTTCGCGGTACCACCCGGCTTGGCGCAATGAACGCCCACCTTGAGGCCCTGTATCGGGGGCAGACCGGCGGGGATTAGCCGCTTGCTCCAGGCCGGGAAACCCATGATCCGCCTGCGCTCCTTGCACCAGTGAAGCGCTCTCTGAAAAGCTAAAATCAAGGTGGCTGCCCTTCATTGCGTTGTGGGAATTATTATACTATGGCCAAGATGCGATTGCAATCCCTTCCATATGGAAAATGCGTGATAAAGGCCGGGCAACTTCCAAGACGGCATACGGCAAGGGTCACCTGCCGTAAATGAAAAAATGCCCGGTGTACGGAAGTTTCATTCAATCTTGGCCCTTCTTGTCTTCCAGGTGCTGGCGGATGCGGACCAGTTCGTCCCGGATGCTGTACAAAATGAACAATCCTTCGATGACAAGGCGTGCCACCAGCGGTGTGCCGATCATGATGCCCAAGCCCGCAAAGAAGTTGATGGCAAACATGGTGTACAGACCGCCTATGATTGCATAGCAGAGGATGAACAGATAGATGAAGCGGATCAGAGAGGGAAGCCAGAATTTTTTAAAATGAAGGAAATCATACAAAGCCTTTAGAGAACCTGTATAGGAGCCTTCTTTGGATTTGGGCAGGAAAACTGCAGCCACGATGACAGCGGCAATGATTGAAAGAACGAACACCACAGCCATACCGCCTGCCGCATTATACAATGGATTCGTGTAATTGAAATCGATCATCATATCTGCTCCTCCATTTATGAATTGAGTGTGATCCGGCATGCCGTCCTGATCTTATTCTAGCATATTTTTCATGGTAAATGTAGGACTTCTTATGTAAAATTTGGATGGGTCTCGGAATTGGCAGGCAGTACGCATAAAAAAGAGCGAAAAATGCTATCACATTTGTTAATGTTTTGAAACTTGACAGCCTTCGACAAAAGCTCCCTGCTTTCGCTGTTGCAATGCGGCGAAATACAGTTTATGCTGTACATGGAGAGGAGAGGGAACACTATATATTGTATACTAATACTTTTTAATCCCAAGGAGGCGAGTATATGAGAGAAGCGGATATAGGAAATGAAGAGAAGCTGCTTAGATGGAAGCTGGAAAACTGCTATTCCCAAGGTAAGCTGGAGGAAGCCGTGAAGCTTGGCCGGCTGATGGATGAAATGCAGTGCAAGCTGTTCCGGGAGACATCGGTACCCAAAAAGGCTGCAGGCTGATTTGGTGCCACACCGCATCTCTCCTTTCCAAAGGATGCGGGCGCGGCACAGGAAGGCGTAATCGCCGGAGCAAAGATTCAGCCAGAAGCGCGTAGCTTGCGCAGCCGCAGGATCCATGAAAAAGGACGGGAGAGCCCGTTCTTTTTTTGTATTTATGAGTTCTTTTTTACAAAACTGCATGATTTTATGTGCTGTGACACACCCTGAAAATTGACAACAAATCTATTCCATAGTACAATGGGCCAAAGTTTGATGACAACGGGAGGACGGCGGCATGGGCATCATTGCATCCCGCAATTTGGACGACCAGCGGCGGGAGAAGAACGGCATCGTCTATTTCGACCGGGGCACCATTACGGGCAAGAATGGGCGCAGGTATGACCGGTTTGCCATTCAAACGCATTTTGTCCAGCGGGGCGAAAGCCAGGCGGAGCTGGTTCGCAAATATGTTCTGCCTTTGTCCCAGCCCGGGGATGTGCTTTCCTTTGGCGCCAAGGTCATGTGCATGTGCGTGGAAAGCGTAAAGACAAAGGATGAGGTGAAGCCCGGCTTCTGGGCCAACTTTCTGTGGCGCTTTGCGGGTATCAACCACACGGGCGTGGGCATGCATGAACCCTATAAGCTTCAATTGGTCATCGATATGTGCGGCCTGCCCAGGGTTCTGCTGGCGGCATTTCTTAGCGCCATCACCAGGCCCTTCGGCGTGCACGGCGTGTTTTATAAGGTTTGCGGCAAGGGCGTGGGCGGCATTGACGGTTTCTATTTCCGCTCCAGCTTTGACTTGTACAAGCAGTTGGCGCTGATCAATCCCCCCAATGCCCAGGAATTGTGCGAAAAGCTGAGCCGTGATACGGGCATCCCGGTGGTGTTGATGGATGCCAACGATATCCAGAGGGACCAGCTTGGCAAGTCATCCGACATGCCGCTTTCCGATGAAGAGCTGCAGGATGCCATGCAGGACAACCCCTCCGGCCAGGGGGATGAATTGACACCGCTGATATTGATAAGGCCTTTGGATTCATGACGTGACGATGCGGCCGGCCAACCGGATGCATTTGAATTGCACCACTACTGTGCGGTTAAAAGCCATACTCCGCCAGAATTGGTGCTTTTTCTTTATTTGCATGGAAGTTTAGCCGAGATATAGCAGTGGGTACAATATAAAAGAAAGTATCTGCTTCCCATTGGCTGTCATTCTCTTTTTTATTCCCATATGGTTTTCACATAAATACAAAAGAGGAGATCGAAGAATGTATCGTAACGGAAAGAAAAGATTCGCAGCCCTGTATCTTGCCTTGTGCCTTATGCTTATTGGAATGCCCGTTATACAGGCCAAAGCAGCGCCGGACGCTCCCACGGTATCGGCTGGCCTGGAAAGTATAGCTGTCAGCGGTTTTACATCAGGCGCTATATTGAAATTGTATTTGACGAATGGGACACTCATATCAAACGCAGGCACTGTAACAGGCGCCACCTACACCTTTACCGGTGTGGTACCGAACGTTATTCAATATTATGTTACGCAAACCGTTGACAGCGTCGAAAGCACAAATTCAATTTTCGTCAACTCCACACTGCCCACGCCTACTTTATCAGCGGGCATCGGCTATGTGGATGCGGGGAATATCTTCCCTGGTGCGGCAATAATGCTGTATACCTTTGAGGGCAGCCTTGTTTCCTCATCTCCGTCCAGCAATGGAGACGGGACCTGGCGTTTTGGCGGTTTGAGCGCGGGGAGCCAATACTATGTCATTCAATCCATCAATGGGGTTACCAGTCTGGGTTCCGGTGCGGTGACGGTACTGGCACCGGTGCCCCCTTCAGCGCCTTCTGTATCTGCCGGGGAGGAAAGTATAACGGTCAGCGGATTCACGTCTGGCGCGACATTGAAGCTTTACTTAACAGATGGATCACCTGTATCCAATGCCGGCAGCATTGCCGGCAGCACCTATACCTTTATGGGAGTGGTGCCAAATTCCTTGAGCTATTATGTAACGCAGACCGTAGGCGGCGTGGAAAGCGCAAACTCCAGCTTCGTTAACTCCACCCTGCCCACGCCTACTTTGTCGGCAGGCATCGGCTATGTGGATGCGGGGAATATCTTCCCTGGTGCGACAATAAAACTGTATACCTTTGAGGGCAGCCTTGTTTCTTCCTCTCCATCCAGCAATGGGGACGGGACCTCACGTTTCAGCGGTCTGAGCGCGGGGAGTCAATACTATATCATTCAATCCATCAATGGGGTTACCAGTCTGGAATCCGGCGTAGTGACGGTGCATCGGCCTGACCCGCCGGTAGTATGGGCCTGGGAAGAAAGCATAGCGGTTAACGTAACATGGCAAAATGCCACATATAAGGTCTACACCTTTAATGGAGACCTGGTGACACATGTTGGACTTGGCTCGGTGATTGCTCCGGTCTGCTATATTTTTGGTATTGAGCCCAACTCCGAGGGCTATTATGTCACACAAATCCTAAACGGTAGTGAAAGCCTAAACTCAGAATGGGTCAATTCCATTTTGATGACGCCAACGGCATCTGCTGGCACGGGCTATGTGGATGTAGGCAATATTCACCCCGGCGCTACCATTACGCTGTACAATGCCGGTGGGTCAGAGGTTTCCGTCAGTCCCGCCGTCTATGATGAGAGTTTCCACTTCACGGGTGTGGCAGAGGGTGATGGGTATTATGTGGTGCAATCCATCAATAACGTCATCAGCCCATCTTCTAATGCGGTTACGGTAACGGCGCTATCGCACCCAGGCGCACCAATGGCAGAGGCTGGCTTGGAGAGTATAACGGTCACCGGCTTCACACAAGGCGCTACATTGAAGCTATATCTGACAAATGGGTCGTTTGCTACGAGCGCTGGCGCGGTCACAGGCACATCCTATATCTTTGCTTTTGTAACACCCAATACCATTCAATATTATGTGACGCAATCTGTTGATAGTTTGGAAAGTGTAAACTCCAACTTCGTCAATCCAACATTGCGCAAGCCTGCCTTGCTGTCGGGCGTAGGCTTTGTCGACGTGAGCAATATCTATCCCGGCGCATCTATTGCGCTGTATGATGTACATGGGACGTTGGTTTCAGACACATCGGCCGAAAACGGTGATGGAAGCTTCCGTTTTTTAGGGATAGCACCGGGACAGGGGTATTATGCGGTACAGGCCATCCATGGTGTGGTGAGCGCCGCATCCAATTCCGTGACTGTTCAGCCCTCTGCCCCGAGCGCCTCTGCCGGTGTGGAAAGCTTGACTGCCGGCGGGTATCTTACGGGGGCCACCTTGAAGCTGTACCGTTGGAACGGCAGCCTTGTGGATACGGCGGCTAATGTTGCTTCCGCCAGCCATTTGTTCCCAAACGTCGTGCCTGACAGCGCAGGCTATTACATTACGCAAACTTTCGGCGGCGTGGAAAGTGCTAATTCCGCCTGGGTGAATTCCCTGCTCCGTGCTCCCTCTATCGCTGCCGGAATCGGTTATATAGACGTTGGAAACCTGTATCCGGGCGCGGCTGTTAACTTGTATGATGCGGGCGGGGCAAGCGTTTCAGTTACCCCTGCCGCCAATGCGGACGGTACTGTCCGGTTCGACGGGCTTCCGGCGGGAGGCTGGTATTATGCAGTGCAATCTATCAACGGCGTGGTGAGCCCCGCCTCCGAACTGGCCGGCGTTCGCTCGCCTCACAGCCCGGACGCCCCTGCAACAGCCAATGGGATCGAAAGCATACTGGTCAGCAGCTTTGTTTCCGGAGCAACGCTGAGGCTGTACCGATGGAACGGTACGCTGGTGGCCACCGCCGCCAATGTAACGGCCGATGCATATACGTTTACTGACATTGTTCCGTGGCATGACGGATATTATGTGACCCAGACGGTGAACGGACAGGAAAGCGTAAATTCCCCCTGGACGGTTGCCAATGTCAGGACACCGGTGGCAATGGCCGGCGCTGGCATGGTAAATGTGCAAAACTTGTATCCCGGTGCGAATCTGAAATTATATGATGCCAACCATGTGCTGATATCCGACAAGCCTTCAGACAATGGAGACGGAACACAAAGGTTCAGCGGCCTGGCTTCAGGGAAAATGTATTACGCAAAGCAGACTATAAATCAGATAGCCAGTGAAGCATCCAATACAGTTTCCCTGCCGGCGGTTCCTAACGCACCTTTGAATGTCAAAGCATATGCGGGGGATGGATACGCTACCGTGAAATTTGACACACCGCTAAGTGATGGTGGAAGCTCTATCCTGCACTATGTTGTTACGGTAAGCCCAGGTGGAAAGACTGTCATTTCAGAAAAAACTTCTGTGAAGATCAATGGGCTGACCAATGGCAAGCAGTACACCTTTACGGTCAAGGCTATCAATGCCGCAGGTGAGAGCGCAGAATCTGCACCCTCCAATACGATTAAGCCTTATAACCAAGCAGATACCGGTACGTCCAGCGAGCGGTCGGATAATAAGGGACAGAACGTTGTGGTCATTGTCAACGGTGTTGTACAGGATGCCGGTACCAGTGAAATCATTGAGCAGAACGGTAGAACTGTATTGGCTGTGACGGTGGACAATACAAAGCTTCAAAAGATACTTCACAAAACGGGAGATCACGCAACTGTTCTCATCCCCATTGATGTGATGGCGGATACGGTATCAGTTATATTCAGCGGCCAGATGCTGGAGGATATGAGTACAGGCGAAGCGGTGCTTGATATTCAAACACCTGATGCGATCTACAGCGTTTCGGCAAGGAATTTGGATCTGTCTTCCCTGCTTAAGCAGTTTGGCCAGGGCATCGACCTTAATGAAGTGGAAATGAGCTTCATCATAGAGGAGCAAGGTGACGCCGTTGTTTTCGGGCCGGACTCTGTTACTGTGAAAATGGCTCGTTTCACCCTGGTTTGTACGTATGGTGATGAGACGGTAGAGGTCACAGATGTATCATCATTCATGGCCAGAAAGATTCCCATTCCTGACGGCACTAATCCTGCAAGCATAAAGAATGCCATCGTGGAAAGGCAGGAAGGCGTTTACATAACCGAACAGGCTGAAATATTAACGGAGAACGGGAAGACCTATGTGGTGATTCAATAAAGACCTTGGCGAGATAATTGAAACGAAAAGGGGGAAGCATAATCCTGATGGGATTATGCTTCCTTTTTCTGTCCATACTTTGAGCTGCTTGCGGCTGTGTTCAGGAATGTGGCAGCCCTTTCTAGTCCGTGAGGTGATATTCATGTTCCCTGATGCTGTGTATTATGAACCTAACGTGCTGAACTATCCATTGGGCGGATTTCTCAAGGAGAAATACAGCCAGTTTCCATGGGTCGAAATCGAAAGCCATAATAACATCCCCTGTATGCGGGAACAGGAAAACAAGGAATTCGGCCGTATGAAGCAGCACCTTGTGGTAGGTGTGCGCAAGACACACAAATATGTGGAGAACCACAAGGTGTCGGATTATCTTGTTCCTTACACATCCTCCGGGTGCAGCGCTATGTGCTTATACTGCTATCTGGTGTGCAACTACAACAAATGCTCCTACCTGCGGGTTTTTGTCAACCGGGAGCAGATGATGGGCAAGCTTATTAAGACTGCTGGTGAAGCCGGCAATGATTTGACTTTTGAAATAGGCAGCAACAGCGATCTTATACTGGAAAACACCATTACGGAAAACCTGCCCTGGACCATTGAGACATTTGCCAGGGCGGAGCGCGGCTTTTTGACTTTTCCCACCAAGTTTAGCATGGTGGAGCCGATTTTGAACCTTGACCATCGGGGAAGGATCATCTTCCGCATGAGCGTTAATCCGAAGGAAATCATATCAAAAATCGAACTGGGTACATCGTCTCTTTTTGACAGGATCAAGGCACTGAACGCAGTCTGCGATGCGGGTTATCCGGTGGGGCTTCTGATTGCGCCTGTCATTTTGGTGGAGGGCTGGCAGGAAAAGTACCGTGAGCTTCTTTCTGGGCTGGCGGAAAATCTATCTGCAAAAGCGAAAAAATCACTTTTCATTGAGGTCATTTTCATGACCTACAGCTTTGTGCACCGGGCTATCAACAGCGAGGCTTTTCCCAAAGCTCCGGAAATATATGACCCCTCCCTGATGACAGGAAGGGGCCGGGGAAAGTACTGCTATAAGAATGACCTCCGCCGGGCTGGGGAGGCATTTTTGCGGGAGGAAATCAAAAGATACCTGGGGGGTATACAAGTCTTGTATGTGGTGTAACTGAACCTACATATTTTCAAAGAACGGTTCTCCGTTCTCTCCTATCAGGGTGCCCATTTCGTCAAAGCGCAGTGGGATAGGTTTGGCGATTAAGTAACGCAATATTTCATCCATGCGGACACTGTCGGCAAAGGGCACCAGGGAGAAGGATACACCGTGCTTTTTGGCCCGGCCGGTGCGGCCGATACGGTGAAGGTAATATTCGTTTTCATTGGGCAGATCGTAGTTGATTACGGCTTCCACGTCGTCCACATCGATGCCCCTTGCGGCCACATCGGTAGCCACCAAGATCTCAAACTTGCCTTTGCGGAAGGATTGCATGACGGCGTTGCGCTGGCTTTGTTTGATGTCGCCATGGATGCAGTCGGCACTGTAGCCGGCATTTTGAAGCCTTGTGGACAGGCGCTGGGTCATATCCTTGGTGTTGCAGAAAATCATGATCCTATGGTATACGTCCGCGTCCAACAGATATAAAAGGTGGTCGTATTTCTTTTCCCGCTGGCTGGCGATGACGTATTGGGTGATTTGAGGCCGGTTTTCCTTTGTGGCTGGGATGGTGATCTCCACCGCATCGTGCTGGAACTTCCAGGCGATGGTCATCACATCCGGATTGGTGGTGGCGGAGAACATCACCAATTGACGGTCCGCCGGCGCGGCCTCAATGATTTTGGTCACATCCTTCACAAAGCCCATTTTCAGCATTTCATCAGCTTCATCCAGCACCATGGTATGAACATGATCCAGCTTAACGGTTCCCCTGTGCATGTGATCCAGAATGCGTCCCGGTGTGGCCACGATGATTTGGGGCTTGCGCTTTAGTTGGGTCATTTGCTTTGCGATAGGTTGTCCGCCATAAAGAATGGCGATGCGTACCTCCGGGATGAAGGCAGAGAGACTGCACAGTTCCTCTCCGATCTGTAAAGCCAGTTCCCTGGTGGGGCAAAGCACTACTTCCTGAATGCGCTGGTCGGTTAAGCTTATATACTCCAGCATGGGTATGCCAAAGGCAGCCGTCTTGCCCGTACCGGTGGGCGCCAGGGCGATAATATCCTGACCGGCCATCATAACGGGTATGGTCTTTTGCTGCACCGGGGTGACCTCGGTGAAGCCCATTTTCTCTACGGCCTTCAACATTTCTTTGCTAAGATCCAATTGCGAGAAGGAAGCAATAGTGGTTTCGGTCAAAATCGGAGGCTCCTTTACCTGATTGGTGAACGGTTTTATTGTAACACAAACCTTTGAAAATACAAGCCGGGCGCATAAGCAGTAAGGGCATGCATCATTCAGCCTTTTGGCTGGCCGCAAGATAGGCCAGGATTGCTTTGGATAACTGGTCCGGGCAGGATGTATTGCCCTGACAGGCGATGTTGGACAGCCGGCCGGCCACCTCCAGTGCATTCTGGCCGATGACCATTCGGCTTAGGCCCTGGCTGTTGCCGCTGCAGCCGCCCACAAATGAACAGGCAGTGATAATGCCATCGGTGATTTCCAATTGAAGCTGTTTGGCACAGGTGCCCCGCATTTTATAAGTGAACATAAGTACACCTCCGATAAATTAAAACATAAAAACATTCTGTAAACAGCCGTGTGAATCCTTCAAAGTGTTTTGATAGAAAATGCCTTGGCTTTCCTTTCGCACCCCGCCGGCCCTCCGCTCATAAAATGCAGCATGAGACCCTGACGGGGAGATGAAGGGGCGCGGCGCATGCAACCTGTCATATGGATTGCCGATAGGGAACTGGGTCTTTTTTTATGGAGCCGGGATGATTTCCGGCAGATTCCCTGTGCCCTGAACTTGCCGCATGCTCCCTGCCCGTCCATGACGCAGTTTTTCTGCGCCTGCAAAAAACGGGACATGGTGCAGCGGTTTATTTACTGGGAAGGGAACTGGAAGGCAGAGGGAGAATTCCCTGCGCCGCCAGGGTTGGAATGCATGCAGTCATCCCCGGAAGGGGGATGGCTGTATCTGTTAAGCGGTGAAGCGGATAGTTTGCATACGGTAGCGGCGGCGACGGGAGAGCTTTTGTACGGTAATGAAGCGGGCGTATATCCCCGAAGCGTGCAGGTTCATCCTACCGGAAAGCTGGTGGCTGTGGCAGGGGGCGCCGCGGGAGAGGTGCTGCTTTTTCAGGCGCCCTCCCTGAACTTGTACAGACGCATCTCCGTACCAGGCATCGCATGTCAGGCAGCTTTCGTGGAGGGAGGTCTGGCGGTGCTATGTGCCGTGGAAGATGGGGAAGTGCAAACTTTGCTGGGTTTTATCGCAGGCAACCGGACCATTATGGAGGAGGTTGCTATGCTGCCGGGCCTTCCCGGGGCGCTTCAGCCGCTGCCGGATGGTACAGTGCTGGCCGGTTCCGTTGGGACGCTGGCAAAGGCTTCGCTTCGTCAAAAGACGGTGGTATGGAGGTCTGATAGTTTCGGGCTGCCAGGAACGCTCAGCGTTCGGGGGGATGAAGTGCTTGTAAGCGATCCATTGTCCGGCCGGGTGATGTTGATGAACTGGAGGAAGCCCAGGGATCAGCATCTTGTGTATGAGGGCAATGAGCCGGAAGCGGTATTCCAATAGAGTTTTTCTTGGTAGGGTGCGGGGAGGGCTTCTTTTTCAAAAGAAGCCCTCCCCGCGCTATAATCGTATCCCTCGTCTCCCCTACATCGCCGTGCGGGCCGCTTCCATGCCGGCTTCCATGGCTTTGCGGTTAAGGGGAAGCAGGTCGGCCTTCTTTTCCCCAAAGACATCCGTCAAAGCATCCATGGCGCTGTCCAGGGTGATGGCGTTTGTGGCGGCGATGATGGCGCCCAGCATGACCATATTGGCTACGCGGCTATTGCCCAAGGATTCCGCAATATCGTTGCATGGTATTGGCAGGATTTTGATATCCTTGCGCTGGGGCTTTGCGTCAATCAGGGAAGTGTTATACAAGAGCATTCCGCCATTTTCCATGGTGGGTTCAAACTTTGTCAGGGAGGGCAGGTTCATGATGACGGCCACAGGCGGTTCCGTTACAAGGGGACTGCCGATGGGCTCGTCGCTTATGACAACTGCACAATTGGCCTCACCGCCCCGCATTTCCGGGCCATAGCTGGGCATCCAGCTAACGTTTCTGCCTTCATGCATGGCAGCCTTGGCCATGAGCTGGCCGATGAGCAGTATGCCCTGGCCGCCGAATCCCGCAATCAGGAATTGGGCATCCATGTCAGCCCACCTCCTTTTTCACGCCAAGGGGATACTGGGGAATCATGTTGCTTTCCAGCCAGGCCAATGCCTCCTTGGGCGTCATGCCCCAGTTGGTGGGGCATGTGGACAGGACTTCCACCATCGCAAATCCTTTTCTCTGGGCCTGCATCTCGAACGCCTTTTTGATGGCTTTCTTGGCCTCCAGGATATGTTTGACATCATGGGTGGAAACGCGGGCAATGTAAGCGGGGCCGTCCAGGGTGGCCAGCATTTCGCTGACCCTGATGGGATAGCCGCATTGATCTACATCCCGGCCATAGGGTGAGGTGGTGGTCACCTGTCCTGGCAAAGTGGTGGGGGCCATCTGGCCGCCGGTCATACCGTAGATAGCATTGTTCACAAAGATCACGGTGATCTTTTCACCCCGGGTGGCGGCATGTACAATTTCCGCGGCGCCGATAGAGGCCAGGTCGCCATCGCCCTGATAGGTGAAAACCATATGATCGGGATGAACCCTCTTGATGCCGGTAGCCACTGCCGGAGCGCGGCCGTGGGATGCCTGCATCATATCACAGTTGAAGTAATTGTACGCAAAAACCGCGCAGCCCACCGGCGCCACGCCGATTGCCTTGTCCTGCATGCCAAGTTCCTCAATAGCTTCCCCCACGAGACGATGGATGATGCCGTGGGTGCAGCCGGGACAGTAATGCATAGGCGTATCGGTGAGCATTTTTGTTTTTTCAAAGACAACCGCCATTTACTTTCCCTCCCCGCTGATGTTTTGAAGCTGATCCATTAGCTCCCGCACGCTTGGCACCATGCCGCCGGTGCGCCCGTAGAAGTGAACGGGCTTAGCGCCGTTTACCGCCAGGCGAACGTCTTCCACCATCTGACCCAGGCTCATTTCCACAGTAAGGAAAGCGCGGGCCCGCTTGGCGGCTTCTGCAATGGCCTTATCGGGGAAAGGCCACAATGTAATAGGCCTTATGAGCCCCACCTTCATGCCTGCGGCCCTGGCCCTGCGCATGGCGCTTCGAGCCACCCTGGCGGTGGTTCCGTAAGCCACCAGAACATATTCGGCATCTTCTACAAGCTCGGTCTGAACGCGCACTTCGTTTTGCGTCATCAAATCGTACTTCTTTTGAAGTTTCAGGTTGTGCTTTTCCAGCACAGCGGGATCGATGTACAGACTGTTGATGATGGCCCGCCCGCTTTTGTGTTCGGCTCCGGCTGCCCAGGTCTTTTCAGGCAGATCTTTTGCCGGGATATAATCGGGCATCTGCACCGGCTCCATCATCTGCCCGATGAGACCGTCGCCCATGACCAAAACAGGGTTGCGGTAACGGTCTGCGATGTCAAAGGCAAGCTGGGTCAGTTCCACCGCTTCCTGAACGGAGGCCGGCGCCAGCACCACCATCCGGTAGTCGCCATGGCCGCCGCCGCGGGTGCTCTGAAAATAATCGCTCTGAGCGGGTTGGATGGAGCCAAGGCCCGGGCCGCCACGGACCATGTTTACGATCACGCAGGGGAGTTCCGCTCCTACTATATAACTGATACCTTCCTGCTTTAAGCTGATTCCCGGGCTGGAGGAGGATGTCATGACCCGCGCGCCGGCACCGGCTGCCCCGTAAACCATGTTGATGGCCGCGACTTCGCTTTCAGCCTGCAGGTAGCAGCCGCCTTCCTTAGGCATACGCTGGGACATATATTCGGGGATCTGGTTCTGCGGTGTGATGGGATAGCCGAAGAAAAACCGGCAGCCTGCCTGGATGGCGGCTTCGGCGATGGCTTCGTTGCCCTTCATAAGCATTTTTTCCTGAGCCAATGTAACCGCCTCCTATTTCTCTACCGTGATCACGCAGTCGGGGCACATCCTGGCGCAAAAAGCGCAGCCGATGCATTGGGCCTGATCCGTACACTCCGCAGGGTGATATCCGCGGCTATTCACTTCTTTTTTGGCTAAGATAAGTATCTTACGCGGACACGCATCCACGCACAGGCCGCAGCCCTTGCACAGATCGGCCTGAAATGTTACTTTGGCCATGGTCGCTTGCCTCCTTTTAAACGGACCCATTCGGTTCGTGTTCTTACATTATACAATACGTAACTTGCTTGTCAATCAATACCGTGTTCCGGTAAAGGCGAAGCCCCTTATGCAGGAAGGTTTTCGATCACGTGGAAGCGTTTGATATAAGGCTTTGTATGAATATGAAAATACCCGAACGAAAAAAATAGGGAAAGCACAAAAGTAAGATGAATCTCAACTAATTCCGAACGCTTTTTAGCATTTAAGCTGGAATGTATGTGGAAAAAAATGAGTCGAAAAAAAGTGAATTTTATCGTGAAAAATGGGTTGACAAGGTGTATGCGCTGTGTTAGACTAACGGACGTCGCCTCAAGCGGCGCCGGACCTTGAAAACGATACAGAGTCGAAAAGACTCAAGGAAAGAAGAAAGAAATCGACAGTCGATTCTAAGAATGAGTTTTCACTTTGTCGAGGGAAACCAAGATGAA
>JAEZHM010000018.1 GCA_023416585.1 Bacillota bacterium
TCTACCGCTGAACTATACCCACCATATGAAACTGGCGCGCCTGAAGGGATTCGAACCCCCGACCCACGGCTTAGAAGGCCGTTGCTCTATCCAACTGAGCTACAGGCGCAAACCGCAGTCCGGCGACGCATGCCGCAAGGTTCCCTTTCCTTGCTGACAGGATAAAATCTTACCACATGCGCCCCTCGCTGTCAATATCTTTTTTCCCTTTTTGAAGGTATAACATGCCCGGAAAATCCCATAAAATAAAAGATATTTTTAACGCAAAAACCGTTCCAGCGCTCTCGATTCCACATTGGGATTCAGTTCATGCACGCGCCGTATGATCCGTTCCCTGGCCTCGCCGGCGGATAGGGCGTGTGCCTTTTCCATCACATCCTGCCCCCAGAAATCCTCTGTCAAACGGAATGCGGTCGAAGGCCATCCGTAAGGCACATTCGCTTTGGACAGCCTCATCACCTCACCGGAAATGGTCAAAAACATGCCTGTCTGAAGTTTGGTGATGGCAGCCTCCAGCCCTTTTGATCCCACAGCTGCCTTGATTTCATGCAATGCCGCTTCACCCTTCTCCTCCACATATTTGCAGATGGAACTTTCCATCAGGCTCATGTGGCCATCCAGGTATTCATCCTCATATGTTTGATGGTCTCTTTTCGCTGCGATGAAAAAGGGCGCCCATTCTGCTGTCATATAGCCGCCTTTTTGAAAAAACAGCTTGCCGTAACCGATCCCGCTTTCCTCTGTCAGCACCCGTATGCGCCATGACCACGGATCGGTATCAGGATCGCCGGTATGCCAATGGATGTTTCCGCTAAAGTAATCGCAGAGGGTAAAAATCCCTTCGCTGTTGTCACTGCCTATGGAAAAACCAGCCTTCCTAAGGCTCGTGCAAAAATCGCCGTACCCATGGATCGTATCAAATGTCATGCCAATACGCCCCCCTTCACATGCCCCTCACAGGCCCCTTACAGGCGGATGCTGTTATCCGCCCTTTCCAAATGGCCAAAAGCTTTCAAAAAGCGCACATTGCGCAGTATAATATCGGCCTTCCACCAGTTTTCACTGATGGCAAACGCCCTTTCGAAGCCTGACCAGCCCCAGGTAATATTCCAAACGCCCTGGTCGTTACGGGTTTCCAATAGATAATCCAGTTCCTTTTCTACAAGATCACGATGCTCCCCGTACAAGGGATGCGAAGGCGTATGGATAAATTCCGAGGGCCTGCAGGCGTACCCGCTCCAATTGTCCTTATCCTTCTGGATGAGACGGCTTTCCTGGCTGAGGATCTCCTTCTCCAGCGCCTCCATGGTGAAAGCATCCTGAAGCTTCGCCAGCTTGATCCAGTTTGCCAGTGACTCCACGCACAAAAGGGGATGCATATCAAGCTCCGGCGCCATAAGGAATGATTCTATCAATTCCTGTGCGATACGCTTGCACTTTTTAAACAGAAGGGAGCCCCCTGGAGCAAAATACAACGCAAACCCAGCCAGCATGGCGGTGGGATTGTACTCACTGTGGCTGGTGCTTTGGGAGCCTGACTGCCACCAGGGGGCGTGAGGGTAATCATCATTGGATGGCACTACGCTTAACCAGCGGTCACTTTCCACATCTGCACCGCTGTCCAGATACTGCAATATCCCCCAGGGCAGCGGGTGGTTCTTTTGGTTAAACCCGGTTTCTAAAAGAATGCTTACTGCCGTGCCTGTTTGAATCGGTGAGGAAAGAGGATTCCAGGCGTCCGCCTCCAGAGCGTTCCCGAATCCCCCGTCCGCATTTTGATAGGCGGACAGCGCATATATCACCTGCTCATAGGAACCTTGCTCAAAATGATACATCCAGCGGTACAAATCCAGCGGCCTTGCGTTGCGGTACACGAACATGCGGATACGGCGGTAATCCTCGCGGGACAGCATGATAACTTCCCCTTTCCTTTGTTACTGTCTCTCATTGTACGCCCCGCATTTTTCCGTGTCAATCGCACGCAATTCATACACACATAGGACGCTGTAATTCAAGTACACGTAAACAAAAGACCCTTTTAGTTTGGGTGGATAAATCTGGACGTGCCCATGCGCTCATGCTATAATCGGTTACATGCAATCATAAAAGCATGCCCAAACGGAAAAAATGTACCAAGCATCATGAAAATGTGTCAGGAGGTTCCCCATGAGTTTAAAGAAGTACGAATTTTGGTTTATTGCCGGTACGCAATCCCTATACGGACCGGAAACCATCAAGCAGGTGGAAAACCATTGCCGGATCATTACCGAGGGCCTTAACAAAGATAACGCAATTGTGGGCACGGTGGTGTTCAAAGGAGCGGTGCTTGATTCCTCCTCCATCCAAAATGTCATCCAGGAAGCCAACAATGACCCAGCGTGTGCAGGCATCATCGCCTGGATGCACACCTTCTCCCCCAGCAAAATGTGGATCGCAGGGCTCACGCGGCTGCAAAAGCCCTATCTGCACCTGAACACGCAGTTCAACCGTGACATACCCTGGAACGAAATAGACATGGATTTCATGAACACCAATCAATCCGCCCATGGCGACCGGGAGCACGGCTTCATTGGCGCCCGGCTGCGTTTGCCCCGCAAGGTCATCGCCGGCCACTGGGAAGATGAAAAGGTACGTGGCCGCATCGGTCGCTGGATGCGTTCAGCCATCGGCGTGCATGAATCCAGGCAGCTAAAGGTCTGCCGCTTTGGCGACAATATGCGGGATGTGGCCGTCACAGAAGGCGACAAGGTGGAAGCCGAAATCAAGCTTGGCTGGTCGGTGAATACCCACGGTATCGGCGATCTCATTGCGAGGATGGAAAAGGTCACCGAGGCCGAGGTGGATCAAAAGATGGCCGAGTACAAACAAAAGTACGACTTGCGGACCGACAATATGGAAGCCGTGCGCTACCAGGCCAAGCAGGAAGTGGCATTGCGTTCTTTCCTTACCGAAGGCGGTTTTGCCGCGTATACCGACACGTTCCAGGACCTGCAGCAGTTGCGCCAACTGCCCGGCCTGGCCACGCAAAACCTCATGAAAGATGGTTTTGGCTTTGGCGCGGAAGGCGACTGGAAAATCGCCGCGCTTGCACGGGTGATGAAGGTTATGGCCCAGGGCCTGCCCGGCGGTACAGCCTTCATGGAGGATTACTCCTACCATATGGACCCCAGCAATGAGGGCATCCTAGGCGCCCATATGCTGGAGGTTGACCCGGATATCGCTGCCAACCGGCCCGGCATTGAGGTGCACGTTATGAACATTGGCGACCGGGAGCCCCCCGCCCGCCTGACGTTTGCAACCGGTGATGGCCCTGCCATCGTGGCCACATTGGTGGATATGGGTGATCGCTTCCGCATGATCGTCAACGACATCGAGGCAAGAAGCCCCTATCAAAAAATGCCCAAGCTTCCCGTAGCCCAGGTGATGTGGAAGCCACTGCCCGATTTGAGCACCTCCGCCGAGGCCTGGATCCTGGCCGGCGGTGCCCATCACACGGTGCTCAGCTATCAGCTGGATGCGGAGTATTTGCGGGATTTCTGCGATATGCTGGGTATTGAGTTCATTCATATCAATAAGGACACCACCATTCCCCAGCTATCCAAGGAACTGCTTTTTAGCGATGTAGTGTGGAAGCTGAAATAAACTTAGGTGCTGCAGCATAAGGCGGCCGGCGGTTTTCGCCGGCCGCCTTTTCAGCGATTGAAAACCCTTGTCTTTTTTTGTATAATATAGATATCATTCGTTATGTATATGTCCGATACCAATCTTAACAGCCTGCCCGAAAGGGGATATTGATCATGCGCAGCCTGACTGAACGGATCTTAAAGCGGCTGCATGTGGATAACAGCATCGGCAAGCGGTTGAAGCTTTCCTACATTATTCTGATGGGTCTGATGCTCATTCCCTTAATCGCCAGCGTAGGTGTCATGGCCAATTACGCTTTCCGTTACCATAGCGTTATCAGCCAAATCGAAAAAGTATCCTCCCTGAAGCCGCTGGTGGTGGAAACCATCCCCGACGAATTGTGGAGCGTGGTGGCCGGCCGAAAAACCTTTGCGGAAGGCGAGCACTACAATCTGATCCATACGGTAAACGATCAGCTGGATAATCTCATGGTATCCAGCGTCACCCGCAACCCCGTTCAATTGACGGTAGCCCGGCGCACCATGAGCACCCTGGAGACATACGTGAACGACATGGGGCGCCAGATGGAAGCCGGAGCCAAGGTTCAAGAAAACGAGGTGACCTTGGAGGAAGTGCGCAGCGTGGCCGCTTTGGTGGGCGACATGCTGGAAGACTTCATAGCCCTGGAGATCAGCACTGCCACCGATACAAGCATCCATCTGCAGAACATGCTGGGCATTATCCTGGCTGCAGAGCTGGTGCTTTTGCTGCTAACGGTTTTGTTTGCCATGATGGCCCAATCCTCCCTGAGTGAGACTATCCGCCGGCCTATTGCCCAACTGGAGGAGTTTGCCGGCAGCCTGGCAGGCGGCAACCTGCTAGCCCGGGCGCCCACCACCGAAGTGGAGGAGCTGAAATCCCTTACCGCAAGCCTGAACATCATGGCAGGCAAGCTGTCGGACCTCATTGAGGAAAACAAACGGGAGCAGGAAAATCTTAAAAAGAGCGAGCTTCGTACGCTGCAGGCGCAAATTGCACCCCACTTTCTGTACAACACACTGGACGCCATCGTCTGGCTGGCGGAGGCCAGGCGCACGGCAGAAGTGATTCAAATCACCCAAGCGCTTTCCGACTTTTTTAGGATCTCCCTGAGCCAGGGCCGGGATTGGATTCCCCTTTCCCAGGAGGTCCGCCACCTGCAAGGGTATCTTACGATCCAAAAAATCCGCTACCGGGATATACTCGATTATTCTATCGACATTCCGGAGGAACTGCACGATCTTCAAATCTTGAAGCTGGTCATACAGCCTTTGGTGGAAAACGCCATTTATCACGGCATCAAGCACCGCCGCGGCAAGGGCCGGGTGGAAATCACGGGCAGGCGGGAAGAAGAGCTTTTGCATTTTGAGGTACGGGATGACGGCGCGGGCATGCCAACAGAGCGGCTTAATGAGATTCGGGCGTGTCTTTCGCAGGGCATCTCCATGGAAAAAGAAAACCTGGGCTACGGGCTGTACAACGTGAACAAACGCCTGCAGCTTTATTACAGCCCGCCGCGAGAACTTTTCATCGAAAGCGGGCCTCGCGGCACGGCTGTTTCCTTTTCCGTCCCGGTAAGGAGGCAGGAGCATGTATAAGGTGTTTTTAGTGGACGATGAAATCGTGGTGCGCGAAGGCATACGCAACAATTTCCCTTGGGAACAAACGGAATTCTTATTGGCAGGGGAAGCCCCTGACGGGGAAATGGCGCTTTCCATGCTCCAGGATATCAAGCCGGACATCCTCATCACCGACATCAAAATGCCTTTCATGGACGGCTTGGCACTATGCCGCTCCATTGCCCATACCATGCCCTGGATGCAGGTGGTGATCCTGAGCGGCTATGACGAGTTCGCTTATGCCAAGGAGGCCATTTCCCTGGGCGTAAAGGACTATCTTTTGAAGCCAGTCAATGCACAGGAACTTTTGCAGGCACTTAACCGCATAGGCGAGCGTATTCAGGATGAAAAGAAAAAACAGGCCGATTTAAAAGCCCTCAAGGAGCAGTTTGCTTCCAGCAGCCGCTATATGCAGGAAAAGCTTCTGCGGGAGTTGTTCAGCGCCTCCATTCAAAAGGAGGATGTGGCGGAGATACTGGAGCGGTCACGCAAGCTGCATATGAGCTTGCTGGCTAAAAGCTATCTAGTCATGCTGGTGGCGCCTGGCTATACCGATAAGCGGTACGAGGAATCCATTGCCGTGCAAGGTTCGCTGCAGCGGCTGTGCGACGGCAGCGCCGGGGCGGTGTACTACTGTGAAGTGGGCGGCTATCCGGTTTTATTGGTACTGGGCGACAATGAAAGTGATCTGGAGGAGCGGGCTTATGGTTTTGCCCAGGCGGCGCAGTACGGTATTGAGCAGGCTGCCGGCATCCGCATTCAATTGAGCATAGGCTCCGCCGTCAAAAACCTGTGGGAGGTAAGGGATTCCCTTTCCGCCGCTCAGGCGGTGCTGCGCACCATGGATGCTTTCCAGGGCGAAAACAGTCAAAGGCGTATTATGGGCATCCATGATGTGGGAATCACCCCCGGGCTGTCGCTTTTAAACCTTGATGTGGTTCCTATCTGGGAGCAGCTTCAATATGCCACCCAGGAGGATGTGGACAAAATCCTTCAGCATTATATCTCCTCCCTGGGGGATGTAGTGCTGCGCTCCACGGTGATGGCCAACTACGTATATGTGGAAATCCTTCTGGCAGCCTCCCGCATTATCAAGGAAAACGGCGGTGTTCCCCAGGAGGTCATGCCGGAGCTTGTACGCCAGGGGCCCAAGGAGAACATGCAAACCGTGGAGGATGTGCTGCCCCTGGCCCGGGAGATACTGTCAAACGCCATCGCTTTCAGGGATAAGCAAAACGCCACCCGGTACAGCATGGTGATCCGCAGGGCGCAGGCGTATCTGAACGAGCACTTTGCAAACCCCGGCGTCAGCCTGCACGAGGTGGCGGGTCATGTGGCGCTGAGCAACAATCATTTCTGCACCGTGTTTTCCCAGGAGATGGGCATCACCTTTACGGAATACCTGACAGGGCTTAGGCTAAACCGCGCCA
The DNA here is from genome assembly GCA_023416585.1 of Bacillota bacterium. Lineage (GTDB taxonomy): Bacteria > Bacillota > Clostridia > Christensenellales > Aristaeellaceae > JAEWAH01. The sequence goes on from JAEZHM010000018.1 coordinate 6,713, forward strand.
AGGAGCTTTTGCGAACCAGCAGTTTACGCTCCTCCGACATAGCCTATCAGGTGGGATATAACGACCCCCACTATTTCAGTTATTTGTTCAAGAAAAACACAGGATTGACACCCAGGGATTACAGACGGGAAGACGGAAAATAGAATATATGCTATAATCCCCTGGGGAGGGGAAATTATGGCAGACTACAAAATCATGATCGTGGAAGACGATGTAACCATTGCCGGGGTGCTCCAAAATCACCTGGCCAAATGGGGCTATTCCGCCTTTGCGGTGAAGGACTTCTCTACGATTATGGAGGAATTCCGCCAGGAGGAACCGCACCTCATTCTGCTGGATATTTCCCTGCCTCGCTTCAACGGCTTTTACTGGTGCGGTGAAATACGCAAGATTTCCCGCGTGCCTATTCTGTTTCTTTCCTCCCACACAGACAATATGGATATTGTGATGGCCATGTCCATGGGCGGCGATGATTACATCACCAAGCCCTTTGATTTAAGCGTTCTTGTGGCCAAAATGCAGGCGCTCCTCCGCCGCAGCTATGATTTTCAAGGGCAGCTTCACACGCTTACGCACCGGGGCGCCATATTCCATCCGGGGGAAGGCACGCTCCATTTTAATGGTCAGAAAATCGAACTGACCCGCAATGAAACAAAGATCATGCAAACGCTGCTCACGAACAAAGGAAACGTAGTCAGCCGTGACGCACTCATGCAGCAGCTTTGGGACAGCGACGTATTTATAGACGACAACACCCTTACCGTCAACGTGACCCGGCTGCGCAAGAAGCTGGAGGACGCGGGGCTTGATAACTTTATCGTCACCAAGAAAGGCATGGGGTATCTGCTGGAGGCGCAGCCATGAAAAAAGCGTCCGTCATTCGTCTATTTTTATCCTTCCTCCGGGAGAAGGCGGGAATGCTCTTTTTGTGCTTTACGGTAGCCGGTCTTTTTTTGATGATAGGTTCCCTTTCCCATCTTGACATGGCCCCGCTGTGGTATGCGCTTCAGCTTAGCGGCGTTGCGCTTTTCATGGCCGGTATCGTCTCCTGGGCCCGGTTCTACCGGAAGCACCGGCTGATGGAAGCAGCTTTTTCACGTCTTGAAACGCTTCCGGAAGGATTGCCCTCCCCCGCGGGCAGGCTGGAAGAAAAGTATCAATCCTTATTGGCGGAGCAGGCGAGACTTAGGCTAATGGAGAAAAACGAACAGACCCGCAAGATCAAAGAGCGCGAAGATTACTATACCCTGTGGATGCATCAAATCAAAACACCCCTTTCCGCCATGCGGCTGCTTTTGCAAAGCGGAGATACACTTGACCTTGGCCAGCTGGAAGAGGAGCTGTTCAAAACAGAGCGATACGCGGAAATGGCGCTGCACTATCTGCGGCTGGAAAGCCTCACCGACGACTTTGTCCTCCGCTCACACGACCTGTACAGCCTTGTGAAAAAGGCGGTCAAAAAGTACGCGCTGATGTTCATTCATAAAAAGATCACACTAGAAATGGAGCCTTTTGAAGAGAAGGTGCTCACGGATGAAAAGTGGTTCCTGATATTGCTGGAACAAATATTATCCAATGCCGTCAAGTATACACAGCAGGGCACTGTGCGCATCTATGTGCAGGAAGGACCTGTCCTGAATATCGCAGACAGCGGCGTGGGTATACCTAAGGAAGACCTGCCCCGGGTATTTGATCGTGGCTTTACAGGCCATAACGGGCGGATGGACCAACGGGCTACTGGTATCGGTCTGTACCTCGCCAGGGAAGTGGCACTAAAACTTGGTCACCGGCTGTCCATCCGTTCCGAGCTAGGAAAAGGTACGCAAGTATCCATCGACGTGTCGGAAAATAAGCTGAAAGTGTTTTGATGATTGTTAACTGCAGAAGTCATTGAATGCGGGAGATGAAAATGCCAGTGGGCGACGGCAGCAATCGAGCCAACACAGGCACCCGATAGTTCCCCCTGCTTCCTATTTCTCCACGATGTGTCATCCTGAGGGCTCCGCCCGAAGGATCTTGCCTTTGGGCTATGGTATGCAGCTAAAGATCCTTCGGGCGGAGCCCTCAGGATGACAATGGGCGGGGCTTTGATTAACCTACTTTCAGGCAAAAATGTTCAACCTTTCAAAACTGTAAGTTTTCCCTCCCGGTTTGTAAGGCTATATCAAGGCATGAATCAGCTTCTTGCGCTACAATGAACAAGTGCTCAAAGCGCAATCATCATCGGGAGGAATAATGTATGCCCCTGCTTGACGTCATCCATGTGAAAAAAGTATATACCACCCTGCTGGGCGGACAAAAGGTCGAAGCCCTCACCGACGCCAGCTTCAGCGTGGAATCGGGCGAGTTCGTTGCCATCATGGGCGAATCCGGCTCAGGCAAGACGACGCTGCTCAACATCCTGGCCGCGCTGGACAAGCCCACCGAAGGCCAGGTGCTGTTGGAGGGCAAAGACCTGGCTCAAATCCGGGATAAGGAAATCTCCGCCTTCCGCCGGGATAACCTGGGTTTTGTTTTCCAGGATTTCAACCTGCTGGATACCTTTTCCGTACGCGACAACATCCTTCTGCCCCTGGTTCTGGCCGGGAAAAGTTACAAGGAAATGGAACCCAAGCTCATCGCCGTGGCAGATATACTGCATATTGCCGAAATATTGCCCAAATTCCCCTATGAGATTTCCGGCGGCCAAAAGCAGCGCACTGCCGTGGCCCGCGCGCTTATCACCTCTCCCAAACTGGTGCTGGCCGACGAACCTACCGGGGCGCTGGACTCCAAAGCATCCCAAAGCCTGTTACAAACCTTCTCCTCTATTCATGGAAGGGGTCAAACCCTTCTCATGGTCACCCACAGTGCCCAAGCTGCCAGCTTTGCCGGCCGGGTGATGTTCATACGCGACGGCCGGGTATACCATCAAATGTACCGGGGCGACATCAGCCAGGATGCCTTCTATCAAAAGATCATAAGTGCCCTCACCGTTCTTTCCGCCGGGGGTGAATTAGGTGCGTAAGCGGTTTTTATACCTGCGCCTCGCCCTTTCCAACCTGCTTAAGAACCGGCAAACCTACCTTTCCTTTTTTCTAAGTACCGTCTGCACCATATTCGTGTTCTACACTTTTTCCATGCTCGCCCTGAACGACGGTCTCAGGAAGATGCCTGGCGCTTCATCCTTGCAGGTAATGATGGTGCTTGGCGCAATTGTAGTGGCCCTTTTTGCCCTGATATTCCTGTTTTACGCAAACAGCTTTCTTATTAAGCGCCGAAAAAAGGAACTGGGCCTGTACGCCATACTGGGCTTGGAGAAAAAGCATATCGCCCGCATCCTTTTCCACGAGATGACGGCGCTGCTGATTGTAAGCTTGGTTACGGGGATCGGCCTTGGAATTTCGCTTAGCAAGCTCATGTTCCTGTTGGTCCAGGCGTTGATGCACATTCCAACCCCTATCATCTTTCAGGTGAACCAGTTCCCCCTGCTCTTAACGGTCGGATTGTTCGCTGCCGTATTCTTCTGCCTGCTGTTATACAACCGGCTGCAGGTACACCTTTCCAGCCCCGTCAACCTTTTAAAAGGGCAGCAGAAGGGCGAAAGGGAACCGAAGACACGCTGGCTGCTGGCCCTGATCGGCATTGCCGCCATGGGTGCCGGCTATTGGCTGGCCATTACTGTAGGAAATCCCCTGCAGGCGCTGTCCATTTTCTTTATCGCGGTCATTCTGGTAATCATAGGAACCTATGCGCTGTTCACCGCCGGAAGCGTCGCCTTTTTGAAGATGCTCAGGCGAAACAAAGGTTACTACTACAAGCCCCGCAATTTCATATCCATATCCGGTATGATTTACCGCATGAAGCAAAACGCCGCAGGCCTGGCCGGCATCTGCATATTAAGCACCATGGCTATTATCACTATAGGTACTACGGTGGCGCTGTATGTAGGGCAGACGAACATGCTCAGGGATATGTACCCAATGGATCATGTTTTAAGCTACAAGGAAACCGAGCTTGATCCTGTCCGGGCGGAAGAATTGGTACAGGAAAAAGCACAAGAGCACACAGTTTCAATCTCCAACCTTTATCAAGCCGTTTTCCTTGACACCGCCGTGTCCCGAGAGGGAAATACTTTAAGCAAAGCGGAATTATCGAGTACAATAACTTCCAAAGAGTACGAAAGCATGTGGATGCTTTTCCTGCTCCCTTTGAATGAGTTTAATCGAATGGCCGGCAGCGCTTATACGCTTGCTGACAATGAAGCGCTTCTGTTTGAGTCCAGGAACAGCCCGGCACCAGACAGTTTGACTGCCGGCAGCATGGTAATCAGCATCAAGGAGAACTTGGCAGAGTTTCCCATTTCCCAGAAGAACAACAACGGCATGGAACCGCCCATGTACCTGATCGTCAAGGATAGGGAGACTGCCAAGGTTATCTACAAGAGCATCAAAGGACAGGATTCGGAAACCTTTAAACAGGGCTTCTGGTGGAACAGCGATGGGAGCGATGAAGCGCTTTTGATGTATTCCCAGGATGTGAGGGATGCCATAAACGCTCAAAAAATAAGCTTCAATATTTCCAGTGTGGATACGATGCGCCGGGATTGGTATGCCTTGTACGGCGGATTCTTGTTCCTGGGCGTATTCCTTGGCCTCCTGTTCCTGATGGCTACCACGCTCATCATCTATTTCAAGCAGGTTTCGGAAGGATACATGGACCACGACCGGTTCATTATCCTTCAGAAGGTGGGCATGAGCCGGGATGAGGTACGGGCTACCGTTCGCAAACAAATCCTGTCGGTATTCATCCTTCCCATCATCGTGGCCATACTGCATACATGGGGCGCACTGCACATGATAACCGAAATGCTTTCCATGTTCGGCCTGAGCGTCAAGCTAATCATATCTCTCAGCATCTTCCTGACCGCAGGGGTGTTCGCACTGTTGTACGGAACGGTCTATACGGCTACTGCCAGGACATACTACAAAATGGTCAGGATGGATCAATGACGTTTCGAGTAAATGACCGTGACATTTTCTCGAGCCTGCGCTTTTCATCTTATAGCTACGCTCGCGGCCGATGAAAAGTGTAAGGAAAGCTTGCTCCGCAAGCGACCCGCGCACCCGGCAAAGCCGGGCGTCACGACTATAAATGAAGGGGCTTCGGCCCCTTCATTGCATCCCCACGTCATACGCAAAAACAGTAATTGTCAGCAACATCAAAAAAACCGTAAGAGATATTTCTCATACGGTTTTTATTTCCATTTTACTGCCTGCAACTTATTCCATAGACGCCTGTTCGTAAGGTTTTGCTTGCCCTGTCAATTCCCCTTTTCTTTTTGCGTTCACCCCATACGCCGCAAGAATGATGATCACCGACCCTATGATTTGATAAATGCCAAAGCTCTCATGCAGTATCAACACCCCGGCCAGAATAGTGATCACCGTTGTGATGTTGGCAAATATAGAGGCGCTTGCAACATCCAAATGGGTCACGGCATAGTTGAGCATCAGGAAAGCTCCCACGGAAGACAACCCCGCCAGATAGATAACGGAAATCCAGAACGAAGTATCGCAAAGCGGTACAATGACCATTTCCTGAAAATTCCCCGCGCTTTGAATCAGTGCAATACATGTGAAAACCGCGCTGCCCAGTGCGAACATCACATAGGTTCTTTCAAAAGGAGAAAACCGAACCGATATCTTTTTGCTGAGTACGTTGAACATTGTACCGGCGAATACCGATACGAGAAGCAGCAGAAAGCCCAGCCAACTGAAGCTGCCCGATCCCTGATACATCGTAGTCAAAAAAACGCCAACCACCGAAGCAAGGGAGCAGAGAGCCTGAAAGGGGCGGATTCTTTCCTTCAAAAAGACACGGGCTGCGGCTAGGCTTGTGATGGGGACCAAAGCCAGTATCGTCCCAATAAATGATGTGGCAGAAAGCGTTACGCCATAGTTCTCACAAATAAAGTAAACAACAGGCTGAATCAGGCCCAGCAACAGAAGCGAACCGATTTTTTTGCCTTTGAGGCGGAGCCTGCGTATACGTAACAACAACAGGCAATTCAGCAGCAAAAATGCCACTGTAAACCGCACTGACAGCAGTACAAAGGGTGTTGCGACATTCAGCGCCTGTTTGGAGAAAAGAAAACTGAAGCCAAAGATGGCATACCCTAAAACAGAAAGAATGACTGCAAGGTTTTTTCTTTGCTGCTCTTTCATTTGCTCATAGCCTCAAACACGCAACCGGCTTCATATTTTTAAGCCCCATTTGCCAAAATATTGCATCATGGATTTTACATGCAAAAGAGTGCTCTTTAACGAATGAACGCTGTCCCTGGACCATACATGGGTCACGGAAAAGCCGGGGTGATACAGCGTCAATCCCTGCGCTTTCATTTCACGGGTCAAATCCGCATCCTCCATGTACAAAAAGTACCGGGGATCAAAACCACCCGTTGCTTTTAAAGCATCGGCGCGCGCCAGCATGAAGCAGCCCGTGGCAAAGTTAAGCTCCGCAGGTTCTGTCACGTTTCTATCCCGCCAGGTATACCGGCCCCTCCACGATGTAAAAGGGCGCCCCAGCCGCTCCAGATAGCCGCCCAGAAGGAAATGGACGGACGGCAGCTCCTTGGGCAGAAACTGTTCGCTGCCGTCTGGATGCTTCACCTTGGGCGAAAGCAGCGCCACATCCGGACGGGAATCCATAAAAGCAATCATCCGCTCCAGCACATCCGGTCCTACGGTGATATCCGGATTTACGATCAGGTGGTAAGGCGCGTTCACATACGGCAGCGCCTTGTTATGTCCCTGGCCAAATCCTATGTTTTGGGTAAGCTTTATCAGCCGCACACGGGGAAAGTTTACTTCCACAAGGGCGACTGTCCGATCGGTGGATACATTATCCACCACCATGATTTCCATGCGGTCCGCAATGGTGCTCTCAAAAAGCGAAGACAGCACGTTTTCTATGTGCTTTTCGCTGTTATAAGTAACGATACAGGCGGTAAGAAGGGGAGTATCCGCCATGCAAAAATCCTCCTTGTGGTGGCCTTAGCGTATGATACCATACAGAGAAGGGATTGTCATCCCGTAATAAAAACGGGGAGTGCCCGCATTGGAGCACTCCCCCGGGTATTGACAAGGTCGATACACTTCTACTTCAATGTAGTCCTGGATGCATGTTCCTGCTATGTTCACAGCTGCCTATGATATAAGCATCATCCCAAGGGACAAAAATGTGTGCATGAAACGCTTTTAAGCCTTCCCCTTGAGGGGAAGGTGGCGCGAAGCGGCGGATGAGGTGTTTAGCTGCAAGTCTATTCACAGTTAATACCACCTCATCAGTCTCCTTCGTCGACAGCTTCCCCTCAAGGGAAAGCCATGACGCGTCCGCCTCGAACCCATATTTCAGGATAAATTGGAGAGATTCATTCTGTTAGCTATATCGTCGCAGCTTTACTATTCCACTACTGCCGTTACATGGTACGTTTTCCCGGTTTCAGATACTGAGGGAAGAATGTTTCCGTTCAACGCTTTCCCCTCAAAAGTCAGCCGTACGATTTTCTTCTCTCCCCCGCTCCTGTTTTCCACATGGATGACGTAGGTATTCCCTCGCCAGCGCCGTGTCAGGGTAAGCTCCTTCATCTCTCCCGGCAGGCAGGGATCAATTTTAAGCCCGTCGAAATCCGGCTTTACGCCCAGGATAGCCTGGGAGATGGAGTAGAAGCACCAGGCAGCCGTGCCTGTAAGCCAGCTGTTTTTCGCTTCGCCGAAACGCTTGGCATAAGGCCCGGCAATGGTTTGGGCATACACGTACGGCTCGGTGCGGTGAAGCGTCTGATCTTCCGTATACGAAGGGCAAATCAGCCGGTAGGTTTCAAAGGCCCGGTCACCGTGATTAAGCACCGTTTCTGCAATGGTGATCCAGGGGTTATTATGGCAGAAGATACTTCCGTTCTCCTTGTACCCCTGGGGATAGGAGCTGATTTCCCCCAATTCCAAATGATACTCGGAGTAAGGCGGCGTATGCAGCGCGATGCCGTGCTGATTTTGCAGCTTTTCACGAACGGAATCCAGCGCCTTAAGCGCCAAGCCTTCCTTTACACCGATGCCCCCCATCACGCAAAAGCCCTGGGGCTCGATGAAAATTTGCCCCTCCTTACACGCGGCGCTGCCCACCTTGTTGCCATAGGCGTCATATGCGCGCAGGAACCAGTTTCCATCCCAGCCATGTTGAAGGACGGTCTTTTCCATCTTCGCCTTTTCCAGAACAGCGGAGGCAGCCTCTTCCGCCCAGCCGAAGCGGTTGCATAGCGCCGCGTAATCATCCGCCACCGCCACGAACATGCCGGCGATGAACACCGATTCCGCTATGCCGCTGTCGTAATTTTGACATGTTTGAAAGCTTTCACCCGGCGTTTTGGAAAAGCAGTTCAGGTTCAGGCAATCGTTCCAATCCGCCCGGCCGATCAGCGGAAGGCCGTGAGGGCCAAGATGCGTGCTGGTATAGCGGAAGGAGCGCCGTAGATGCTCCATCAAAGGTTGGGCATTATCTGCGTTGTTGTCAAAGGGCACGGATTCATGGAGGATGGAAAAGTCTCCCGTTTCCTTGATGTAGGCTGCCACACCGAATATAAGCCACAGGGGATCGTCGTTGAAGCCGCTGCCCACTTCCAGATTGCCGCGCTTGGTAAGAGGCTGGTACTGGTGATAGGCGCTGCCGTCCTCAAACTGGGTGGCCGCTATGTCAAGTATCCGTTCCCTGGCCCTTTTCGGAATCAGGTGGACAAAGCCCAAAAGATCCTGGGTGGAATCGCGGAAGCCCATGCCCCGGCCTATGCCTGACTCAAAATAGGAGGCGGAACGGGACATATTGAATGTGACCATGCACTGGTATTGGTTCCAGATGTTCACCATGCGGTCCATTTTTTCATTGCCGCTGTTCACCTGATAGCTGGAAAGAAGCTCCGTCCAGTATGCTTTCAGTTCGCCCAAGGCTTCTTCAAACTGTGCATCGGTTTGGAAGGCATTAAGAAGCCTTTGGGCGGGGGCCTTGTTGATCAGGCCGGGCGCTTCAAACTTCTCTTCATCAGGATTTTCGCAGTAGCCCAGCACGAACACAAAGGAAACGGATTCGCCAGGCTTTAATATCCGGCGCAGACAGTGGGAACCGATAGGCGCCCAGCCGTTGGCGATGCTTAGGCGGGGAGCATCCTCTAAAACCGCCTGCGGTGCATGAAGGCCATTGTACAAACCCACAAAGGATTCCCGGTCGGTGTCAAACCCGTCCACAGTTGTGTTTACGGAAAATACCGCGTAATGATTCCGCCGCTCCCTATACTCTGTCTTATGGTATATTGCGCTGCCATGCACTTCTACTTCGCCAATGTTGTAGTTACGCTGGAAGTTTGTGGAGTCGTCCATGGCGTTCCAAAGACAGAACTCTACAAAGCTATAGAGGCTTATGTGCTTTTCCTGATTGGAAGCGTTGGTTATTTTGATCTGTGTTACCTCGGCGGTACGGCCCCTGGGGACCATCACCGTCTGCTTTACCTGAAGGCCATTTTTATCAGCTGTGAAAACGCTGTAGCCTAAGCCGTGCCGGCATTCGTAATGGTCCAGGGCCGTTTTCACCGGCATCCAGCCGGGATTCCATACAGTTTCCCCATCCTTGATATAGAAATAGTGGCCGCCGGCGTCTGTAGGCACGTTATTGTAACGGTAGCGGGTAAGGCGCAAAAGCCTGGCATCCTTGCAGAAGCTGTAGCCGCCGCCGGTATTGGATAAGAGGGAAAAGAAATCCTCACTACCCAGATAATTGATCCAGGGATAAGGCGTATCCGGCCTTGTAATTACATATTCCTTCCGGACATCGTCGAAAAAACCGTACGTCATGCAGCATGGCCTCCGCTTCCAGAATAATTCTAAAACGATTTCGCATTTAGGCATAACTCCACACGCCTACTATAGGTATCATACCGCGAAAATGGAGGAAACACAAGGGGGCATACGACTAAAATTTGAGACATCAACCGTTCTTCCACAAAATAAAGTACATTTTGGCCTCATATCATACCATATAGGATATTATCCTCATCCTCGTGGAAAGCAAATTGATAGATTGACACTGCACATCCATGCAGTTATTCGGGCTGTTTCAAAAACGATTTAGGAATCTTTGCGCTTTATCTGCCGCCATTTTGATGACCTGCATAGGCGGCATTTGACTGTTTGACTTGAAATTGATATAAGACGCAGTGTGTGGTATACTTTTGAAAAATCCCATTATCATCCGCACTCATTCCGACATTCATCCGCTTTTCATGGCAGCAGTCAAAAAAGGAGGTTACCCAATGAAACCCTACAAAATTGTGGCCGCACTTCTTGCGGTCATCGTCGCATCATCTCTCGGGCTGAGCGTTCTTATTACATCTCCCGCACCTGATAAAAACGTGCCAGTCACGGAATTCAGTGCTTTGCGCGCCGCTGAAGATATCAAGGTCATCGCCAAGGACGTCCATACGAACAACGACACCGAGGCGATTACAGCTGTGCGGGAATATCTTGCAAATACGCTCAAAGCCATCGGCCTCGAGGTGGAAACGCGCACTTATGAAAAGGATTACGAAAAGGCGGAGCACGGCCACGGCAATCATGTGACCGCCGTGGATATCTGCGGAACGCTCCGCGGTGAAAACAGCCGTTCCATCCTATTGGTGGCGCATTATGATTCCAATCCGGGCCTGAAACTTGGCAGAGCGCCCGGCTCCCACGGCGCCTCAGACGATGCCTACGGCGTTTCTGTGATTCTTGAAACGCTGCGCTGCATCGCTTCCCAGGGAAAAATCCTAAATACCATCCGCGTGGTGTTCACCGATGCCGAGGAGACGTCCATGCTGGGGTCGGAAGCCATTGCTATAGATACCGTCTTTAATGCTGCTTCCTCCGACGCGGTGTTCAATATTGAATCAAGAGGGTTGTCTGGACCGTCGATTTTGTTTGAAACGAGTGTGAACAACGAGGGTTTGATCCGTTTCTACAAGGCCAACAACCCCCACCCCGCCTCATGGTCTTTGGCGACGGATGTATACCGCATCATGCCCAACTATACCGACTTTACATCATTCATAGATCAGGGCATGCAGGGGCTGAACTTTTCCAACCTGTACAAAATCGATGATAACCATACCCCCAGGGACATCTATGAAAACATCAGCCTGTCCGCGCTGCAGGACTATGGCGAGCAGGTCCTTCCGCTTGTGAAGGCTTACGCCATGGGGAATGTGCCCGGCACGTTTGCCGCTTCACAGGATTTGGCCTGGTTCACACTGGCACGGGGGGTGCTTGTTTCCTTCCCCGCATGGATGAACTGGGTATGGCTTTCCCTTGCCGCGCTAACGCTGGCTGCCTATGTGCATATGGCGCACAGGCGCGGAAAGCTGAAATTCCGCCATCTTTTGATAGCATTCGCATATCTGGGCGTTTCAATCGTAGCCGCTGCCGTGGGCACTGGGATCATCTGGCTGCTGGCACAGCTTTTTAACCGTCCTTTCAGCCTGATGGGCCTTACCGGTGTACCGGGCTCTGAATGGATCACCGTGGCCTTGATTGCCGCCATGTATATCCTTTTGTCGCTGTTCATGAGAAATAGAATCAGGAAAGGCCATACCTTTGAGGAAATGACCGTCCCTGCCATACTGCTTGCCACTGTTCTGGCAGCCGCGGCCACACTCCTGCTTCCCGGCGGGGCTTTCCTGTTCAGCTTCGGCGCAATCTTTGCTTCTCTCTTGGGCATAATCGCACTGCGTCATCCGGTATTCAGCCTATTCACGGGCTTCCTTTCCGTATGGATCGCTGCTCCCGTGGTAGCGCTGCTGCTGATCGCCCTTACACCGGGGGCGCTGGGCATCGTATTGATGTTCGCGTCTTTCCCGATGTACATCGCAGCCCCGTCGCTGGCGGCGGCGATGGCGGAAACAAAAGCGAAGGCGGCGCAGGCGTAAACCATATCCGTAAGCGGGCGGCCCCGGAATTCTCCGGGGCCGCCCGATTTTTATTATGGTTTAATATCCTCATCAGCTTTGGTGTTTATGGTGAAGGTGAATACCATATCCTCTCTCTGGAATTTTCCCATGGATTCCACCTCATCCGCCGAGCCCCCGACATAAACCTCTTCTGTTTTTTCATTTTCAGGCAATGTAATCTGGACATCCCCTGCCTCATTGACAACAAGATTTCCCTGTTTGCTTTTTTCCCAAATCACCGGCTTCATCCGGTTATAGTCAACCTGGCCCCATTTGTTCAGATAATCCGCATCCTTCACAATGTATATGGGCTGAATCGGCTTGAAAACGGAGATGCGGATGCAGACTTCAAACTCTCCTTTGGGTGCGCCACCTCTGATGACACCGGTAAATCCACCTTTGACAACAGAGTCCGGGTGAATATGAAGGGAAAAAGGATCAGGAAGCCATGTATTTTCCAACCCATCATTTGATGTGAATAATATTGCCCGGCCATCCGCCATTGGAGGATCCAGGATGAAATAAACCGGCTCTTCGGGATTGGCGTTTTCAAGTACCCAGCCCAAAGCGATTCTTTCCCCGTCATACAGCACGCTGCCGACTGTAGCCGTGACCCCCTGGGCCGTTTGTGTCTGACCGACAGGCCATACCTTTTTCATTGTCTCCTCACTGGCATTTTGGGCTCCGCCGAAAAGGTAATCCAATACACCCCACTGGTTGGTGGCAACGGCCGCCCCCATAAGGAGAAGAGTGACGAGCGCAGCAACAATCATGCCAGCGGAAAACCGCCGCCGTACAGGCTTTAATGTCTTTGTCTCCTGAAGCGCCAGCAGCACCTTTTGGTGCACTATCTCAGGCACCAGCATGCTTTGAATGTCCTGTTCCCTCATTTCAATCCACCTCCTCGCGTAAGGCAGCGCCGAGCAGCCTGCGGCCCTCGTGCAGCCGCCACTTGACGGTGCTCTTGGTCAAACGCAGCATGGCGGCTATTTCCTCCACCGAAAAACCTTCCCCATGATGGAGCAAAAGAATCAGCCTGTACTTTTCAGGGAGGCTGGCAAGGGTATCCGCAAGGCCGGTACCGGGCGGCTCTGTTCCACGCTCCGGAATACATTCCAAGGGCACAGTCCGCCTTGTGTATCCACGCTGCAGATTTCGGCACTCATTGATGACGATGCGTGTCAGCCATGCGTCGAAGCGCCTTTCATCCCTCAGGGTATAAAGCCGCTGCCATGCCTTCAAAATGCCTTCCTGCAGCGCATCGCCGCAATCCTGGTCGTTTCGCAGCATGGACCGGGCGATGCGGTACAAGCGTGCTTCGCACGTTAAGACATGCGCTTCAAATTCCGTGCCATCCATGAACATGGTTCCTTTCGCTTTGGTAAGCCTATACTTAATAGACGGGTCAAAGCTGCCTGGGGATAGGTACAAGAAAAAATAATGATACAAAAATCGCCGCACGGTTCGTGTGAACTGCGCGGCGATTTTTCTTGTTGTTTACCCGGCTGCACCAATGGTCTCTGCCTGCTCTTCTTTGGACAGTTTGCTAGTCTGCCGCTGAGCCATGACGAGCTTATAATAGATGCCCTTTTTCTTGAGCAGCTCCACATGGGTGCCGGCCTCGGCTACCTTTCCCTTATCCAACACGATCAGGCGGTCGGCGCTTCTTAAGGTGGAAAGCCTGTGAGCGATGGCCACCGTGGTGCGGCCCTTTGTGAGGCTGTTCAGGCTTTCCTGAATGGCGGATTCCGTTTCCACATCCAGAGAGCTGGTGGCTTCATCCAGGATCAACACATCCGGATTTTTGATGATGGCCCGGGCGATGGACAGCCTTTGCCGCTCGCCGCCGGAGATGGTATGTCCACCCTCGCCAAGCAAGGTGTTGTAGCCGTCGGCGGTCTGCATGATAAAGTCGTGGGCGTTGGCGGCCTTGCAGGCGGCGATCACTTCTTCCGGTGTCGCACCAGATTTGCCGTAGGCCACGTTGTCGTAAATGGTGCCGGCGAACAGGAAGGAATCTTGGAACACCACGCCGATATTCTCATGCAGGTGCCTGGGAGACATATCCCGCAAATCCGCTCCGTTGATGGAGATTTTGCCGGTGTTGGGGTCATACAGGCGCATGAGCATGTTGATAAGGGTGGATTTACCCGTACCGGATCGGCCTACGATGCCCACCATCTCGCCCGGGTTGATGGTGAGGCTTACATCCTTCAAAACCGGTTCGTAAGATTTGTAGCCGAAGGTCACACCGTCAAAAGCAACATTCCCGGAGATAGGAACGTTCCTTACGTTGTCTTTTTCCGCGATATCCGGTTCCTCATCCAGTATTTCACACACTTTTACCATGGATGTCATAGCGTCAGCCAGCCAGCGCGGGAAGGAAACCAGCCAGCGCAGCGGGGCGTAGATAAAACCGATATACATGACAAACTGGTTCAGCACACCGATGCTCATGGTGCCGTTCAATATCCCTTTCCCGCCAAAGTACAGCACCAGGAATTCGCCGATGCCGGTAAAGAAGGTAATGCTGGGGAACAGCAGCGACCACAAGACTTCATTGTCGGATTGCACCTCCGCCAGCTCCCGGGTCACCTTGGAGAATTTGGCGATTTCGATTTCCTCGTTGCCAAAGGCCTTTACCGTACGGATTCCCCGGATGATGTCATGCAATATGGACTGGCACTGGGAGTTTTTGCGCCACTGGCGCTCATACCGGTTGCGGATGAATTTCCAGAACTGGGACAGTGCCACCATCATAATGGGCACCGGCAAAAAGACTAGCAGCGTCAGCCCCGGGTTGGTAAACAGCAGAACGGCCATGACCACCACAAACATAATGCTCTGCTCCACCGCCCAGCGGCCTGCATCGGCCATGAAATCCTTGATGGTGGTTGTATCCTCCATGATCCTGCGGATCAGGTCACCGGGTGTACGCTTGGCCAGGGATGTCATGGAAAGCTTTTGCAGCTTGTCATATGTCTTCGTACGAAGATCGTTGGCAAAGCCAATGGTGGCCCGGTTGTACACCCTGGCGCTCAAAATGAATATCACTTCGCCCATCGCCCTGGCTAAAAGCATGCCAAGGCCCAGAATCAGCACATCCAGAAATGGGCCGCGTTTGGGGGTGAAATAGTCGTCGATCAAAAACCGGCTGAACAGGGGGGTCAATAGGAACAGGATAGAAGATACCGTCAGCCATAACTGGGAGGACAGCAGCTTTTTGGAGTGCGGTTTTATCAAGCCCAAGGTGCGCTTCAATAGCCCACGCTTGTTAAAGCAGAACAAGCATTCGCTCATGCCTTCCACCAAGGGCCGTCCGCAGGTTTCGCAATAGTACACTTCCTTTTCATCGGGTATCAGGGCGGTCTTCGTTTGCACAAAGTAGTTGACAACTTTGCAAAACTCCCCCGCCTCCTTGAGGCCCGACATGGAAAAGCGGCATAACACCTTTTCGGTATCATCAGTCATGGTGACAAACATAAGACCGCAGCCTACACCAGCAATCACAGCGGCATCTTTGACGTTTTCGGCGGAAAAACTGTCCGTCTCAATGCCCTGCCATAAGACGGAGATATTTCCCTGTTCGGCAAATTGGAGCTCGCCTTTACCCGGTTTCATATCCAGCCCCAAATCAAAGGGAAAGGTATAGACTTTCATAACAATCAACTCCTAACCGGTCGTAAGATGGAGTTACTCTTTTGGGGAGGCTTCAAGCTTTTCTTAGAAAAGATATGGTTCAAGGCGCTTCAGGCTCTTTTTATCGAGCCCTTCCAAGGATGGTATGATATAACGGTTGCCATCCACGTCGAATATGATCAGCTTTTCATTTTTAAGCATGCGGATATTCCGGTTCACATCCTTGACAGCGCAAGTCTTGTCTGTTTTGCCATCCTTGCCGCCGATGACCATTTCCATGTAGACATAGCCCAGCTTATCCTTGATGGATTTGATCTCGAAAACCTCAGGGCAGTAATACCTGCGGTCCAGTTCCTCCAGAACGGTTTGCAGCTGCTCGCCTTGCAGCTCCGAAAGGCTGTGGATGATGCCGATTTCCTTGTTCTCATGATCGGCCACGGAGATATAGCTGCTGGGATCACCCAAGGGCAGCGCACGCCGCAGGCTTACACGTTTGTAGTCCGCACCTTTGTACGTAAGGCCCGTAAATCCGCCGGGGGTTTTAAAGAATTTCGCTTCCTTCAGATCCAGAAACCCGATATCAACGGCTTCGGAAAGACTTTGCATGCTGCTTGTCGCAACGGTTTGCATACGTTTGATCCTCCATATTTTTTGTGCTTGGCCGGACTGAAAACTGTCATCATCCCTCCATGGAGATAACCTTCAGCCCCTCCATCTGAATGTTGTACAGCTTGTAATATTCGCCCTTCTTGGCGATCAGCTCCGCGTGGGTGCCGTTTTCCACAACCTTGCCCTCACTGATCACCGCCAGGCTATCAGCCTCTCTTAAGGTGGAAAGGCGGTGGGCAATGGAAATGGTGGTGCGGCCCTTTTGCAGTTTGGACAAAGCCTTTTGAATATTTCCTTCCGTCTCGGTATCCATAGCAGCGGTGGCTTCATCCAGTATGAGGATCCTGGGATTTTGGATGATGGTGCGGGCAATGGAGAGCCGCTGCTTTTCACCGCCGGAAAGGTCCTGCCCGCCGGCGCCGACCCTGGTTTCATACCCATCGGGCAGGTTCATAATGAAATCATGGGCGGAGGCTGCCTTCGCGGCCCGGATCACATCCTCAATGGTGGCCTTGGGGTTGGCATAGCGGATGTTGTCGGCAATGGTGCCTATGAACAGATAGATGTCCTGGGATACGATGCCGATATTGCTGCGAAGCATTTTCAGGGACAACTCCCGCACATCCACCCCGTCGATCTTTACGCTGCCCTGGTTCACATCGTAGAGCCTGGCAATCAGGTTGGCCAGGGTAGATTTTCCAGCGCCGGTCTTGCCCACGATGCCCAGCATTTTGCCGGCCTCTACGTGCAGGTCGATGCCTTTCAAAATCGGGGTTGCCGGATCGTACTCGAACCAAACGTTGCTCACATCGATGCGGCCAACGAAATTGTTCAGGGCGACCGGGTTTTCAGGCTCCGCCACATCCGGTTTGGCATCGATGATCTCAAACACGCGCTGAGCGGCGTCCACGCAGCGTGCCCACCAGTTGGAAACCCATGACATGAACTCCAGCGGCCCATAGAGCATTTGCAGATAAGCGACAAAGGAGATCAGCGTACCTACCGTGATTTCATTTCGGATGACCATCATGCCGCCTACGATGGTAACAGCCACCTGGCCCAGGAACATAAACAGATAGATCAGCGGGAAGGCCGTGAAGCCCACGTTCATCGAAGCGGTGTCCACGCCAGCCTGCTTATTGCCCACATCCATAAACCTATTGGTTTCGTCATCCTCTCTAGCAAAAGCCTTGATCACCCGCTGGCCATTGACGGAATCGGATACCATGGCATTGAGCTGCGAGCCATATACCCAGTTTTTGTGATGGAAGCGGCGGAAAATGCTCCACAAGATCCTGAACATGATGACCGCGACGGGCATCACAATAAGGCAGATAGCCGCCAGAGTCAGATTGAGCAGGCACATGAGCGTGATCACGCCGGCAAAGGTCAGCACATTGATGATCACGTAGGGCAGCCCATCCACAAAAAACCAGTAGATGTTGGTAGCATCCTTGTTGACACGGTTCATTAGCGCGCCGGTGCGCTTGGATGTGTAAAAGCCCACGGACAGCCGCTGCATGGCCTCAAAGATCTTGACCTTCAGGTCATAGATGATCCACGGCATCGTATGAGCCAGCAAATAGCCGTACAGCATGTTCATTAAAACACCCAACGCCCGCACCAGGAAGATCATGGCCACGATGCCAAACACCATGCCATAATACTTTCCGCCCTCCGCCAGCACATCGTCAAAGAGCATTTTGGAGCTGACGTACGGCGTTAAGATGGCGAATGCCGTGCTCGCCAGCATCACCAGGAAAACGACCAGAACCTTGCGCCAGTAGTTTTTGAAGAAGCCCATCAGCCGCATGGTAATGGACTTCTTGTCCATGCACTTGGGGCAGAGCTTTCGCTCAGGCTCGGGATAGCGGGTGCCGCACTTGGGACAGAACAATTCCTCATCCACCAAAATTTCATTTAGCGGATCGATCCCTTCGCGAATGTTCTTGACGGCCTTAATCAACCGTTCCACATAGGAAAGGTATCCTACAGAAAACAGCAGGAGGACCTTCGCTTCCCCATCCTGCTCACTGAACAGCCTGCCGGTGGACAAAAGCCTTTCACTGTTCAACTCGCCAAGGTCTTTGAGAACGAACGTATCCATGCCGGTCAATTCATATGCGGATACGATCCGGCGGGCGCCTGTGACCTTGACCAACTTTTCCAAACCGTAGAGGATGTACAGGCGTTCCTTGTCGATGGCAGCGTAGGTATCTGCATGGCTGCCATCCAGCGCCATATCTGTGTGTATGGCGTAAACCAGTTTTTTTGTTTCAATACCCTGGGCTTCAAAGGCGGATAGCATGTACTCTGGAATATGGGTTTTCATGGCAGTATTCTCCTTATGATGGTTACCCCAGGTGGTTTTTAAAGCATACAAAAACGGCGGGATTTTCTCAACCCCGCCGTGAAAAAGCTCACAAATATCCATATCGATGGATATCCCGCTATTTCGATGACAATCATGGCGTGGTTAGACTCTAGCACCAAGTGCTTCGTCATCCCACGTCTTTTAGCACTAGGCGCCCGCTATGAAGTTATTTCCTGCAGAGACACGGCTTCTGCTTGCCAATCCGCTTGCAAACCTGTTGCCGCTTGCCATAACAATTGCAAATCTGATTGTCATTGAGCTCGTGCCTCCTTTCGCTTCATATTTGGAGCGCTGTTATCATCAGCCTTAAACAGGTTACCATTCTGTGGTTTAATTGTCAAGTCCTTATCAAAAAAAATTACTGGTGCACACATTTTCCGTTCCATATTGAAAATCATTCGTGGCTGCCATCTAGCTGTTTTCTTTGGGACCGCATTTTTCCTGAATGAGCTTCATGTTGTTCTTCAGCCGCTCATCCTCCGGGTTTTTATCCAGCGCTTCTTTTGCATGGTCCAAAGCGCGTTCATACATGCCCAGCCGGTAGGCTGCAATAGCCGCCAGGTCGCTGGGTGTATAGTCCCAGGAATAGCCCATGTTCACATACGTTTTTGAACGTTCTTTGATCTTGAGCGCTTCCTCCGCCATAAAAAACGCCATCGGCCAGTCGGATATCTGATACGCCATTTTGGCGCATTCCACATAAGGGTCGCGCATATGGGGCGCTTCTGCTACAGCACGAAAGTACCAGGAGTAGGCCTCTCTTACGTTTTTGAGATGATGATAGGATTTGGCGATCCAGCGCATGGCGGCGCAGCGTTCCTCGTTCCAGATGGCGCTTGGCAGCTTTAAATATTCCTTCAAAGCATCAATGCACTTTTGCCACTCGCTCTTGTACATATATTCTCTGCCAAGATAATATCTGAGGCGGTCACTCTTAGGGTTTTCGGCTACTCCAAGCTCCAGCAAGGGCAGGTACGAACCTCTTGATTTTGAAGCGTCCGGATAATGATTCAATACCATACCTTCCACAAACACGGTGTTCTTGGGTCCGACACCCACGTAGCTCAGCCACTCATGAACGGGATCGCGCCATACAAAATCCTTCTTGGTGTGCACCTTGGAATAGTGCATCTGCACATAGGGCGTGCCGTCATCCTTCAGGCTCCAGTTGTAGATATATTTAGCCTGCTTCGTTTCCTTCGTCCAGGTTTTCTCCAAACGTGCCCTCCAGCCCAGTTCAAACAGCTCATCCACATCGGTGCATACGCAGATATCCGCATCATCAGGCACATGCTTTAAAGAAAGATTGCGTGCCACGTCAAAACGCCAGGGCTTCACCTCGTCCACATAAACCTTGGCACCCCTCGCGCGCAGCTTGTCAACCGTACCGTCTGTGGAACCAGTGTCCGTCACCACGACCATATCTGCTTCACCCATGGAGTCCATCCAACGGTCCACAAATTGTTCTTCATTTTTGCAAATGGCATATACGCAAATCTTGAATCCAGCCATATACATATCCTCTGCACTATTTCAATTTTTCAGCGATCAACATCAAATTATTGGTAAGTCGCAGATCATTCGGTTCCATATCAATGGCCTTCACGGCATAATCATATGATTTCTGATACAGCCCCAGTCTGTAGTTGGCAATGGCCGCCAGATCATAAAGGCTGTAGCCCCAGCAAGCAGGTTCCTGAAGGTATCCTCCCGCCTTGTCCGTAATAGACAAAGCCTTCTCCGTCATCAGCATCGTAAGCGGCCAGTCACCCATAATATAACCAAGCCTGGCCATCTGGTGGTAAGGCTCCCTGATATACGGGCACTCGGCAATAGCCTGGTAGAGCCATAACTGCGCCTGCTTCATGTCTCCCTTGGATTGATAGCTTTTGGAGATGAAGCGCATGGAAGCGCACCGCTCCACATCCCACTTGGCGGAGGGGAGGTTCAAATGACGCTTGAGCGTTTCTATACACTCATCGTGCATACCATGGTACATATACTCCCTGCCAAGCCAGAAGATGGTCCTGTCATCCTCGGGGTTTTCCTTGGCGGACAATTCCAAAAGGGGCAGGTACTGCGCCCGGGGCTTTGATAGATCCGGATAGTGGTGGAGGACCATCCCATTTACCCATACGATGGATTCAGGATCAGGTCCTCCATATTGCAGTATTTCATGAACCGGATGCACCCAGCGGAAATCCTTGCGCAGGTGTATCTTTTCCATAGGAAATTGCTTTTCAATGGAGCCATCGGCATGATGACTCCAAACAAAAAGGTATCTGGCACGGGTGCTTTCAGGCAGCCAAGCGTCCTCCAGCTTTTTACGCCATCCCGGCTCAAATACCTCGTCCAGGTCATTGGAAACGCAGATGTCGAAATCATCCGGGATGTGGTCCATGGCCAAGTTGCGGGCTGTGTCGAAGCGCCAGGGAGATATGGTTTCCTCATATACGAAAGCACCCCGAGCCCGAAGTTTCTTAACCGTTTCATCGGTGGAACCCGTATCTAAAACCACTACCATATCCGCTTCTTGCACGGCATCCATCCAGCGGTCTACAAACTGTTCTTCATTCTTGCTTATTGCGTAAACGCAAATCTTATAGCAACTCATGGAAAGGCTCCTATGCAGTATATTTTTATTTGCCAATAACATGATATGTGGAAGCGGAAATGTCTGCCACCCCCTATCACAAAGCCGGGAAGGTACGGCCTTCCAGGCTTTTTATTATCAAATGCGTCACGTCAGACGGGCCACAGAACATGCGATGCCCAAAACACCGCGCTGTCAAGATTCAATGGCATAGTCAAACCGTTTGCTGCATGGACAATGCGGACAGTGTTCAGCGGAGCTTGTCATATTGTTCCGCAAAAAAGCTCCGGTGCCATACGCTTTTATGAAGCATGCTCAAATGCTTCAGCCCCATCAGGCCATATTGCTTGACCAGCCCATTGAAATTGACCATTACATTGCCGCCCATGTTCAGCCTTTGACCGGCGACGGCGTGATAGACCACGGAATTGAAATTAACTTTGGGATACCAATTCCTCTTGGTCCCGTAGAAATAATAATAGCCGAGCAGCATGCTGTCATCCTCAAAGCATTGACTGCCATTGAGAAAAAGCGGATTGTATCCGCCGGCCTCCTTCAGGATAGCGGATGCGTGGACACAGGGATTGGTGAAGCCGTGCAGTATAGCGTCCTCACGCAAGCTTGGCAGGAAGGCTCTATAATCCTCCACATTTTGTGGCAGCGCTGCAGTCTTGTTCAAAAATGGCATGTCGCCCAGCTTATCTATGATCCCGCAGCACACCATAGGCTCGTCATGTGCCTTAAGATAAGCTATCAAGGCATCCTCCCAGTGTTCCGGGAATATCATGTCCAGATGGAGTTCGCTTAAAAATTCGCAGTCAGGAAAGTTTCCCCATACATATTCAAAGCAGCGCTGCCGCCCGGCGGCAGTGCCAACGTTAACGCCTTCACCGATGATATGAACATCCAGCCGGAACCCTGACAATAATTCTTTTAGTGTGTCGTTTGTAAAGAAGCCTTGGTTGTAAACTACCACAGTACTATAAGAGCTATTTTCCAGAGACTTAAGGCAGGCTTTCGCCATAGCAAAATCATCGTTTAGCCTGTTTTCCCTGATCATAAACAAAAGCGTGTGGATGAGCGTCATTTTTCGTTCCATAGCCGCAGTTCCTCCGCCACATACTCGCAACGGAGCAGCTTCTCCTTCAGCTCCTGTTCATTTAATTGATAGGTATTGCTGGAGGTATATTCCGTCATGGAGCCGATGGCACGGTTGCCGTCGCTTACATACTTGGCATAATTGAGCCCGCCCGCATCCGCCGGGACGCGGAAAAAGTCTCCCATATCCACCGCGGTGGCGCTTTCTTCCCTTGTCAACAGCGTTTCGTGAATCTTTTCCCCCAGCCTTACGCCGATCACCTGAACCGGATTATCCGCATGAAAAAGTTCCTTAAGCGCCTGAGCCAGGTCGCCAATTTTGCTGGCAGGCGCCTTTTTCACCATCAAGTCGCCGGTATGGGCATTTTCAAAGGCGAAAAGCACCAGATCAATGGCTTCCGTCAGGTCCATCAAAAACCGTGTCATATCTGGATCAGTAATAGTCAAGGGCTGCCCGCTTTTGATCTGTTGTATAAACAATGGAATCACAGAGCCTCTTGAGGCCATCACGTTTCCGTAACGGGTACCGCAGATAAGCGTTTTGCGCTCATCCACGGTTCTGGACTTGGCGACGAAAATTTTTTCCATCATGGCTTTGGATATGCCCATGGCGTTTACCGGATAAACAGCCTTATCTGTGGAAAGGCACACGATTTTTTTAACTCTGGAGGCAATGGCCGCTGTGAGAACGTTTTCCGACCCCAGCACGTTGGTTTTTACAGCCTCCAGCGGAAAGAACTCACAGCTTGGCACCTGCTTGAGCGCCGCCGCATGAAATATATAATCTACGCCATACATGGCGTCCTTCAGACTTTTCATATCGCGCACGTCGCCCACGAAAAACTTGAGCTTCGGATTGTTATAGGCTTTGCGCATGTCGTCCTGCTTTTTTTCATCTCGGGAAAAAACCCTGATCTCTCTGATGTCCGTTGGCAAAAAACGTTTCAGCACCGCATTGCCAAAAGACCCCGTGCCGCCCGTAATGAGCAGCGTTTTATCTTCAAACATCACTTATTACCAGCCTTCCTGTGCATAGGCCGTGGCGCAGAAGCGCCTTAGCCTTGATATATCCTATTCAGAATTAAAAAAGGCGCCCATGCTTTACAGGTATAGAGCGCTGAGATAGCAGGCAGGCTTACCGCAACATATGAATATTGGGAGTACCTATTTCAATATAGCTCCAGCCAAATTTCGTGTTATAAACGCTTCTTGGTACAGGGGGATAAGCAATTTATGAATGTGATGATCTTTGGCGACACAATCTTCTCGGTAGATATGGCCTGGGGCTTTGAGGAGCTTGGGCACAGTGTGAAGCTGATCTTCCCCAAGACCGTACAGGAACTGGATGCACAGCTAAACGCCATACAGCCAGATCTGTTGATCACACTGGGTTCCCCCGCGTTCTTTGCGCCGGAGCTTCTTAATCATTTACAAAAAAGGCCTGTGCCTTCCGCCAAATATATTCATTGGGATACCGATGGCATCACCTGGGCTGATATTGAAATGAACCACATCCGCCTATTGGAGCCAGATCTGGTGTTTACCGTCTGTCCGGATATGCTTTCGTTCCTTCGGCAAAAAAACATCCCCAGCGAAATGCTGTTCTATGCTTACAGCCCCGTGTCCCATCACCCGGGTCCTTCCGATTCGAAAAATCCAAACCAAATCGCTTTTGTGGGCGGAGCCTATCCGAATATCCTGTCTATGTATCCCAATCACTACCGCCGCCAATCCCTGGATGTGCTGTTCAAACCCCTGCTGGACAATGGCTACCGCATTGATCTTTATGGAGACAACCGGCATAAACAGGTCCTGAAATCCCTGTACGGCATGGATATACCGGACGATTGGCTGCACGGGCGCTGCCCCTATGAAAGAACATGGCAAATCTACAGTGGCTGTGTTATTAACTTGATAACACAAAATCATGACCGGACCATCACAAAACGCACATTTGAAGTGCTCGGATCGGGTGGGTTGGCGCTGAGTTTTTCGAATTCGGCGATCCGGGAATATTTTACTCCCGGTAAGGACCTGGCTGTAACATCGTCCCCAACGGAAACGCTGGAATTGGTGGAATATTATCTGAGCCACCCTGAAGACTGCCAAAAT
Organism: Bacillota bacterium; assembly: GCA_023416585.1. Classification (GTDB taxonomy): domain Bacteria; phylum Bacillota; class Clostridia; order Christensenellales; family Aristaeellaceae; genus JAEWAH01. The sequence goes on from JAEZHM010000018.1 coordinate 31,148, forward strand.
ATGCGGGAACACGCTCTTGAAAGCGCCAAGAGCCACACTTATAAACAAAGAGCAGAAAGCATCGTCAGCCGGGTGATGCCCGGCTGACGAGTCTACCGCTTCCTTTTTAAGGCCAATACTTCTTCATCAATTCAAGAATATACTCCGCCCGTTGTTTATAAGTGTGGTTCTCCACGCTTTTCAACCCGTTTTCCCGAACCTTTCTCCAGGCGTCCGGATTTTCTTTGTAATACCGCGCAAGTTCCAGCGTTTGTTCCGGTGAGGAGGATACAGCCAGGTCGCGGCCCGGTACAAACAGCTTTCTAAGCTCCGAATTATCCGAGGAGAGAACAAATCCGCCGGACCCCAATATTTCAAAAGTACGCTTTGTGATGGTCTGGTCATGGTTTTGCGTCACCAGATTGATAAAGGAGCTGTTATAGGCCGCGCATGTCCTTTCGTAAGGCAGATACCAGTGGAAGTATGATTCCGGCACGTCAATATCCAGCAATATCTTGATCAGCTGCCGGTAGCCTGTGTCGCCATAAAAGTGCACCTCATACCCATTTTCCAGCAAAGGTTTTAGCAGTATCTTGATAGACGTATACCGGTAGTGATTTGGATAAAATTGATAAAACTCCACATATGAGTTGCCGATGAGGTTGATATAATACTTGTCGTTGTCATATCCCGGAAGCGGCCGGTGGGATATGGGGCTGTAGGCATAATGCATCATCTCACAGGCGTAATTCTTCTTTTGCAGGAATTCGCGCATTTCCGGGCACATGGTAAGAACGAGATCCGGCTTGGAAAGATAGATCAAATCCATCTCGATGCCGTCTCCTGATATGGACAGGAAGTATGTGCTGGATATGCCGTCCGTATCCCAATGGATATATTTCATGGATGACGTCGGACGCTTGCCGACATACTCCAAAGCACTGCGATTGAAATCTGTAGGAGCTCCCATCGTGAAAAGCAGATCAGCCTTTTCGACCTCCAATATATTTTGAATCTGCTCCGCCGTGTTCGCATGAATGATCTTGGTCTCGCAGCCTGATTGTGCAAATCCCCATGATATATCAATGGAAAATATTTTGTTTCCCCAAATAAGAACCTTCATACCATCAGCCTTCCGTATTTGCCATGAACTTCATTCGGCTTCATTCTATGAGAAAAATAGCATGAAGGTACAAAATGCAAAAAGGCGGGAAAGCCGCACCGCTGTCCCGCCTTTTTAAGTTGTAAGTCGAAAAAATACCGTCAGGGCAGGATAAGATCAAGCCCATTGGGCGACATGGCATATATGCTTTTGCTGGTACCGTCGCCCAATTGGCTGAACTTATTGATGCCGGCGCAAAGCACTGTGCCATCCTTCGTCATGGCGATGGCGAACAGGCTGCCTCCCATGACCGTCACCACGTCCTTGGCGTAAGCTTGACCTGGCAGCACGCCCTGGCTGGCGGCGGAACGGAAACCTTGGCCCAACTGCCCATAGCTGTTGTTACCCCAAGACCAGAGGGAACCGTCTGTCAAAATGGCATAGGTCTGCGAACTGTAAGCAGCCACATATGTGACCGGCAGCGGCAGCGGCACGCTGCGCGGCTTCTTTGTGGGTTCCCGCTTGGTGTCGTAACCCAATTGCTGCATATCGTTGCGGCCCCACGTCCACAGTGTTCCCTTAGTGTCCAGCAGCACTACGCTGGCGCCGCAAGCGTCCATATATTCGATGTCGATATCCCCGTAATCAATGCGCACGGGGGCAAGCTGATCTCTGGTTGTTTTGGGGTTTACCATGTGATACTCGTTGTCGCCCCAACCCCAAAGCACTCCGTCCTTGTCCAGCGCAAGGGAGAACTTTCCGCCCGCCGCAATCTGTACGATGTTTTCCAAGGGGACCTTATATGGCGTCATTTGATTCTTGTGGAAGCCGTTCCCCACCTGGCCACGGTTGTTCCGTCCCCAGGCGTACACCTCACCTGATGCGGTCAGCGCTAAAACATGACCAAACCCTGTTTTCACATCCACAGGCGTCTGTGCGAAATTGGTCATCACATGGGTCTCATGCCGCCAGCCTGCTACCGTCAGCGGATAATAGGAATTGTTCCCCACGCCATAAAATGTTCCATCCTCCATCCACAGAAAACTGTAGTCGGACGCCGTAACGATATCCGTCAGCTTGCTCATGTCCAATTGGACATTCTTGCTTTTGAAATCCCTGATGGTATAAGACTGCTTGACCGATCCAAGCCCTAACTGCCCATACTGGTTGTCTCCCCATACATACAGCTTGCCCTGATTATCCCGGGCATAGACAAAACTGCCGCCCACCGCCAGTATCACCGGCAAGCCCGTGCCGCTGTTATACGTCAATGCACTGGCCGAGCCGCACAGAAGCATCAATATAAGAGTTACCGCTATAAACCGCTTCATAGGACATCCTCCTTTTTAATGCGAAGGCAAACAAGCGCAGCCATGCCTATAAGCGCAGCCGCCATTGCCATATAAACCAGAAAATCGGGAAGGTTTGTCTTGTCCAGCGCAAACTCCGCACCGATACAGACGACCACGCCCAGCACTATAAGCAGCCACTCCACCATCAGTTTGGATGTCACACCCGCTCGCTTTACCGCCCTTGCGCCGGCAACAGCTGCCGCGCCTAGAAGCAAAGCCATGTAACCTATCTGCGTAACACGGGCAAAGATGAATATGAATAGAACGTCGTCGCTGCGCAAGCTTTGGGGCATAATTTGCGATGCGCAAAACAGCGTCAGAAAATACAGGCAAAGCGTACCTAGGCGTTTTGTTTTCCGCCCCCACTTAAGCAGCACAAAAAATAGCACCAGCGAAAATATGCCCTCAATGGTGCACACCGCCAGTGCCCACTCACCCCAATCGTTTTGAAGGGCAAAGGGATAAAAACCGAGCGCAGGCGATTCCACCAAATCGCCATATCCTTGTCCGGAGAGCGGCTGGGCAAACCTTGCCAAGGCGATCAGCAGCGCACCAAAAGGTGCTGCGGCGTCGAGGATTGCCCCTGCCTTTTGATGCGTAATCCAAGCGCATACAGCCCCTGCAAGAAGGCAGCCTAAAATCGCGCCAACAATATTCAATCCGCCGTTCCCAATCTCAAAAAAATGCCACAGGCCGCCGAATTCGCCCATCTCGTCCAGGAAGATCCACTCATAGCGTACGGCACAGTAAATGAGCCGGGCGAGAAACAGAGCCAGAGGAGCGGCACATAATATATACGTAAAGGCTGTACTCTTCTTAAGACCCTTCCTGACCGCCTGCATATGCATAAACACGGCGCATACAACCGCAGCCAGCATAAGCAGAATGCTGTATGCCTGCACCGGAAGGCCGAATACGTTCAACCAAATAACCGGCTCGTTCATTTTCTACTCCACCAGCGTCGCAAAATAGATAATGTCGCTTAAGAAACGCTCAATTTCCGGTGAGTTGATCTTGGCATATAAAAGCTTCCCCGCCTCGGGATTCACCCGCTTGAAGTTCATGGTGGTACTATTGCCCCCGTCCAGATTGAATGCCACGCGGCACCCCGCAGCGCTTAATTGATAGCCCAGTTCCTCACACAGCGCCGCGAACTCCGGGATCGTCATGCCTTTGGAGCCGCTGCTTTGCGGCCCTTCCGTTGTAACCAGCAGGTATTCCAACGTGCCGAGCTGGGCGATCGCCGAACGCTGGGTGGAATTTTGCGCGCCAACATTGCCGTTCTTATAGTCCTGCGCGATGATGGAATTACCATCCACCACCATTACAGGACCAAAGCAGAACACTTGATACATATCATTTATGTGCGCATCGTAATACTGGTTGTACATTTCCTTGGTGCACTTTTGAATGTAGTCAAAGTCGCCCTTTTTATCAATGATCAGAACATCCATAGCACCGTTTGAATTGTTGCGCACCTGCTGCGTCTGGCGCATGACTACCTGACACTTATCAGGCTTGGTGAAATAGTCGCCATTCAGTGCAATTACTGCGTTAACTGCCCTGGCGACATAGCGGCCGCGGCCTGTGGAGGTACTGCGGAAATCTGCCTTGGGAGAATTGACAATCGCAGCCGGCGCAGTACGAAGCTGCGAAGGATCGCTGATTTTTACATAGGCGTATGTATAATCGGTATCGGCGTAGCGTCCTTCAAAAATCTTGACCGTAATGGAATCGTCCTGATATTCGGTATCCGAAAGATATGCTTCATTCTTGGGGACAGGCCCCCCGGTATACGTATCCATCGGCAGCGGATTTAACCCTTCCGCTGCCGCCGTCAAAAAGACCAGCACCATCATAAACGCCAACAGCACAACATTTCTTAAAGTAGAATGCAGCCCCATCGTGTCGTCTCCTTATGCTCTTGTATATAGCCCATATACTTGCAGAGCATATCACACACAAATTGGAAAAGTCAAGCGTATTTGACATGTAGAGGCGGCGCATGATACACTGAAAAAACCAGATAATTGACAGGAGAAATTATGAAAAAGCTTGCTGCAATCACCCTTGTATTGCTTGTAACAGCGCTGTGGGTCCCCGCCCTGGCGCAAACACAGGTCATAACGCTTACCATCACAGGCGACGCGATGCTGGGCAACAACGATCCGGTGAACAAGACTGAGTATGCCTTCCAGCGCTATATTGAAAAGTACGGCAATACGTATCCTTTTTTAAAGCTTCAGGACCTGTTTGCCCATGACGACATCACCTTGGCCAATCTGGAATGTGTTTTTAATGACGATCAGCCTGACCAGACAAGCCGCTACAGCTTCCGGGGGCCCACTGGCAATGCAGGCATATTGAAGGAAAGCAGCATTGAAGTCGTCAACCTGGCCAACAACCATTCAGGCGATTATGGCAAGGCTGGTTTTACTTCCACTATAGAGGCGCTGGATGCTGCCGGAATCAAATATAGCGGCTCCACCGGGAACGGCAACTACACCTGCATCTGGGAAAAGGATGGCATCAAAATAGGCTTTGTGGGAGTGATCCCGCTTTATTACAAGGATCATGCCAAAGAGGTCAAGCGCTGTTTTGACTCGCTCAAGGAGGCGGGCTGCCAGGTAATTGTCGCCTCGCTGCATGCAGGCAAGGAGTACAGGCCTACCCATGGCAGCCTGCAAGAAAAGTATGGGAATATGCTGCGCGGCCTTGGCGCCAACATTATAATAGGCAACCATCCCCATGTTCCCCAGGGCCTAAAAGTCCAAGAAGGAGTAACCCATTTATACTCCCTGGGCAACGCCTCCTTCGGCGGCAACACAGGCGTTGACGAGACGGTGCACTGCATCCAAAGCTTTGTGGCGCAATTCGACCTTGTATTTGAGGATGGCATATATAAAGGCCACCAGCTCACTATTTGGCCGATCCACATCAGCGGCGTCTCCCCGGAAAACAATTACCAGCCTGTGCTTGTATCGGGCAATGAAGCCGATGTTGTCATGAAGCGTATCCAAAAAGACACCAGGTTTACGCTCAATCCCTACGTGGAAGGAAAAGGAGCCGTTCAGCCTTTTGTCGCTTGGGATAAATAAAGGAAGATTAATCCCACTTTTTGAATACTTTAGACGAAAACTTGCCATTCCATTTAGGATTTGGTACACTCAGGCAAACTTATTTAATAGAAAGTGGGATATATATGATGCGTCGGCTGCTGTCTTTCTTTTTTGTGCTCCTTTTGCTCATCCCTGTAAATGCATATGCATTGCTGCCCAGGTACCCTCCCATTCCGGATGAGCTGATAGTCAAAATAAAGGAAAAGACAACAAAGCAGAAAAACGGAAGCACCATCAGGGCCTTTTATCCTACAACCGCAAACCAGCAAGTGAATGAATATCTCACAAACATCATCAACAGCTTTATCGAAAAAACGGCTCCAGGTCTTCCCAAGGGAATGAAAACGCCGGAGGATTCAAGACTGGAAGTCCGCCCCATCTATTCTCCCACCGGCGTTTCCTGGCTGAGTTTTCTTATTCTATCCCGCACCGTTTATCACAGGCAAAATGTGAGCAGTGAAATAGTTTGCAGGACGTACGATATTTCAAGCGGCAGACAGATACTGCTTACCGATATCTTCCCGGAGGACAGCCCCGGCTGGGATGTGCTTTCCAAGGCGATACAAACGCAATTATCCGCTTATTTTCCCGAAGAGGCAGACCCTGTGTCCCTGGCGGCCTTGTGTACAAAAGAGGCGCTGGAAAAAGCTGATTTTACGCTTGGGGCCGTAAAGCTTGAGCTTCACTACCCCGCAGCGGCGCTGTATAAGGACCGCACTACCCTGATGCACGTGAAGGTGTATTACCGTGACCTTTACGGTATGATGACCGAGGAAGCAGCTTCGCAAACGGATAACAGCCGTTATCCCATGATTGCCCTGACCTTTGATGACGGTCCGCTTTATGTGGGCACCGTAAGTCTTTTGGATGATCTGGAGGACTACGGCGCGAAGGCGACCTTCTTCCTCATCGGCGATCAGATGGAGAGAAACACGGATGTTGTGCAGCGCATGCATGACGAAGGCCATACCGTGGCCAGCCACACCTGGAACCACTACGATCCGAAAAACCTTTCGAATGATATACTATTTGAAAACAAGGCGATGTTTGACAGGCTTCTCACAGACACAACGGGCCTTACAGCCCCTTATATGCGCGCACCGGGCGGAAGTTACCAGAAGTTTGTGAAAGTTGGTATCGGTTTGCCGCTGATCCAATGGTCGGTCATCGGCGGTGATATCACCACTACCGATTACTACGAGATCAAAGCCATGGTATCCACAAACGCAAAGGATGGCGGCATCGTATTGCTGCATGACGTAAAAGAAGCCACCGTACAGGCAATACGCGGCATTCTTTATCTGCTCCGGAACAAGGGATTCCTTTGCGTAACGGTGGAAGACCTGTTCGCACGCAATGACTCAAAGCTTGAACCCAACGTTGTTTACCGGGACGCCAACGGCTGGATTGAGGAAAATTAGATACAGAGCAAAGCCGGGGCATGCGATTTTGCCCCGGCTTTTCATTTTCTATAGAACATACTATTTGCCTTTGAACGACGCAGCCGCCTTGGCGCGCTTTACTATCCTTTTGCCCGGCGGGCCATACTTTTCACGCTCCCAAAGCATGATATCCCGCATAGTCTCCTCTATAGGCCGTACGGTATAGCCTAACTCAGATTTGGCTTTTTCGCTGGAAAAGCAGTCATTGCTGCTTAAGGTATATAGGGAATAACGGGTAAACAAGGGGCGCTGGCTGCGCAGCTTATCCAGTGTTTCAGCCAGCGGTGCAAAAGCGGACACCAGCCACAGCGGCAGCGCCAGGGGCCGCCTTTTGATCCCGGCAGACTTTTGCAGCATGCCTGTAAGCTGCCTGATCTCGAAATGGGCGTTGGCCAGAATATAGCAGTTCCCTGGCTTTCCTTTTTCCAATGCCAGTATGCATCCACCGGCCACATCTCGCACATCCACAAAATTGTATCCGCCCTTCACGATGGCCGGAAGGCGTCCGTACAGATAATCCCTAAAAATCTGGTTGGAATGGTTGCTTCCCTGGTCGCCCGGGCCAATGATGCCGCTGGGGTGCACTACCACCACATTCAGTCCGCTTCGGCCTGCATCCAATACGATCTGCGTGGCTTCCGCCTTTGTTTTGGCATATGCCCCCGACACCGCATTGCTATCGAAGCTCTCCGCCTCCCGTATGGTTTCACCCCGTGGTTTTTCAGGCAGAGCGTGCACGGAACTTACATATAACAGGCGGTGCACTTTATTTTCCAAACAAAGCTGAACAATGTTCCTGGTGCCTTCCACATTCACCCGGCGAAGATTTTCATCCACCTTGGCAGCTATTGTCACAATGCCTGCCGCATGGATGACGTTCACTTCATACTCCGGCAAAGCCTTAAAAAAGGGCCGGAGAGAATCAATATCCCGCACATCTCCCGAAACAGACTCCACCTTCAAGCCGCTGAGCAGGGAGTCGTTCTCACCGGGCAGCGTAAGTACTCGAACTCTTTCTCCCCTCAACTCAAGCTTCTTCACGATCTGGCTTCCCAAGTGGCCGCAGGCCCCCGTTACCAGATATAAAACAGAGCCCACAATGAAATCCCCTTTCCCATATAAACAACAAGTTGTTGATTATCTTTCCTGCTTTAGTATAATAGGAGTAGGAGACGGAAACAACATACAGCCTTTTCGATTCTGTACGTAAGCCGACATAAGAGGAAAGAGTTGTTCGACACGTATGTAAAAAGGAGGCAGCGGTATGGAAAAGGAATTGGATCAACGGGTCAGAATGACAAAAATGATGCTGCGCCGGGGACTTATCGGCCTTCTGGAGAAAAAACAGCTCAAAGATATCAGCGTGACGGAGCTTTGCCGTCAATCAGGTATCAACCGGGGAACGTTTTATGCGCATTATAAGGACATTGACGATCTGCACCGCAGCATCGAGGAAGATGTATTTGCGGAAATACAGAAAACACTGGACGCCCACCCCATTCATCCGGCAGGTTACAGGGCTGAAAAGGAGCAAACGATCTATTACGCTGTATACGATTTTTTGGATCACAGCAGTGATCTGCGCAGTCTATTGATGAACAGCCAGGCCTACAACCCGCTTTTGCAAAAGCTGCTGGTCATAGGATATGAAAAGTTTGCATCGGAATACCGCAGGCTTCACCCCGGTTGGGAGGAGGGCCAAATACGCTTTACGTTCAATTTTGTAGCCGCGGGATTTTTGAACCTGCTGAAAGATTGGATATCAGGCGGCCGGAAAGAGCCGGTGGATGCAATGGCCAAGCGGACCGAGCAGCTGGCGCTGGCATGCATTAAGGCAAAATAGGGTTTCTTGCCTGACATAACAGGGTTTCCTGCCTGACGGGCTTATGTTGACGTGCCGCTCATTTTGCCTTACAATATATAGAATCCTTGTTGCGAAACGATTGATTGCAACGGTCTGAAAAGGAGTATCCCATGGTTCAGTATCCCTTGGTTCGCAACCTCAAAATGGCGCTTATATGGCTCGCGGCCTATGTGGTGCTGCTTTGGATTACTTCCTATATCCCTATATTGTTTATCCTCCTGTGTTTTGTCTCCCCAGCGCTGCTTGCCCTATGCGGCATGAGGGCCGGCTTTGTTCCCATGGCGGCCTGTGCCATGCTGACGCCTGCCGCGGCGTGGCTGAACTTCGGGGGTACGCTGGCGCCGCTTCTTTGCGCGCTGTATCTGTGGCCTTATCTGGCCGTACATGTGGTCTGTTTTTCCCGCAAGATCCCTTTTTGGCAGACCGCTGCGGCGCATGTGGCGCTGCTGGCTGTCAGCCAAACTGCCATCCTGCTGATCCTTCGTCCCTATCTTGGGGGCAATCTGTTTTCCGGCGGAGCGGAATATCTTGTAAACCAGATTTCCGCATCTCCGTATGGGGATCAAATCCTGCTGCAGTTATACCAGTCCCGCCTGCTTACCGTACCGGAGGAGATGCTCACAGGCTTGCGAGCGCTGATGGAAGCGCTTTGGACTTCCCTGACCCCTGGTGTGCTGATGCCCAGCGTACGAACGGAATTATTGAATGGCCTTCGGACACTGCTTGAAAATTCGTTGTACACCTTTCTGCCCGCCACTGTAATCAACAATGCCATTCTGGCCGGAGTGTTCGGCGTTGCATTTCCCATCGTGTCAGCCCGGGCAAAAGGTATTCCCGTACCGGAAATGGCTGTGTTTGCATCCTGGCATTTAAGCCGCAGTACAGGCCTGAAGGTATTTCTCCTGGGGCTTGGGAATTTTTTGCCAGCCCTGTTTCCCAATCCGGGCATGCTGCTGGCAGGAAACATGATGTGGGCTGCATTCTCCACCATATTTGTGATTCAAGGCGCGGCGCTGATGGATTTTTTCCAGACGCGGGGCGGAAGCCGCCCGGTTTTCCGCAGGCTGTGGCCTTGCCTTCTTTATCTGCTGGTGCCCACACTGCTTATGATCCTGGGCATCGCGGACCAATTTCTAAATATCCGGGGCTTACGAACGCCAAAAGAGAGGGAGGAACGCTGAAATGAAGGTCATTTTGCTTCAGGATGTAAAAGGTTCCGGTGTGAAGGATGAAATCATCAACGTATCCGACGGATTTGCACGCAATTATCTTTTCCCCCGTAAATGGGCAATGGAGGCTACACCCGGTGCACTGAAGGAAGTAGAGCGCAAGCGCGAGACCGAGGCGAAGAAGGAAGCGGAACGCAAGGCGGAAGCACAGGCTAAGGCGCACCTTCTGCATGGCAAGATCATTCAGCTCACCGCAAGATGCGGCGAAAAGGGCCGCCTATACGGCAGCATCACCAACCAGGAAATTGCTGATGCCCTCGCCCGGCAGCATGGCCTATCGGTAGACAAGCGCAAGATCGAGCTTCCCGAACCCATCCGCCAGGTGGGGGATGTGGATGTGACCGTCTGGGTATATCCCGGCATTACCACCACCATGAAGGTGCACGTGGCCGCTGCCGAAAAGTAATTTTATGGGGAGGTAGCGACCATGGAGCAAGGTATGGGTCGGGCCGTACCGCCCCACAGCCTGGAGGCCGAACGCTCGGTGTTGGGCGCCATGATGCAGGACCCCGCCGCGGTCATGCTGGCGGCGGAACTGCTGACGGCGGAGGATTTTTACGCTCCCGCCCACCGTGAACTGTTTTCCGCCATGCGTGCACTTCACATGACTGGCAGCCCGGTGGACCTGGTCACAGTAGACAGTGAACTGAACCGCCGTGGCACGTTGGAAGGCATCGGCGGCACAACTTATCTTATTGAAGTTTCCCAATATGTTCCTACCACCGCCAATGTGAAAGCCTACATTGGCATCGTATCGGAAAAATCCACATTGCGCAGGCTGATTTCTGCCTCCCAGCAGATCAGCACAGAAAGCTACAGCCAACAGGACCCGGTTCCGGATATATTGAACCATGCGGAAAAAGCCATCTTCGACATCGTAATGCGAAGAGCAAGCGGCGAAGCGCTTGTTCGCGTTGATGAGATCTTAACCAATACTTATGAAAAAATTGAGGAACTGGCAAGGCTGAAGGGGCAGATAAACGGGGTGCCTACCGGCTTTTATGACCTGGATAACCTGCTGACAGGCTTGCATCCGGGCGAATTGATATTGATTGGCGCCCGTCCTTCCATGGGTAAAACAGCCCTTGGCATGAATATTGCGCAGCATGCATGCCTTAACAAAGGCAAAACCACCGCCGTGTTCAGCCTGGAAATGCCCAGAGAGCAGATTGTAATGCGTATGCTTTGCTCTGAGGCCAGGATCAATCTGCAAAAGGTCCGTTCCGGCACACTCAAGGATGAGGATTGGATGAAGCTGGCCAAGGTTCTGGGTCCTATCGCCGCATCGCCTTTATACATCGACGATACGTCAGGCCTCACTCCCTCTCAGCTACGCAGCCGCTGCCGCAGGCTGATGATGGATAAGGGGCTTGACTTGATCGTTGTAGACTATCTGCAATTGATGGGCAGCGATAAAAAATCAGAGAACAGGCAGTTGGAAGTCAGCGAGATCTCCAGGCAGTTAAAGGGCATCGCCCTGGAATTGAAGGTCCCCGTCGTCGCCTGCGCGCAGCTTTCCCGTGCGCTGGCCAGCCGTCAGGACAAGCGGCCTATGCTAAGTGATATAAGGGATTCCGGTTCCATCGAGCAGGATGCCGACGTGGTCATGTTCATCCACAGAGAAGGCTATTACAACATGACCGGCGGGGAGGAAGACAACATGGGTGAAATTATCCTTGCCAAGCAGCGAAACGGCCCCTTGGGCACGGTGAAGGTGGGCTGGTTCAGCGAATATGCCACTTACACCAATCCGGCGGGGTTTGACGCGCCTTAACATTTTTATTAAAGGAGGCTCCGGGTTATGGAGCAAACGACCGTATCCCAGTTCGTTAAGGATTTGCGGTTTGAAGGATTTTTGCTGGTCCGTTCCGCCGAGCAGCGCACAGCCACCAGCGGCAGCCGTTATCTGGACATGAACCTGGCTGATAAGTCGGGGGAAATCAATTCCAAAGTGTGGGACAGCACCGCCACAGCACCGCAAACGGGTACAGCCATTAAGGTGCGGGGCCTCGTTTTGGAATATAACGGGCGGCTTCAATTGCGGGTGGACAAAATGCGCCCCGTGGAGCCGCAAGACGAAATGGATATTTCACTGCTTACGCCCTGCGCCCCGGAGCCGCCGGATGAGATGCGCCTTACACTGCAAAAAGTCATCGACGGTATGACAAGAGCGCCGCTGAAGGCGCTTTTAACGGAGGCTTTGCGCATGGCCGGGGAGGAGCTTGCCTATTTCCCAGCCGCCCAAAGGCTGCATCATGCCGAACGCAGCGGGCTTTTACATCATACCACCAGCATGCTCAAAACGGCCGACGCGGTGCTTGCATGTTACCCATTTCTGGACGCCGATCTTTTGCGGGCCGGCGTGATATTGCATGACTTGGCAAAAATCGCGGAAATGGACAGCGATAGCTTTGGCAACGTCAGCGACTATACGGCGGATGGGCTTCTGGTGGGCCATTTGGTGCGGGGCGTTGCCCAGCTTAGAGAAGCGGCCGCCAAAGTACAAATTGATGGGGAGCTTGTATTGCTATTGGAGCATATGATCATCAGCCATCACGGCGAACCGGATTACGGCAGTCCGCGCCGGCCTATGTTTCCTGAGGCGGAAGCGCTGCACTGGATCGACGTTCTGGATGCCCGCATGAACGAGATGCAGGGCATACTGGACAGAATCCCGGAAGGCACCTTCAGCGAAAAGATTTGGTCTTTGGACAGGCGCATATACCATCCCAGATACGACAGCCTGGATAAGATAAATGCCGGAGAAGAACCTTCAATATAAGACAAATTTGACAGCGCCTTCATCTGCTGATACAATAAAGACGATGTTTTACTAAACCGTCATAAATCGTTAAATGGGAATGAATTTGATTCGTCAATCGTTATCATTTTTGTTGTACCATAACGCATGTATACGGCAACGGATGGAGGAAATGCATTTGATGCGCAAAATAAACTTGGCTTTGCTACTGTGCGTGTTATTGGCCGCTTTGTCTGGCTGCGCCTCGCCGCAGCTTTATGACGTGCCAACACAGGCGCCTCCCGGGTTTGGTGTGCCTACCGCTACAATTACTCCCACAACGGCACCGCAAGGCGATGAAGATATTGCGGGCGATCCATTGGGCGAGGAGGATTTAGGCGGGGATATCACGGCGGACGTACCTCAGGATGTGGCATCCGTAGAAACCTATGCTTACGCCGGCTCCACGCCTCTTCTGCTGGACCCCATCGATATGCCTACACCCACACCCCGCCCGGCGCTTACATTCAACTATACGACCTATGAGGCCACTAAACTGGGCCTGACGTTTGACGGGCCTGTCGGCTGGATTAAAGAAGAGACAAATGATACATTTACTCTCACCGAGCCCGAGAAAAGGGACAACTACACCGCCTTCATCACCATCCGCAAGATTCCGGTCAGCAAGGATTACAACCAAAGCGACTTGGTGAAGGAAGTCCAGGGCATGCTGGATACCATCAGCTCCACCAACTTTAGCAAATCAGATTGGCGGCCATCCAATACCGCTACGAGGACGCTGATGGATCACGATGGAGTATATGCCGATTATTCCGGCACTTTGGTGGATGGAACCCGGGTACGGGGCCGCGTGCATGTGATCTGCATCGACAAGGTGCTATACAGCGTTCACATGTCACATCCCGCCGGCTACAACTCCGACTATCTGAAGATCCACGCAAAGATCAGGGACAAGATGACGCTCACCAAATAATGTTTACACGATACCTATAAAGGTCACCTGAAACGGTGGCCTTTTTTCATAATCTTCCGCATAGGCATAATCAATGTTTGTACTCCGCGCTCATTGTTGCGTCTGAGATTGCCCTATGCTACAATAACAGCAGTATAAATTGTCGAAAAAAGGAGGCTGTGCGTTTGCTGTCCAAAAAATACGCGGTGATCGCCCGCACGCGCAGCGCCATGATGACACTGATGTCGCTCAGCAATTTGTACGCTTTCATGTATTGCATGTTGGTCTCCAGGTCCCTGGTCGCCATGCCCATCTTTGGCGGCGCACTGTTTATGAGCGGGCGTGCTGCTTCTGTATTCTTCCAAAGTTATACAGGGGAAGCAAGAAAATACTTAAGCTTTACGGCTCGCTGGCTGGGGCCTGCAATGCTGTCCATTCTACTATTGTCAAACTTTTTTCTGCTGATGATCTACCCCATCACACTGGAAAACCCAGCGGTATGGATATTGTTTGCCATCGTGCTGGGCATTATCATGCGCGGCATCCTTTGCCGCCGCATTATGCGGAGGTTTGTGAACGGCCGTCTGTCCAGGCGCCGGTTTTGGATATTGTCTATCTTGTGCCATGCGATTCCAGCCGCGGTTGTAGCCATTTTGCTCACATGGAGCGTGGATGAGCTGCCTGCGTGGCAAATGTTCGGTGGCTTCCTGCTAAGCGCTGTACTGGAGGCATACTCGCTGTGGAAGGACAGGTCACAGCTGAAAGACCCCGAAGTGGAAATCCCCCAGGAGGATTCCTTCCGCTCTCTGGCCCAGGGTCTGCATAAAATGAACGCCTTCAACGCCTATGAGCTTATGCACAACCTGATCCTTGTTGCACTGCAGGTAACGCTAGTAATGCTTTATACCTTTATCGCCACCTCTGCCCAGGAGATACTCACCTGCATGCTGCTTTCCCTGGTGTGCACACTGGCTGCCAGGGAATTGACGGACTGGATACTTGCCCGCACCAGCCGCCGCGACCCTGACCCTGCGTATCTGCTGCTGATCGGCCTTTGCTGCTGGATGTACGGGTTGATTCTGTTCTCCCAGCAGATTTCAGGCAGTCTGAAATTCGCAAGCGCCTATCTTTCCCTGGCGCTTTGCTCCTGCGGTGCCACCGTCAGCACCACCTGCCTTGCGGGCATGGAGCGGGACATGCATAGGGTGGCGCAATTCGGCGCGGGGGATGATTTAAGCAGCTACCCCTATATGCGAAGTGCCGGACGGGAAGCCGCAGTACTCGCCGGACAAATGCTCACTCTTTTGCTTTTGACTCTTTTGTGCTTTTTAAATGGCTTCAACCTGCCACGGGATGTGGAAAGCCTGGTGCGCAGCTTCCGCCCCGTGTTGGTGGTGCCTGCGCTTTTGCTGGTTCTGGGGGCTATGCTCAGCGTTTTGAAATTTCCCCTCACCAAGCGGTACCTTCAAAAGCTGCAGCGGTTTTTGCAGCTGCAGGGGGACGGCGAAGAAAACGTACCGCTGAAAAACCAATTGGAAACGGTGGTGATCCGCCGCCATCCACGGCGATACGGCCTGAAGATGCTTATGTTCTTCCTGCGTCCCTTTTACTATCACAAGCTCGCGGGCCGAGAAAATGTGCCGGTCGGGACGGATGGGCGGCTGATTTTCATCTGCAACCATGGCGAGCTGTACGGCCCGGTTGTCACCAATCTGTATGTACCCTTTTCCTTCAGACCATGGACGATCAGCGATATGATGGACAGCCGGGATAATGTGGCGGAATACTGCTACAAGTATACCTTCAAACGGCAGAAGTGGCTGCCCGAAAGGTTGAAAAAGCCCATCTCCAATTGGCTGGCCCCTTTATGCATATGGGCCATGCGCTCCATTGAAAGCATTCCTGTCTACCGCAACAAGCCAAGAGAGCTGATGACTACCTTCCGCCTTTCGGTGGAATCCATGCAAGCGGAGGACAATTTGCTTATCTTCCCGGAAAATCCCGACGCGGCCTCCTTGGACAAGCCGGGTTATCTTAAAAAGGGTATTGGCGATTTCTATACCGGCTTTACCATGCTGGCCCCGCTGTACTACAACAAAACAGGCAAGAAAGCCATTTTCATACCTGTGTACGCCAGCCGTGAAAAACGTACCATCTCCTTTGGCAGCATCATCGAGTACAATCCCGATAACCAGCCTGCAGAAGAAAAGATGCGCATCGTGAACGGGCTTAGGGATTCCATGCTGGCCATGGGCCATGCGTTGGGGGATCTATAACCCCCTTTTCTTCCATTAGCCCCTTGATATCGGGTTATCTCTTGTTATTTGCTTACATAAACTGATTCCCAGCGTGCAAACTACCTTTTGATTCCGGAATGGATTCAAAAGGTAGTGTTCTTATAAGCCTTGAAACGATCATTCTGGTGCTGGCATGGATCATTACCATTGCCGTTTTGTTTTTTACTGTTCCGAAAAATAAAATCAGAGAAGCAATCCTCATTTTCTTTTTCAAGCAGCTGATCACATGGGTGGTCGGCCTTGCTGTTGCACAGCTTAAGCTGCTTGAATATCCCGTCAGGTCATTTCCCTACGCTACGAGAGCAAGCTTTGATTTTGAATACTTCATATACCCTGCAGTCACTGTTGTATTCAATCTCAAATATCCTGAAGGGAAAAGTCACATCAGGCAATTTCTGCACTATTTCAATATCTGCACAATTCTGACCGTTATAGAAGTACTGTGCGTAAATTTTACCAATATCATCCTATACGTTCATTGGGCATGGTATACGACATGGATTACGACTTTTATAACCCTTTATATGTCCAGAAAATTCTACTTCTGGTACTTCAACATACATACAAAGAACAGTTGAATTATGTTTACCATACCAGCACTTTCAGCAGCACCATATAAAGTATGGTGGAAGCTGCAATGCTCAGAATAACACTGCGCTTTAGAAGGTGCAGGCCCATAGCCGCAAGCGCGGACAGGACTTCAGGAATTCCGTAAGGCGGCCTAGTTAAATTCACAGCCTTGAAGCAATACACCACCAGCATCCCCATCACGGCATGAGGAAGCATCCTGCCCAGATATCTTATGAAGGGCGGGGTTTTTTGAGCTTTGGGAAAAAGTATAAAAGGCGCTGCTCGTATGAACAGGGTAGCCAGAGCAATGATGCCAATCGTGGCGGCCGCCTGAAAGTTGCTCATTCCGCCACCGCCTTTTCAAAGTATTTGCGGAGCAATGCGAACAGGATAAGCAATCCACCCATGGCCGGAAGCAGGAATTGATCCGCCCCGAACAGCATAAGGCTGACGATGGAAACACCAACGCCAATGATAGCCGGGCCGTGTTTCTGGACCATGCCTTGAGCGGACTTCTCTTTTTCGGCTCCAAGCCACTGCTCCACGAATATCACTATAAACAGCGCCGTCATGGCAAATGCAATGCCGCCTACATCAAAAACCAGCCATTTCCCCACCAGGCTGCCAAAAAGCGAGCCCAGTACCCAATAGCTTTGGTTTAGCAATGAAATCAGGAAAAAGGTATCCCGTTCCCCCGCTGTATTTGGCTCCCTCATGCCGTTTAGCAGCGCATACGTTTCATCCGTAAGGGAAAACACCATGTAGGGCTTCCGCCATCCCATATTGGAAAACGGCTCCAGCATGGTTAGACCGTAGAACAGATGGCGCGCGTTGACAAGTAGTGTCACTGCCAGCGCAGTCAGCGGCGAAA
Source organism: Bacillota bacterium (assembly GCA_023416585.1). Lineage (GTDB taxonomy): Bacteria > Bacillota > Clostridia > Christensenellales > Aristaeellaceae > JAEWAH01. The sequence goes on from JAEZHM010000018.1 coordinate 48,686, forward strand.
AGGCAGCCGCAAGGAGACCCGCGGCCACAAACTGCATAGATCCGGCATAAATGAACAGGCTCATGGCCAACGCCCATACCGGGCCGTATCCCTTGTCCTTTAACAATATGCCAAAGGCCGTACCTAAAAAGAGATACCCTGCCATAACCGGCAGAGTATGAGGGAAGGCTGCCCTTGTGGCCGCCAGGAGGGAATATTTTGAGGAATTCTTTTGCATAGAAGGAAGGATAACTCCTTTGCATTCGAATAAAAACAGACAAGAGTATCTGCAATCTCTTGGGTGCAACGAGGGGCCGAAGCCCCTCGTTCATAAATCCGAAACCAGCGACACGCGCGGTGGTTTCGGAAGGATTTCGAAGTAATCCATTCCTTGCAGAATTTCCTGTCCGTGATTTTTCGAATTGAATGAGCAAAGCGAAGCTCAGTTCGTAAAATTACAAGGAAATTCTGATAAATCGTGAAATGCGCGCAAGCGATTTTCACGAAAATTAAGCTTGCAGCATCTGTTGATAGAATTGAATCCCAAGCTCTAGATTTTCTATGGATATGCGCTCGTTCACAAGGCAAAGGCCTTCTCCCTCCCCCGCCCTGAAAGGGGAGAACCTGTAAATGTTGCCGCCAAGCTCCTCATAGCACCTGGCATCTGTGGTGTGATAGTTGAGGCAGGGTACGGTCACCGTATCCGGAAACAGAATCTGGATCGCCGTGGCCAGCGCTTCCCAGGCCGGACCGCAGGCGGGTGAAAGGCCGCTGGGCCGCTCCGCATTTTGCACCATCAGGCGAATATCTAAAGGTCCTGCCGCCTCTCTCAAATGAGCAATTACATTTTCCACAGTATCGCCAGGCAGAATCCTGCAATGATAGGTAAACGCGTTATGTCTGGACAGCATATCGGGAAACGTGCTGGCCTTTATCTTTGTGATGACGGCTGTGCTGCAAAGATCAGCCAGAGGGATTATGCCATGGCGCATAAACGATTGCAAAACGAAGAAGAACCGGTTGGGATGACCGTATACCAGACGCTTGAAAAAAGGAAGATGAGGGGCCATGGCCTTCAGCATCCATTCCACCGGCGGGCTAAGCCTTGGCTTCATGGGGCTTTGAGCCACCCTGGCAGCAGCCAGCACCAGCTTTTCCAGGTCGGTGGGCAAATCTGGCTGGGCAGCATAGCCTCCCTCTCCTGTGATGGACAATGCGATGTCCGCATATCCTTTTTCCGCGACGCCCACCTTAGCAAAGCGGCCTTCCACCGTACCGCCGCCATCCAGTATAAAGGCGGGTTCCACGCCCTGGGCCTGCAGGATTCTACACATTTGCTTGGCACTGGAGCCAAAAACCTCGGCATCTTGGGAAAAGGCAAACCAGATATCGGTTCTGGGCCGCCACCCGTTTTGAAGCAAGCTTTCTGCTGCCTCGCAAAGGGCAATGAGACGTCCTTTGCCTTCCCAGGCACCTCGACCCCACACAAACCCTTTGGTGATGGTTCCGGAAAAGGGCGGCTCCGTCCAAAGGGATACCGTATCCTCCTCAATTGGCATCACATCCAGGTGGGTCAGAAATAAAAGCGGCCTGGCCTTTTGCGCGCCGGGCAATAGCATCAAAAGCGAGCCTCCCGCCACTGTCTGGGTATGGGCAGAGGCAAACAACGTGGGATAGGCTTCCCGAAGCCTTTCCTGCAGCGCAAGGAAGGGAGCCAGGTCATTCTCCTTAGGCTCCTTTTGGGATATGGTTTGAAGGGTGACAGCCATCGACAGTGTACGGGCTGCATGCGAGCCGTCCACTCTGGGGTTCCACCTTCCCAACATAACACCCCCTTCCTCTATTTGTCCTAAGTTCGCCGCGAGTGAAAAAACTCCTGTTTTCAGCAAAATTCTTTTGCTAAATGGGGCTGCAACAAAAAAAGAACTGGCAACAGCCCAATGAAAGTGTTATAATAAATTTTGATATGGTCTGACGGAAACGGCCGGCCTGTCAATATGGGAACTTATCATCACAGCCAGGAGCGATGGTTTTTTATGAAGAAAATCGGCGTATTGACCAGTGGCGGGGACAGTCCCGGAATGAATGCCGCTGTCGTATCCGTTGCCCGCAGCGCTGCCATTTACGGCATGCCGCTTATCGGCATCAAGCGGGGATACAACGGCCTTTTGCACAAAAGCGATAAGCTGGAGGATGACCTGGTAGAGTTACAGCTGGATACCGTGCTGGACATAGCGGACCTTCCTGGCACTTATCTTCGTACCGCACGCTGCAAAGAATTCCTCGATCCCGAAGTCAGGGCAAAGGCAGCTCAGTTCATCAAGGAGCAGGAGATTGGCGGCCTGGTCATCATCGGCGGTGACGGAAGCTTTCAGGGAGCCATGCGGTTGTGCGAGCTGGGAGTCCCTTGCATATGCATCCCTGGTACCATTGACAACGACCTGCCTTATACGGAAATGACGCTGGGCTTCGATACCGCTGTTAATGTGTGTATAGACGCCGTGCGCTCCATACGGGCCACCTCCCGCAGCCATGACAGGCCTGCTGTGGTGGAGGTCATGGGCCGCCATTGCGGAGACATCGCTTTGAATACAGCTGTTTCCACCGGAGCGGAAATCGTTGTGGTACCGGAAGTCACCTGGAGCGTGGATACCGTAGCCCGTCGTTTGAATTCCCTTATTACCCAAGGCAATACCAGGGCTACCATCGTGGTGGCCGAAGGCTGCTGGGAATCCATGAAACCATTCGATTTTTGCGCCTTCCTGAACGCAAACAACAAGAAATGCTTTGAAGGTGAACCCATGTCCGCTGTTCGCTTCGCCTCTGTTTTGAAGCGCAAATGCGGCATGGTGGAAGCCAGAGCCACGGTGCTGGGCTATACCCAGCGAGGCGCCAGCCCCACCTTCCGTGACAGCGCCTTTGCCTTTGAAGCCGGTAATATGGCTGTTCAACTTTTACGCGACGGCATCAGTAACCATGTCATCGGCGTGCGCCAGGGCAAGGTGTTCCATATGCCCATCGAGCGGGCGCTTAAGTGCACCCGGCGTTTCAACAAAAAGCTGTATTCGCTGGTCAATCAAATTTAACATGCACAGGTGCCGTAGGCGCCTTGCAAAAAGGATGACGGGGCTGTCTTCACTTAAGGCAGCCCCATTGGTTTTATCGATCTTATGGTTTTATGGAGAAATCCTCGATGCCACGCAGCAGTTCCATCTCCCGCACATCCCTTGCAGTAGTATACATTCTGTGCGTTAAAATGGCGCCCTTTCGGTAAAACAGGCAAATGAACGGAACATCCTGCGCAAACTTCTGCTGTATGGCCGCAAGTGTCTGAGCAAAGGCATCGGGGGTATTCTTTGTTCTAAGCTCCTTGCATAGGCTTGTCATTTCCTCACTTTTATATCGGCAATAATTACCTGTGTTATTGCTCATCAGCATAAACCCGGGGTCCGGCACCGAATCCATCTGATAGGCAACCAGTGCCAGGTCATAGGAACCGGCGGACAGGCGGCTTGTGACCTCATCAAATGTATCCGTATTCACTTTGACCTCTATGCCCACCTGAGCCAACATATCCTTCATCATATTCGCCGCTTCCACGCGAACATTGTTATCGCTGTCCTCATAGACATACATTTGCAAATGCAGGTTCCTTACCTTGCCATCCACTACCTTGTTCAGAAAACCGTCGCCGTCCAGATCCTTCCATCCCTCCTCCTCAAGGAGAGCTTTCGCTTTTCCCACATCATATGTATAAGCTCCCGGCGTATCTGAGTACAGCCAGTTGCCGTTGACCATGGGCGTATCTGTGCGGGATACCATGTCCATGTATACCTGCGATGCGATCTTATTCACATCAATGGCATAGCGGACGGCCTTGCGCACCTTGACGCTATCCAGCGGAAAGGAACTTTGGCTATTGTTTATGAGCAAGGTTTCCAGTTGCCTGGAGCGGTAGTCCAGCCTTAAGGAAGCCGTACCGCTCTTGTACTGCGCGGCAGCCATAGAGCGTGTAAACACCGCATCCACACGGGCATATTCATAGCTTTCAATGATCTCCTTGCTGCTGGTGTGGAAAGTGGCCATAATTTCCTGCACCTGAGGCTTCTGGCGCCACCAAAAGTCATTGGTAGTCAGCCACATGTAGTCCGCAGGCTTGAAAACGGATATGACATAGGGCCCTGTGCCGGGCGGATTGGGCATTTGAATGCGGTCAGCCGGAAGGATGGGGAATGTCAAGGCATACAAAAGGCCGTAATATCCGCGCGCCGCCTTTATCACAATGGTTTGATCGCCATCCGCCCTGATGCTGTCGATGAAGTAGCGCAGATTTCCATAATAGCCTTTGTCCGTGTTGGCTTCATCGTTGGCGAAGTCCAGTATGTACTGGACGGTGGCCACTACATCGTTTGCGGTAAGCGGTGTGCCGTCAGAGAAGGTTACACCGCTGCGCAGGAAAAACGTCCATGTCTTGCCTGTGCCTGTCGGCGCTTCCCACCGCTCACATAGCAGCCCCTTGGGGCGGTAGTCGTCGTCTATGGTGATCAGGCTTTCATACACCAGACCGTACAGGGAGGTCAGGTCCCTCTCCTGTGGCTGGAGCGGGTAAATTTCCGTTGTTTTGGTGGAAATGATGCCGATGGTCAGGTCTGTGCCCACGTTGGAGGCCAGCGCTCCCACAGGCAAAATCATCATAAGGCACAGAGCAATGAAAACCGCCTTATGAAGGTTGTTCCTCCTTGGTAAAGTATAATCTCTCGTAAATCGCATAGGCCGAAACCACCCTTTGTGCATATTGCTTTGTAGGACCATCCGCCATGTCATTGATGTGTATCGTTTGCCCATCCAGGGAATAATCGGGATTCATGAGCCATTCGGATACCTTGTTCTGCCCCGCATGGTAGGCGCTGGCTACCAGAACCGGATCGCCGCCAAACATCTTTGACAGAAAGCCGATGTACCAGCTGCCATAACGGATATTCGCAAGGGGATCATACATCATCTGAAAGTTGTAACTGCTCTCCTCATCCAACTTACCAGCGATCCATGTGGCTGTTTCCGACATTACCTGCATGAGCCCCCTGGCGCCCACAGAGCTTTCGGCATCCTTGCGGTAGGAGCTTTCGCACAGTATGATGGCGGCCAGAAAGGCTGGTTTTACATTGTTTTCCCGTGCTGCCTCCTCAATGGCCTTAAGATATTGCTCGGGAAGGGGATGTTCCGCAAGCAGCTTTTGATGGGCGGCTTCCCTGGCGGCCTGCTGGGTATATAAATACGTCTCCATCAGCGCCTTTGCCAGGATCAGTCCAATCATTGCAAGCAGCATAACAATTAAGGTCACCGCCAGCCAGCGGTCCAACCGGACCGGATGATGTTTGGCACGGCCGGCCGCAGGTGCGGAAATCGGGCGGTTATCAGTCAAAGCGTGTTCCTCCCAGCATTATCAATGCTTCCTGCCAAAGGCGCACCGCCTGCGCAGCGCTTTCCTCAGGTACACCGTCCGTGCGAATCACATGGTCCGCCCGGCGGCATTTTTCCCTCGGGTCCATTTGGCTTTTAAGACGCATAAGCGCCTGCTCCTTCGTAAGCCCGTCCCTTGCGCGAAGCCTTTTTAACTGTTCCCGCTTGGGCACATATACGCACCAGACCTCATCGGCCATGGATTCCATTTTGCTTTCATACAAAAGCGGGATATCCACCACCGCAGCCTTGTGCGTTAGGCTGATTTCAGAAAGTTCGTTCCTAATACGGTCGGCCACCATGGGATGTATGATCCCTTCCAGGCGCAGCCGTGCCTCCTCATCGGAAAAAATAATGGCTGCCAGAGCCTTTCGGTCCAGCGTACCATCTTCATGAAATACGCCATCGCCAAAAGCGTTCCTGATCTGTGGCAACGCTTCGCCATTAGGCGCGGTCAGAGAGCGGGATATTTGATCAGCGTCGATCACCGGCACGCCCTGTTTGTTAAGAGCGTTCAAAAGCGTTGTTTTTCCGCTGGCGATGCCTCCGGTGAGGGCGATTACATACATCGAAGTCCTCCTATATATTCGGCCACGATACGCTATATCTTTATGCAAGCCTATTATAGGATACGGATATAACGTTGATAAAATCTAATTTCATGCCGGATGGTTATCTTGGTTCAAGTTTGTATCAATTGTTAAGTAGAGGGCTGCAGGGGATATTATCCCCTGCCGGGATTCTTAAGGGCGGAGGCCTAAAATCATTTTGTGTCGTACCAGCTAGGACCCTGGTTCACTTCAGCAATCAGGGGTACCTTCAGCCGGACCACCTGCTCCATGCAGTCCTTAAGCAGTGCGGAGGCCGTTTTTGCTTCCTCCGGCGGGCATTCGATGAGCAGCTCATCGTGCACCTGCAAGGTCAGTCTCGCCTGAAGCTTCTCCCTATTCAGCGCGTCATACACCCGCACCATAGCCAGCTTGATGATATCCGCCGCAGTGCCCTGAACGGGGGTATTCATGGCCACGCGTTCACCGAAGTTGCGGGTATTGGCGTTGGAGCTTGAAATCTCCGTAAGATACCGGCGGCGGTGAAAGAGCGTTTGAGCGTACCCCTTTTCCTTGCCGCTTTTCACGGCATCCTCCATGAAGGTCTTTACGCCGGGGTAGCGTTCAAAATACCGGCGCATAAACTCCGCCGCTTCCTTGCGGGTGACGCCGGTATTCCTGGCCAGGCCGAAATCGCTGATGCCATACACCAAGCCAAAGTTCACCGCTTTGGCGCTGGAGCGCATCTGTGGTGTGACCTCGTTCATAGGCACGCCGAACACCTCGGAGGCTGTTCGGGTGTGAATATCCTGCCCCATCCGGAAAGCTTCCACCATGTTCTTGTCGCCGCTTAAGTGGGCCAGCACGCGAAGCTCGATCTGCGAATAGTCGGCATCCAATAGTACCCAGCCCGGCTGCGGTATGAAAGCCCGGCGGATCTCGCGGCCAAGCTCAGAGCGGACAGGAATGTTTTGCAAGTTCGGATCGTTGCTGGATATGCGGCCAGTGGCTGTACCCACCTGATCGAAGGTGGTGTGTACACGGCCGTCTGCGCCCATCAGGCGCTGCAGCCCTTCTATGTAGGTGCCGTTCAGCTTAACAATCTGGCGGTAGTTTAACAGCGGCGTAATAGCGGGATGAAGCTCGATGAGCCCCTCCAGGATATCGGCGCTGGTAGAATAGCCCTTTTGGCTCTTTTTCCCGGCGGGCAGGCCAAGTGTTTCAAACAGCACATGGCTCAGTTGCTGCGGGCTGTTGAGGTTAAAGCCGCGAACACCGGTCAAAGTATATACCTGCTCGCGGAGGAATTCTATCTGCTGCGTGAAGTCCGCCCCGAGGCGGTTCAAGACTTCTCTGTCCACTACAAAGCCGGCACTTTCCATGGAAAAGAGCACGCGGGAAAGCGGCATTTCCATATCGGCCATCAATGCCAGCGCGTCGTTTTGTGTCAGCTTTTCCTGCTGAGACCTGTATAGTGAGAGAAGCGCAGAAGCATCCTCCTCGCCACGAGGGGTGAAGTTATGCAGCCCATAGCTGCGCTCCTGGGGGTTTGCCAGGTACGCGCCGATCATGGTATCCCAGGCCACCTTATCCGGCAGTACCGCGGAAATATCCTTCAATTTATGCAACAGGCTTTTCAAGTCATGAACGATGATTTCCTGTTTCTCAAACACCGGAGATAATGCCAGCAGCGCGTCGCCGGGCGATAGCCCCGGAGACAGAAGATCCCCCATCAGCGTCACGCGGGAACGGCGCCCATCCGGTGTCGCCAGCGTCAGGCTGTCCCCCAGGTGGATAGCCACCGGGCCTGGACCCTTTGCCAGCTCTTCTGCGGTTTTTAGGATCGCCTCCAGCCCGGAAAGCTCCTCCCAGGGGCCAAAGGCAGTATCCTGAACAGCAGGTACATCCGGTACGGTCTCCCCTTCCCCCATCAATATGGCAAGTCGCTTGGAAAGGCTGTTCAATTCGTATTTTTGAAAAAGAGGCAGTGCCTCCTGCAAGCGGTTCAAGCGGCAGTCCGGCAAGCGCATTTCAATAGGCGCGTCCGGGCGGATGGTGGCCAATTCCTTGGAAAAACGGGCCAGTTCCACATTGTCACGTACCTTTTCGCCCAGTTTTCCAGGGATTTTCCCAGCGTTATCCAGAACATTTTCCAGCGTGCCATATTCGGCAAGCAGCTTGACAGCCGTCTTTTCCCCCACGCCGGGGATGCCGGGAATATTATCGCTGGAATCGCCCATCAGGCCTTTCCAGTCGGTTACCTGCTCCGGGGTGATACCGTACTCTTCTTTTACGGTAACAGGGGTAAAAAGCATCGTTTCCGAAAAGCCTTTTTTAGGAAAGAGCAGGGAAATATTATTGTCCACCAACTGCAGTGCATCCCGGTCGCCGGTGAGCAAAAGTGCCCGAAACCCCTGCGCGTCAGCCATTTTGGCAAACGTTCCCAGAAGGTCATCCGCCTCATAGCCCGCAATGCTGTATGTACCAATACCAAGGGCGTTAAGCAGTTCGCGGATCAGGGCAAATTGAGGCCTAAGTTCCGGCGGCGTTTCCGCTCTGCCGGCCTTGTATTCGGCATACACCGTGTGGCGGAAGGTGGGGCCATGCTCGTCAAAAGCCACGGCGCAGTACCGGGGCTTTTCCTCCTGAAACACTTTAAACAGCATCCCGAAAAAACCCTGCACGGCGTTTGTGTACACGCCGGTAGATGTATTCAAAAGGGGCAGTGCGTGAAAGGCTCTGTGTATCAGGCTGTTGCCGTCCACAATAAGAAACGTTTCCTTCATGCTGCGGTCCTCCCCATCGGCCCTAAAAGCCTTCTTATGTAGTTTACCACAAAATAACGGAGGATACAAAGGCGCGGCGTGTGCACCTTCATTCCCACGGGAATCATCCATGTACCAAAATGGCCAAAGAGGCATAACCGCCAAAGCCTATGGGTTCGACCGGTTTAAGCGGCTGACCTTTCAAAATGGTTTCCACTTCCTCATAACCTGTGGGAAATGCAAAGTTATACCTGGCCGGCAGCGCGAATACATACCGGCTGTTGCGATTCAGTTCACTGGGGCCTATGGGAGCAGCCCCTAAATGAAACGCTTCTTTTTGAAGTGCGTCCCATTGATCCAGTGTGAAAATCAGGATGGGTATATCCTGCCTTGGGTTTTCCGCCGTCCACAAAGGGTGGCGTATTATAAGCTCAGGCCCTTCCTCCACAATTTTCCCAGCCTGCTCCCCCGTTGCTGCCAGACCTTCCCAACGGGAATCCACAATGGAAAAATCCTGCCAGCTGTCAGGCAGCGCAAAGCTGAAGCCATATTGGGTGTTATAATATACCACCCCCTGCGCCTGAGGTGTGCTACTTGGCGGGGCGGCCGTTATAATAGCTGAAGGTAATGCAGGCGGCACCGGGGCCGTGGAATTCGCATTAGGCGGCGCAGCCGTATACCCTACGCTGCCGCCCGCACAGCCGGTCAACACGCAGCCGGCCAGCAAAATACAGATATACTTTATTCGCTTCATTCACATGCCTCCCGGACCATAATCCCTTCATATGGTGCCTTGATCCAAAAAATCTATGTCTGCATCCTTTTCCCATGTCGAGATCCACATCCCAATGATGTCATTTATCCTGCCATTCCGATTCTAGAACGGCATATTCATATGTATCGTGCCATATAGGATTTCCGCTTTCATCCTTCTTAAAGTAAACATTTTGAACAAGATGTCCCTCTCTGCGCATGCCGAGCCGCTCCATCAGATGCCAGGATTTTTCATTTTCAGGGTTGCAACAGGCCACGATACGCCTGGCATTCCGCGTTGTAATGATATGTTGTATAAGAGCTCTGGCGCTTTCTAACGCATATCCTTTCCCATGGTAAGCGGCATTGAAAACATATCCCAGCTCCCAAGTGTCAAACTCAAGCTTACTTAGGTATATATTTCCAATCAGTTTTTGACCGTCATTTAAGCATACTGCCCAGAACGCATCGTCTTTGGACCTGCGTTCCGCTTCTTTTTGGGAAGCCTCCACAGAAAACACACCATATGGCTCATAACGCACAACCTGAGGATCGGACAGATATTCGTACAAATCCGGCCCGTCCTGCGGGATAAAACGGCGGATGGTCAAGCGCTGAGTCAAAAGCATGAAAATTCCTCCCTGATAAAGATAGTTCTCAGGCATGATTATACCACAGCGCAATTCTTTTCGGCGCATGTTCCGGCTATCTTGCGGAAAGAATGGACTTGATTCAATATCGAAGGAGCGATGCGCGTGAATCCATTTACGTTAAAACCAATGAATATCAATGACGGTTTCATGGATTGGAACCAGCTATATCCCAAGTCCTACGACATGAACGAGATCGACCCCTATACCAGGGTCAGGGTCATTCTCATGAACGGCACGGAGTTTGAATCCGTTTGGTTCTCCCACCAGTTCTCCAGGCATGAATCATGCAACGACCTGCGGCGCGAGTTGGCCGTGGTACGCCGCCAGGAGCAGCAGCAGCAAAAACGGATCGCCAATTTGAAGCCGCTGAACGAAAACCAGCTGGTTCATACCATAGGCTATGAGCAGGTGGCCGTGGACTTGACCGCCGCCCTCGCCCAATGTGAAAAGGATGCCACCGTCAAGTCCTCGCTGGATTTCGCGCTGCTGGAAGACTTTGACCACCTGTACCGCTATGCCGATCTGCTGGAAATGGAGCAGGGCGTAAAGGCTGAAAGCCTGGTGGGCCATTATACGGAGATCATGCCCGGCCGCCCCACCATTTCCGAGCACCGCTTCCCCTTTGACGCGCTGTGCGCTCCGGTGGATTACAAGACCGCAGATATCTCCACCAAGCTGCATATAGGCATCATCACTGCCGCCGAGCAGCAGACAATGAACTATTATATGAACGTGGGCACCTTCTACTCCTCTGACCTTGGACGGCGTCTTTACCAGGAAATCGGCCTCATCGAGGAGCAGCACGTGACTCAGTACGGAAGCCTGATGGACACAAAATGCACTTGGCTGGAAAGCTGGGTGATGCATGAATACACGGAGGCATACCTGTACTGGTCCGTCATGCAGGATGAAACAGATCCGTACGTTAAAAAGGTGTGGGAACAGTGCTTTGACATGGAGGTATCCCACCTGAACAAGGCCGCGCAACAGCTCGCCCAGCGTGAAAACAAGCAGTGGCAGCAGGTGGTTGGCAATGGTGATTTCCCGCAGCCGCTTAAGTTCAAGTCCAATATCGATTATGTCCGCAGCGTCATGAACATGGTGGAATTCTCTGCCGAAAAGGAGATTTTCAAGCCTGTCAACATGCTGCCTAAGGATTATGAGTTCTTCAAATTCCAGAACAAGATGAACCATGATCCCAGCGCTGTCCCCAGCCACCAGGTCATCGATATGTATATTCGCCAAAAGGGCGAGGATTACCGCTGGGAAACCGCCCCAAACCCTAACCCCGAATTGCAGAACCGCAAAGCAGACAACACCCGCGTGGGCCGAAGCGTGCAGTAGACCGGTGTGACATGGCGGGGAGGGCCTCTTTTGCGAAAGAAGCCCTCCCCAACCCACAAGCCTCCATTGGCAAACAAGCACTGCAGCACCGGGAAATTGTACGCTGCCCGAAAGTCCATTTCCCTGCCAGGAACCCACCTGCATTGCCCCTCATAGGATGCCTGGGGAGGGAGGAGTTTGAAAAGTCACTTGTTTACCGACACCCAGGATTTCGATAGGGAATGGGCCTGCCCACCGGATAAAATTTGTGTTTGCCTCCGGCTGGACAGGCAATTTTATCAGGATTTGTGCAGCCGGGCCGCTATGAAGGGTCTGACCTCAAGCCAGTACATGGAGCAATCTGTAAAGGCCTGGGAAGCCTTGGCGGAAAGTGTGCCCCATGCCCTGGCTGATTCAAAATCCCCTGCGGGTGGATACACCGGACCAGAAAACTGAATATGGAAATGCAATCCCGCTCCCATCCGATAAAGACAGGAACGGGATTTTTTTTATATAAGTATCTCTCCACTAAGGAAAAATCTCGAAAGGTTTATGGAAACAGATGATCATAAGTAACCGGCCCCACGATACCGTCCACCTTGATCCCCTGATCGCCCTGGAAAGCCACAACTGCGGCATGGGTCAGCTTGCCGAAGATGCCGTCTGCAACGCCATTCAAGTACCCAAGTACGATCAGCCTGGATTGAATGGCGGCCACATCATCGCCTTTGGAACCTTTCTTCAGGTAGCGGCCAATAGGCGGATCGGGAATGAGAGATGATGCTCCCTTGTTCAGTTTCCCCCAAGTAATGGGACCAACGACACCATCCTGTTCGATATGACAGTTTTTCTGATACAGGATCACTGCGCTGTGGGTAATGCTGCCGAAGATGCCATCGATAGGACCGGTGGCATAGCCTAGGTCTTTCAGCCTTTTTTGCAGCTTGCGTACATCCTCCCCGCGCATGCCTTCCTCAAGGTAGCGCGTTCCCGTTCCGGTGTTGGTGCCGGAGCCAGTGGAGGTACTTCCGCCAATGCTGCCGGCAGGCACGCTGTATTTCTCCAAATCCAAAACATGCAGCGTCTGCGGCCCGGCAACGCCGTCACGGGTGATGGCGAACATTTTCTGGGCATCCATCACCGCCTGACGTGTGCTTTCGGTAAACGTGGTGGACAGCGGACCGTCATACAAGCCCAAATCCTGTAAAACCTTATGCAAAGCTTTCACCGCGGCGCCTTTGCTGCCTTTACGAAGGGTGGGCGTTATCAGATCCACAGTATCGGGCGTGTCTGAAGCACCGGTACACTTGATGGAAAAAGCAATGGAACTGCCGGCTTTGCGGGATTGGCCGAAGTTGCGCAGCATGAACTTGTTGGTTCCGGCCAGGCAATCTACCGCGAACGCGCCGGTAGTGCCCGAAAGCTGAATGGACTTAGTGGCGAGCCAGACCCCTTTGTACTGATGCTCCAGTACATAGGTGTAGCCGTCCGCACCGGCAAAATCGATGGTAACATGAGACGAGTTGGTGGTGGCAGGATAGTCCGTCAGGGAAAAAGTGGGCAGGTCCGCGCTGTCATTGTACTTTTCACCCAGGGACATACAGGGGATGAGCAAACAGATCAAAAGGATCACCATGAAGCGGCAAATGGGATGTTTCATACTCACTCCTCCACATTCCTTTGGAATGGTAAGCCTTACCGTAGCATTGTTGGTAAACGGTATGCGCCAAACGCTGCAAGTAGAAGAAATACATGTAAACATTTGTCCAAGCTCCGCAAGAACATCCCAACCGTTCACATTCTGGCAATTTTCCCGCCTCAAACGCATACAATTGCGTGAAGATTTTTGAAAGGAGAGGAGATCATGCAGGAAACGCAGAGCCGCTGGCGTTCCAAGGCTGCCTGGGCGTCGCTATTGGGCCTGGTAGGCCTCATCTTCAGCCATTATGGCCTTTACAATTTGTTGGGCATCACAAACGATACATGGCAGACGCTGGTGGAATCGCTGCTGGCCGCGCTGGTGGCCTTCGGCGTACTTAACAATCCCACCGATCCGAGCCACTTCTAGCGGTTGGGTCTTAAATGCCAACAAAGCGGTCCAAACCCAGGACCGCTTTCTTTTTCATATAATATTCCTTAAACTAAAATAGATAAGTCCGCATCAAGGTTCCGTTTTTTGAAATCATATGTGTGATTAATGCCGGTCCGGGTATTTTAAGGGAAAATCTGGACAAGCATCGCAAAATGGCGTATTATGTATGATAATACGAATGTGAGCCGAGAATAAAGGAGGAATCAAGGATGAGCGAAGATTGCGTTCACAAGCCGGATGTAAGCTGCGGTACATTCCTCCGGCGGTATTTTCAAAAGGATGGCATCCTGATGCAAACCTTCCGCTGCCGCATCTGCGGCGGAGACATCCGCTTTGTGAAAAAGCCTATCTACCGGCTGCTGGATGTGCTGATCTGGCTTGTGCTGCTGGCATTCATGCTCCTGGCCCGCCTTTTCAAAGCAAACGTGACCGAAAGCATATCCTTATGGTTGTATATTCTAATCGCCGTGGTGGCGGTTTCGCTGCTTGGTCTTTTGCTGGACATGACCAAGGAATGGTTTTTGCTCAAGTGCGGACGTTTTGAACTTATAAAGCAGGAGCCAGTGGCGGAAGAGCCGCCCAAAGAGGCCAACTCCAAAGATACCGAGAAATAAATGGAATATGTACGCCGCCCTCAAAGTGAAGTGACCCCCAAAAGTTAGACAATAATCCGAGTTAGGCAACCAGGAGGGCTTGTCGTCTGTGTTTAGCGGGCGTCAAGCCCTTGAGTTTTAGTTTAAGACGACGATTGTTGTAGTAGTCGAGATATTCAATCAGCTCATCTTCGAAGTGCTCAAGGGAATCGAATTTCTGCAAATAGAGCAGTTCACTTTTGAGCAGGCCAAAGAAATTTTCCATTACCGAGTTATCCAGGCAATTGCCCTTTCGCGACATGCTCTGTCGGATACCTTTGACTTCGAGCATCCTTTGATATCGCTTATGCTGATACTGCCACCCTTGATCGGAATGCAGAATGAGTCTGGTTCCATCTGGCAGTTTCTCAAAAGCTTGGCTAAGCATATCTGTTACCAGTGAAAGAGCGGGACGATCAGAAATTGTGTAGGTGATTAGATCCCTGCTGCACAAGTCGAGGATGGGCGACAGATACAGTTTTTGTCCGAACAAGCTGAACTCCGTCACGTCGGTCGCCCATTTCTGATTGGGCTTCTCCGCCTCAAAATTACGATCCAGTAAGTTTGGTGCGATTTTCCCGACTTCGCCTTTGTAGGAATAGTACTTTTTCATCCTCACTTTGCATACAAGCCCCAACTGTTTCATGAGCCGCTGGACGGTCTTATGATTGATGCAGTATCCCCGATTGCGCAATTCCATCGTGATTCTGCGATAGCCAAAGCGTCCGCGGTTCTCCATGTAGATCGTAGTGATCTGTTCTTTCATCTCGCTGTATTTGTCTTGAATCGTCTGTTGTTTGGCATAGTAGTAATACGTTGCCTTAGGCAGGCCCGACACTTCAAATAGCAGCCAGAGCTTATGTTTATGCCTTAATTCCCAGATCACTTCCGCCTTCTGCTTTGGCGCTCCTCTTCCAGAACTAAGGCATTCAATTCTTTTAGGTAGTCATTCTCCGCTCGTAACCGTTGATTCTCTGCAATCAGGTCTTCTTCGATCTTCTTGTCCAGTTTTACCGGACGTCCTTTGCTACCGCGACCACGTCGCTCAATGTACAACCCTGTTGGTCCTTCCTCCAGGTATATGCGCTCCCAATTTCGCACCTGGCGATCGTTTATTCCATACTTGCGCGCTGCTTCTTTATGCGCTAGCTGGTTCTCTCGCATATCTTCTACCAGACGTTGCTTAAAATCACCTGTATATGTCACTCGTGGTACCCCCTTTGGCATAAAAACACCCCCACAGTTATTTTCAGTATACCATACTGTCTAACTTTGGGGGTGCCGTTCAAAGCTGGGCGGCGTTTTATAATGCAAAATGAGGCCATATGCCCCCAAATCATGGCAACTCCCATATAAACGTGATATACTTGGAAAAGATGGACCAATAAAGGTGGAAATCGCATGTTTGATCTGCCCCACGGCGTGGTTTCACTAATACGGAAGTTGGAAATGTCCGGCTATGAAGCTTGGGCAGTGGGCGGTTGTGTGCGCGACAAGCTTTTGGGCCTTGCGCCCCATGACTGGGATATCTGCACCAACGCGCAGCCTGAGCAGACGCTTGCCGTATTTATGGGGCACAGGGTGATCGAAACGGGAATCAAACACGGCACCGTTACGGTGATGCTTGAAAACATCCCCTATGAAGTGACCACCTACCGCACGGACGGTGTTTACTCAGACAGCCGCCGCCCAGACAACGTTTCCTTTGTGTTAAGCCTGGAAGAAGACTTGAGCCGCCGGGATTTTACAGTAAACGCCATGGCGTTTAATCCGTGCCGAGGCCTGTATGATATGTTTGGCGGAGCGGAGGATCTGAAAAGCAAAACCATACGCTGCGTGGGCGACCCGGTCAGCCGCTTCCAGGAAGACGCGCTTCGTATCATGCGGGCGCTTCGATTTTCAGCCACCTACGGCTTCTCCATTGAAAAAAAAACAGCTCAAGCGCTGTTTGACTTAAAAGACCGCCTGTTATTGATCGCCCCGGAGCGCATTCGTGAGGAACTGATGCGCCTGATCACAGGGCCCGGCGCAGCTTATGTCCTGCGGGAGTATACGCCGGTCATTTTTACAGTCCTGCCGGAGCTTGCGCCCATGTACAATCATGAGCAGTACAATCCCTGCCATCACCTTGCCATATGGGAGCACACCCTACAATCGGTATCGGCCATGGCGCCTGATCCTGTACTGCGCCTTACCATGCTTTTGCACGACGCGGGCAAGCCCGCCTGCTTTTTCAGGGATGAAAAGGGCATAGGCCATTTTTACGGCCATCCAAAGGAAAGCCTAAAACTAGCCGACGCGGTCATGACCCGGCTGCGCTTCGACAATCAAACCGTAAAAACCGTGGAGGAACTGGTGCTGCATCATGACGATGTGATCCCTGCCAAAGAAAAAAACGTACTCCAATGGCTTAATCGCATTGGTGAAACGCGTTTTCGGCAATTGATCAAGGTAATGCGTGCGGATGCTTTGGCCCAGCACCCTGACAAGCAGGAGGAAAAGCTCCGCGATATCGAGGCGCTGGAATGTTGCCTAAAGCTTTCATTGCAAAATAAGCTTCCTTACAAGCTGAAGGATCTGGCCATAACAGGCGATGACCTAAAATCCATCGGTATCGCTCCAGGCCCGCAGGTAGGCAGGATATTGAATGAGCTTCTTGAACAGATAATGGACGGAGAACTGCCAAACGAGAAGGATGTGCTTTTGAAAGCGGCCTTAAAGAAATAGCGTTACTTTCCCTATACCCGCGTCCGCTTTGCGTTTTATCAAGCAGGGCGGGCGTTTTTTTTGAAAAGAATCTTCCAATGTCACTGAACCTTTTTCTTCCATTCCGAGTCATATATGCGTATCAGCGCTGATAGGAGTTACCATATGACACAGGAAGCATTTGAGGCGGAAATCATCCGATTAACCGAATCTATGTACCGGATGAGCTTTGCTTTGCTGCCAAGGCTTCAGGACAGGCAAGATGCCGTGCAAAGCGCTATCATGAAGGCCTGGCAATACAAAGACCGCCTGCGGGATGAAAGCAAGTTCAAATCCTACCTGCTGAAGATACTCGCCAACGAATGTCATACTATCTGGCGCAAAGCAAGGCGGGAACTGTTTGTGCCCATTCCGGAAGAAGGAATCAATATCCCGGATGCTTCCCTTCGGGAGGCTGTCACCGCCCTGCCGGATAAGCTTCGGGTAGCCTTCGCTCTACACTACATGGAAGGCGCTTCGGAAGAGGAGATCGCCTTCATCCTGCATATCCCCAAGGGCACGGTGAAATCCCGGTTAAACAGGGCGCGCATGCTGCTGCGCCGGTCGCTTTCGGAGGAGGTGTGAATATGGCAGACAAGAAAATCTCCTTGGAACGCTGGCAGGCGCTGTATGGCCCTGTGACGCAGGATTTTAACCTAATGGTTCAGCAAACTCTCAAAAAAACAAGGGAGGCACCTGTCATGAAACGTTTTACATTACGAACCGCACTGGTGATGCTGATATGCCTTCTGCTATTAACCGGCATTGCACTGGCAGCAACAGGGGTATTCAGCACTAAAGACTCGCTGGATATGTATACTTCCGCACCGTCCGATGGCTCAGGTGTGGACGTGCAGACCGACCTTCATCAAACCGACGGTGATTTTCCCGATCTTACCGTGAAAGTACGGGATGCCGTGTTTGATGGCGTTACCGCCTATGTAACGGTAGAGTACAGGCTTAAGGACCCAAAGAAAGATATGATCCTATCCCACTGGGATACATACGGTTGGGAATATGCAAACATCCAACGTTGGCCTGGATATAGCCAACATCCCCTCAGCGACCCGGAAACCGATCCACGCCGCAAGCTTGTAGTATATGATAATGGCGCATCGGTGTATGGCCTGTATAATCATGCAATAGCTGATACCATCTATGAATCTGATGGCGTATTGGTGCTGACATGGCGAATTAGAATGGATGATGATCAAATTTTTGATGTCGGCTATTCATGGGAAAATAACACCGGAATTTACGATGGCAGCAAAACAGCCTATTATCAGGAAACCATAGAGAACGTATTCAGTAAAATAGCAAGCAGTGAACCGCTGGAATTGTTATTGATCTCGGAATGCCAGGAATGGGATGGTGATGTAAAGACACCGGGGAAAAAGCTGTATTTCTGCAATGCTGAGATTACACTTAAAAAAGGCCCTGCGCCTGTCATCCGCTACAGTCAGGCCCCGGTGACCCAAGGGGAAATGACGTTGACAAGCGCAAACGTCACTTTCACAAATTTGGCCACCTACATGGATATCCGGAGAAAATATCCAATGCAGTATGGTACTGAGTCAAGTGCTAACCAGCTCGCCTATGGCCTTGCATTTGATTGGCTGGACAAAGACGGGAATGTGATTCCTGAACTTGGCGGAAGCATGTCTGGACCATATGATTGGGAGACGGTTGGCGACACGGAATACGAAATAAATCAGTATTCCGCTTTCTGGCCCGCAGTGGAACAGATTCCCGATATCATTACTTTGCAAGCCCGCAGGCTGGATACGGGCGAATGCTTGGGTACCTTTGCCATTCCCCTGGCTCCTGAGCCTTCCCCTGCTCCCACATCCATCCCCACGGACGAACCCCAGGGCACCCTTAACATTCCATTTGTCCCCGCAGTTTCCTCACCTTCCCCTGCTCCATAACGCAAACAGTAAGACAAAAGCGCCCATTTTCCGCTAACGGAAAACGGGCTCTTTTTTCATTTATCATCAGACCACGCTGAACTCCTTCACGAAATTCTCCATCACATCCTGGCGCACATGAAAAGAATCCTTCACTTCGGTGCCTGAGACCTTCTTCACAATGAACTTCTCAAAAGCACCCATGTCGGATACATTGAAGCCCCCGCCAAGAACGCCCTGGGCACGGGCCGCCTTTCTTAGTTCAGCAGGATAGGCGGCATCCAATTGCTTTTGCGCCTGCTCTCCGTCCGACATGCAGCACAAAAACAACCCCAGCTTTTTCTTGGCAAGGATGTCGCCATGCTTTGCGGCAAAGGCCTTGACCTGTTTGCGGGGCATGCCGGCGTAAATGGAAACGCCGAGAATGACGGAATCATACTTGTTTAGATCGGGCGTACCGTTCTTCAAATTGCATAGCTCCGCTCCGGCCGGAAGACGCTTTTGCAATTCCTTTGCGCATTTTTCTGTTATACCGTGCTTGGTAGCGTAGGCGATCAATGTAGCCATGCTCATTCCTCCTTGCTTGTCAGCGCGTTTTCAATGGATTTTAAATAGGCCTTGCTGGTCACGGTGGAACCTGCCACCACATCCACCTGTGTGGATTGCGCCGCAGTCACCTTTGGGAACAGTTCGGTGCTCACCTTTGCATCGGAAAACATTACGTCCTGCGTGAGTGCGATATTCTCAATTTTCTCCCCCGACACGGTGACTTTTACCCCGTTCGTCCACCGTCCTCCATCATAGCTTCCCTCATACACACCGTCTTTCAGCCCTTGAGCAGTCACCCCGCCAAGCACAGGCTGGCTTTTTGCATCCAGACCCCGGCTGACAAACAAGAAAAGCCCCGTGAAAATGATTACCAGCGTTGTAATCACAATCGCCACAATTTTCAAAAATTTCTTCATGCCCCTATCCTTTCCCCCATCAACCCGAATGCCACGTATCCAATGTAACACTGGTTTATTCATGAACGTAGCCATTATAACGGAAATGTAAATATTGTCAATGGATTCACGAAAATCTAATGATAATGTAATCATATTCTGATATTCTGTAACCCGCCTCCTTTTCTGTTCCTAGTCCATTTTTTCCTTCGCATGCAATAGATCACTTCGTAACGCATGCCATATCATGGGAATACAATAGACTGTACCCCCAGCAAAAGGAAAGGAGAATTTCATTGAGAAACACCATGGGGGGAATGCGCAGCAAAAGCTACGCTCCTCAGGATATAGATATGCAAGGAATGCAGGATATGCAGAGCATGCAAAACATGCAGGGCATACAAACAATGCAGGATTGGCAAAACATGCAGGGCATGCAAAACAAGGATAGGCAAAACATGCAGAGCATGCAAAACAAAGACAGGCAAAACATGCAAGGTACCCAAAGCATGCAGGGTATGCAAACCATGCAGGACTGGCAAAACTTGCAGAGCATGCAAAACAAGGATAGGCAAAGCATGCTAAGCACGCAAAACATGCAGGGTATGCAAAATAAGGATAGGCAAAACATGCAAGACTGGCAAAATATGCAGGACTGGCAAAATATGCAGGACTGGCAAAGCATGCAAGGTATGCAAAACACACAGAACATGCAAAACGCACAAGCCATGCAAAACGCGCAAGGCATGCAAAACGCACAAAGCATGCAAAACGCGCAAGGCATGCAAAATGCGCAGGGCATGCAAAACGCGCAAAGCATGCAAAACACGCAAAGCATGCAAAACACGCAAAGCATGCAAAACGCGCAAAGCATGCAAAACGCGCAAAGTATGCAAAGCGCGCAAGAAGCGCAAAGTATGCAGAAGGCCCCATACCCCTGTATACCCCAAGAAACGACCATATCGCATGTATTCTTGGCAGCAGCGTATGTGCCGTTTCAAAAGTTCTGCGGCAACTGGCCTCCTATGAGGTCTCTAATGGCCGGCACAATCTTTGCCGAGCTGTTCAGCCCTTATAGCAAGAGGGAATATGTCAACTTAGAACCGGAAGTCACATGCCAGGCGTGTCCGGCGGGGGGAGGCCGTTACTGATGGATAGAGATGCGATATTGCGGGAATTAACGGCGCTGGACTTTATGCTGGTCGACTTACAACTTTTCCTTGATACACATCCGGATGATACCGAGGCACTGAATCGTTACAATGCGATTCTGGCGCAAGCCAATACCCTCCGGGAACAATACGAGAGCATTTGTGGACCTCTGTACTCCTTCCGCTCCTTCAACCGCTGCAGTTGGGAATGGTTCCGCGACCCGTGGCCGTGGCAAAACAGCTTTAACTTTAACCTGCCGGGAGAGGAGTGCCGCTAAATGTGGATATACGAAAAAAAGCTTGAGTACCCAATCAAAATCAAAAATCCAAACCCGGCCATGGCAAAGGTAATCATCACCCAATATGGAGGGCCGGATGGAGAACTTGCCGCATCTCTTAGGTATCTGAGCCAGCGCTTTTCCATGGTAACGCCTGAGGCGCGAGCCGTTCTCAACGATATCGGCACAGAGGAGCTTGCCCATTTGGAAATGATCGGCAGCATGGTAAGGCAGCTCACCAAGAACGCCACCATTGAGCAGATCAAGGCTGCCGGGCTGGACTCGTTCTATGCGGATCATGACAAGGGGGTATATCCCGTAAGTGCGGCCGGCGTTCCTTTCGATGCTGCCTATATCCAGGTGAAGGGCGATCCGGTGGCAGACCTGACGGAGGACATGGCAGCAGAGCAAAAGGCGCGCGCCACTTATGAATGGCTGATCAATATGGCAGACGATCCTGATGTCATTGAACCGTTGAAGTTCCTGCGGGAGCGCGAAGTCGTCCATTTCCAGCGGTTCGGGGAAACACTCCGCATTGTGCAGGACTTTCTGGAGAGCAAAAAAATTTTCCCTGTAGTTCCGCCCAACACCCATTGAACCAATATCAAAGGGCCGGTAAAATCCGGCCCTTCGTCATTGTGCCAAACATTTATGTATTTGAACTTATCTTTTTCTTCTGGACTTTATATGGGAGCTCTCCCTGGCCCGCACTTGCATGGCCTCCAGCATCTTCCGCCGTTCCTCCGGGCTCATTTTCCCAAAGGGCGAACCTAGTATGACCTGGTCTTTCTCTGTGGACGGGTCTGCCCAATTCGGCTTTACAAGCTCCGGTTCTTTCTTACGGATGGCCGTGCCGCCCAAATCGCCACGACTGTCCATTTCGTATTCTTTCTTTCCGGATTTAAAAGGATGTTCCGCCAAAACCAGATCATCCTCATCTTCAAGGAACGGCTTATCTTCCGTGATACTGGATTGTTGCTTAAGATCTGCTTCCTTTTCTTTCCGCTTTTCTTCCGAGACCTGCCACTGCACAGGCATCTCCTGCTCCTGCTGGCTCTTGTCCTCCTTGAGCACCTTGTTCAAAAGAGCCATTTTAAGGCGTTCCTGCTCTCCCTGATTCTCAGTACGGGCTTTTTCCAAGCCGGCCGTATCCTGAGTCAAATCATTTGCCTGACTTGCTTCTTCCTCCGCATCGTCCCTTACAGTCTTCTGATCATCCCAGCGCGCCTGTTCCCGTTTTAACAGCGTCAACCATTCCTGTTCCAGCCGTTCCTGCCCTTTGCGCAACTGGGCAAGCTGCTGTTCCAGCCGTTCCTGTTTTTCTTCTGGCTGTATTGGCTGCTGTTCCTTGGTCAATAGCGATTGCTTATACAAATCCTGCAGGAAAGAGCAGCGCTTTTCCAGCGTGATTACAGCCTCCTTGGCGGAGCGTGTTTCCCGCCGGCCCCTATCCCTTGCGTAACCTGTGAATGATCCCGCAAGGATCAGAACAACAAAGGGCATCCAGTTTTTCCAATCGCCAAGGAGAGTAAGAATATCCGTACCCTGGGCGCCGTACCCCCTTGCTATGGAAAAGCTGGCAAACACAATAGCAATGAGGCTTGTTTGCAGCCCGTGTGCAGCGCCAATGAGCGCCACATATAAAAGGCGCAGGTCTACTGCCGGGAACTGTCCTGCATCCTGTAGCATCTGCAGCGCCTCCATGGCACCATAGCCCAGAATCAGAGACGCGCCCCTTACAAGCGCGGGATGGCGGTTTAGGTATGACCGGATGCGGTTCTTTTGCCCCTCCTGCTTTCCCAACAAAGTTTTTACGCCAAGATACAGGTTGTCCAACGCAACGCTTAGCCGCTCCGATGGCGAAAAGCCGTAGCTGCGCTGAAAATCACTTCCATCCATGGGAGGATAGCCCGTTTCACCAGCACCTTGGGAGACACTGGCTCCAAGCAGCCCGAAAAGCGCTGTCAGTTCCCGTACAGTCAGCGCTTCCGCGCCGCGCACCATCAGCAGCTCCTGGGGCAGCCCATCCCTTTCCAGCAACCGGTAAACAAGCTGCGCCACTTCCGCCGCGGAAATAAAATCCATCTGCGCATCCCTTGCAAAGGGAAGCACAGCCGTTTCTCCTCTGACGCCGGAGATCAGCATCCGACCAATCAGCGTATCTAATTCACCCGGGCCAAACACGCAGGGCAAGCGCACAACGATAACTTCCAGGCCCCGCTGCCGGTATGAGGCGCATAACTGCTCCATAGCCTGCAAAAGCATGCCCCGTTCGCTGACGGCTTCATTGGGGCGGCTCAGTTCCCCGGAGGATAGATAAAGAACCCTATCCAGCCCGTGGCTTTTGGAAAGGGCCAAGGCGCTGCTTAACAGGTCTGCCTCTCCCGGTATGCTGCTTAACTGTTCGCCCCTTGTAGCCAGGAAAATCATGCCCTGAAAGGAGTGGGATTTAAAAACCTGCTCCAGCGTCTTGCCGCCAGAAAGCAATACCATTTCAGTACCCTTGCCTAAGGCAATGGGCGGTTCCTGGTGGGCTGCAACCACCATATGATACTGCCGGGACAGCCGCTGGCATAAATGAGCGGCTAGGGATGCAACGTTGCCGGTAATAAGAAGATTTTTCACTGCGAATCTGTCCTTCCATCCTGTGCTGGAAAACAGGGAAGAGCAAAATCAGGAGTCTATCATATACAATATATGGTCATAAAATCACACATATATCATAACATGGAAATTGCCGTTACACAATATATTGTAAACGACTTTTCATCATCACTCGAGATGTGCTGTGAGCAACGCGGAGGGGAAGAATGTTCTCTAAGCAGTTTTGCTGATCCATTGAAATCCGTTTTTAAAGAAAAACAAAATCATTCCATATGATATTTTCGCAGGTGTGAACTTCGAGGACACCTTTTCCATAATACATCCTCCATGAACTTTCTCCAGCTCATTTCCTGCGCACTTTCCCGCCTTTTTCCTGTACTTTCTTCGAAAACCCCTGTGAGAAGTCTGTGAATTGGTTGACATTGGGGGACTCCCTCTCTATAATAGTAGTGTTTGCGGACATGCCGCATTTAAGCGGTTCCAGGTTATAAACAAGGAGGTTCATCCATGTCTATCAAAATGACTGTGGACGGCAACACGGCCGTCGGCCATGTCGCATACGCGTTCAGCGATGTGGCTGCGATCTATCCCATCACGCCTTCCTCCAATATGGCGGAAGTAGTGGATGAGTGGTCGGCCCAGGGGCGCAAGAATCTGTTCGGGCAAACCGTCCGTGTGGCGGAAATGCAGAGTGAAGCCGGCGCAGCCGGCGCCGTGCACGGGTCGCTGGCTACCGGTGCTTTGACCAGCACCTTCACCGCCAGCCAGGGGTTGCTGCTCATGATCCCGAATATGTACAAGATCGCCGGCGAACTTTTGCCCAGCGTGTTCCATGTGAGCGCCCGTGCATTGGCCGCCCATGCCTTGTCCATCTTTGGCGACCATCAGGACGTTATGGCCTGCCGCCAGACCGGCTTTGCCATGCTGGCTTCCAACAGCGTGCAGGAAGCTATGGATATGGCTTTGATTGCTCATCTGGCCACTTTGAAGGCGAGTGTGCCCTTCCTCCATTTCTTCGATGGTTTCCGCACCAGCCATGAGATCCAGAAGATCGACGGCATTGAATACAGCGAAATCGAAAAGCTGGTTGACTTTAAAAAGATCGACGAATTCCGCGCCCGTGCCTTAAACCCCGAGCATCCCCACCAGGGCGGCACCGCGCAGAACCCGGATATCTACTTCCAGAACCGCGAAGCTGCCAATAAATTCTATGATGCCGTGCCCGGCATCGTGGAAGATGTCATGAAGGACGTGGAAAAACTTACCGGCCGCAGCTATAAGCCCTTCCAATATGTTGGCGCACCGGATGCCGACCGCGTCATCGTAGCCATGGGCTCTTCCTGCGAGACGATAGAAGAGACCATCAACCTGCTCAATAAGAAGGGCGAAAAGCTGGGCCTTATCAAGGTTCACCTCTACCGTCCCTTCTGTCTTACCCGCTTTATCGAATCCATCCCAGCAAGCTGCCAAAAAATCGCCGTGCTGGACCGCACCAAGGAAGCCGGCAGCATGGGCGAACCCCTGTATTCCGACGTCCGCACTGCGCTTGCCGAAGCCGGCAAGCAGATCGCCGTCGTGGGCGGCCGCTACGGCCTTGGCAGCAAGGAATTCACCCCCACCATGGTGAAGGCCGTGTATGATAACCTGGCCGGCGAAATGAAGAATCATTTCACCGTAGGCATTGAGGATGATGTGACCCACACCAGCCTTAAGCTTGGTCAGCAAGTGAACGCCGCACCCGAAGGCACGGTCAGCTGCAAGTTCTACGGCCTTGGCTCCGACGGCACCGTTGGCGCCAATAAAAACTCCATCAAGATCCTCGGCGACCACACCGACATGTACGCCCAGGGTTACTTCGCCTACGACTCCAAAAAGTCCGGCGGCCTTACAGTAAGCCACCTGCGCTTTGGCAAAAAGCCCATTCAGTCCACCTATCTTATCAATGCGGCTGATTTTGTAGCCTGCCATAACCCCGCCTATGTGGTGCTGTACGATATGGTATCCTCTCTGAAAGAGGGCGGCGTGTTCCTTTTGAACAGCCCATGGAGCCCCGAAGAGATGGAAACCCAGCTTCCCGCCAAAATGAAGCAGCTCCTGGCCAAGAAAAAGGCCCGCTTCTATACCGTGGACGCTATCGATTTGGCTTCCAAGGTAGGCATGGGCGGCCGTATCAATACCATCATGCAGGCCGCGTTCTTCAAGCTGGCCAACGTGATCCCCTACGAAGAGGCCGACAAGTATATGAAGGCCTATGCCAAGAAGACCTACGGCAAGAAGGGCGACGCGGTTGTGCAAAAGAACTACGACGCCATCGACATCGCCATCTCCGGCCTCAAGGAAGTACCCGTGCCCGCTTCCTGGGCGAATGCCACCACCGGTGCGCAGCCCGTTAAGATGGAAGCCACAGAATACTTCCATGAAGTCATCGCCCCCATCCTGGCTCAGGAAGGCGATAATCTGCCAGTATCCAAGTTCGATCCCGCCGGCATTGTACCCACCGGCACCACCAAGTTTGAAAAGCGCGCTATCGCCGTGAAGGTACCCAAGTGGATCCCCGAAAACTGCATCCAGTGCAACACCTGCTCTCTGGTGTGCCCCCATGCGGTGATCCGGGCCATTTACGTGCCCGAAGCCATGATGAAGGACGCCCCCGAAGGCTTTGTCACAAAGCCCGCCACCGGCAAGGAATTCGCCGGGATGCAGTACCGCATCCAGATCAGCCCCTTGGACTGCACAGGCTGCGGCAACTGCTACGAAGTATGCCCGGCCAAGACCAAGGCTTTGGAAATGGAACCCCTGGAGTCTCAGAGATTCCAAGAGCCCTTCTGGGAGTTCGCCACAAAGGTGCCTGAAGTTACCACCATTACCAACAAGGCCACCGTTAAGAACAGCCAGGCTTTAAAGCCGCTCTTCGAGTTCTCCGGCGCCTGCGCCGGCTGCGGCGAAACACCTTATATCAAGCTGATCACCCAGCTCTTTGGCGACAGGATGATCATCGCCAACGCCACGGGCTGCTCCTCCATTTATGGCGGCTCCGCCCCCACCGTTCCCTACACGGTCAACGAAAAAGGCTACGGTCCTGCCTGGGCCAACAGCCTGTTTGAAGACAACGCGGAGTTCGGTTACGGCTTCCATCTGGCCACCGCTCAGCGGCGTGAAAAGCTGGCCCAAACCGTTGAGAAACTGATCGCTGTGGAGTATGCCGAGGATGCCATCAAGGAAGCCGGCAAGGAATGGCTGGCTGGCATGGATAACGCCGAAGCCTCCAAGGCTGCCGCTGAAAAGCTCCTGGCCGCATGCAAGAATGGCGTGGATGTTGATCTAACCGGCACCGAATGGGAGGCCGAATGGCTGAAAAACGGCAAGGTCTGCACTTGCGAAGCTTGCAGCTTGGCTTATGAAGTCATTAAGAATGCCGACCAGCTGGTCAAGAAGTCCATCTGGGTATTCGGCGGCGACGGCTGGGCCTATGACATCGGTTACGGCGGCCTCGATCATGTGCTGGCTCAGGGCCAGGATGTGAACGTGCTGGTGATGGATACCGAGGTGTATTCCAATACCGGCGGTCAGGCCTCCAAGTCCAGCCCCACCGGCGCTGTAGCCAAGTTTGCCGCTGCCGGCAAGCGCACCCGCAAAAAGGATCTGGGCTTGATGGCCATGAGCTACGGCTACGTCTATGTAGCCACCGTCGCCATGAGCGCCAACCCCGCCCAGCTTTTAAAGGCCATGACCGAGGCAGAAGCCTATAAGGGCCCCTCCCTCATCATTGCCTACGCGCCCTGCATTAACCACGGTATCAACATGGCCTATTCCCAGGCGGAAATCCGCAAGGCCGTTGCTTCCGGCTACTGGCCGCTGTATCGGTACAATCCCGATCTTTACGACCAGGGCAAGAATCCCTTCACCTTGGACAGCAAGGATCCCACCGAGAGCTATCAGGAGTTCCTGAAGGGCGAAACCCGCTATACCTCACTTACCAAAATGTTCCCCGAAACCGCTGAAAAGTTGTTCGCCGAAGCGGAGAAGGATGCCGCGCGGCGCCTGGAGACCTACAAGAAACTGGCCCAGTAAGCCACAATCTGAAAATCATTCAAAAGAGCCGCCGAAAGGCGGTTCTTTTGTTTTGCACTCCATTCAGAATTCACTTGACAGTCTAACAGTTGTTAGATATACTGTGTCTAACAACTGTTAGACTGTCAAGCGAGGATGAAGAATGTGGATACCAAACAAAAAATAAAGAGTACTGCGCTGGATCTCTTCTCACGCAGAGGGTTCAGCGCAGTATCCATCCGCGATATCTGCGGAGTGGTCGGGATTAAGGAGAGCACAGTCTATTACCACTTTAAGGACAAGAATGACATCTTTCAGACTCTTTTGCATGATGTGGAAGAGGTAACGGATGCCATTGCAACATCGTTCAACCAGGCGGTAGCAAAAATCCAGGTGGTGGAAGAAGGCCCGTTCATATCTGTAGGCCTTGGCTTTCTGAACAATTACCTGCTGGATGAGCAGATATTGAAGTTTATCCGCATGCTGATGATTGAGCAGCATGTAAACGGGGAAGCCGCCAGGCTATTTCACCGGATCCTGTTTGAAGCTCCGCTTCTTCAAAACGCTGCTGTATTCCGCAATCTGATACGCATGGGCTGCTTCAAGGATGGCCACAGCATCTACATGGCGCAGGAGTATTACGCACCGATCTTCTATATCTTCCAACGGTATTTTTCCAGCGGTGAGGTCACAAATGAGAAAAGACTTGAGGCAAACGAGCGCCTGACCACCCATTTGAAGTGTTTTTACCAAAAATACAGTATCCATAGAAATGTATAGGAGGGGCCGGCCGATGAAGATCTACAAAAGCAAAAGGGATGAGCAAAGGATCATTGATACGTACGACAAGCTGCTTGTCCTGTGGGGCACGCCTGTAAAAGAGAAAGATGTGGATACATTCTATGGCAATACGCATGTCGTGCTCTGCGGGCAGGAAAATAATCCGCCGCTTGTTCTTTTTCATGGCGTAGGCGACGATGCCGCACTGATGTGGATGTATAATGCAAAAGAGCTGGCAGAGCACTTTTGCATTTACGCGGTAGATACAATAGGCGGCCCCGGAAAGAGCCGCCCTAACGTCAATTATACCAATGCTTTTGATGAAATAAGATGGCTGGACGAAGTGTTCGAAAAGCTTAAGCTGGACAGGGTATTTCTTGCAGGCGTATCAAACGGCGCCTATATCACACAGCATTATGGGATCATGCGGCCGGAAAAAGTAATCAAAATGGTCTGCATGTCCGGTTCAGCAGTATCCACCGAAACCGGTAAAAGCCCAATAAAGCGCATGCTGAAGGTATTCCTGCCCGAAGCTCTTTTTCCAACAGACAAGAATGTAACAAAGCTGATCCGCAAACTATCGGGAGACAATTACAGAACATTTACGGAGAACGCGCTGCTTATGGAACACTACAAATGTTTGCTGCGCGGTTTTAACACCATGGCCATGACCTATCACAAAATCAAGCCGTTCACACAGGAACAGGTTGATTCATTAAGAGACAAAACTCTGTTTCTATGCGGTGAAAAGGATCCTTTGGGGGACAAGAATACCGTCCAATCCCTGATGGAAAAACACCATCTCAATTATCGTTTTTTTCCGAATGTGGGTCATGGGATCAACCATGAAATATCCGAAGAGATCAATCATATCGTGATCGATTATCTGAATGCCTGAAAATCATGGGGCGCCATGGCAAATGGAAATCACCAATAAATCCCCGACAGCAGTGAGGAAATAAGCAGCGGCACCACCAGCAGCAGCACCATCACTACACAAACAACGCGCACGAGCGTTACCTTGCGGGATGCTCTTTTTTTGCTCGAGACAGCCATGGAAATTCTCCTTTATTCCGCCAGGTAACTGGCCGCGTCAATCTTAAGCGGCTCACCCAGCATATTTAAATGAACCCGCAGAGTGCCGGCCTTAGCGCCGTCCGGCAATAGGAAGGCCACATCCCCTGTGACGGATTCGCCAGGTAAAAGCGTCGCGTCCAGTGTTTCCGCAAGATTTGCAAACCATGCCTGGGTCAATTCATTCCCGTTTAAATCGGTCATGGCAAAGGCAAGTTCGCTGGAAACAGTAAGGTTTTGTGTCGACGCATTGGCTACCGTCACATTCGCGATGACATATTTTTGCCCTGCGGGTGGGTCAGCCAGCGTACCTTTATCCGCAAGCCGCATACCGCTGACGGTCACCTTCCATCCCGCCTGATGATAAGCACCATCAGCGCCCAATTGGGCAAATTCATTTTTCGAGAATTCTCCAGTGATGGGTAGAGATTGTTCAACCGCCGTTCTTCCAGCCGCAAGGCCGGCCAGTTCCTTCATCTCATCCGGTACAAGGAAACATATCATCCCACGGACAGCGGGCAACTGGTCATTGAATCGCGCATCGATCAGTGTAAGCATATGATTTGCCCGGGTGGGAATAACCGATTCCTCTGCTTTTCCATCACGGTTCAGCACCCACTGCGATGCCAGTTCAGATACGGACGCCTTCGTGCCTGTCCCCGTGAACGTCGCATCTATCAAAACATATTTCATGCCCTCGGGCGCTTGATCCAAAAAGGCCATTTTGCTTTGTATTACACTATGAATCACCGCGCTGTAGCCTTCTTGGGTAACAGTGGCAAGCGGAGCTTCGGCCTCATTCACACTAGGCCTGTTACTCTTCCCCAGGCTGATCCTGCCCGCCGCTTCCCCACCTACCTCAGAGAGCACAACCAGGTCATATGTTCCCGCCGTATCGGGAACCTCAAAAAGAACGCGCAGTGCCTTTTCCCCAGGCGCAAGCGAAGCCGTGAAGGCCGAGCTTCCGCTATACAAAAGAGGTGTATAGGCACGGCCGCCTTCATCCACAGCAAGCAGCTGCTGTTCATTATTGGTGGACTCCCGCATGTCCGCTGCCGTCTTTACAACAAGGTTTGCCGTCAGCAATTGATTCCCCTCTGTCGGCACAATGGTCTGCAAGCCAGGCAAAAAGCCATAATCCGCTACAGAATATTGGACGCCTCCCGCCTGAACAAAAGCTTCCGCCCGTACAGCAGCGTTTGGTAGAAATAATACAGCCAGCGCAGCCATCAGGCAAAAAAGCCAATGATACCGCTTTTTCATATTCTCAGCTCCTTTCATGAAGCTATTGGACTGTTCCATTATAACATTTTCCTGTATATGCCACAAGGATAAGCTTTTTGTGCTTCGAAAAAATGGCATTCCCATTTTTAGTGGATATCCCTCATACTAGAAAATGCAACCACATCACCCTTGCACGGTGGGCTTCGCATCTTCCTTATTTTCAGGCAGCACGATACGCACCTGCATCACCCTTCGTTTCCATACGCGGGTAGCCTGCACCTTGATACCGGTAATTTCAAAACCTTCCCCCACCTTGGGGATTTGACCCATCTCTTCGGCTACCCAACCGCCTACTGTATCCGCCTCGTATTCTTTGTCGATATGGATCAATTCCAAAATTTCCTTCAGATCGGCGCCGCCGTCCACAAGCAGGCTCCCGTCTTCCTGGCGCTGCACCGTTTCCGTTACATCGTCATGCTCGTCATAAATTTCCCCTACCAGTTCCTCCAGAACATCCTCCAGTGTCACAATGCCTTCCGTGCCTCCGAACTCGTCCAGGATCACGGCCATGTGGTTTTTGCTGCTTTGCAATAGTTGCAAAAGCTTTGTAATCTTCAGTGTGGCCGGCGCGTACAAGGCAGGCTTCATCATATCCGCCATGCTGGTTTTACCGGCATGTGTTCCTGCGTAATAATCCTTTTCATGCAGGATGCCTATGATATCATCCATCGTTTCCCTGTACACAGGCAGGCGGGAATAGCCGTACTCCAGAAATGTCTGTGCCGCCGCCTCCACAGTGCATTCCGTGGAAAGGCCTACCACATCCACCCGGGGAGTAAGTATGTCCCGTGTGTCCAAATCGGTAAACTCAATAGCGGAACGGATCAGTTCACTCTCATGCTCGTCCATATCGCCTTCGCTCTGAGCCTCATCCACCATGGTGATCAATTCATCCTCGATCATGGGCGGTTCTTCCTGCGGCTTTGTTACTTTGCCCATCAGCAGCCGCCACAGGCCATACAGCCAATACAGCGGCACAAGTACCGTCATCAGCGCTTTCACAACGGAAGCAAAGCGCATGACCAGTTTCTCCGGCTCATCCTTTGCAATGGCCTTGGGTATTGCTTCACTAATGAGATAGATGGCAGTTACCATGCCTGCCATAGACAACGTAAGCACGGCACCGCTTGATACACTCGTCAAAAGAGCAGCGCTGAATGATACGGCAAGGATCATATTCAAGCGCCCACCCAGCAGTATGACGGGATGCAGCCTTTCATGCTCCATTAAGGCATAGGCCTTTTCCGCTTGCATATTCCCGCCAAAGGCCAGCCCTTTCAGGCGGGGACGGTTCAATTCATCCACCGCAGCCTGGACAGCGGAGAAAAATGCAGACAGCAAAGTACACAGCACAATGGCTGCTACCAGCGGGAAAGCGCTAAGGTTCATGAATTTTTTTCCTTTCTTCTCTTAACCATAAAACATGTCCCGATATTTGGGGCAAGCAAAAAGCGCACAGGCAAAACAACTCCCGCGTTTTGCGCCGGTGCGCCGATAGACATGGCCCTTATTCCTATGTCAGGCTGTATGGGACTGGGAGGTTCGTCCAAGATGTACACCTCTATGTTAGAATAATAAGATTGTAGCACATATTTCATGCAAATGCAAATGGCCTTCCAGCCGCTGCCAGCAAGGCATTCCGGTTTGACAGTTCTTGTTGCATATGCTAT
Organism: Bacillota bacterium; assembly: GCA_023416585.1. GTDB lineage: Bacteria > Bacillota > Clostridia > Christensenellales > Aristaeellaceae > JAEWAH01. The sequence goes on from JAEZHM010000018.1 coordinate 81,378, forward strand.
AATAACGCAGTTTTTTGCGATACGAACTATAAAGGGGAGGACCGCACTATGGGTGATGTGCTACGGGAGTTATTGTCAGGTGTCACCTATCTATTTTCGGCGGATGGCTGGAGAACGCTGGTTATGTTCCTAATCTCCGGCACCTTGATCTATCTGGCCATTAAGAAAGAGTATGAACCTGCCCTTTTATTGCCTATCGGTTTTGGCGCCATCCTGGCCAACCTGCCACCGGTGGCAGGAACCCTTATGCCTGCCGTTTTAGGTCCTGAAGGCTTTCTGACGGTGTTGTTCAATTCAGGCATCAAAAACGAATTGTTTCCCCTGTTGATCTTTATCGCCGTCGGCGCCATGTGCGACTTCACACCGCTGCTGAAGGAACCATCCATGATTTTCTTCGGCGCGGCGGCGCAGTTCGGCATTTTTGCTACCTTCCTGCTCTCCCTGCTTCTGCTGCCCTTGGTCATACCCGGCGCCCCCCACGATTTGATACTCAGGCTGGCCTCCGCTATCGGCATTATTGGCGCGGCAGACGGCCCAACGACGCTTTATGTGGCAAACCACTTCCAGTTAGGCGATTATATAGCGCCTATCTCCGTGGCGGCCTACAGCTATATGTCCCTGGTACCCATCATCCAACCTCCTGTCATCAAGGCGCTGACCACCAAGGGCGAGCGCACCATCCGCATGGAGTATAAAGAAGAAAAAGCGCCCAAGGCTGCCTTGATCATCTTCCCCATCATGGTCACCTTGGTGTCCGGCATCTTGGTGCCCATGAGCGCCCCCTTGATCGGAGCCCTCATGTTTGGTAACCTGCTCCGCGTATGCGGTGTGCTGGAGAGGCTGAACAAGGCCGCGCAGAACGAGCTGGCCAACATCGTCACCATCCTTTTGGGCCTCACCATCGGCGCCACCATGGTAGCCGACAAATTCCTGCAGTTGAACACTCTGCTCATTATGCTCCTTGGCCTGTTCGCCTTCGTGTTCGACACCGCCGGCGGCGTCCTCTTCGCCAAGTTCCTGAACCTGTTCCGCAAGGAAAAAATCAACCCCATGATCGGCGCAGCCGGTATTTCCGCCTTCCCCATGAGCGCCCGCGTCATTCAAAAAATGGCGAAAGAAGACGATCCCTACAACTTTGTTCTTATGCAGGCTATCAGCGCCAACGTGGCCGGCCAATTGGGTTCCGTCGTTGCCGGCGGCATGGTGATCACGCTGGTCAGCATGCTGCTTGCCCGCTGACCGCAAGGCTCAATAGAAAGAAGGATAGACGATCATGTTCAAATGGCTGTTTGCTTCCGCCCTGGCTGAAAGCGCCGTGCCCGCCGCACAAACCACTGCCTTTTCCGATACGCTGATGGGCAAGGGGCTCATCACAACACTCTTTGGCTTGGCCGGCGTGTTCCTGGTACTGTTCATCTTCTTCCTGGCCATCAAATTGCTGCAAAGAATGAAAGAAAAAGAATGATCACAAAGGCGGGCGGCTTCATTGGCTGCCCGCCTATTTTATCTGCTTCACACTTTCTTGGCGATGGAACGGAAACTATAAGTGAAAACCCAAAGTCATGTTTTGCTGGTTTGCATCAGCATGATGCAGCGTTCAGACATACATAAAGACAAACTGTGCATTTACCCTTTACAAGGCGTTCGTTTTGGCGTATAAATAAAGCATAGGCGCATGCCGCCGCTTTTTTACGCATAGCATACGGAGGAATCAGCATTGTATCAGACAATCGACTGGGAAGAAAACCGTCACCAGCTCAAGCGCCGTCTTCTTGCTCTTTTGATCCCCATGATACCCCTGCTGGCAGGCATCGTCGTTTCACTGCTGCCTAATATTCGTTTGCAGTGGTTGACGATCATGCTTACCATTCTGGGCGGCGCCATGGCCATCTTCTGCTACGGGATGTTTATTAGCCCTGTTGTAAGCTATGGCCGGCATTTGAGGAATGTTCTGGAGGGACGGAAGAGGGAAACAACAGGCCGCCTGACCGAATTTGCAAGTCAGTCCTGCTTCCGGGAAGGCGTTGAGTATTATCCCATGACCATCAATGTTGGCGACAAGGGTGAAGAAGAAGACGACAGGCTCTTTTATTACGACGTGCACAAGGGAATGCCGCCTTTTAAACCCGGCGACATGATTACCGTTGTATCCCATGACAAGGCGGTGGCGGATATCCGCCGGGCAGAGTAGGCTGGTGTTTTTTATGCCTGCCTGTCCTGTATGCCGAAAAGGAGTCTTTCTCCGTGCACGATATTAGACCCGTACTGGTCTGCGTAACCGGTCAAAAAACATGCGACAGACTTATTAAAGCAGGCGCGCAGCTTGCCGCACAACTTTCCGCACCGCTTCTGGTGGTGCATGTGGCTCCGGTAGGCGCGCCGCTGCTTGGCAGCTCCACCCAAAGCGAAGCCCTGAATTACCTTTATTCCTTGTCCTGCGAGGTTGGGGCAGAGATGGCGGTACTCCGTGCGCCGGACACGCTGGAAAGGCTCATCCAGTACGCTCAGGAGCAGCATGTGGCCCATATTGTGATTGGCGCAGGAAGGCCTGACGGCCCGGACCAAAGGGATGTCGCCTCTTTGCTTATGATACGTCTCCCCCATGTTCATGTTCATGTGGTCATTTTGTAAGCAGCTCGATGATCCGCCTGCAAAGCTTCCAGCTTCCTAAATAAACAAGCTAAATATATTATGATAACTCCAAAGACCGGCACATAATTGCTTATGCGCCGGTCTTCGCCATAGCTTGGTAAACAGAACTGAAATAAAATTACCGAGCCAAATGACACTTCCTGTTCTGCTTTCTAACAGAATTTTAATATAATATTATTGACAATAGTGTGCGGCACACATTATAATGATTTCGAGGTGATGTCATTGGACGATTCCGTTCTCCTGAGCAATATCTTATTGGAAATGCGCCGCGGCACACTGACGCTGGCGGTGCTGAGCCAATTGAAAACACCCTGCTACGGCTATTCGCTTTTGCAGCGGCTGGAAGAAAAGCATACGACCATCGAGCCCGGTACGCTTTATCCGCTGCTGCGAAGGCTGGAATCGCAGGGCCTTCTGGAAAGCCGCTGGGATACAGCCGAAAGCCGCCCGCGTAAATATTACATGCTAAGCAGTCAAGGCATAGCGCTGTATGAAACGCTGAAAGTGGAATGGCATCATTTGTGTGAAGAAATGCAGACCCTTTTGAAGGAGGTTAAGTCATGACATCTCTGATTGACCGCTATGTGTATGACGTGACAAGGCGGCTTCCGGAAAAAAGCCGCCCCGATGTGGAAAAGGAACTGAGGGCCAATATTGCCGATATGCTGCCGGAAAACGCTTCCCAGGAGGATATAAGCCGCGTACTCACCTCCCTGGGCGATCCCGCAAAGTTGTCGGAGCAATACCGCACCCGGCCTAGGTTCCTGATCTCCCCTGCTGTCTTTGACGACTATTTGACGGTTTTGAAGCTGGTCATACCCATTCTGGCAGTTGTGTTTGTAGCGGTTCAGCTGTTTAGCGCGCTGACAGAAACGCCCATGGACTTACGCTACGGGCAGGTGTTTGTATCTATCTTTACCGGTGCGCTGGGCAGCCTCTTTTCCGCCGTGACAAACGGCTTTTTATGGGTAACACTGGCTTTCGCCCTGGCGGAGTATTTTAACGGCATTCAGAAAAAGAAGGACTGGACCATAAAAGACCTGCCGGACATCCCGCCTGAAAACGCGGTGAAAATTTCCCGTGTGGAAACAGTCATCGGTATGGTGCTCTCCGCCATTTTTCTTGTCATGATGACGCGGTACCAACATCTCATAGCCTGGTTCGGATACGGGTTAAATGGCGTCAGCACGCCCTTGTTCTCAAGCCTGGCTGTATACCACTACGTTCCTTACCTGGTGGCGCTGACGGCCTGTTCCTGGGCTGTTGCATCAGTCAAACTCTACTATGGCCGCTGGAATTTAGTCACAGCACTGCTCCATTCGCTTACCGCCATCGCCTGGGCGATAGCCTCCGTACTCTTCCTGCGCAGCCCCGATACTTTCAATCCGGGGTTTATCGCAAGAGCTGCCGAAGCACTCAAGCTTGAAGCAACTATCATGAATGATTACTGGCAGCGCGGCATCCAAGTGCTGAGCATCTTAACGATCATCGGCACCGTCATCGATATCCTCACCACCGTCTTCAAGGTGCGCAAGGGCAGAATCCTGCCCGATTTGCCCAGCCGCGCATAACAGCCTTACCACCGGCACCCTTGAGCCAGCATTTGAACCATTTCCTCCAGCCCCTGTTTGTCCTGCGCATCAAAGCGGGAGAAGCGGGGGCTGTCAATATCCAAAACGCCAACGATGGTGCCATTTGCACGGATGGGGACAACTATTTCTGAATTGGACGCGCTGTCGCAGGCAATGTGGCCGGGGAACTGATGCACATCCTCCACCAATTGTGTACTGTTCTGGGCCACTGCCGTGCCGCATACGCCTTTCCCAATGGGGATGCGAATGCAGGCAGGCTTGCCCTGGAACGGCCCAAGCTTAAGATCGCCATCCATCATCAAATAAAAGCCCACCCAGTTGATATCCTGAAGGGCGCCATTTAAAAGTGCCGCCATGTTTGATAGGTGAGGCAATGGATGCGTTTCTCCCTCCATCAGCGCCGCAAGCTGCTTCTTCAAAAGCTCGTACATTTCCGTCTTGTTTGCAGGATAGGTTTCCTTAACTTCAATCATGGTGATCTGCTCCCTTATGCCATATTCCTGACGGCTTATTCTATCATAAAGCCTGTGTGCAATCATAGGTCCTTTCTTGCAAAGAAGATGGCAAGCGCTTATACTGTTTCTATGCGCCGGTGAGGCGGTAAATAGTTACCAAGGAAAAAGCAGAGGTATTTGCAATGAGTGAGCATCTTACCCTGGGCCAGCCCTTCCCAACCCTGGGCGCGCGGATCATTTATGCGTACCTGGCCTCCTATCCCGAATTCGTTCCGCCGCCGGATGAATCAGATCCGGAATCCCAACGCCAGCTTCATTCGTTCTTCCATGATATGATCAATGATTGTTATCATAATCCGGAATGGATCGGCATGTCACAAGAACCGGACCGGTGCTTTGAGGAACGGTGGCATCTTAATAACCGGGATCCGGAATTGATGGATGCCATGTTGAAAATCGAGAAGAAGTTCTTCGACTGGGTGGGCATTGTGCATAAGCTTGGCACAATGGGCGAGGTTCAGGGCGATGGTTTCTTTGTGCCCAGGTCCGCCTGGAAGCTTACCTCCAAAATGCTGGAGAAGTTTCATTCATTCGGCCTGCAAAGCGAAAGCATGCCGGACGGCATCCTCCTTAGCTGCAAAGCACATCCGGTTCTATTCCCGGCTCTAAAAAAGCGCAGCATCATTGCCCCGGGCCATGGCGGGCAGATTTCCTACTTGACCCGCTTTCTATTCGGCACAGTCCCAGGCCACCCCTTTCGCGCCTCCCAAATGTTTGGCAAGCTCTATGATGATCCGGCATGGATTCATGATTTGGAATCTTTCTTTGAAAAGCTGGGTTATACATGCTCAAACGATGAAAGATGGCCTTCGGCAAGATGGGAAAAGGAATACCCCGGCAAAGAGCGCGGTTACCTGCACATCACCTTCCGCTGGCGGGACCGGCTGCAAATGTGCTACGAATTCCGTGTACCTTCTTTCAGGCTGCTGCTAAATTATTTTGATGAAATGGAGTACTCCCTGAAGGAGCTCTGCTTTACCCGAACCAAGGTTTGCGACAACTGTGGCTACTGTACCCAAACAGACAAAAGCGGCCGGCGTCAAAAGTTGGCGCTGCCGCTGAAATACCCGGATGGCGTCATGCTCAAGTGCCCGCTTTGGCCATGGTTCTCCTGGAATGAACCGGATAGTGAAACTATAGCGAAGATGAAAAGGTTGTTCCTATTTGCAGAGGAAAAGCTGTACAGACTATAAAATCGCATAGAAGCAATAATGCGGCAGGGGAAAATTCCCTGCCGCATTATCTTATCCTCCCTAACAGAGTCACAACGCCAAACGCATTTCATGGAGCAAGCCCAGATCCCACAAAAGAGAACTGGTCAGGTACTTGTCCCGCACATCGCGCGAGCCGACAAACGCTTTATAGGCATCCGCTTCGCTGACTCCTATTTCCTTGGGCAGCAGGGGCATGTTGAGGCCCCGCATCAATTTCTCCACTTCCGCAGCGGGCGGTAATTCTTCTGTGATGATCGACCGGATTTCATTCCAATGGGCCAGCGTATTGTCAAGCCTCTCCTTATGCCGATTCCGATCGTTCTTGTAGTATTTCGTATGCTCTGCGGTGATGATGGCGTCAGCAGCGCGGCCGAAAATTTTATGCATTTCATCTTCCCAGGCGCCATTGTCAAAGCTGTTTATGAACGCTTCCGCCTTGTTTCTGTCGGGCGCAAGGGCACGGATATCGTCATACAATCTAAGCGTCAGGTACGTACCGACGCCCACCTGTATGCCATGCAGCTCATAGGGCGTTCCCCTGTCCAGGGTCATCATCTCCCAGATGTGGGAGAAGTAATGCTCCAGACCGGAAGCGGGCCTCGATACCTTCGCAAAGCTCATGGCGATGCCAGAGAGCACCAGCCCTTCGGTAATGGACTGAATGGCTTCAGGATCACGGCGATTAAGCCCTTCTGCCGCAGCCACACACTTTTGCAGCGACCTTCTAACCAGCTTTGCGATATTTTCGCAGTAGTACTCGCCTGTGACTATATTCGATATCCGCCATTCGCATATGGAAACATATTTGGCCAGCATGTCTCCCAAGCCCGCCCACAGCATGCGCTGCGGGGCATTTTTCAAGATATCCACATCGGCGATGATGGCGGCGGGGCAGGCATTGTACAACGTAACCTTTACGCGGTTCTGGATCATGGACGAGGAGTTGGAGGCATAGCCGTCCATGGAAGGCGCGGTGCCCACTACCATGCTGCGAAGCCCCGTCGTATGGGCCAGCACCTTGCAGCAATCATTGACAACCCCGGAGCCTATAGCCAGCACAACGTCGCAGCTTGTATCAAACGCCATACAAAGTGCGCCCACGGAGTATTCATCCGGCTCTACCGCATCATGGGACAGCATATGCAGTGTATAAGGTAAGCCGGCTGCCTCCAGCACAGGCTCAACAAAGCGCCATGCAGCCTCGTATGTATGCCTGTCGCAGACGATAAAGGGTTTGTGCGCGCCTATTGTTTTAAGTGCATCCGGCAGAAAGCGCACCGCGCCAGGCCCAATTTTCAAATATAGCAGCTCCGTGTTGTGGGTATGTCCGCATGAGCAAGAATGGCCTTCTTTTGCTAAAAGCTGCTCAAAGGATAAAGACGATAAATCCATCCTTTTGTACCTTCTTAATATATTAATCAATTACAAGGAAGCTGTTCTCCAGATAATCCCATATAGCCTTGCGGCAGGCATCAAAATCTATTTCCCGTGTAGCCATCCCCGCATAAGTGATAGGTTTATAAGCACCGTCAAATGGAATTTGTAATTCTTCCATGGTGGCGCCACGAAGTTCCATGGCGTACTGCACAGCTTCGATCATTTCTCCGGCGCTTAAATTGGTCAGAAGGCTGTGGTTAAGCACGGATTCCATCAAATCCAATGCCTTATCCAGCGTAATTTCGCGGTATGTTTCCTTCAGGGTGGCAAGCACTGTGCGTACCCGCTGCGTACGACCCAAATCACCGCCGGCACCCACTTTGCGGATTCGCATGTAAATGACAGCCGCGTGTCCGTTGAAATGGTAAGTTCCTGCCCTGTTCATACGCGGTTTTGTGGAATCATCCGGTATGGCATAGCGCTTCAAGTATTCAGCCTCCGCATAGGTTACCGTAATATCCACGCCGCCCAGTACATCAATAATCGCCTCAATTTGATTCATATCAAACAACATGTATTTATCGACCCGCACGCCAAAGTGAGTGCTAACTATTTTGCATAGCTCCTCAGGGCCATAGTTTTTGGCGATATAGTTAATCCGGCCAGTCACACCGTCAGGGCGCTGTACCAGCATCTCCCGGCTGAAGGAGGTCAGCATCAGCCGCTTGGTGCGCGTGTCCAGCGTCACCAGTACGATGCCATCCGTATTACCCAGATTCTTCAGATTTCCGTTCCACTGATCCACGCACAAAAGCAGATAGTGATGCTGGCCCTCCACCACGGCGGGAAGCTCATCCCAAGGGATAGGCGTGATAGGCTTGGGCGGATCCGCCAAAGCAGGGCCTGCCAAGGAGAAACACATCAGGATGGATATGAGCATTGCAATCAAGCGTTTGATCATGGAAGGGTCTCCTTTATCTGGGATGGAATGGTTTTCTATATGGTTAACGACATTCCTACCCAAAAACTTCCCCAGACAACAAGAACTTTACATCCGGTTTCCTACTATAGCACAATTTTCCCCGTTTGGCAAAAAGGAAGGCCGTTTGGATACTTTCCGTCCAAACGGCCTTTTACGAAATCAGTGCCAGCACCTCACCTTGATCACCCCTGGCTGCTGGTTTAACTCCGCAATCAATTCCTCTGTGGGTACCTGGCTCAGTTCCATTACCGTTACGGCCATTTCCTGGCGGCTCTTGTTGATCATGTTGTTGATGTTGATGCCTTCTCTGGAGATGGCGGCGGACATATTGCTGACCATGTTGGGTACATTTTCGTGTATGAGCAGGATGCGGCAACCCTCCGGCTGGCCGGAAAGTACGATTTCCGGCATATTCACGCTATTGCGTATGGTGCCGGACTCCAGATAATCCCGAATCTGTGCAGCCGCCATACGCGCACAGTTTTCCTCACTCTCCGGGGTGGAGGCCCCCAGGTGGGGAATGCAGACTACGCCCGGAACGTTAATCATATCTTCGGTAGGAAAGTCGGTCACATAACCTAGGAGTTTGCCTTCCTTCAGCGCTTGGCGGCAGGCTTCCCCATCCACCAGCTCGGCGCGGCTGAAGTTCAGCAGCCTCGCGCCATTTTTCATGAGCCCAAACAGACGCGTGTCGAACATGTTCTTTGTCTTTGGTGAAAGGGGGACGTGAATGGTCACATAGTCCGATTTTTGCAAAAGCTCTTCCAGTGTGGAAGCCCGCTTGATGGCCCTGGACAAAGACCAGGCATGTTCCACGGAAATGAAGGGGTCAAGACCTATTACATCCATTCCCAAGCCATTTAAAGCGCTGTTGGCCGCGATGGCGCCGATAGCGCCAAGGCCGATTACACCCAGAGTTTTCCCGCGAAGCTCCGGCCCTATAAACTGGTTCTTGCCCTTTTCCACCAGCTTGGCTACCGCTTCCCCCTGGCCCTTTAGCGTGGATGCCCATTGGATGCCCCCAAAGATGTCACGGCTGCAAAGCAGCAGTCCAGCCATCACCAATTCCGCTACAGCGTTGGCGTTTGCGCCTGGGGTATTAAACACCACTATGCCCCTTTTACTGCAAGCATCGATGGGGATGTTGTTGACGCCCGCACCTGCCCGGGCAACGGCAAGCAAGCTTTCCGGCAGGACCATGCTTTGCATGTCGGCGCTGCGCACCAGGATCGCATCAGGGACAGGCTCGTCTCTTGTTACGGTGTACTCGTCGGCGGAAAGCTGGCTGTGAATAATATCGGATATCTCATTGAGCGTCTGAATTTTGTACATCTTTCCCTCTCCTTTATAACAGGGATTCTAAAGGTTTATAACCATCTGGCTCAATAGTCGCACTGCTTCGCTGCCGCTCGCATTGTTCCTTTTCGCCAGCCTCCTCCGCCTCGCTTCATCCACCACTGGCGGCGCTTCGGCTACGGAGCCTTTAGCAGGGTTCAGGGGCGGAGCCCCTAATTCTCTGCTTCGAACTTCTTCATGAACTCCACAAGCTTTACGACGCCATCCAAGGGCATGGCATTGTAGATGCTGGCGCGCATGCCGCCCACGGAGCGGTGACCTTTTAAATTCACCAGGCCATTCTTGGAGGCTTCCTTGACGAATTTATCATCCATCTCGTCGCTGCCGGTCACAAAGGTCACGTTCATGAGGCTGCGGTATTTTAACTGTGCGGTGGGTTTGAACAGCTTGCTCTCATCCAGGCAATCATAAAGAATGGCGGCCTTCTCCAAGTTGATTTTTTCGATTGCGGGAACGCCGCCCAGGCCCTTGAGCCATTCAAAACCAAGCTTGGCAAGGTAGATGCCGAAGGTGTTTGGGGTATTGTACATGCTGCCGGCCTGGGCCTGAACATCCCAGTTTAAAAGCTTGGGGCACAAGGGATGCGCCCGGCCCAGCAAGTCTTTCCTCACGATGACGACACACAGGCCGCTGGGCCCGATGTTCTTTTGAGCGCCTGCGTATATCACACCGAATTTGGCGATATCGAAGACTTCGCTCAAAATATTGCTGCTGGCGTCCGCTACAAGAGGCACATTGCCGGTATCGGGCAAGGAAATATACCGGGTTCCATAGATGGTATTATTGGTGGTAATGTGGCAGTAATCCGCCGAAGGATCAAAATGGGCGGTGGAAAAGTCAGGCACATAGGTGTAGTTGTCGGCGCGGCTGGAAGCAGCAATGTTCACCGTGCCGTATCGGGCGCCTTCCTCCGCCGCTAGATGGGCAAAGTTGCCGCTGTCAATATAATCCGCCTTGTTGCTGCCCGTCATCAGGTTCAGCGGCACAGCGGAAAACTGCTGGGTGGCTCCACCCTGCAGGAACAGTACCTCATAAGTGTCGGGAATATTCATAATATCCCGCAAAAGCGCTACGGCAGAGTCGTAAATCTCCAGATACATCTTGCTGCGATGGCTCATTTCCATCACAGACATGCCGGCTGAACCATACACCACCAATTCTTGCTGCGCACGCTCCAAAACAGGCAACGGCAGCATGGCGGGGCCGGGGGCAAAGTTATACACACGCTCCATAAAACTCCTCCTTCCATTCTTCACGCAATACATGAGTACGCCAAACCGTTTTAAGGTGGGACATTTTTCGCCACGCGGGTAAAAAGTGAACCTATATCAACATTATGATGTTTCCTTTGCTAAATTGCAAGAGGCAAACAGAGAAAAAACAAACTGAATGACATCTGCACCAGCTTTTTTTGCCTTGACATAAAAGTTTAATCTGTGCTATTCTATGCGCAAACGATTGCATTCGTTGGGTGTGTTTTTATTACCATTAAGGAGGATCATCATGCGCTCCATGAATCTGGGGGCCATTTATCATCAGCCTTGGTTGGAATACCGCCATGCGCTGCCGGATGGGCGGGTATGCATCCGTATCCGCACGGGGCGGGAGGATTGGGATCAGGCCCTGTTGTGGGCCGCTGAAATGTATGGGCCGGGCCCTTCCATGAAGCGGGCTCAAAAGCTGCCCATGGAAAGAATGTGGCGGGATGGAAACTACGACTGGTATGAGTGCGTTTTTATGCCTGCCGATCAGCGCATTCACTATGCGTTCTGCCTGATTCAGGAAGGCTTTTCCCTGCTTGTGGATCAGGATGGCATGTATCCCGCAGCTTTACGTGAGCCGGAGGATATGGTGAGCTTTCCCTTTCCCTTCGCCTACCCGGAGCCAAAAAAACCGGAATGGGCCATCGGCGCGGTAGGCTATCAAATCTTTCCCGACCGCTTCCGGCGCGCTCCCGAATCCGAAGCTTCAACGCAGGCGGTGGAACCTTGGAGTTCCACCCGTTTCGCTAATGAATTCCGCTTTGGCGGAAACCTGAAGGGCATCAGGCAGGCCATCCCCTATTTGAAGGAGCTTGGGATCGGCATTGTCTACATGACGCCTATTTTCCTGAGCAATACTTCCCATCGCTATAATACTTTCGATTATTATATGATCGACCCGCTTTTGGGTACGCTGAAGGAGCTTCGCTCTCTTTCTGACGAATTTCACGCATCCGGCATCCGCATTGTACTTGACGGTGTGTTCAACCACTCCGGCACACAGTTCGCGCCATTTGTGGACGCGAAGGAGAAGGGGCCGGACAGCGAGTATTACGACTGGTTTTTCTTTGACAAAACGAAATATGACTGCGGATATGCAACTTTTGCCCATACGCCTGATATGCCCAAGCTGAATCTTCAAAACGAGTCAGCAGCCGCGTATTTTATACAGGTTGGCCGATACTGGCTGAGGCAGGCTCATGTGGACGGCTGGCGGCTGGACGTATCCCCGGAGGTATGGCCGGATTTCTGGCGGCAATTCCACAAAGAGATACTGGACGAAAACCCCGAGGCCATTTTGGTGGCCGAATGCTGGGATGATTCCCGTCAGTGGGTTACCCAAGGCGACATGTTCGACAGCACCATGCATTATGTGCTGTCCCGGGCCATGTGGCTGTACTTTGCGGAGAGGAAAATCAACCTGGCTGCATTCGATGCGCAGGTCAACCGGGCCATGGCGCTGTATCCCCACGCTGTACAGGAGGTATTGTGGAACTTCCTGGGCAGCCACGACACACCCCGTTTCCTGACCCGTGCAGGCGGGGAGGAAAACCGCCTGCGTGCTGCGGCATTTTTCCAGATGACGCACCCAGGCGTACCCATCGTTTACTATGGGGATGAATTGGGGCTTAAAGGCGGCCCGGACCCGGATTGCCGCCGGCCCATGCCTTGGGATAAGGCGGAAGGAAATACGCTGCTTGCATTCTACAAGCAGCTCATCCATCTTCGCAACGGCAGTGAGGCACTGCGCCGCGGAACCTTTAAAACGTGGCATACAGGTTCCGACGGTTTGTATGCCTACCTTCGCACAAGTGAAAAGCAGGAAGCGTTGGTGGCTTTCAATACCTCCGATACAGCGCTGGATATCATGCTGCCCCTGCCGGAAGGCTTTCAGGCCAGGGAGGAATGGCTGGATCATGTAAGCGGTGTAACACTGTCTAATCTAGGCGGAGCGGTACATGCAAATCTTACACCAAGCCAGGGAATTGTCATTTTAAGAGAAATCTGAACAGCAAAGCGGCGGGAGGCAACCTCCCGCCGCTTTGCTTTATATCCCTATTTCTTCTTTTCAACAATCTCAAGCGCCGCGCCTACAAAATCCCGGAACAGGGGGTGGGGCCGGTTGGGCCGGCTCCTCAGTTCCGGATGGAATTGTACGCCCACAAACCAGGGATGGTCGGCGATCTCCACGATCTCCACCAGGTTCCGCTCCGGGTTCCGGCCGGCAACGCGCATACCCGCCGCCTCAAAACGCTCCAGGTAATCGTTGTTGAACTCATAGCGGTGGCGATGGCGCTCCCAGATTTCCGGAACACCGTAAGCATTGTGGCTGAAGGTGCCGGGGACAAGCGCGCAGCGATATTTGCCCAGGCGCATGGTGCCGCCAAGATCCTGCAGGTTTTGATCCGGCATAAGGTCTATAACAGGATAGGTGGTGTGGGGATCGTCCTCTGTGGTGTTGGCGCCACGCAGGTCCAGCACATTCCGGGCAAATTCAATGACCGCCATTTGCAGGCCCAGGCACAGGCCGAAGAAAGGAATCTTGTTCTCCCTGGCATAGCGAACGGCCACCATCTTGCCTTCCAGCCCGCGGGAGCCAAACCCGCCGGGCACCAGTATGCCATCGGCGTTTTGAAGGCGTTCAGCCACGTTCTCCTGGGTTACTTCCTCGGCCGGTATCCAATCGATTCGCACCTTGGCATGATGGTAGATACCGCCATGGGTCAGCGCCTCCACCACGCTCAAATAAGCGTCGGGCAGTTCCACATACTTGCCCACCAAAGCAATAGTGGTAGTCCTGTCACACGTCAGCTGCCTCTCCACCATTTGGCGCCACTCGGTAAGATCACATTCCACTTCCGGGATACCCAGCATCTGGCATACGTGTTGATCCATGCCTTCGGCGTGGAGCATGAGAGGCACTTCATAAATGGTGCGTGCGTTTAGGTTTTGAAAAACCCTGTCCACCGGCAGGTTACAGAACAGACTCATTTTCGCCCGAAGATCATAAGGGATGGGATGCTCGCTGCGGCACACCAGCATATCGGGCGAAATGCCTATGGCGCCAAGTTCCTTCACGCTGTGCTGGGTGGGCTTTGTTTTCAGTTCCCCAGCCGCGCTCAAATACGGCACCAGCGTCACGTGGATGTACAGGCAGTTTTCCCGCCCGACCTCGGCCCGCATCTGCCGGATGGCCTCTAAAAAAGGCTGGCTCTCAATGTCGCCCACGGTGCCGCCGATTTCTGTAATAACTACATCAGGCGGGTTTGGGGTGTGTGAGATAGCCAGTATGTTTTTCTTTATTTCGTTGGTAATATGGGGGATGACTTGGATGGTGGCACCCAGGTATTCGCCCCGGCGTTCTCTGTCGATGACCGTTTTGTATACGCGGCCGGAGGTAACATTGGCAGCCTGCGTCAGGCTTTCGTCGATAAACCGTTCATAGTGCCCAAGGTCCAAGTCGGTTTCGGCGCCGTCGTCGGTGACGAATACCTCCCCGTGCTGATAAGGGTTCATGGTACCGGGGTCGACATTGATGTAAGGGTCGAACTTCTGGATGGAGACCTTCAAGCCTCGGCATTTGAGGAGCCGCCCCAGGGATGCCGCCGTGATCCCTTTGCCCAGGGAAGAGACAACCCCGCCGGTCACGAAGATGAATTTGGTGTTCATACCGCATCCTCCCTTCCGCTGTTCCCGAAAAAAAACCATGTCCCATTGTACAAGCCCGGGCCTCATCCGTCAATGGCATATTTGCAGGAATTGCAAAAAAAATACAAGATATTGAGGTGTTTGATTCTTCCACCTCAAACTCTGTACAATCTGGGGTGGCATTTTCACACTGGAATTGCTGCTATATACCTCGTCCATGGTTGCTTGTGTATTAAGCTTATCATACACTTTTTGCCGGCCGTTAGCCCAGTGTGAGGGAATGTAATCCCCGAACCTGGAGTTTTCAAACGGTATTGCCATTTGAAAAAGAAGCACCGGCCAAGCGTAGCATAGGCCGGTGCATAGGGCTACAGGCAAAAAGGGCAGAGTCGAGAAAAGGACACCGTCATTTTTTCGATATTTACCTTCCACCTTTGTCATACGGCACGCCTGAAGCCCTTGGCGCCTGGGAATTCTTGCTGCTGAAAGCCAGAACAACAAGCGTCGCGAAGAAAGGAATCATCTTGTACACGTCGCTGGGGATGCCAAGGCCCTGCAGGATGGGAATACCAGAATAAGCCGAAGCGACGGTTTTCATCAGCCCGAAGAACAACGCCGCCAGGAAAATGCGCATGGGCTTCCATTGGCCGAATATCAAAACCGCCAGCGCAAGGAAACCGTAGCCCGAGACCGTCTCGCTAAATTCTGTGGATGTCGGCACAACAAAGATGAGCCCGCCCAGGCCGGCCAATGCCCCGGAAATCATGACGCCGGCATAGCGGATGCGGTACACGTTGACGCCAACGCTATCCGCCGCCTGTGGATGCTCGCCGCAAGCCCGAAGGCGCAGGCCGAATTTCGTCTTGTACAGCACAAATGCGGCCACAGCCAGAATAAGCAGCCCAAGATAGGTGGTGATATAGGTGTTTTGAAAAAACAGCGGTCCCACGACGGGAATGTCTCCCAGCAGCGGCACCTTATGGATGCGGAAAGTGTTTTCAAAAGCAACCTGCTGCACACCGTTTGTTTGCAGCATTCTCGCGGCATAAATGGTGATTGCGGGTGCTATCATGTTCAGGGCTGTGCCGCTGATGGTCTGGTCTGCGCGCAAATTCACCGAAGCATAGGCATGCAAAAGCGAAAAGATCAAGCCGGACCCTGCGGCGACCACAACGGCAAGCAGCAAAAGCCCCTGTCCGCTCATCACACTCTGAAGCTTGTTGATGAACAATATGCTTAAGAACGCCCCCATGACCATAATGCCTTCCAAAGCGATGTTCACCACGCCGCTGCGCTCGGAAAACATGCCGCCCAAAGCAACCACCAAGAGCGGGATAGAGAAAAACATCATCTGCTGCACCAGAAAATAGACCGCTTCCATTTATGCTTTCCCTCCCTTTCCCGTTTCGGCCGCTTTCATACTTTCCTCATGCGCCTTCTGTTCTTCCAGCCGTGTTTTACGGCTCTTCATACGGCCGAATATATCCCTTACAAACAGGGAGAAAGCGCTGAAATAGATGATGATGCCGACAATGATATCGATAACTTCGCCCATATATTTGAGAGACTGCAGATAGGAGCCTCCCACGGTGATATAGGCGACAAACAGGCCGGCAAATATGATGCCGATGGGATTGGAGAGGCCCAACAGCGCAACGGGTATACCATTGAACCCCTGGGCTGAAAGAACTTCCTCCACATGGATGTGCAGCCCCTGGGCGGGCGCCAGGTACATCAGCCCGCCCGCGACGCCGGCCAGCGCACCGGCAATGGCCATAGACAAAACGATAGACCGCTTTTCATTGATACCGGCATAGCGGCTGGCGTTGCGGTTGAAGCCGCAGGCCTTGAGTTCATAGCCAAATGTGGTACGGTTCAGCAGGATGTATACAGTCACCGCCAGCAGGATGGCGATCAGTATGCCTGCATTGACGCTGGATACATCCTTATATTTCCCGACCAGCGTATAGAATATATCACTCAGACCTCCGTTTGGAATTACAGCTGTCTTGTCCACATTGACGGTGAGATTTTTCAATTTATCATAAACAACAAACACGTTTTGCTGCTTGGCAGCATCATACACCGTCCAGTTTTTGATTAAATAATTGATACCATACAAGCCGATATAGTTCATCATGATGGAGGAGATGACCTCATGCACGTTAAAGGATGCCTTGAGAATGCCGGGGATCATTCCCCACAACCCGCCTGCGATCATGCCGCAAAGGAGCGCCCCCACCCACTGGAAGGGCCCCATGAAGTCTCCCGTCACGCCAACCACAACCGCCACAAAACCGCCCACCATCAATTGCCCTGCCGCGCCTATATTGAACAGGCCCGTCTTAAAGGCAAAACCTACGGATAGGCCGGTGACGATGATGGGCGTGGCATAATACAGCACCTGGCCGATGCCCTTCATGCCATTGTTGAAGCCGCCGGCCAGGATGATCCCCAGTCCTTTTACGGCGTTTTGCGGATTGCTGATCATAAGAATGATAAAACCCGCCGCAAGGCCCACCAAGATGGCGATCAGGGAGGAAGCGGCGCTGGACAGACCCTTGAACCTGTATCGCTTTTTCATACCACTTCACTCCTTCTGGACCCAGCCATGTACAGCCCCAACTCCTGTGCCGTAGCACCCTTGGCATCCAGATTGGCCACGATCTCCCCTTCATACATGACAAGAATGCGGTCGGCAACGTTCATCACTTCATCCAGTTCCAGGGAAATAAGCAGTATCGCCCGTCCCTCGTCGCGCTGAGAGATCAGTTGCTTGTGGATATATTCGATGGCGCCCACATCCAGGCCGCGTGTCGGCTGAACGGCAATCAAAAGCTCCGGCGACAGGCTGATCTCTCTGGCCACGATGGCCTTCTGCTGGTTGCCGCCAGACATGCTTCTGGCGGCGGTATAGGCTCCCTGGCCTGAGCGAATGTCAAACTTCTCTATCAATTCGTTGGAGTAGCGGTATATTTCCCCGAACCGCAAAAATCCGCGGCGCTGGAACTTGGGCTGGTAATAGCTTTTCAGCACCAGGTTTTCCGCCAGGGAATAATCCAGCACCAGGCCGTGCTTGTGCCTGTCCTCCGGGATGTGGGATATGCCCAGGTCGTTGCGGCTGCGGATAGAAGCATGCGTGATTTCTTTATCGCCAAGGAATACCTTACCGCCGTCTGGCAGCATCAACCCGGTCAAAGCGTAGGTAAGTTCGCTCTGGCCGTTTCCGTCAATGCCCGCCACACATACGATTTCCCCCTTGCGAACGCTGAAGGAAATGTTGTTCAGCAGCTTTTTCCCATGGTGGCGGCTAAATACATTCAAGTTCTGCACCGTCAAAGCCGGTTCACCGGGTTGGGCCTCCCCCTTCTCCACCACAAAGCTCACCTTGCGGCCGACCATCATCTCAGCCATCTGCTCAACAGTGGTATCCTTCACATTTATGGTACCGATATACCGGCCCTTGCGCAATACGGTGCAGCGGTCTGCCACCTGCTTGATCTCATTCAGCTTATGGGTGATGAACAGTATGGACTTACCCTCTGAAGCAAGCCCGCGCATGATCTTCATCAGCTCTTCAATCTCCTGGGGGGTAAGCACCGCGGTCGGCTCGTCAAAGATCAGTACCTCGTTATCACGGTAGAGCATTTTCAAAATCTCTACCCGCTGCTGCATGCCCACGGTGATTTCGCTAATCAGCTTGTCCGGATCCACCATCAGGCCGTACTGCATGGAGAGCTCAACAACCTTCTTTCGCGCTTCCTCCATGCGAAGCACGCCATGGCGGGTGGTTTCAACACCCATGACGATATTCTCCAGCACGGTGAAATTGTGCACAAGCTTGAAATGCTGGTGCACCATGCCGATGCCCAGGGCGTTGGCATCGTTGGGATTATGGATTTTGACTTCTTTCCCGTCTTTTACAATAGCGCCGCTTTCCGGCTGGTACAAGCCAAACAGCACGCTCATCAGCGTGGATTTTCCCGCGCCGTTTTCTCCCAGCAGCGCGTGGATCTCGCCACGCTTCACCTGAATGGTCACATCATCGTTGGCGCGTATGCCTGGGAAATCCTTGGTGATATGTAGCATCTCAATGACGTAGTCCATTGCGCCACTCCTTCGGCTTGTCCTGACCAGATGCAGACTTATTCGGCTTCATTTGTGCAAGGCGTTGCCTAAACGTTATAAGAGGGGGCAGGCAGTATCTTCTGCCTGCCCCCTGCAAATGCATGTAAGGAAAAGGTTATTTTACCTCGTTGATCTTCACGATGGTGGTCCCCAGATCAGCCAGCGTGTTGGGAATCTGCTTGCCTTCGGCATCCTTCTCGGCCTTCACATCCTTGATAAGGGTGACTTCGCCGGCAGCCAGTTTGGCAAACAGAGCGTCATAATCAGCTTGGGTGAACTTTTCAAACTTGGAGGTAGCCATGGGCAGACCCACGCCCTGCTTGTCAGCGCCAAGAACCCAAGCTTCCCCAGCGGGGAACTTGTCAGCATAGTAAGCGGTCAGAGCCTGCTCCACAGCGGAAGCCAAGCCCTTCATGGCGGAGGTGATCACAGTGTCGGACTGGCTGCTCTGGTCAACGTCCACGCCGATGACCTTGCCGGTGCCGGAAGCTTTGGCAGCGGCCATCACGGAGCTGCCCACAGCGCCGCCGCAGGCGAAGATCACTTGGATGCCATCGCTGTACCAGGAAGCGGCTAATGCCTGATTCTCAGGAGTGGCGGAGAAATTGCCGGTGTAGTGGTAGTTCAGGGCGATTTCAGCAACGCCCAGTTCCTTGGCGGCAGCTTCCGCACCCTGCGCAAAGCCGTAGCCGTAACGGATGACGGCGGGCACAGCCATGCCGCCCATGAAGCCCAGCTTGGTATTGCCGTCTTTCACCGCGGCATAGCCGGCCAGATAGCCCGCCTGCTCCTCGGCAAAAACGATTCCGACAGCGTTCTTCTCGGTGCGGAATTCGGAATAATCGGCGTTGTGGGGATTGCCGTCGATCAAGATGAAATGCACATCAGGATACTTGTCCTGAGCGATGAAGATGGGCTCTTCAAACAGGAAGCCGGGGGTCACAATGACCTTAGCGCCGTTGGCGACAGCCTGGTCGATTTGATCCAGGTAAGCATTGGTGGACTGCTCGGCGGGCTTGTAGTAGTTGCTGGTCTTGCCGTTGGCATCGGCGTAAGCCTTCAAGCCTTCCCAGGTGCCCTGGTTGAAGGATTTGTCGTCGATGGTGCCGATGTCGGTGATCATGGCAAGTTCATAAGTGCTTTCAGCCAGAGCGGTGAGGCCCAGGCCCAGGGCAAGAACCATTGTTAAAAGAAGTGCCAAAGCCTTTTTCATGTATGGTTTCCTCCTCGTATGATACCCCGCATCCACATGCAGGGTAATATCATATGTATTATAACAGAATGCTTTAGGTAATAAAAGAGCATTTACCCATTTCCAAAAAAAAGTTATGCATTCTTTGTATACAAGGCACAATCACTTGTCTTCTATCAGCTTGGCAAACCCTTCGCCCAACGCCTCGTGGGCTTCGGTAATGAACATGAATGCCTTTTCGTCCTCCTGGCGCACAATCTCCTTCACCCTAGGCACCTCCTGCCGCCCAGCCACGCATAATATCACCGGGCGCTCCCTGCCGGAATAGGCGCCGGTGGCAGTCAGCAGCGTCACGCCCCGCTCCAGTTCCTCCATGATGCGGTTGGTCACGGATACCGTTCTTTCTGTGATGATAAAGCAGGCTCTTTGCGTATTGAAGCCGTTCAGAATCACATCCAGCAGCTTGGATGAAACAAATATGCAGATCAGCGCATACATAGCGTGCTGCGCGCCAAGCACAAAGCCAGCAGCCACGATCACCAAAAAATCAATGGCAAGCAAAAACGCGCCTACAGATATGAAGGAAAACTTTCTATGTACCATTCTGGCAATCATGTCCGAGCCGCCTGTGGTAGCCTCACCCCGCAATATGATCCCAAGGCCCAGACCAAGAAGCCCGCCGCCGTACACAGCACCAAGAAGCACATCATTGGTCATGGGCGGCACGCGGAATATGTCGATGGATAGGGAGAAAAGTACTGTAGCCACCAGAGACCGCCATACAAACACGCGGCCCATGGCCCGAAAGCCGATCACAAACAAAGGCAGGTTCATGACCATGCTTGTGAGGCCTACCGGTATGCCGAACAGATGATTCAGGATGGTGGCGATGCCAGTCAGCCCGCCAGGAGCGATGCTGTTGGGTACCAGAAACAAAGGGTAGGCCAATCCACCCAGGATGCAACCCACCACGATCTGCCCATAGCTTCGTATCTGCTCCTTCCGGATCATCCGGCCCAGGTTGTCCACCTTCCATTTCAGAAAAATTCCTCCCTTTTTCCTTTGTGACAGGGAAAACGCCGCTTCCCCCGCGAAAGCAGCGCCTTCCTATATTCAAT
>JAEZHM010000059.1 GCA_023416585.1 Bacillota bacterium
TGGAACACGCGGAACTTTTCTCCAGCGTGACCGTCCAAAGAAATGAAAGGAGGGCCAACAATTGAATTGCGAACGCTTTGAAGCCCTTCTGACGGATTATCTGGAGGGCACGCTCACACAGGAAGACAAGGCGGCCATGGATCAGCACATGGAAGAATGCGCCGCCTGCGCACAGTCTCTAGCCGACATGCGCATGCTCCTCCAGGATCTCACTAGCATGGACGATTCCGTGCAGGTACCCACGGAATGGAGCCAAAGCTGGCGACAAGCGATCCGAACCGAGGAGAGGACAAATATGCTGAAGCAATCAGAAACACCAAGGAGAAAACCCTGGCGCTCATGGGTCTCGGCAGCGGCGGCAGTCGCTGTGCTGGCGGCAGGCTCCATGGCCGCCCGCGAATGGATCCCGGCAACAAGCCGGACGCAGTCCGAGAGCAGCATCGCTTTGCAGAAGACCGCGGATTCCGGCGAAAATATGCAGGTGCCGGCACCCAACCCCAACCCCAATGAAACTGCCGACATGCTCTACACCGCAACGCCGGAAGCAGGCGGCGCCGCAAGAAACGGAGTTGCCTACTCCGCAAGCCAAAGCATGAAGGATGAGGCGGCGCCCGCCGCGGGCGAAACGGTACAAGGCGTCAAGATCATCCGCACCGCAAGCTACACCCTTAACACCATGCAGTTTGAGCATGACCTGGAGGCGGTAAAAGCCCTGTCCGCCAAATATAACGGGTGGGTGGAGTATGCGGGCATATCGGGTGACAAAGCTCATGGGGATATGCGTTTTGCGAACCTTACCCTGCGCATCCCCACCCAAAGCCTTGACAGCTTCGAGAGTGGCGTCACATCCATCGGCCGTGTCACAGACAGCAATGTAAGCGCAACAGATGTGAGCGAAAGCTACTCCGATACGCAAATGCGTTTGCAGACGCAAAAGGACAAGATGGAACGGCTGCGCGCACTCATGAACACCACCGGAGAGTTGGCGGACCTGCTGGCCGTGGAAAACGAGATTGCCAACACCCAGTACCAGATCGACAGTTACGAGAGTTCCCTTCGCGGCATTGACAGCCGTGTAAACTTCACCAGCATTCAGGTATACCTGCAGGAGGAGACATCTAAGGATGCCGCTTCCACCAAGGAATTGACGCTGGGAGAACGCATCATTCAGGGCCTGAAAGCCACCTGGCAAGCCACTTGCGAATTTGCCCAAGACCTGGCCGTATTCCTTGTCATGATCCTTCCCATTGTCATCCCGGCCGCCCTCATCCTCTTCATCGTGCTCAAGGTGCATAAGCACCGAAAACAAACGAAACAACAATAAGGAGGAAACCTTCATGTTGAAAAAAATCTGGCTCGTCGCCCTGGCCGCCGTGCTCGTGATCCTGGTCGCAGCCGTCCCCGCCATTTCAGAAGTGAACAATAATCCCGCCCCCATTTCCGTACCCGCCGCTTCCGACGCCGTGGCTGCGCAAGCTGCCGGCAAGACCATTGTCGTTCACGGTACATCCAGCATCAATTTGAAAGCCGATTACGGCAGCATCAACCTGGGTGTCAACACCAAGGGCGCCACCGTGGCCGAAGCCCAGGCCGCCAACAGTGAAACCATGGATAAGGTCATCGCCGCCATCCGCGATCAGGGCGTGGCGGAAGAAGACATCACAACCAGCAGCTTCAATGTGTACGCCAACTACGACTATCAGTACAGCAAGCTCTCCGAAGGCGATACCGTCAGCGGCTACCAGGTGGAAAATATGCTGATGGTCACCGTACGGGATTTGAACAAGATCTCCAAGGTGCTTGACGCTGCCATGGGCGCCGGCGCCAACCAGACCTACGGCATCACCTTCAGCTCCAGCAAACAGGCAGAAGCCTATGACGAAGCGCTGAAAGCCGCCGCCCTAGATGGTGCCCGCAAGGCCGGCCTGCTGGCCGCCTCTATGGAAAAAACACTGGGCGGACTTGTAAACATGGAAGAAAAGGAATACAGCTACAACCTGTATGGCGGCACCGCCACATACAAAGCGGAAGACTCCGCTGCCAGCACCCCCATCCTGTCCGGACAGATCGCCGTCAACGCCACCGTGACCCTGACCTACAATTTCGAATAAACTTATTATAAAAAAGCCGGCGGTGAAAAATCCGCCGGCTTTTTTTAATTTCAACTGATCTTATACAATGATGCGCCGTGGGGAGGCAGCATGGCTGCGATCCTGCCATCAGGCATTGTAACCTCCCGGCGCCGCCACAGATCCCTGAATACCCTTGGCTCAAAACCGCATACGCTGTCTTCTATGGATACCTCCGCGCGCTCATCGGATAGGTTGAACAAAGCGATATACACGCTTCCGTCCGCGTCATGGCTCATCCATACGGCGTAATTCAAGTCCCGCTCCAGCTGCATAGCATCATGGGAATGTTTGATCAGACGCAGCACTTCGCCATTTGACAAAAGCGAAAGTGTCCAGTCGTCGTTTTCCCGCATCTCTCCGCCCATCATCAAAGGCGATCGGAAGATGCACCAGAGCGTCATCATGGTAACCTGCTCGTCCCTTGTAAAGTTGGTCTGACGTCCGCGTTTGAAACCCATACCGATGCGGCCGAGAGGCAGCATGTCACAATCGGGCCAGCAGCCGGTGGCCACGTGGCTCTGCCACACCTCGCACCGCTCGAACATGTTCTTCAGCAGGTTCCAGCGGTCCCAAAAATCGTCGGTGATGCGCCACATGTTGGCATATTTGCTCATATGCCAGGCTTTTTCAATCACCGCGGGGCCAGGGGAAAGGCTTAATACCATCTGACGGCCGCAGTGTCCAATGGCCTTGGCGATCAGCTCAATTTCCCCCTGGGCGGAATAAGGCGCATGGGGATACATGTTGGTATTGCAGATATCGTCCACCTTCACGTAATCCACACCCCAGGCGGCGTACAATTGAAATATGCTGTCGTAGTATTTCTGCGATCCAAATAGACTCGGGTCCAACCCATACATATCGCTGTTCCATTTGCAAATGGAATTAGGCAGTGCAATTTTATCCGCCGTCACTTCTGATCCAAGGATGGGCATGCGTGCATGTACCGCCTGTCTTGGAATGCCCCGCATGATATGGATGCCAAATTTCAGCCCCATCTCATGGATTTTGTCGGCTATGGGCTTGAAGCCCAGGCCCCCCGCGGCGGAAGGATAGCGGTTGGGCGCCGGGAACTGCCGGCCATACGCATCCAGCGTGAGCGGCGCGAAGGGAATATAATCGCCCTCCCCCATCCCGGCTTTGGGCTCAGACCATTGAATGTCACAGACGACATATTCCCAGCCAAACGGTTTTAAATGCTCCGCCATATAAGCGGCGTTGCCAAGTAACTGATCCTCATTCACCGTGGCCGCATAGCAATCCCAGCTGTTCCAGCCCATCGGCGGCGTTAAAGCAGCCCTGTTTTTGTCCATATGTGAGCCTCCGCACCCATGATCGGTTCTAATCCTTTCGCCATGGGCGGGCTTCATTCCTTTATCCTAGGTATTGCGCACCACCAGAACTTCATTGGATTTGGTGCAGATGCTGTCCAGGCATGCCACCACGAACACGCGGCCCAGCGTGCCACTGGGAACATGCCAAAGAAGCTCAGCCACGCCTGTTGTGGCGCTGGGGCAGTTTACGCCGATGAGGCTGGCCTGCTCGCACGCGTTTGTGCCGGTGGGCTCCAGGAAAAAGAACACCCGTGACACGGGGCGGTTGAACGTAGGCCTTATTATGGTCTGCGCAGCAAGCTGCACAGCCCCGCCCGAAACGGGCAGCGGCTGGCCGTTTTCCGTGAAAAAGCCCAGCGACAGTACCCGCAAGGTAGCTGGGGTTTCCTGCCTGGGCTTCCCAACCGGGACGCAGATCACCTGGCCTATACAGATCGCACCCCTGCGCACAATCTGCGGATTTGTATTGAGAATGGCATTCACCGTCACGCCAAACCTTCGGGCAATGCTAAAAAGCGTATCGCCCCGCTGCACCGTATACAGTTGGCCGTTGCACCTTTCCGGCGGCGGCGGCACCTGGCCTCCCTCGGCAGGGGCCATCGACTGCACAAACCTTCCATTTTCCATTTTACCTTCCCCTTTCCAGCCATGTAATGCGTGATATGCTATTTCTATGCCGGGAACACCGTCCATCATTACGCCGGCGGGAAGTTCGGCAGCCTGCCCGCTTCTTGCCGGAAAGGGTTTCTTATACATTTGTCGAATAAGAACGGTATTCTTCCCCAGGCCATCTTATAGGGAAGAAATGATATTTCAGGAGATGACGCTATTGCCCTCTCCCTTTGTACGGCTGACCGCCGTTATATATTTGTTCGTATGTTTGCTGCTCCCGTTCTCCCATGCCGCAGGGGAGAATTTGGTCTGCCTTAAAGCAGGACAAGCCTATGCATCTGAAAATATCATGTCCATGAATAATGATGCTTCCGGCGGAGGTGCGAACGGCGGTTCTTTTGGGATTAAGCCTCCATCCTTAAAGGCTCTTGAGGGCTTTTACGCCGCCGCCTTCCATTCGGAATACGGGGATACCGATAGAGATGCCATGATCCGCTGGGAAATTCCAATGAAGTTGTTTGTTATAGGTGAATCTACCTCGGATGACATGCAAACGCTTCATGCGTTTCTTAAAGGCCTCAAAGCAAATGTGTCCGGCCTGCCGGATATATCCTTCACCGATACGGAATCCGATGCAAACGTGGTTATTTCCTTTGTTCCCTTTGAGGATATGGCCGGATCTCTTGCAAATTATATGGACAATAACTGGGGCTTCATGAACTGCTTTTCAGACGATACAACCATCCATTACGGGCTGATCGCCATAGCGACGGATGTCACAAAACAAACGGACCGCAACCATCTGATACAGGAAGAGTTCGTAAATATGCTGGGGCTGACGGACGACCTGGATTTCGGGCCGGAGAGCATTATCTACCAGCCCTACACAACAACGCCAAAGCTATCGGATATGGATTACGAAATGCTTAACCTGCTGTACAGTCCCGATCTGACTTACGGCATGAGCCAAGAGGAAGCAAAAGCGGCACTGGAAAGCATCTACATAAGTCATTAGAAGCAACATTATATGTTTACCAATTGGGCCTTCCATAAGCGAGCAAACAATATTAGGTTAAGATTT
Source organism: Bacillota bacterium (assembly GCA_023416585.1). Lineage (GTDB taxonomy): Bacteria > Bacillota > Clostridia > Christensenellales > Aristaeellaceae > JAEWAH01. Next base: position 5,160 of record JAEZHM010000059.1, read on the forward strand.
AGCAGCATGGATCCAGCCGTAGGGCGGGGGCTTGCTCCCGCCGTTTTGCAACGGCAACTTGCTCCCGGGAAACGGCGGCGGGAGCAAGCCCCCGCCCTACGGCGTTGATGCGAAGATACTATGTTTTTGCAGGCAGATTGCAAGCCACGGCAATAATAATAGACATGGGGGTGGCCGTATGGAGTTTGCCAAACGAAAGCATCCCCGGCTGAAGGCATATGACTACAGCCAAGATGGCTGCTATTTTGTTACCCTCTGCACGGAGAATAAACTGCCTTTACTTTCCCGTATAAATCGGAGTCAATCACCCATTGAAGATACAATTATCAATTTGACCGCAATTGGTCATATCATTGAGGGTGAGTTGCTTTCCCTGCCGAATCGGTATCCAAATGTCTCCATTAACAAGTATGTAATCATGCCGACACACTTGCATGTCATCATTCGTTTGGATGGAAACATGATGAACGACAGCATTCATCCTACACTTATGGACATCATTTGCGCGTTTAAGTCTATAACAACCCGCTTAAGCAATCAAAGAGATCATGTTACCGGGCGAAAAATATGGCAAACATCATTTTACGAAAAAGTAATCAGGGATGATAAATCCCATGAGGCCCTTTGGAAATATATTGAATCTAATCCTATTAAATGGGAGGAAGACGAGTACTATATACCTTTTTGATAAGCGCTGAAACATGATACTGGGAAGCGGGAAGCGAATGTCTGCTTCCGCCCTTCTTTCTTGCTTCTAATGCCAAATAAAATAAACAAACACGAATTAACCTTGACGCATCTGGCAATTCGTGGGTACAATATATGTGTTATAGTGACAAGGAAGGAGTGCGCATGCGGTATGTCCGAACGTGAACAGGAAGCCTGTGAAACCAATGTGATCCATCCCGAAGCCGTCAAAAAGGCGCTGGACAAAATGCCGGATGAAGGGGAGCGCCGCGCCATGCTGGATATTTTGACCGCCATGGCCGATGCCACCAGGCTGCAAATACTGCTTGCCCTCCAAGACCAGGAGCTTTGCGTTTGCGACCTGAGCGCTGTTTTGTGCATGTCCCAAAGCGCCGTCAGCCATCAATTACGCACGCTTAGGAATGTGCATTGCGTCAAGTCCCGCCGCAGCGGCAAGATCGTGTATTACGCGCTGGATGACGACCACGTGGGCGAGCTTTTGCACGTGGCGCTGTCACACGTCAGCGAAGGCCTGTAGCCTCTTTCGAGGAAATGACTACGTCATTACCTCGAGTTTGCACGATTCACTTGTATGCTTGCGCACCGGTCTGCGCTTTGTTTGACCGGTGTTCCATTTCCAAATGACAAGCCATTTGGAAACTCCAGGTTCGGGGATAAATTCCCCTCACCCTTAGCATACGGCCAGTGAATCGTGTAAGGAAAGCTTGCTGCGCAAGCGCCCCGCCCGCCCGGCCAAGCCGGGTGAGACGATTCCAAATGAAGGGGTAAACCCCTTCATTGCATCCCCATGATCATGATCTTGCTATATCATTTCTCCATCATACCCTACGAAAGCAGGCGATGGTATGCGCTACGTCCCGCCCACTTCCATTGACCGGGAGGATTTCCACCAGGGGCGCAATCCGCGCGCCTTTCAAATGCTTGGCGCCCATCCTGATTTTCAGCTGGGCCTTAAGGTATACCACTTCGCCGTGTGGGCACCCAATGCCCAGGCTGTGTTTCTTTCAGGGGATTTCAACGGCTGGTCCCGGGAAAGCCACCCCATGGTCAAGCAGTATGACGGCATCTGGGAGCTTAGGCTTGACCGGGAACTGTTTCAGGGCCATGACGCATATAAGTATGCCATATTGGGCGCCGACGGGCACTTTCATATGAAGGCCGACCCCTATGCCTTTTTCAGCGAGCTTCGGCCTCATACCGCCAGCCGTGTTTATGACCTGGACGGATATGCCTGGAATGACGAAGAATGGATGAAAGCCCGCGCCGCATGGAATCCTTTTTCGAGCCCCATCAACATCTATGAAATGCACCTGGGTTCCTGGCGCCGGGGCGAGGACGGAAGGCTTTTAACATATTCCGAAATTGCAGACCAGCTGATCCCTTACCTTCTGGAAATGAACTATACCCACATAGAATTACTGCCGGTGATGGAGCACCCCCTGGACATGTCCTGGGGGTATCAAACCACCGGCTATTTTGCAGCTACCGCCCGCCATGGTGAACCGAAAGATTTCATGGCGTTTGTGGACAGGTGCCATCAAAACAATATTGGTGTGATCCTGGATTGGGTGCCTGCTCACTTTCCCAGGGATGAGGCTGGCCTTCGCCGCTTTGACGGCACAGCCTGTTATGAGCATCCCGATCCCCGCCGCGGCGAGATGGCCCAATGGGGTACCCATATGTTCGATCTGGGCAGGGGCGAAGCACGCAGTTTTCTTTTGAGCGGAGCCTGCTTCTGGCTTTCATTTTTCCATGCCGACGGCCTACGGGTGGACGCGGTAAGCAGCATGCTCTACTACGATTTCTGCCGGGAACCGGATGAATGGCTGCCCAACCCTTACGGCGGGCGGGAGAACATAGACGCCATCCATTTTCTTCGGCACCTTAACGAAACGGTGTACCGGGAATTTCCAGGTATCCTGATGATCGCCGAAGAATCCTCCGCCTATCCTATGGTGACAAAGCCCACATACCTTGGCGGTCTTGGCTTTGGCTTCAAGTGGAATATGGGCTGGATGAATGACATCCTCTCCTACATAGCGCTGGACCCCGTCTACCGCAAATGGCACCACAACAAACTGACCTTCTCGCTGTTCTACGCTTTCAGCGAAAACTTCATCCTGCCTTTTTCCCATGACGAAGTGGTTCACGGCAAGCATTCGCTGCTCGATAAAAATCCCGGAGACCTGTGGCAGAAGTTTGCGGGGCTCAGGGCGCTGCTGGGCTACACCATGGCCCATCCCGGCAAAAAGCTGCTTTTCATGGGCTGTGAGTTCGCCCACTTTATCGAGTGGAAGTACGATGACCAGTTGGACTGGTTCCTGCTGGCCTATGACCGTCACCCGCAGATGCTGGAATGCGTAAAGAAACTTAACAAGTTGTACCGGGAAACACCGGCTCTATACGAGGTGGAGGACGGCTGGGACGGCTTCCAGTGGCTTTCCGCCAGCGACAGTGACAACAGTGTGGTGGCCTTTGCCCGTACCGACAAAAACGGCAAAACGGTATGCTGCGTGACCAACTTCACGCCCGTATTCCACCCCATCTACCGCATCGGCCTGCCGCTGCCTGGTACGCTGATGGAGCTATTCAATACCGACCGGGCGGAATTCGGCGGCTCCAACCAGTACAACGCCTGGACGATAACCGCCGGGGAGATTAAGTGGAATGGCATGGATTATTCCGTGGAGATTTGTGTACCGCCGCTTAGCACCGTTTACTTCCAATACGACAAACAGGAGCCGCCGAAAAAGCACATTCCGGAGACAACAAGGCGGAAACCTGCGCGGCCAAAATCCCTTGAAGATTCGGATCCCGGGAAATTGTACAAGGAGGCGTAACGTATGCTCAAGAAAAAATCCTGCGTGGCCATGCTCCTGGCCGGGGGCCAGGGAAGCCGCCTGGGCATCCTCACAAAAAACATGGCAAAGCCTGCCATACCCTACGGCGGCAAATACAGGATCATCGACTTCCCCTTAAGCAACTGTACCAACAGCGGCATCGACGTGGTGGGCGTGCTGACGCAATACCAGCCGCTGGAATTGAACGCCTATATCGGCAGCGGTTCCCCCTGGGATCTGGACCTTTTAAACGGCGGCGTGTTCGTGCTGCCGCCCTATGTGAAAGGCAAGCAAGGCGAATGGTACCGTGGCACAGCCAATGCCATCTTTCAGAATATCTCCTTCATAGAGCAGTTTTCACCGGATTATGTGCTGGTTTTGAGCGGTGACCATATATACAAGATGGATTACAGCCTCATGCTGGATTATCACATTCAAAGGGAAGCAGCAGCCACCATCGCCGTCAGGGAGGTGCCATGGAACGAGGCCAGCCGTTTTGGCATCATGAATACAGACGAAGACAATATGATCGTGGAGTTTGAGGAAAAGCCCAAGGCCCCCCGCAGCAACAAAGCCAGCATGGGCGTTTATGTGTTCACCTGGGAAAAGCTGCGCCAGTATCTTCTGGAGGATGAAAAAAATCCGAAATCCTCCAACGATTTTGGCAAGAACATCATCCCAGCCATGCTGGGAAACGGTGAAAAGCTGGTGGCCTACAGCTTCGACGGCTACTGGAAAGACGTAGGCACCATCGAAAGCCTGTGGGAAGCCAACATGGACCTTCTTCAAACGCCCATGCCCATTGACTTGCACGATAAAAAATGGCGCATCTATGCCCGCAATCCCGGCATGGCCCCCCACTTTGTGGCAAAAGGCGCCAGCGTCAAGGATTGCCTGATTACCGAGGGCTGCGAGGTGTACGGCCTGGTGGAACATTCCGTTTTGTTCGCCGGCGTTACGGTGGAACAGGGCGCCAGCGTCATCGACAGTGTGGTAATGCCGGGTGCCGTAATAGAGCGGGGCGCATCTGTTAAGCGCGCCATCATCGCCGAAAACGCCACCATCGGCCCCGGTTGCCATGTGGGCGCCGAGGAAGGTGACATCGCCGTGATCGGTCAAAATGTGGCACTGCCAGCCGGACTTAAAATTGCTGCCGGGGAACAGGTGGAAGCCTGCGTCCCTGTTCCATAATGGAAAAAAGGGAGTGAATGCCATGAAGGATGTTATGGGCATGATTTATACCGGGGAGAACGACGCGCTCTTAAGAGAGCTGACCATCACCCGCGCCGTGGCCGCGCTTCCCATTGCCGGGCGCTACCGTGTGATCGATTTTCTCATGAGCGGCATGGTCAACAGCGGCATCCGCAATGTGGGCGTCATCATGCAAAAGAATTACCACAGCCTCATGGACCACCTGGGTTCCGGCAAGGAGTGGGATCTGCACGGCAAGAACGACGGGCTCTTTATATTGCCGCCTTTTTTGACCCGTGACAACGTGGGTGTGTACGCAGGCGTGCTGGATGCGCTTAGGTCCAATGCCAGTTACCTATCCCGCAGCAAGCAGGAGCATGTGATCCTTTGCAACAGCAACATGGTCTTCAACGCCGACTTTGAAGATATGGCCGCTTATCACCGGGAAAGCGGCGCCGACATCACGCTGATGTACACGGGTGATCCTGATGTTCGCCGCCGGGATTTTGGCATCTACCTTACCCTGGATAATGACGGGCTGGTGCTGGATATGGAGATCGACCCCACAGAGCCAGCCTGTGAAAACACATTCATGGAAGTCTGCTTACTGAAGCGGGAACTTTTGCGTTCCCTGGTGGACCATGGCGTGGCCCACGGCTTCCATGACTTCAACCGGGATGTATTGCAGCGGATCATCAGGGAAAGGCGGCTCAAGGTCAACGGATTCTGCTATCCCGATAAGGTATGGCGCGTGGATTCGGTGCAGGCGTACTTCCAGTGCAACATGGCGCTTTTGAACTCAAAGGTGCGCAAAAGCCTGTTCGACCCCGAAAAGCCCGTATACACCAAGGTTCGCGACGAGATGCCCGCCAAGTATGACGATGAAGTGCAGATCATAAACTCCCTGGTAGCCGATGGCTGTATCATCGAGGGCACGGTGGAAAACAGCGTCATCTTTAGAGGTGTGCGCATCTCCCCCGAGGCTCACGTGAAAAACTGCATCATCATGCAGGATACCCAGGTGATGGCCGGCGCTTACATCGAAAACTGCATCCTTGACAAGCAGGTGGTCATCAAGCGCAACGCAAGGCTGATCGGCCCGGCAGCGTATCCGATTGTAATCGCCAAGAAGGTCGTAATTTGATCACGGGGGGACATACTTCCTCCCTCTTTGGGGAAAAGTCACGGTGTGCCGTGATAAAGGAGGTTCCCATATTATGAAAATTCTCTTCACCGCTAGTGAATGTGTCCCCTTTTGCAAAACCGGCGGTCTGGCAGATGTGGTAGGCGCGCTGGCGCCCGTGCTGGCAAAAGCCGGCCATGACGTGCGGGTCATGCTGCCCCTGTACGCATCGATTCCCAAAGAATTTAAAGACCAGATGACCCATCTGGTGAACTTTGAGGTGCTGCTGGGCTGGCGGCGTCAGTACTGCGGTATTGAAGTACTTAACCTGGGCGGCGTCACCTACTATTTTGTGGACAACAAATATTACTTCGACCGCCCTTATGTATACGGCCTGGGCGGCGACGAATTCGAACGCTTCGGCTACTTTAACCGCGCAGTATTGAACGCGCTGCCGCTTATTAACTTCTGGCCGGAAGTGATCCATGCCCATGATTGGCAGTCGGGTATGATCCCGGCGCTTCTGCGCATCCAGTACAACCATCTGCCGGCGTATCACCCCATCCGCACGGTATTTACCATCCATAACCTGCAATACCAGGGCGTCTTCAATGTCAAGGATGTACAGGATGTTCTGGGCCTTGGCGACAGCCTGTGGACCACAGACAAGCTGGAATTTTACGGGGCGGCCAACTTTTTGAAAGCCGCCCTGGTGTACGCAGATCGTATCACCACAGTAAGCTACAGCTACGCCCAAGAAATACAAACAGCCTACTTTGGCGAACGCCTGGATGGGCTGCTTCGCGCCCGCAAAGATGCGCTTTACGGGGTACTGAACGGCATCGATGTAAAAGAGTACGACCCGTGCCATGACCCCTTCATCAGCGCGCCCTATACGGTAGATGACCTGAACGGCAAAATCGCCTGCAAGCGTGACCTTCAGGAACAACTGGGGCTTGACGTACGGCCCGATGTGCCCGTCATCGGCATGGTAGGGCGCTTAAGCAATCAAAAGGGCCTTGACCTGATCGACTATGTGATCGCCGACATCATGCAGGAAGATTTACAGCTTGTTGTTCTTGGCATGGGCGACTCGCGGTATATGGACCTGTTCTCCTGGGCGGAGCAGCAGTATCCGGGCCGGGTGGCCGCGCGCTTCGCCATGGACCACGGGCTGGCCCACCGTATCTATGCCGGTGCGGACATGTTTTTGATGCCCTCCCAGTTTGAACCATGCGGGCTCAGCCAGATGATCGCCATGCGCTACGGAACGGTGCCCATCGTGCGCGAAACCGGCGGGCTGCGGGATACGGTGCTCGCCTACAACGAGTATACAAGTGAGGGCAACGGTTTTACCTTCTTTAACTACAACGCCCACGACATGCTGAACACCATCCGCCGCGCTATGAAGTATTATAGGGAAGACAAACCCGTCTGGCGCATACTGATGAAGCGCGGAATGGAAGGCGACTTCAGCTGGACCCACTCTGCCAAGGATTACATAGGTCTATACAATGGCCTGATGACCGACTTTCAAAAGGCAGAGGCAGAAATGGCATTAAGGGCTGAGCAGGAGCTTTTGGAACGGGAAAGAGAAGCAAAAGCGGCCCAAAAGATCGAGGCGGAAAAGGAACTGGCTGCCAGGGAGCTGGCTGAGGCGGCTGCCAGCGCACAGGCGGAATCCGTAGAGGCCAAGGAAGAGGCAAAGGCTGAGAAAAAACGCAAGCAAACGGAAAACGACCAGTTGAAGGTCAAAGCGGAGAAAGATGCTTACGCGCAAAAAGTAAAGGCGCAAAAGGCCGGCAGGAAAACGAATAAAGATCAGGAAACAAAGGCCACCGAAGAGACTTATGCTTCCTCTCCCTCCAGGCCACCCAGGCACATGAAGAAATACGAGCCGGAGCACGCGCTGGAAACGCTGTCAGACATGCAGAAGCTGCAGGACAAGGCCGATAAAAAAGCACCCCTCAAGCACCGCAAGCAGGCGAAAAGCAATGATGAGCCTCTGCCCCCCACCATGATGGACGGTATTGCAGAGATCCCGGATGAAGTGCCCCCGGCAACTTCCCGCCCCAGCAGGACTGGCGCCGGGGAGGGCGGGCAAGAGTAGCGTTAAAGAAGGATCCGCAGTTTCTTGGCATCTTTAGAGCTTTGAATCCAAAATCAGGCCGGTGTTCAAAAATGGAACACCGGCTTTTTATTTTCCGAAAAAATATTTTGAGATTGTTAAAAAAATCGCTTGACAAAGAGTGTTCCATGCGCTAAAATCCGAATGAACAAAAAATTGTTCATTCACCCGGTTCCACAATTCACCCCGAGGAGGTATATCGTGGAGGACAAAAGAGCGGAACTATTCAAATGCGCCAAAGAGCTTTTTAGTCAAAAGGGGTTCAAGGATACGAATGTGGCCGATATCACAAAGGCGGCCGGTGTCGGCGTTGGAACATTCTATAATTATTACCCCTCCAAAGATAAGCTTTTTATGGATATTTTTATGGAAGAAAACAGGCAGTTATCCAAAGGCCTGCTGGAATCCGTCGATTTAAACCGTGAGCCCATAGCGCTGATCAAAGACCTGCTGACTTTGAACATGGAAGGGATGCTTGCCAGCCCCATTTTAAGCCAGTGGTACAACAGGGATGTTTCAGGCAAGATCGAAAAGCTCTACCGGGAAGAAAACGGGCTGGATTCTGTAGATTTCATGTACCACACCTTTTCCGTGCTGGTCAAGAAATGGCAGGGTGAAGGCAAAATGCGCAGCGACATCGACAGCGAGATGATCATGGCCATCTTCGGCGCCATCATCAAGATCGGCTTTTACAAGGAAGACATCGGACTGAAGTATTTTCCTGAACTGCAGGATCGCCTGACAGAGTTTGTATTAAAAGGTCTGACCGATTGCCGCAGCGCGGGGGGTGGCGGTAAAGCTCCCGCCTGAGAAATGGAATTCGCCATGAATCACGGATCTTGGGCACAGGCCGCGCACGAAGGCATGGGCACACTTTTGATGCACAAGGCATATGGCCGCCACCCGCTTCGGGCCCTTCGTGCCGTACAAAGAGAGGTAGGAAGGCTGGAACGGCTATTGAGCCGCTTTGACCCGAAAAGCGAGATCTCCAGGATCAACCGCTCAGCCGGGCTTGGGCGGATAAAACTAAGCCGTGAAACATATGCTCTGTTGTCAAAGGCGCAGGAACTCTCCTTCCTAAGCGGAGGCGCCTTCGACATCACCATAGGCCCGCTTATTTCCCTGTGGGATTACAAGCATTCAAAAGTCGTCCCTGATGAAGCAGCGGTCCTGAAGGCCATTTCCCTGGTGGGCTTTTCTGATCTTCAGCTTGATGCAGACAGCATGACTGCAAAGCTGATGCAGCCCGGCCAGATGATCGACCTGGGCGGTGTGGGCAAGGGTTACGCCAGCGACAAGGCTATGGAAGTATTTCGAAGCCATGGCATCACGTCTGCGTTCACCAACATCGGCGGAAATGTTTCCACCCTTCATTCAAAGCCGGACGGCTCTCCATGGCAGGTAGGCATACGTCATCCCAGGCAGGAGGATCAATTAATCGGGGCTGTCAGCGTTTCAGGTCAATCGGTGGTCACCTCAGGCGATTACGAGAGGTATTTTATAGACCGGCAGGGCGTACGCCGCCATCATCTACTGGATCCCCTGACCGGGTATCCGGCGGAGTCGGAGCTTGTAAGCGTAACGGTGGTCCATGAAAGCGCCTTGCTGGCGGATGCGCTATCCACTGCCGTCTTCGTATCCGGCATGGAGAAGGGGCTGAAACTCCTTGAAAAAATTCCATCTGCCCAGGCCGTGCTGGTGGATCAAGACCTTGCCGTGCATGTAACAAAAGGCCTGAAAGATCACTTTGAGCCCGCCCGCGGTATCCGGGCGGATATAAAACCATAAGGAAAGGGATATAGGTCATGAAAAGAAAGGGGAAAGCGAAAATGTGGATTTTGATTGTATTGGGTGTGCTGGTGGCTGCCATGGGCACCATGATACTTGCTACAGAGCCAGGACGGCGGGAACTGAAGGAGATGACCTTCCCGTCCACAGCCTTCTCAGGCCTAAAGCAAGGCACTTACACCGGCGAATACAAGGGCGCCAAGGATTCTTTCCGCAATGAAAAGGTGCAGGTCACCGTGTCGGATGGAAAGGTGTCGGATATTAAGGTGCTGGAGGGAAGCGTCTTAAAGGATGGCAAGCCTGTGGAACTCAGGGGTGGCCTGACCATCGACGACCTGTCAGGCAGAGTGATTCAGAACCAGTCGCTGCATGTGGATGTCATCAGCGGCGCGACCCTCAATTCCAATGCCCATTTGAAGGCAGTGGAGAAAGCTCTTGCTCAGGCCGGGAGCAAATAAGGCTTGCCTTATTTGAAGGAGAAACGATATATGAATAAAAAAATGTCGCCCATGGGCATCGGACCCAAAGCGGGCATAGTCATTGGCGTATACCTTGCCGTGACGGGCCTCATCAGCTTTTTCACACGCCCCCTGTTTACCATCACCGAAGATACCTACGGCGTACTGCTCACGGTGGGCATTGCGCTTGCGGTGGTGGGCTTCTCCATCAACCTTCTGGCCTCGCTCCAGATGCTGAAAGCCTTCAAGGCGGATGCGCTGGCCACCACAGGGCTCTATGGGGTCTTCCTTCACCCCATGTACTTTTTCCAGGTTTTCATGACGCTGCCCGGAATCGCCCTCATCACAAACTCCTACCTGATCCTTACCGTAGTCCCTGTGGCCGCGGTGGTAGTGAAGCTCTTTTCAAAAGCAGAAAACGAATACCTGAAGGCAAGGTACGGCGCGGTATATGATGCTTACAAAGCAAAGGTGCCGGTAAGGTACTGACTGAAAAATAGCAAAGCATGGACATTCCCAATATTCTTTGCCCATATTCAAAGGCGGCGGCCGGGATGGCTGCCGCCTTTGTATTTCCAAGCAATTTACAAATGCAAATTTTGACTATTCCCCTAAAGTTTGTTTGCAATGCATCATCGTATGAATTATAATGAATAATAAATGTGTTCTCACTCCCCTTTCCTGCCGACGATGTACAAGCGGAGAAGCAGTATGGGTAATCGTTATCAAAATTCCACAAGGCCGGACGGCGGCGAAAGATCTGGCTTTGGCAAAAGCAGCATTGCCATGCAGTGGGCCGCCATCCGTACGCGGTTGGGGCTTGGGCAAAGCGAGGAGAATAGCGCACTCCCCATTCCGGATTCGCATGATGGTTATCATACCCAAAGCTACTTTGAAGAAGACGATGATGAAAGGATATTAAGGCGCCAGCCGGACGCTGAATTCAACCCAGCAACAGGTACGTACGTGATGAGGAACAGCGAAGAGCCAAGGAGAAGGAAGGTTTGGCCGTGGATCTTGTTGGCCTTTGCCGCCATCTGCCTCTTCTATGTTGCTTTCAATCGCGGCGATCCGGTGAATATAGCGCCATCGGGCAGCCCGCCTGCTGTTGCAGCCATGGCAAACACCAGTATGCCGACAAACAATTCAAGGCAAAACGCTGCCGGGCTGAATGCTCCAACGCCTTCGCCAAGCCCTACCCCCGCTGTCATCAAAACATCGGTTCCATCGCCTACGCCTACACCGGCAACAGAGGAAAGCAGCTCCGTGCTGAAGTACGGTTCAAAGGGCGAGGCTGTGAATAAACTGCAAAACAAGCTAATTGAACTGGGGTATATAGCGTTGGGCGGTGACGACGGCGCTTTTGGCGATGTCACGCTTCTGGCTGTAAAGTCCTTTCAGAAAGCAAACGGCCTTGATAATGACGGGATCGCCGGCGAAAAGACGCTTGCCCTTTTATACGGCGGCACGGCCACGCAAGATCCGGACGTGTTTGTATGGGTAGAGAACAAAGGGAAAGTATATCACAGCACCAAGGATTGCAGCGACATGAAAAGCCCCAAGCAGATCAAATTATCGCAGGCCGAAAAACGCAAGTTGAAACCGTGCGATAAGTGCCATTAAGGCAGTATGGCCGTCATATACATCCCTCCAGAAGCCTTTTTTGCCGTATCTTTACAGGAAGATATTTTTGTGATATACGGTATTTTGAAAGGCATATAAAGGGAGGGCGGATCGATGAATGAACTAAAAAGCGGCAGCACGGAAAAGGAGCGGCTGTACTTTGCAGATTGGCTGCGGGTGCTGACGGTCCTGTCGCTGATCCCCTACCATAGCGCGCTTTCATACACAGGCCTGGGGGATGTTTATATCATAAACCCTCTGAAGGGGCCTGGTGTTTTGCCGTTCCTTTTTCTGACTGCGCCGCTGGATAATTTCTTCATGACGCTTTTATTCTTTGTTTCCGGCATCAGCGCCTGCCATGCGCTGAAACGCCGAAGCAAAACTGAATTTGTAACCGAGCGGAGAAACAAACTGCTCATTCCCCTATTGCTGGGTTTTTTGTTTCTCTGCCCTGCCCAGGCGTATTTTCAGGCGCTGTACGAAGGGTATTCGGGCGGTTTCCTTGCCTTTTTGCCCAAGTTTTACTTTACCAATACATTTCATTACCATGGTTACGCCCATCTGTGGTTCCTGCTGTACCTGTTTGTCTTCTCGTGGGTATTCGCGCCTTTGTTTGTACGGTGGCAAAAAGGCGAAGCACGTTACAATAAAATGGTATCTTTCCTTCTTAGGGGAAACAATCTGCTTCTTCCCCTTGCGTTTATTGTGATTGCGGAATCTGGGCTGCGGCCGTTTGTTGACGGACCGTATATTATTTTTGGTGATTGGGCGAACGATATCGTCTACGCCAGCTTTTTCCTGTTCGGCTTTGTTTTCGCGTCCTCTCCCGCCATACAGACCAAGATATTCAAATGGCAAAAGCCGTTTGGCATAATAGCCCTTCTTTGCGCCTGCGCGCTGATTTTTATGTATTACCTTTGGGCTGTGCTTAAAGCAAATTCCATTTGGCTAAGCGTATCCTGGGCATTTACGAAAGGCGTGTATGAATGCGCCGCCATCCTGTTTTTGTCGGGATTTGCGAAAAAGCACTGGAACAAAAAAACCCGGCTCATACAGTATTTGAGCAAGGCGTCGTTTGCCTATTACATCTGGCATTACATTCCCGTAAGCGCGTTGACTTATCTTTTTTTAAGGACAGGGCTTACCGCCAATGTCAAGTATCTGCTGACGGTGCTGTTATCTTTCCTGTTTATTTTCGCCTTCTATGAGGGGATTGTAAAACGGTTGTACCCTGCGGCAAGGTGTTGGCTGGGCAGAGAAAGCGCAGCCGGCGAAAAGGAGGAAAATAAATCTTCACAGTCCCTATAAAGGAGCAATGGATATGAACATGATCGCTGCTGTTGACAATCTTGGCGGCATTGGCATGAACGGGAATATGCTGTACCATATACCGGAAGACCTGCGGTACTTTAAACAAATGACCTATGGCAAGGTGGTGGTGATGGGCCGCAGCACGCTGAAATCCCTGCCAGGCGCCGGCCCCCTTGCCGGAAGAACAAACATTGTTTTGACCAGGAATATGGATTTGATGGCGGGCAACTTCATACTCTGCCATTCTCTGAATGATCTTGGGCAGGCAATTGCCCCATATGATGGCGATGATGTTTTTGTGATCGGCGGTGAAATGGTATACGCCCAATTGATGGATTATTGTGCCAAGGCCTATATCACCAAAATATATCATTCCATGCCTGCGGACAGATTCTTCCCGGATATCGAAAACGCCGCAAACTGGGCGCTGGCCACAGAATCGGATATGAAAGAATACAACGGTATCCGCTTTTCCTTCCGGGAGTATGTCAATCGGGATACAAGAGCTTTCCCTTAAGCTTGTCAAACGCCATTATCAAAACGTCTGTTCCTTCCCCTACGCCTACACCTGTAACGGAAGAAAGCTGTTCTGTGCTAATTGATTGACAGGATTTAATGAACGCTCATCCTGCCTTGTGTAGAAGTTTATCTGCCAACTAATTACAGGAAAATCGCATAATGCATAAGACGCACGCATAATCATGGCAATAATTATTTTCATTTTTTGACACATGCATTGATTTTACTGAGCTTTCATGGTACAATTTGTAAAAATGCTGGCTATATGGAATCACATATGAGGTATAATATGAGCATTACGAGAATCATCGAAATCATCAAAGGTAATGAGTTCAACGTTATCAATACACATATTTCTGAAAACACTCTGTTCTACCCCGCTTACAAGCAGGCCCTGGCGCAACTTGAAGAAATTTTGCCACAAAAGCCACGAGAGTATAGCGCTGATCCCATCAGTAATATTATTGCCTTTTGCGGGGAACGAGGTGAAGGCAAGTCCTCTGCCATGAAAACATTTGCAGAAGCAATGAAAGAGGTCACTTCTCCATTGACAAATGACCATAAAGGTACTGAATATAAAACCGAGCAAAGCTTTCTGGAGCGCCTTAAGCAGATTGCCCAGTCCTATAAGGTCTTAACTACTATCGACCCAACCCAAATGGAATCTCATACCAATATACTTGAGACTCTGCTCTCTCGCCTTTTTTTTGAATTTAAAGAACAATGGCTCACAACAAACCCAAATGCTGTAGATTATAACAATTCTCTTGTAAACCGGAATACAATGTTAGAGCATTTCCAAAAATGTTATAAGCATATCCGTACCATAAAACAAGCAGTTAACAGTAGAGATATACATGAAATAGCCTTTGAGGACTCATTAGAAGATTTGTCCCGGCTAGGAGATAGTTCGAGGTTGCGAGCGGATTTGTATGAATTAATTCAACTTTTTTTAACTCAGAATACTAATACCAAAGTAAAAGATAACCGCTCAAATCAGCCTATCCTTGTTATACCAATTGATGATACTGATCTGAATGCCTATATGGCCTATGAGATCATGGAGGATGTTCGTAAATACCTATCCCTCCCAAATGTGGTTATCCTGATGGCTACAAGAATTGAACAACTCGCTAAAATGGTGGAAAAGCAGTTTAGAAGAGACTTGCAAATACTCATTGACAAGGGGCGTATTCGGGAATATGAGTTACAGCAGATGTCTTTCCGATATATTGATAAACTTATTCCAGATGGGAGAAAGATTTATCTTCCTCAAATAAAAATACTACCAGATAATATTGGTACCCATACCCAAATAAGATATATAGATCGTCACGGAAATGATCTACTTGCTGCGCTACGTGAACAGAATAATTCTATGGAGGCTGATTTCCAGAAGGATGTTCTATTCTTTCTCTATCGTCGCACAAGATTGATTTCTGTTTTTCCAGCAAATGGATTGCACCCTTTGATCCCAGGGACTATGAGGGAGTTGATTAATTTCCTGGCTGTTGTTGGTGACATGCTTAAAATTGATGATCCCATAGACGATGAGGCCAAATGTTTTGCTTTGATTAAAAATCTCGATGCATTTTTGCATTATTTTACAACTACATGGATTAATAGTAATGTGGATGATGGTTATATCAGCTATATTCACAATCTGCTTTCGGCTCCTTTATTTGAAAAGCATCGTAGTATTGTTTCTGATATCTTTGATATACTTGATAATACAAGTGTCTACTCGTTGCGTTTTCGAAAAAACAAAAATGTACAAACTGATAAATCAGCAGAGATGGCTGTTAATCGATCGCTTAGGGAAATGGCAAAGTTGGCAGCTAGATTAAATAGAAAAAAATCGCTATTAGAATACTCAATTGGTGATGTTATGGATATGCTCTGCATCTTAGAAGAAAACTATCCTAACGAAAGCGCAAAGCAGCTTTGTTTTGCCATACGTATAATCTATACAATCTTGCTACATGAAATGTACTTATCCGAGTATATTTCCAAAAAGAATGATTTGGCAAATAGTGCAACTCTAGAAGAGTGGATAGGTGGTGACTTATTTGGACGTTCTAATGAAGGAAAATTCTTTCCAAAAAACTCAAAGGAAATGTGGGATGAAGTAAAGATCCGATGGAAGGACCTTAATCAAGATCTAAGAAAGTTTGTATATGGACACTATGCAGATCCGTCACTTGACTATTTGATTTATAAAGAGGAGTTGTCGCAAAACAAAACTCCTTTTACAGATGCGACTTTTTCTATTTCAGCTTATCTTTTTAAAGATATTGTCCGCGAGAAAAATGCTCCAATTGACGTAGCGCTATTTTTTCTCAATATGAATATTATTAACCATATCATTCAAATTCAACCGCTATATCAAAATAAGGAAGAATCTATACTATCCAAACATATTTCAAACTTCTATAATAATATACATCGCATGCTTCATACTGATAGAATTATAGGAAATATGGCTCGTCAGGAAACCTATTCGACCTTTAGTTTGGTCAAATCTATCAGCAACTATATTACTAATCTTAAAGACCCAAAGTATCTATCTGGATTTGAAAGAGCTTATAGTTTATTGCCAATAGAGCAGATTGATACAAATCAACTGATTAGCGATATCCTAAATGCTATTGATAGAATACGTCCTCGCACTCATAGAATTAACGTCATAAATGCGATGCGACAAATTACAGATGACAATTGTATGCAACTAATTAGGCAATACATAACATCAAGAGAATATTATAGTTTACTGTCCATATATGACGAGATAATTAGAGCTGATGGTAATCAGATACCAAGAAGGAAAGAATTGCTTGATATTCTTACAAATGTAAGAAATGCAATTTGCCCTCAAAATGATGAAATACCACTAGGGGCTGATAACGAATGAGGATTGACCGTGGGGTTTTAGATGTTTTATTTCGTCGCATTCCTGCAGAACACCTATTGAAAGAGATTATCAATCCCTTTTATTCGCTCCAAACGCATGAAGAGCTATCTCACCAATCTGTGCCGAAGGATATCTTTGCCTTTTATGCCCAGCAAGCACTGCCCCACTATTCGGAGGATGAGCTATACAACATCTATGAGCGATATAATGAACTGATTATAAAGCAGCAGCTTCCACGGACGAACTTTTCACTTCTCGTAGCATACGCAAAGGATGTACTGACAGTGGATGCCGTTTATCCTATGTGTCGTTTTGAGCAGTTGCTAAATTGGAGAGAACAGAAGCTAGGAGAAGACTTGATTACTACCGCTTACCTGGCGTATGAGGATATACGGCAAAATTTGGAGAGAGATGACTTTGCTTGGGATGCCTGCATTGAAACCGATAATCTGCAGCTCAAGCACCTTCTTAATCAGGAGATGAGCGAAAACCATTTTCACCTACACGGTTCCACACAAGTTTTCCCATTGACTTGGATGCAGGCTATGAATCATCCATCAAGAATCGAACCACTAAACAAAAAGTTTCAGCAATATCTTGCTATAGAGCTTAACCATGCATTAGAAGATGGTGGCGATCAATGGACAAGGTCACTTAAGAGTGCAGCGCTAATACGTTGCTACCTTTATATAAAAGCATTGAATTGCCTGCCGGACAGCTTTCGTAATATGCAAAGCATTCTTTTAGCATTGGATCAACCTGCACTCAATGGGATTGATAATAGCATTAGTGTATTACGATTATTGTTTGGCTACCGGCTTCCAGAGAACGGTCAAATATTAGACTATGCTCTTATCAACAATTTGCCATCACAAAACTTTGGCTGCAATCGAGCATTGGTTGGAGAACGGTATTTCATGTACCACTGTTTCCGTATGATTTTTTCGGGTGCATGGAGCACACTGGAATGCAATCTGTTTTATTATTATGTGCTGGTAAAAAGCCGTTTCCGAAGTGAAATGGTGCAATGTAACAACCGAGTGGGGTTTGCCAATTTTAAACGCTATCAGGATAGGAAGGATTGTCTGCTCATAAATGATAAAATAATGCAGACAGAAGCACTAAACCTATCCATCAATGCCACGTTTCGTAGTCACCACTTGGGTGCTTTTGAAGTTCGGGTTATGCCCAAAACAACATCAATAGAAATGAAGGAAACGATATTCAATCTAGACGATATGCAGTCTCGTGCCGCATCTTCCAGCAAATTAAACGTGTTTCGTGAGGAAAGGTTACCAAAAGAATTGCAGCGTGATGTATGTGTAAATAAACAGCCTTTTTACTACACAGTTCATTTTCCCAAGGAACCTTTTAGTCTTAAGGACTTTGGCAGCCCAGTCCTGCCCACTTGTCGCAACCATGAGACAAGAAATAAAGTGCAGGTAATGGCTAAGGCAATTTCCACTTCCTTAGGAAACTACCAAAGCCTACGAGATCGTATACGGGGTATTGACGCATGCTCAAACGAAATTGGGTGCCGTCCGGAGGTGTTCGCAACAGAGATGCGGTACCTGAGCCGACATGTACCCCTATCCACCTATGATCAAACTTTTAAGCAACAGAGGCCTACCCGTCTGGGCATCACCTATCACGCTGGTGAAGATTTTCTGGAACTGGTTGATGGTTTACGGGCCATTGATGAAGCCATCACCTTTTTGAACATGCGTCGCAATGACCGCCTAGGCCATGCACTAGCATTAGGAATCGAAGTAAAGGAGTATTACGATGGCAAATACCGCAAGTGTGTCATGCCAAAACAAGACCTGCTAGATAATGGCTTGTGGATGCTGCATAAAACCAAGGAACTGAATATATCCTTGGACCCGGCGGTGGAGATGAACATCACTTCCCGATGCGAAAGTCTGGCTCACGAAATATATGAAAATGCGGGCTACCATACGACCCTTTCACAGCTTACGCAAGCATGGCGATTGCGTGGTGATCATCCAACGTTGTATCGAACGGGTGAGTATAAGTATCCCGCCTTCGTACTGCCTGGATATATGGAGTACAAAGCGCAATCTGGCTTGGATACTTTAAGACAAAATAAAAATACATCCCTTCTATACTATGCATACCATTACGACCAAAAGGTAAAAGAAGCTGGCAACAAGCAAGATGTTTTAGTAGCCGACGAAGGTTATATACGAGCTGTTGCCATCTTGCAAGAAAAGATGCTCTTTTATGTTGCGAAAAAAGGCTTGGGAATTGAAACCAACCCATCATCAAACTACCTTATTGGTACCTTCCATCGTTACGATAAACACCCAATGCTGAAGTTCTACAATCATTCTCTGGAAAGAGATCCAGAAAAGTTAAGAAGATCACCACAGATTTGCATATCAATCAACACCGATGATTTAGGGATATTCGATACCAGTTTGAAGCGCGAATACAATCTTATGGCACTGGCTTTGGAGAATTGTACCGATGAGCTGGGGCACCCCATATACTCTCAGTCTGAAATTTATGCCTGGCTTGACGAAATAAGGAGAATGGGTTTACAGCAATCTTTTATAGCTTTGGATTCCCCATGCTGAGATCTACTTGCTGCCTCTTAGATAGCCTTTTGCGAAACGAAACCTCGCATCCCTGCATATAAGGAGCAATGGGTATGAATATGATCGCTGCTGTTGACAGCCTTGGCGGCATTGGCATGAACGGGAATATGCTGTACCATATACCGGAAGACCTGCGGTACTTTAAACAAATGACCTATGGCAAGGTGGTGGTGATGGGCCGCAGCACGCTGAAATCGCTGCCAGGCGCCGGCCCCCTTGCAGGAAGAACGAACATTGTTTTGACCAGGAATACGGATATGATGGCGGACAACTGTATTCTCTGCCATTCCCTGAATGATCTTTGGCGTACGGTTTCCCCATATGATAGCGATGATGTTTTTGTGATCGGCGGAGAGTCGGTATATGCTCAACTGATGGACTATTGCGCCAAGGCTTACATCACCAAAATACATCAATCCAGGCCTGCGGACAGATTCTTTCCGGATATCGAAAACGCCGCAAACTGGGCGCTGGCCTTGGAGTCGGATAGGATAGAATACAACGGCATCTGCTTTTCCTTCCGGGAGTATGTCAATCAGGATCCAAAAGCCTTTCCTTAAGCTTGGCAAACAGGTGCAGGCAGTACGCTTCAAGCTCCTGTGCACGGTTTGGCAGGCTATCCAGCAGCATGCGGGCTGTATCATATGCATTATCAAACTGCTTTTGGCTGATCACGCCCTGCTGCAAGGCCTCCAGCAATTCATCCTCATCCAGCAGATAAATATTTCCGTTGGGAAGAAGAACCACATCCAAATACAAATCATAAAAGTAGGAATTATCAACGCAAAGCACATTGTTGTCTGTAATATCAAAATAGTACGAAATGATAGTACCTGCCGAGTCCATCATTACCGTCAGCCAATACTTTTTGCCGTAAGGCGCAAGCTGCATCCAGAAGTATCCCCGGTCCACAATGGTCAATGTAATACCATCGTAGGTCTTGACCAATGGCGCTGTGATTTCTTCCATATGTATCAGTGACGCCTGCCCGGTAAAGCTTTCATCCGACACCGCCATTTGGGCGTATCTTCTTTTTACAACCCGCTGCCAACTTGAACGCGACAGCGTCTTTATGCTCAGGCTCATTGTTTATACAGATCCTTTCATGCATTTTCATGACTGGACCCAAAATTCTCCTACCACCCCTTGGCGCGCTCCCTGCACATATTCACAAACGCCTGCACGGCGGGGCTAAGCCACTTGTTCTTGTGAAAGATAACCTGGGTATAAAATTCCACAGGCGAATCATGCTGCTGGATGCGAAGCTTCCCCTGTCGTGCGTCTTCCTGCACGGCATACAAGGGCAGGTAGGATATGCCCATGCCGTACTGAATGTACTTTTTTATCACCTCCACGCTGCCTGTTTCCAGCACGTTGGTGGGGTAAAACTTTTGCCCCTGGAGGTAATTTTGAAACACTTCCCGGTAGGTGCATTCCTTTTCGGTATACAAAACCATCTGGTTGCCTTGGGGCAGAAAATCATCCCCCGTATAGTCCGTTGGTGCGACGAAGCACATTTCTTCCTTCTTTAACAGCGTGGTATTGAGCTGGCCGTATTGGTACTCCGGCTGCAAAAGAATTCCAAGGTCCAGTTCACCTTTTAGTACCTTGTCCCGGAGGGCGGGACACATGTCGATGCTGATCACAATCTCTACCTGGGGATATGTCTGCTTGTACTCCCTAATGATGTCATACAGGCGGTACAAAAGCAGTGATTCCGGCGTGCCGATCCGGATGCTTCCCTGGGGCGCCATATCAAGCGCCGACGCTCCCTCCACCGCCTCATAGGCATCAAGCAGCGCGTCCACCTGGCTTATGATGTTCTGGCCAAAGTCCGTAAGCTCCACCGCATTGCCTACACGGTTGAACAGCGGCCTACGGTAATAGCTTTCGATGGATTGAATATGAAAGGTAACAGTGGACTGGGCATAGCCCAATTGCTCAGCCGCTTTGGAAAAGCTGCCTGTTTCCACAATTTTTTTAAAGGTTTTGAAATTCCTGATATCCATAAAACCTCCGGAGATCCCTTTTCAGAATCTTACCATACAATCGATTTTTTTGATATCCCCTATTATAACTTTCAATTTTACAAATGGACGCCCCTTCCATATAATGTCGGCGGGAGGGTTTTTCACATGAAAAAGAAGCTGAATGCCGTTTCGTTAAGCGGGCTGATGATTGGGCCGGTTCTTGGTTCCGGGATCGTGGTGCTTCCCTCCATGGCCTTTGAAGCCTTGGGTAAACACGCCATATACGCTTGGATTATAGTAATGCTATTGGGGTTGGGGTTTGCCTATGTGTTTACGAGAATGAGTATGATGGCGGCCACCAACGAAGGCGTGAGCCTGATGATCGGGGAAGCCTTGGGAACGCGGTATAGGGAACTGTCTGCCAACTTTCTCATTGCCGCCGTCTGCTTTGGCCCTGTGGCGGTGATCCAAACGGCTGCGGGATATGTACAGGGCATGATGCCCACAGGTTCGCTGCCCTCCTTGGCAATTGCCTTTCTCTTTATGGCGGTGGAAGTGCTGGTCCTCTTGTCTGGAATACGGGTTATGGGCCATGTTACGCTTATCCTTTCCTCACTCACTGCCTTCATACTGACATTGGGCGGGGCATACAGCCTGATCACAGGCGGTGTATCGGCGCTGCCTGCGGGCCTTACGGACATGAAAACCATGGGCTCCACGCTGCTGATTCTATTCTGGGCCATTATCGGCTGGGAAGTGATCGGCAACTATGTGGAGGATGTGAAAAATCCAAAGCGCACGCTGATGCGGGCCATGAAGGCCAGCGTAACCGTTGTGATGCTTGTATACTTTGTAGTCACCTACGCGTTGCAAAGCAGTCCTTTTATACAGGACGGGGCGGCTGTCAGCCTGAACGCCATTATGACGCCCCTATTTGGCAGTATCGCACCCTATTTGCTTGGGGCCGTGGCACTGGCGCTGTGCTATTGCACCATCCTGATGGTATTGGGAGCTGTCACCAGGCAGATGGCAGCGAGGGCTGAAGACGGAAGGCTGCCGGCCTTCTTTATGCAAAAGCCGAACGGACGCGCCCCGGTGAAGGCCATCCTATCCTTAACACTGGTTCACTGCCTGATGATCGTATTAATCGAAACGAACATCATATCCCTGACCTTTGTAGTGGGCATTGCCAATACATTTTTTATCAGCAACGCGCTGCTTGGGTTATTGGGTGCATTCAAAAGCATGAAAGGTACACTTCTTCGGACTGTGATCGTGGTTTTGATGGCCTGCCTTGCCTCGCTTTTGCTGTTCTCTCCCGCTGCCGGATGGATCATGCTTCTATTGGTAACGTCAGTGACTTTGGGGCGTGTGACCTTTTTTGCTGGGAGAAAGGCGGTTAAAGAGGAGAAATGCTAGAGTCTTAATCGGCGAGATCAAAAGCTGTATTCAAACTTTATATGTTTTTAAGGGGAAGCGAACCGTGTTTCGCTTCCTTTTATGTATGACTAATAAAGTGCTGCATTAGAGAAATCTGATCATTCCATATAAAATCCGCAAATTCCTGCGTCCAATCAGTGAAGGAGGTGAGCAGATGGACTTTGTTCCGGTACCAAACAGAGTCCGTGAGGCTGAAATAGAACGCTTGATGAAGCTGTATGAAAACAGCCTGCTCAGAATGTGTTTCGTTTACCTTCACGATGTCGCCCTGGCGGAGGATGCCATGCAGGAAACGTTCATCAAAGCCTACAATCACTTTGATTCCTTTCGGGGTGAAAGCAGCGAAAAAACCTGGCTGATGCGCATCGCCATCAACACCTGCAAAGACATACGGCGTTTAAACTGGTTCCGCCTGGTGGACCGGCGGGTCACACTGGAGCATGTTCCGGAACCCGAATGCTCATATGAACCGCAGGATGAAACGCTGATCACACAGGTTATGAAGCTTCCCCGAAAATACAGGGAAGTGGTGCTCTTGCGCTACTACCAGAGCATGACGGTTGATGAGATCAGTGAAACGCTTGGCATTGCCAAACCTACTGTGTACGCATGGCTGAAAAAGGCGCAGCAGCGGCTGCGGACGGAACTGGAAGGGTGGTATTTGAATGAATAGGCAAAACCTGAAAAAAGCCATGGATACCCGCCTCTCCGGTTTAGCTGCAACGCCGGAATCACGAGAAATGGTGCTCCAGCAAATAAGAGGAGAAAAAGTTATGAAGAAAAAAATAACCACGGGGCTGATACTGGCGATTGTGTTGGTGATACTGATGGCCGGCGCCGCCATTGCACTTAACGGAAACCTGTTCTCCGTTTTCAGTAAAGATAACTCGGCTATGCAATATGTTGCCGATCACGCGCAGACCGTGGCGCCGAAGGAAACGCCGGGAAGGGAAACCGCGGAAGAATCGCCTGTAGTGATGGACAGCACCTATTTTGACGGCACAAGCCTTTATCTGTCATACCGCTTAAAGGGCGGTGCTTCCCGAATCGAAGAATATACGCCATCGGCGGAAGAGCTTCAGGCGATGCAGCAGGCGGGCAGCATGGTCGCGCCCTTAATGACGGAGGAAAACGCCGTTCTGACAACGTTCATACAAAACTACCAAGCCGGGATCACCGGGGGTTATCATAGCCGTACAATCGGCAGAGGCGACCACATCAAAACAACGGAGGGCATTGATGTCCCCTGGGAGACGGACAGAACCGAAAAACAAGGAGATGATCTTATATGCTATATCAAGTTTTCTTCTCCCCTGCCTGATGATGTAGCAAAAGCCGACACATTTACGCTGCAATTAACCTTCTATCCATCCGACATATACATGTGGTTTGACGGGCAGAAGCTGTATTCCAGCAGTACCAAGGAGAAAGAGTATACCGTATTGGCGGATATTGACCGAAGCAGCACGGATGCTCAAAAGCGTATATTGGGGCAGGGAAACATCTCCGGCCAGACCATTTTCGTAACCGCCATGGTATCCCCGGTTTCCATTATACTTATCTATCCGGCAGTGGACGGCCTGGAATTTGCGTTGATGGACTCGGCTACAGGCGAAGAAGCCGATTGCGTCAGCGTGGAACCGCAAACGGATGGAACCATTTTGCAGACCTTTGCAGGGTTTGGCAGGATGCCGGGAACATTGACAGCATGCCCCATCCAGTACGTTTATCCAGATCCCAAAAACACGGAAACGCAGGATACCGAATACATGAAGGATCAGGCAATCACGCTGGCACCATAAGTAAGGCTCTGAGCCTTAAGGCGCAAATAAAAGGAAGCCGGGCAAATTTCAAAATGCCCGTCTTCCTTTTCTGCTTATTCACATATCTTTGAATTTGGCTTTCCACAATGCATACTCCATAGCATGCAGAATCAGCTATCCGCCCCGCCCTGCTCTTTTCCAGCCTGGCGCCGGGCAAGCTCGTTCGTGTTGGCTGTATTGCGAAAAACAACAAAGCACTGGTACAAAAATTCGGTGGCAAAATTGATCACCATGGTGCCGCCCAATACGATGTATTCATTCCAGCCAAGATTGGTAAGCGTATCGCCCCACCAGGTGCTAAGCGGTGTAAAGACCAAATAGTAAAGAAATACCAGGGTCATTGCCTTTGGAATGTTAGCGGTGGACTTAAACGTATAGCGGCGGTTGAATGTGAAATTCCATACAACGCTCAGCACCAATGCAATCAGGTAGCTTGGCCAGTAGGGAAATCCCGTCGTCTCATTGAGCAGTGTAAAGCTTACGGCCTGAATCAGTCCTGCCGATATGGAGAATAAGGTAAACTTCAAAAATTGCATAGCCCGCTGAAATTTTGTTACCGGCGCGCCGCCTTTTTCATTCGTCATACAGTTTGCTCCTTTGTATACGATCCCCTGCATTATAGCAAAAAGAACAAAGAAAAGGAACCGGAATCATATCCGGCTCCCTCAGGTTCGTTATTGAACGCATGTCCTTATTGTACCTGGTACACACCCTTCTTCTGCATATAGTTGAAAACGCCTTCTCCGTGCTGCTGCTCCTCTTTCTGAATATGGTTGAGGGCCTGGCGCACGTTGGTATCCCGGAACTCAAAGATCGCAGTGTTATAGGAGCTGGATACATACTTTTCTGTCATCAGCACATCGTTGCATAGGGCGGTATCGTTTTGATTGGCCATGCCGGGGCGTGTGTTTGGCTGCATACTCTGCTGGCTCTGCTGCTGCCCTTGCTGGCCTTGTTTCTGTTGCTGTTGTTGCTGTTGTTGCTGCTGCATATTGGGCACCTGCCCGGAGGATATCTGGTTGAGAGTGTTCAAATGCTGCTGTTCTTGCCCGGCATAGGTAGTGAACAGCTGTTTCAGTTCCGGATCCTGGGCCTGATTCGCGTAGGTTTGGTACTTCTGGATGCATATCTGCTCATGGTTTTTCAGATCATTCAGCAGCATATTTTCCTTTTGCGTAAATGCCATTGTCATGTTAACCGCCTCCTTCCTGTAGGTTGGCAAAACGCCGGGCAGATTATTCCGCCCGAATGAGCAGGGCTGTACAGACAGGCAAAGTTACCGAAAATGTAAAAAGGCACAGTTTCCAATAGGATGTATAAAATGAAGTGGAAGGGTATGGTTCCGGGACCGGTCATGCACCACGGCCTTCCTTAAAAACAAAGGATTTAGGTGAACGTATGAATAATGATTTTTGTGCCAATTTCCGGGAACAGATTGAAGAATCAATCCAGGATGAGATTTGTGATGCCGGTTTTTACGCGCAGATAGCCAACGAAGCGCCAAACAATATTGTTCGCGAGCTTATCACGAGCATTGTGGGCGACGAATATGGCCATGCACGGTTGCAGGCTTCCCTGCTTGGCATATGCCCTCCTCCGGTATCCACCCCTCCCGATTGTCCGCCTGCCTCCGGTGACTTCAGGGCGGATGTAGAATCGGCAATACAGGGCGAGCTGGGTGCCATCACACGGTATGCGGGGCTTGCCAGGTGCGCCCCCAATCTGAACGTTCGTTATCTGTTGACATCCATTCTTGGCGATGAGTATGCGCACGCCAGAATCTGGACCGCCATGCTGTATGCCCCTACCCTTTGCAACAATGGTCATAGATGCTGATACCTTCCACCTGCCCGCATTTTGTAAGAATCACCGGCCAATGAATACTGGCATGCAGAACCCGCATCGTTTACCAAACGGTGCGGGTCTTGTGTATACATAATTCGTCAGGTCTTCTCTATCCTTTTGGCAGCCTGGACCGTATAATATGTGAAAGCAGAAACAGCGCGCGGTTTCCTCACATTTGCATTTGATTCTGGGGCACGGAGGCTTACATGATCTCAAGCGAGCAGTTCACACACGATGTGACGGAACTTTCCCCCACGCTCTACCGGCTGTGCATCAGCATTCTTCGCTCGGAGCAGGACGCCCAGGATGCCGTGCAGCAAGGTTTGATGAAGGCATGGGCAAAAAAAGACTCCGTCCGGCCGGATACCTTCCGGGCCTTTTTAACGCGCATCATCATCAACGAGTGCCGTAACATACAGCGCCACAGGCAGCGGATGATCCCGGTGGAGCAAATTGAACCTGCCGGCGAGACCTTCATTCCCGAAGACTTCGATCTAAAAACGGCGATTGACGGCCTGCCCGAAAGGCTGCGCACTCCGTTGCTGATGTACTACATGGAGAACTATATGGAGCGTGAAATTGCACAGGCGCTTCATATATCGCTGATGGCAGTCAAGAACCGTTTGTTCCGTGCCCGCAAAAGTTTGAAGGCAGCTTTACATGTTGAGGAGGCAAAAGCAAAATGCGAGAGCTGAATCTGAATCCACAGGAATTGAAGGCGCTTTATCCCCCCATGTCCGATGCGTTTGAAAAGATAGTACAAAGCATACTATTTGATTTAGAGCATGGAAAGGAGCGCCCCATTGTGAAAAAGAAGATATCCGCAGCGCTTATCTTTGCATTGATCCTGATACTCGCAACACTAGGTGTAGCCTATGCGCTGACCCAGTCGAATCTGCTGAAAATCATGTTCGGTGGCAATGCGAAGGTGCCCGAAGGACTGGAGGAAATCGTAAGTAAGCCGGAAGCAACAGTGACAACTCCTGACGCCAAGGTAACGCTGTCCGAATACCTGTTTGACGGAGAGAGGCTGCACCTGTACTGGACCATTGCCAATCAAACAGACCGGCAGATCATGGTCACCATGACCCCTTTTATGTTCAACGGAATGAAAGTGTACCAGGAGATAATGGATGTGGCCGCGGAGGGAATGCCGCTGATTCAAACCGACAACAACCATGGTTTTGGGCAGATACTGGGCGGCGAGGTGGATGGTTCTTCCCTGCCCGGCAGCGTGAACTATTACAGCCTCTATAACAATCCAGAGGAATATGAAGGGTATCACACCTTCGTAAGGGGGGAGACGCTGGAAATCACCGGCGACCTGTATATCTGGGAGCTGTTGAGCGCACCCGACCCGGTTATTCCCGATAACATCCTAAAGATGGTGTACACGCCCGACCCGGCTACTCTTGATAATCTTAAGGCTCAAGGAGGCTTGTTCGATGCAAAAGCCCTGCGCGGTACACCCACAGACCGCAGCGGCGTGTGCGGTATCAATTGGCTTATTCTCAATGACATTTACGATGATCTTAGCCAACCTGTTGACTATCTAAGTCCGGAGGATAATCAAAACACGTATGAGAAGAATGGCTGGGCCAGATTAATATCAAAGCAGCCTGTAAAATTCTCCATTACACTGGACACCAAAGCCATCAAACAGGCGAAGCCCGTGAAGACGGACTTTGAGATGAATGACTATACCCTAAATATCAAGCGGATGGCCTATATGCCTACAGGCGGGACCATGGTACTGTATACGGAACCCACAGCCAATAACCAGGCGCAAAACGGCGTTATCCCTGGCGGATATGGCTTTGCAATACTGGACGCTGATACCAAAGAACTGCTGGGCGGTCCCATGGGTATAGTCGCGTCAGGGAGTGGACCGGATGGCTATAACTTTGAAGAATATACGATTGTGCTCACGCCTGGGCCCGGCAAGATGCCAAAGGCTTTGTTGATCGTGCCGGTCTTATCCAATCCTAAGTGGGATAAAAGTTCCAAAATCTTTGACCCGAAGGCTGCACTGGACTCAGATAATAAAAGCTTTTGTAAGTTCGACATGGAAAATGCCATGAAAGTCAGGCTTGAATGGCAATAAACGGGGGGCTGCCCCGCTTCCCTCACGTTTTCGGAGCAACCCCATATTATCCGTATGCTTAGAAATACTCCGCATTGGTGGGATTATTGAATATGCCGACGGCTACAATAATGGCCAGCACACCGTCCGCCACATACCGCCAGATCCCCTGGGTGATCCCCAATACTCCATACAGCCAATGGCTGCCCAATATAATGAGCAGTATGGCAGCAATGGAGACCCATACCACCCATGATTTCCATCTGCTTTGCAACTTAAAGGCATCTCCTTTCGTTTGTGCGAGCAAGGATGACTGCTTCATGAAATGGCGGGAATAACCCGCCATTTCATACTATTCTTAATAGTGTGAAAACGCTTCTTTTGATTAGAGCTACGTCCGCAGCCAGCTTTCCAGCAATTTTCCTGCTTAGCCGTACAGCCATAAGAGAGGCTGCTTTTCATTTACCCGCGTCAATGGTATAATGTAGAAAATATGTTTGAAATTTGGATCAAAGAGAGGGCATCGCTATGACGCGCAGAGCAAACCTCATTCCCATCAATGAAGACGTAACCCTCATCGACGATGCGGGGCAATCCACCTGCTACCTCGTGACCGGCGAAAAGCGGGCGCTGCTCATCGATACGGTCAACGGCCGGGAAAACCTATTGGAGGTCGTTCGGGAAATCACAAACTTGCCCGTGACGGTCGTAAACACCCACGGTCACTGCGACCACATTTGGGGCAATGTGTATTTCGAGGAAGCGTATCTTCATCCCGCCGACTGGGAACTGCACAACCTTCATTTTTCCTTCCCGGAAATTGCTGAAATGCTAAAAAAGCAAGAGCTGAAGCCCTGCAAGCTGCTGCCGCTGAAAGAGGACGATGTGTTTGACTTGGGTGGCGTTACGCTGGAAGTCATCCCCGTGCCGGGGCATACGCAAGGCAGCGTGGCACTGCTTTGCCGCAAGCACCGGATGCTGTTTTCAGGGGACGCGATAAACGGGCATCTATGGATGCAGCTCAGCGAATCCACCCCGTTTCAAGTACTTACGCTATCGCTGGAAAAGCTGCTTTCTGATTACCGTTCCTCCTTTGACTACATTCTTACCGGCCACGGAAAGGGACCGGAGGATGCCGTATTGGTGGAAGAGCTGGCGGAGGGCGTCATAGACCTTTTGCACGGCGAATGCGAGCTGGATAGGCCCTATGAGTGGTTCATGCGCACAGACAAGGCCCACCCCTTCGGCAAGGAAGGGCAGCACGTGATCGTCTATAACCAGACCAACCTGGAGATTGAGCGTGGCGTGAGAAAGCCGTATCCTCCCATCAAACACGTCCCCAACAATCCAATCTTAAGCGGCATGGCATACATCCGGCAGAACATCGTCTACTCGAAAGCAACAGGGCAGGATATCACCCTGGCCCTCATTACGCCCTGGAAGCCGGAGGGGGTGGAGACGCCCAAAACGCCATGGATCGTGTTTGTGCAGGGAAGCGGCTGGACCTTCCCCGATATTTCCTATGAAATGGGGCAAATGGCCTGGTACGCCCAGCATGGCATTTCTGTGGCCATGGTCACCCACCGCAACTGCCTGAATGGCCATCCCTTCCCGGCCTATTTGCAGGATGTGAAGACGGCCATCCGCTTCCTCAAGAGCCATGCGGAGGAATACCACATCGACAAAGACAGGGTAGGCATCTTCGGCACCTCCTCCGGCGGCAATACGGCTTTACTTGTAGGCCTAACCGGAGATGATCCCGCCTACAAGACGGCGGAGTATGCGATGGAATCCGACACGGTGAAACTGGTCATCGAATGCTTCGGGCCGGCGGATTTAATGCGCATGCTGGGTGGACAAATACCCAAAGAACCCCACGGAGATGTCTTCCGCGGCTTGACCGCCGGGAAGGATGTGAATCAGGTCTTGCGGGAAATGAGCCCTGTGAGCCATGTGAAGGAAGATACAGCCTATCCGCCCTTCCTTTTGATCCATGGCAGCGCCGATACAGTGGTTCCCTATGACCAGCTGGTTCTCATGTACCGCAAGCTGTACGATCAGGGCGCGGACGTACAGGCCATCTGCGTTGATCACGCCCCTCACGAAGGCAGCTTCTGGAGCAGGGAGTTGCACGAGATCATCCTTGCGTATATTCAAGAGAAACTATAAAACCAGGCGGGGAGTCGGAACTTACAAATCCGGCTCCCTTCATTCAATTGATGCTGCTGATTAAGCGAGCACTCCGGCCACTACAGAAGTAATAAAATATGAAGATTCATTTTTATCCTGGCAAGGAGGCGGTGAACTGTTTAATAATATTCCAAGCTCCGCCCGTATGTCATCCTGAGGGCCCGCCCGTAGGATCTTGCCTTTGGTACTAAACACAATACAGATTATTTATTTTGTCTTAAGAATCCGGAACATGGTAGAATGGAGAAGAAGAATCTGAATCTATCGCTTTGAAAGGATAATTTCATGAAATCAAAAAAATTAACGATCACATTGTTCCTACTATATTTGTTAGCACTTGCTGGGATCATTTTGTTTAAGACAAGAATCGCTTTTACATTTTTGCATTATAGATTCACATTTGTTATGGACGTCGAAAGAAGTATCAATCTTATCCCATTTGGCGCCATGCTGAAACTAAATGGAGTCCCCAGTTATAACGAAATAATCTACAATGGGTTGGTATTTGTGCCTTTTGGTATTTTTATTTGCATGCTGAGTAAGAAATCCTTTGCCCGTCTGATTGTTCCGATTATTTTGACAAGCCTGTTTTTTGAGATAACACAGTATATTTTTGCGCTTGGAGCCAGTGACATTACGGATCTTATTGCAAATACATTCGGTGGCATTATTGGTATTGGGATATTTTTCATCTTCCACAAAATATGCAAGGATAATGTCTATAAGGTTATGAATACCATAGCCCTGGTGTTGGAAATCGGATTGGCTCTGCTTATTGGTATGATAAGGTTTATGTAGATTCGCATAGAAGACTATTTCCATATCACGGAGGGAACTGCAATTGCTCAAAGTGATACCTACAAAGCTCAGTGAAGTGCTCATTTTGGAATACGAGCCCAAGGATGATGCAAGGGGGCCTGTATATAAGAATTTCTCCAAAAAGGAATTGGAGCAGTCGGGCATCCTTACGGAATTTGTGGAGGAGTACCTGTACTGCCCCGCAAAAAAAGGCACCCTTTACGGCATTCACTTTCAAAACCAGCCAAAGGCGCAGGGCAAACTGGTCTATTGCACAAAAGGCAGGTGCTTGGACTTTGCCGTTGATTTAAGAAAACATTCTGCAACATATAAGCAATGGGTAAGGGTGGAACTAACTCCGGAAAACAGGAGGCAGATGTATATCCCCAAGGGATTTGGCCATGCTCTTTTGACGCTTATGGACGATACGCATATCGTATTCCGTATCGATGAATACTTTGATCCGGAATTAAGCTGTGCCATCACTTACAAGGATGAGGAACTGAATATTCCCTTTGATGCCGGGCAGCCCATTCTTTCAACGCAGGATAATACTGCCCCGTATCTCAAAGACAGCGGCTGCAACTTTGAATAGCTGTGCCGCAAAATAAATACGGGCGCCGCCTCCTCACCAAAGGTGAGGAGGCGGCGCTCGTTCTTATTATGTGCGGTGCCAACTCAAATGATAAAAGAAGCGCCTATTCCTCTTCAAAAATGCATTGGGGGATTCCCTGCTCCATTTGAGGCTTCAAGTATTTTTGCAAAAGAGGAATATCCATTGAGCCCAAATCGCCATCCTTCCGGCTTCGAACGGCAAATGTGCCACTTGCGGCTTCCCTGTCGCCAACGACGAGGATATATGGGATCTTTTCAAGCTGAAAGCGCTTGATTTTATTTCTCATATTATCGTTATCGCTATTCAAGCTGACGCGGAAACCTTGTGCCAAAAGCGTACGTGATAACTGTTTTGCATAGCGGATATGGGCCTCGTTCACCGGTACGATACCCAACTGCTTAGGAGCAAACCAAAACGGGAATTCTCCCTTGTAGTGCTCGATCAGCAGTGCCATAAACCGCTCCAGGCTGCCAAACAATGCGCGGTGCACCATATACGGCGTGTGATGCTGCCCATCGGCGCCTACATAAAACATCTTAAAGCGCTCCGGCAGGTTGAAATCAAACTGTATGGTGCTGCATTGCCATTCCCTATTCAAAGAATCAAATAGCTTCAGGTCGATTTTAGGGCCATAGAAGGCTCCGCCGCCCTCGTCTATCTCATAATCAAGGCCCGCGGATACAACAGCCCGTTTGAGTACATCCGTTGCCATCTCCCAATCCTTTATATCACCTACGAACTTTTGTTTTGGCTTTGTGGAGATGTACGCCTGGAATTTATTAAGGCCAAAGGAGCGCAGCATATACAGTGAAAACTTGAGCGCGTCGGCGACTTCTTTTTCTATCTGTTCGGGCGTGCAGATGATGTGGGCATCATCCTGCGTAAAGCCCCTCACCCGTGTCAGTCCGTTCAGCGTGCCCGAAAGCTCATATCTGTACACTGTTCCGTATTCCGCATACTTTACAGGCAAGTCACGGTAGGAGTGTATTTCACTGTTATAGATGTTGATGTGAAACGGACAGTTCATGGGTTTCAAGTAATACTCTTCCTGGTCAATGATCATTGGGCTGTACATGGCATCCTTGTAAAAGTCAAGGTGCCCCGATGTCTTCCACAGCTCCGCCTTACCTATATGAGGCGTATATACCCACTCATAGCCATTGAGGATATGCGCCTTTTGCCCGAAGCTTTCAAGCAGATACCGTATCATAGCTCCCTTTGGATGCCAAAGGATCAAACCCTGCCCAATATCACTTGAGCTTGAAAACAGTTTCAGCTCATTGCCAAGCGCTTTGTGGTCACGCTTTGATGCTTCCTCAACAAAGCTCTTATGCTCCTGGAACTCGGCCGTTGTGGAAAAAGCAGTCACATAGATGCGCTGCAGCATACGGTTTTTTGCATTTCCATCTTCATACACACCTGAAAAGCGATTTAGCTCAAAGGCGCAATCAATATCACTTGCTTCGATCCTTTTGGCTATTTCCGAAAAGGCCTCGGGAGTAAGCGGGGCAATATCGTAGTCGCAGTAAAATCCCTCACTGCTTTCCTTAAACAAAACGCATGACGCGTTTCCGTAATATTGTTGTACGGATTCAGACAGCCTGCCGGCCAAAAGTTTCTTGTAGCCTTCCATATTCGTGCCCTCCTCATTTCATTTATATGCTTGAAACGAAGAGGCTGCGGTAAGCCGCTCCTTGGAATACCGGATCAATATTCCATTTTTCATTGGAGCAAACACCCCCTTTCAAAAAGAAAAAACCTTGCACACGTTTCCTTGTGATGCAAGGTTTTTTTTATATTCCTTGCAGCCACACGACCCAAAGGGCTTGCCTTTGCCGTTGGCTGCAAATCAGCTAACTTCAAAGGAAGCCCTAAGCAGTAGTAGTGGTTGCGAAAACAGAATGCTCCATAGCCGGCACCTCGAATTTTTTTGGTCATTATACCAGATGGCAAACCTTAAGTCAACCGCATCAGCGTCAACTTGCGATAACCGTCCGGAGACGTTTACTTATTTTCCACAAACTGCACCCTGATCCCATTAGGGTCCTTTACGAAAAAGAACCGAACATGGGGGTTGGGCTCAAAGGGGCCGCTTTCCACGGCCAGTCCTCTTTCCCGGATGAACTGTATCTTTTTGTCCACTGATTCCACTTCGAAGCCGATGGACATTTCCTTGCCATAATGGTTTTCAGGATTGGAGGGATGCGCAATCAGCTCCAGCTTTGTTTCCCCATCGCCAAGGAAAGCGATATCCCCCGAGCCTTCCGACGAAAACCGCCTTGTCACGGGAAGGCCGACGATTTCCTGATAGAATTTCAGCGACTCCTCCATACTCGAAACCGAGAGCGTCACCCATAAAAACTTCATGATTTTCAGCTCCTTTTATCCTATTATTCGCCTTGATAAAAGCCATGATACGTATCAGCGAATTCCGAACATTTTCTCCTTCAGGTCCAGGTAATACAAATAATTCTCCTGGGACACATCTGCCGGGCACCTGTGATCGCAAAACGGGATATATCCGCCGCGCTCCACATAGGGCACGAGGGATTCCATATAAGTTTTGATGGCCTGCTTACCTTCAATAAGCTGCATTTTGTCAAAGCCGCCCATGATGCGCAGCTGCCCAGGATATTGGTCTAATAGCTGCCCGGGATGGGCGCAGCTGTTTACCTCATAGGGAAACAGGCAGTTGATGCCGCAATCCAGCAATATGGGCAGGATGGGCCGCACATCACCGTCACAGTCGGTATACCACACATCGATGCCGTACTGTGCAAGCTTCTTGTGAATGCGCTTGTACCTGGGCGCGATCACATCCCTGAAATAGGCGGGGCTCAAAATCGGGCCCTTGTTGAAGCAGATGTCTTCCCAGCCGGAAGCAAAGTCAAAGGTGAAATGCGGCAGCACATGGTCCAGGAAGCGCTCTATGATCTGGCAGGTGGTTTCGATCATGTCCTCCAGCATTTCCGGATAATCATAT
This sequence comes from Bacillota bacterium, assembly GCA_023416585.1. GTDB lineage: Bacteria > Bacillota > Clostridia > Christensenellales > Aristaeellaceae > JAEWAH01. The sequence goes on from JAEZHM010000059.1 coordinate 40,129, forward strand.
ACCGCGTAACACAGGCCCTCAAAGGTGAGCAGGTCCCTAATGCGGCCGATCATGGAACCGCAGTCTACCCCCAGCGGTATATCCCTTTCCTCCGGAAACCGCTTTTTCAGCTTTTCTATGTCGGGCAGGCGCCTTGGATCTTCCACCTGAAAGCGCTCTTCCTTGACGCGCTTCCAATCCTCCGGCGTTTGAATGGAGGAGTGGATAAAGTGCGGGATGGTATCATGTCTGTCCCTGGGCACCTCGGCTGTCAGGCCGTCCCTGTTGATGATGATATTCGTCTTGGCCCGCTGCTCGATCACCTTTTCTTCAAAGGGCGGATACAGAAAAAGCTGGCCGCTCACGTATCCAAGCCGGTCAAAGGAGAACAGCACATCCGCCTCCTCGTTGGAGCGGATGTTTTGAGCTTTGAACAGTTCCCACTTGTCAAACAGCTCGTCCCAATAGCCGAATTCCATATGAAACGTACGGTCTACCGGCTGAAAATGCATCTGCCTGTTGAACCGTTCCCTATCGGTCATGGTGCCTTTCCATTTTTCCCGGACGGGCCGGATTACCTTGTCAATCACTTAACATTCCTCCTGATTATTGCACTACGCCAGGGGATCGTAACCGATCGCTTCCTTCACCATGGCCAGATACTTGTTCTTAGGTATATAGGGCGGCACGCTGTTGCCTGTGCCTACCAGGTATCCGCCCCGCTTATCTGTGCGTTCAATCATCGCCCTCACCCTTAACCTGATAGCCTCTTCGCTTTCCCGGCAGATAAAGTCCACATCTATGCCACCAGCGATGGCGATACGGTCATGATATTTCTCATAAGCCTCCTCCACCGGCTGGATGCCATCCTCAAAGGAATGCTTCACATCATAGCCCATGGCGATGACATCCTCCATCACATCCCGCAAATTGCCGCAGGAATGCAGCAAAATCGGGCGGCCGGCCGCGTGGGCAAGGTCCACAAAACGCTTGTGCCAAGGAAAAACATATTCCCGCATCTGCGCGGGCGATAAAAACGTCTGGGTATTGAAGCCCCAGTCATCATTGGAGCAGATAAATCCGACGGCGTCGTATTGAAGGGCGTGTTCATAATACCTCAAAAGCCTTTGCCCCACCTGGTCAAACAGCGCCTTTGCCAAGTCCGGGTCCTCATAGAGCATATAGCACAGGTTTTCATACCCCACGATAGCGGTCACATTCTCCAGCACGCCGCCTGGGCCCATTACCATCAGCTTCATGTTCCCGGGAAGATGATTCTTGATCTCCTTCAAGTGGCTGTAATCATACCTGTCGGGATCAGGCCAGGGATAATTATCGTAGCTTTCCCAATCGGAAACAAGCCCGCCTTCGTTCAGGGAAACCGTGTCAAGGTGCGCCCGCTCCTTTGTTGGAAACCCCATGCGGCAGGCATGCGATGTCACATAGTCGTAGCCTAACTTCGCGAACGCCTCGGCGGTAAAGTGAAGCTCGCTGAGCATATCTGTACCCGAAAACTTGCGGCCATTCACGGCCTCATACAAAGGCATGTTCATGAACAGCTCAAACAGCGTCGGCCTTACCGGGCATTCCCGCCTGAGTACGCAGAGCACGTTGTCAAACTCCGGTATGCGCTTTTCCATGCGATCCCTCCGCCGCGTTACATTTAGCAGCCCTTCTCGTCTGTGTTCTCTTCAAACATCATGCATTCCATATAATATTCCGCAAATATGCCGCTGCCTCCCAAGGGAACGGTGACGGCGCGGCCAGCTAACATCATAGTATCAGATTCAAAGCCCCGCTGCAATAGAAGCATGACCGCGCCTTGAAGGGACGCGTTTCCCAGCACAACGGCTTTATCCTTAAGCTCCCTGGGTATGAGGCCGATGGCGGCGGCATTTTGGATGTCCGCGTGGCTGCCGAAGCCGCCCGCAATGTATAGTGCATCTATCTGAGATACAGGTATGCCCACATGATGGCATATGGTTTTGATGCCGGCGGCAATAGCGCCCTTGGCCAGCTGTACATTGCGAATATCCTTTTGGCAAAGGCTCACTTTTTCGCCGATATAAACCTCGCCCATCTCCATCAGGCCTGTTTCATCTACATGGCCAAGTGTGAGAAACGCTGCCACGGCATCGATCAGCCCCGAACCGCAAATGCCCACAGGCTCGCAGTTTCCAATGGTGGTATAACATAAGTTTCCATCTTCTGCCCATACCCGGTCGATGGCGCCCAAAACGCTGCCGACGCCCATGCGAATGTTGCCGCCCTCAAAAGCGGGCCCGGCCGCCGTGGCGCATACGTACAGCGTTCCCCCATGCCACAGCGCGATCTCCCCATTGGTTCCCAAATCCACCAGCAAGGCGGTTTCCGGCCTTGTACACATTTGCGATGCCAGCACCCCGCAGGTGATGTCAGCGCCCACAAAAGCGCTCATGCAGGCGGGGAGGTGAACCCTGGCATGTGATGTCTTTTGAAGGCCTATGGAAGCACCGTCCGTCCACGAACCGAACAGGCAGTCCGCGTCAAAGGGCGCATGGGACAATGCAGCTGGACTCTTCCTCGCCAAAAGATACAGCATGGTGGTGTTGCCGGCCATAACGATAGGCCCGATATCCTCTTGAGATACCATGCACTTTTGGCAAAGTGAATCCAGCAGCCGCCCGATCTCCCCAATTAATAATCCGTGCAGCCGCCCGCCTTCCCCATTCAGGGCCGCCTCGATCCTGCCAATCACATCCAAAGCAACGCTCCCCTGTGGATTGGCACCAGATACTGCGTGAAGCACCTGGGCATGCTCCAAATTCACCATTTGAAGGACCAGGGTGGTGGTACCGATGTCCACCGCCACACCAAACCTGCCTTCCATGGGGTGGCAGGAAAAAGAAGGCAGGCTACCCTCCGCCTGGATGTTTGTAAGCTCCGCCCCTTTGGAAACGGTTACGAAAGCATCCCCCGTAATCCTGGCCTGGCAGCTTAATCGTATCCCCTGCCCTATTTCATCAGATGTCAGGCACTCCTTCTCTTTTGCGGTCAGTTCAGATAAGCTGCCTTCCGCATGCATGCGGCATTTGCCGCAAACGCCTTTGCCGCCGCAGGGTGTTTCACGCAAAATCCCGTTTTGCGAAAGTACAAAAGAAAGTATAGGCATCCCTTCATACAGGATGTCTGTGACACTATTCCCTTGCGCAACAGTCAGCCTGGGCATTTTCTTGATCTCCTAATAAAGAAGCATCCCAAAATAGGTCACCGTATTTTCACCGTTCGTATATTTTAGACCCGCACGGCTCGATGTGCGGTATACATCCACGCCATAGGATTCCAGGGAGGCCAGTGCCTCGCCTGGCGACCGGCAGGGCAAATTCTCCCGCTTGGCGCAGGTATCACAAACGCGGCAGCCTCCAGCAGCCAGATGCAGCCAGGGCCCTGTAAACATCTCTTTTGCCTTTTCATTGATCCTGCGGGAACATTGATTGAAGGCATTACCCGCCGCCTGCATCCCCTCGAAATCAAAGGAATCCTCGATGGCGTAAACCGCCTGGTACATGAAAGCATTGTCAAAGGACTGTGCCTTTTCAATCAATTCCCCAATCTCGCCCACGTCCGGCGGGCACATGTAACACTTGCCGTAATTGCCGCAGCCGTTGCCTTCGCATATATCCCGGAACATTGTATCAAACACGATATCCTTGCCCAAAAGGAACGCCGCCTTATCGGCCCCCCAATTTTGCATAAGCTCCATGATGCTGCCTGCGTCCATGGTTCATTCCACCTTTGCGATAAGCTCCGGATACCATTCCCGCGCCTTTTGGATGTTCCTTTGAAGCATCATACCCGCCCCGGCCAGCGCGGCCAACTGGTTCTCCCCAGACGGCAGCGGCCCTATATACGGCTGCAGCTGAACCAGGCTGCCAATGCAGTCCGCCTGAAATATGCCGTCGTTAAGCGTTACGATTCCCTTAATCCGCCAGGTGTCTTCGGCAAACAAAGCGAGAAAGTGCTTCAATTGATGGCTGGTCATTGCATTGCTTACGGTGATTAAGGATTTTTGCAGCGTAATATCCTTTATATGGCCTTTTTCCGGCCCGCCCGTCTTCGCAGCACCCTTCAATTCGTTCAGCCATTCTGCCTGGAACGCTCCCTGCTGCGTTAAGTGCACCATAGCATCCGGGAACCGCTCCGCAAGCAATGTTTGCAGTGCTTCCGCCTGCTCCTTCTCCACCAGGTCCGTTTTGTTAAGCAATATCACATCACTGACAGCAAACTGCCTGGCAGTCACCCGCGCCGTTTCCAGCACCTTGTGCACATGAACGGCGTCCGCCAAAGCAATGCAGCCCATATACTCTATCCCGGGATAGCCATCCAGAATCTTCCGGATGGCCGTCGGATCAGAAAGCCCGGAGGCCTCCGTAAGAATCATATCCGGCCCCTTGGAAAGCGCATCACAAAGCGCTTCTTCAAAACGGTCCTGCCGGCAGGCGCAGAAGATGGAGCCGTTGCTGATCTCGTCAATTGTTGCGCCAAGCTCAGATAAAAGTACCCCGTCTACGCCGGCTTTGCCAAACTCATTGACGATCACATGCAGCCGCTTTCCTTGAAAGCGTTTCAGAAACCCTTTTAAAAAGGTTGTCTTGCCCGCGCCCAGAAAGCCTGTGATCAGGATCAGCCCGGTTTTGCTCATAGTACTTCTTCAATCGCTTTTTGCAGTTCTTCCCTGCTGGGGATGATGGAGGAAAACTTCAGTTCCCCATTGATGTAAATGGAGGGCAGATGCTGGACCCCCATTTTCATGCAGCGGGCGATGTTTTCTTTTTCTGTATATTTGTACTCCACCAAATCGATAGCATCGCCAAACTGCTCCTTTGCCACATTGGCCGCACCCATCATGTAGGTACAGGCGGCACAAGTAAGAGAGTCCAGCGTGAACACTTCCACCAGCGGCTTTATAAGGTGCGCATAGTCAGGCAGCGCAACAAAAACATCCGCCTTTACCGCCACGTAATTTTTCAGCATTTCCCGTACGGCTGCAGGCTGAAGCACCGCCTGTGCCACGGCGATCCCGTTCTCCACAGGCACCGCATAAGGCATGTCGCAGCCGGGAGCCAGAATGAAGTTTTGCGTGCTGTCAAGCCTATCCAAAAGGTCCAGCACATACTTCATGTTGTCCTGCTGCGTGCCGTGAAGCATGACGGAAGTCAAAGGAATGTTCCCGCTGATGACAATATTGTACCTGTCGGTGATCCTTTTCGCGGCGGGCAAGTCGATATTTTCATCCACGCTGATGCTGTCCGGACTAGTTTTGCACATGACCTCTATGTTCCTGGAGGCATCGCCGCACACGAAGAAGGAGGAAAGGCCGCCTTTTCCCCGTATGGCTGCAAAAATCTCAGAGAAAGGCTTCGAAAGAAAGGTTTCAAAATGGCTTGAGGAAATTTGGGATACCAGCGGGTCTACCACCGCAATCACATCCATGCCCGCTTGAAGATAGAAACCGGCCATGCGGTGACAGCATTCCGTGCAGTAGTCAAGCAAATTATGCACGTATTCTTCATCATCGTACATGTCCATGAAAAGGTCATTTCCCCTTAAGTGGGAAGCCAGCGTAAACGGCCCGCATACAAGCCCGTACAAAGCCGTGGTTTCGCCCACGGCCTTTTTCATGCGCCGCATGACATCAAGGATCATAGGAATGCGCCCATCCTCTATTTCAGGCAGGGTGCACCTGCAGGGCACGGACGCAGTTTCCGCAAGCGGGTGAGTTTTCACCGAGGGCGGGCTGTATTCACTCCATAAAAGCTCACAGCCCAGGATTTCCGCTTCGATTTGCAAGTCGAACATCACCGGCTGACCGCTTGGCTGATATAGTTGGTTGACGGCCATCAACGCGTCAAACAGCGAGTTTTCATCCGTCAGCACCTCTTTTGCTTTTGCGCCGGTCAGTTTGCCCGCATGGACCCCGGCAAAGGGAATCCAGGGAACCGTATCGGTCTTCTCATGATGCAGCACCTTCAAAAGGATCTCCTTGGGGGTCATGCTGTTTCCTCCTCAGCCGGCCAGGCAGTATGATGAGGCGCGTTCCGCGGCGGTGGCCGCGTCGGGCGTGTACGCGTCGGCGCCTATCTTTTGGCAGAACGCATCATTCACAGGCGCCCCGCCGATCATGATTTTCACCTTGTCCCTGATTCCGGCACCTTCCGCCGCTTTCACCACGTCTTCCATACAGCTCATGGTGGTGGTGAGAAGAGCGCTCAGGCAGATGATTTGACAGTTCTCCCGGACGGCTGTTTCCACAAAGGTCTCGGGAGCCACGTCGGTTCCAAGGTCTATGACTTCCAGGCCTTTGCCCTCCATCATCATCTTCACCAGGTTCTTGCCTATGTCGTGCAGGTCACCCTTCACGGTACCGATGCATGCCTTGCCGGTGGCCTTGACACCTGCCTGAACAAGAAGCGGCTTTAAGAGCGCCATGCCCATGTTCATTGCCCTGGCCGCCACCAGCACCTCAGGAACAAATATCTCATTGTTCTTAAACTTTTCCCCGACGATGCTCATCCCGCTGAGAAGACCCTCTTCCAGTATCTTTTTCGCCGGATGCCCCTCATCGATGGCCTGCTGCACCAGCACCTTTACGCCCTTCGCGTTGCCTTTTTGCAAATTCTCCGAGATCTCCTGATGTAAGCTCATAATGTGCTCCTTTCATGCTCTTGTGCCAAGTAAAAATCACCCATATTTTTATGGCCGATCATTCTGATACTATGTTAGCCTTTTACACTGCCCAACGTCAAGCCCATAATACAATAGATATGCATTAAGCTGTACAGTTTTTTCTTTCTTGCCGCTTTTAAGACCCAATGATATAATTTTTTAGGCTATTTACATTTTTAAGGCAGGGATATTTCAATGAAACAGAATAAATATGACGATCCGGTATTCTTTGAAAAATACGGACAGATGGAGCGGTCCAAGACAGGGCTGGAAGCCGCTGGCGAATGGACTACGCTTCAATCCATGCTCCCCGATATCAAAGGTAAACGCGTACTGGACCTGGGCTGCGGCTATGGCTGGCATTGCAGCTATGCAGCTGAACACGGGGCGGCTCAAGTGACTGGTGTGGATATTTCCGAAAAAATGCTGGCGAAAGCCCGCGCGGAACATAGTGCTTCGAATATTACCTATATCCAAATGCCTATGGAGGATGCGGATTTTGAACCCGGTTCCTTCGATGTGGTATTAAGCTCCCTGGCCTTGCACTACATCGCATCGTTTGAGGGAATCGTGCAAAAGGTACATAGGTTTCTTGCTGCGGGCGGGGACTTCATATTTTCAGCGGAACACCCCATCTTTACGGCAGAAGGTTCGCAGGATTGGTATTATGACGTTAACGGAAAAAGCCTTCACTTTCCCGTAGACCGGTATTTCGAGGAAGGCCTTCGCAATACGCGCTTTTTGAATGAAGAGATCGTAAAGTACCACCGCACCCTGACCACCTATATTCAAACACTGATCGAATGCGGCTTTGTCATCACCGGCGTGAAGGAACCCAAGCCGCCGGAGCATCTTCTGAAAATCTACCCTTCCATGTCCGATGAATTCAGGCGGCCCATGATGATGATCATCTCCGCAAGAAAAATGTAAACAGCATGTTACCCCTTCATAGAAAAATGCCCGCACCATCAGGCAGCGGACCAATTTTTTCTTATTCGGCGGCATGCTTTGTAAAGGGGGAGCTATCTTCCATCTGTTTGCCGGATGTTTCTTTATTTGATCGTTCCTGCGCCCATGTTCGCCTTTTTGTTTTCGAGGTCGTTCTTCTGAATGGATTCCACAATGCCGGTCACATATTTTTCATCCTCCCGCGGGAATACGTACTCCGTAATGATCTTCAGAATACCTATGACGGCGCCTATCAGCGTTGCGCACGCGGTAACCAGCGCGATCACGTCGTTCACATCCTTATTCTTTTGAATCGTCCACCACACAATGGCGAAAATGCAGGCTGTCAGCAGTACGAATGTAATGGACACGCAGCCCCAGAACAGCACGGCCCTGTACTTTTTTCCGCAGCGGGATTTGATTCTGTAGTATTTGACATACTCCTTTAAAAGCGAAGTGATTTCCAAATCGCGTCTTCTCTGCTGGTCTGTCTGAAAAGGATCGCGGTTAAGCTCCGTATAGCTGTCCGTTTTCTCAAAATCCTTCTCATACATTGAGCTTACCAAATCAAGGTATGCCTGTTCCTCCGCTCTATTCATATGACATCCCTCGCTATGTGGTCCAAACCACCTCTCCCACGCGCCTTTCAGCGCTTATTAAAGGTACGTTGAACAGCTTGCTCAACCTTTCCGGTATCTCGCTTGGCATGATCCTCATTTCCTTCAGTTCCTCATATTTTTTTCTGAATACGTCGGCAGGCATCAAAAGGCATGCGGCAAAATAATCCATTTCGCTTTCTTCACTCCCACGGTCTGAAAGTCTTTCACGCCTGGCGAGAATGATATCCCCACCCGCTTTCTTCTCCAGGCGGAAAAAGTAGTGACCAAGCTCATGAGCGATAATAAAGCGCTTTTCAGGAAGATCCCGTCTGGCATTGACCCCGATGAGCTTTTGGGTTTTAATACCCAGTATTGATTCCTCTTTGGTGTTTACAAGGATAATGCCATCCTCGTCATCGTCAAGATTCGCGTTGCCGACAACAAATCCCGCATATTGCGCCAAAAGAAGGACGTCAACCTGGCCATCGGTCAACATGCCAAACTGCCGCAGTATAGCCTGCGCCTTCGCTTCGATTCGCTGTTTTTCCATTGCTGAAATTTCCTTCCGCCACACAGGCTCTGCCTCAAATGCCAAAGGCAGCCCTGTTCAGGTCAGGCATTATGGAGCCTATATCTTTTGTAACATAAATAAATGATAGCATAACAAAATTATGTTTCTTATTTGGCATCATTATATACCAATTTATGGATGGATGCAATACACATATGTATCAATTTTGCTCCGGCATGAAGATGGAGAAACCTTGTGAAAACACTGGCAATGTGGTATGCTTTGGTATACAGAATATTTTATTAAGTTGTGTATCCATGTAAAAACAATTATATCCAGGATATTGAAAAACAAAATGAATCTGGAGGTCAGCCAATGGTTGTAAGCAAGCGGTATAACATTATCCTTCCCTTGTTAATAGGCTTCATTATCGTATGCGTCCTCTTTATGACCCTGCCCTTTCACACGGCCTATGCACTTGGGCCTTCGTTAAAAGTATCGGGGGCGACCCCCGCAGCCCTCAACGCCAACTACAACGATACCGGCAATCCAACCGGCGGCAAGGCATATTATTTGGCGGCGGGCGGCGAATCAAACATCTACTATGACGGCAGCAAATGGTGCCTGAAAAATCAATATTGGGACTATTATTATTCCAGCTCCACAAATCCTTCCGACTCCTCGATTCCACCATCCGGCGGATGGAAAAACATGGATGGAAGCAGCGCCTCCATATCGGTCAGTTATGGCCCGACCATCAGCTTTGATGAAACCTCCGTCTCGGTAAACGAGGCGAACGGAAGCGTTTCATTAAGGGTGAATCTTGGCAGTTTTGACTATTCAACAACCATCAATTATTCCACCCATGACGGTTCAGCCTTCAGCGGAAGCGACTATAACGGAGCCGACAACAGTTCTGTTTTCGTCAACGGCGGGACAGCTTATATCTATATCAGCATCGGTATCATTAACGATACCAAATATGAAGGAAATGAAACATTCACCGTAACCCTGTCCAGCCCATCCGGCGCGCCGATCGTAAGCGGCACCTGCACCGTGACCATCATAAGCGACGACCCACAGGCCAAGGGAGGCTTTTCATCAGGCACGCCATCGGTCGCAGAAAACGCCGGATCCATTTCCATTCCCGTCACACTGGATAAAGCGGCCGAATCCGACGTGACCATACATTATGCAACATCCAATGGCACAGCATCATCCGGCAGCGATTATACGGCAGTATCGGGAGATTTGGCCATTCTGGCCGGCGAAACCTCCGGCAGCATCAGTGTGCCCATATTGAACGACAGCATTTATGAGGGAAATGAGACATTTACCGTCACCCTTTCCTCCCCCGTCAACGCCGAATTAAGCACTGCCAGCACCACCGTCACCGTAACAGATGACGAAAACGCTCCTGTCATAAGCTTTGATCCTCTCAGTATCACAGCCAATGAAAGCACGGCTGCCGTAACCCTGATCGCAACAATCTCCGTTCCCTGCCAAAACGCGGTTACCGCTCAATATGCCACGGCCAACGGTTCGGCCTCCTCCGGCACAGACTACACCGCCAAATCCGGCACATTGAGCTTCCCTGCAAACAGCGCCACCATGGCGCTTGATATAACCCTGCTGGATGACAGCATATATGAAGGCGATGAAACCTTTGCCGTAACCTTAACCTCCCCCTCTGTGGGAACACTGGGCGCGGCGACCGCCAGCGTTACCCTAAGCGATAATGAGCCTATGCCGCAATTAAGCCTTGATAAAGACGTGCTCACGTATGATGAGGACGACGGCAAGGCAGAGCTTACCGTTACACTCTCCGGACCGACCCAATACGGCGCAGCCATCCAGGTAACAACAAGCGACGGAACGGCACAAGCCGGGCAGGATTATACCGGGAAATCGGAAATATTCACCATTCCCGGCGGCAGCACGTCCGGCGTTATCGAGATCCCCATCATCGACGACAATATTTATGAAGGCGCTGACGAATCCTTCACCGTCACACTATCCTCCCCCCAAAGGGCAACGCTTGGACAATCCAAAACAACGGTGTACATTTTAGACAACGACAGCATACCGGAGGTTGGCTTTGCATCCGCCACATTCACCCAGAATGAGAATGCGGGCACGGCGCTATTGACCGTGGGGCTTACCCACCCTTCCCGAACGGATATCACCGTGAACTATGCCACTTTGGACGGCACGGCCAATGCCGGCACCGACTACACCGCCACCGCAGGCACGCTGACCATTCCGGCTTTCAGCACATCCCAAACGATAGCAATTCCCCTTTTAAATGACAGCGTGTATGAAGGCAGCGAGAATTTTACCGTCACCCTTTCCTCCCCCACCGGTGCTTCCCTTCAGGCAGCCGTTGCCACGGTGACCATCGCCGATGATGAAACCGTACCGGCAGTCGGGTTCGCACCTGCCGCTGTATCGGCAGCGGAGAACGCGGGCAGCGCAACCCTTACTGTCACCCTCACCGGCGCTTCCAAAACGGATATCACGGTGGATTATTCAACCGCCAACGGCACAGCCATACAAGATTCCGATTACACTGAAAAGTCAGGCACCATCACCATCCCGGCGGGCAGCGTTACAGCCACTTTGAATATTCCCCTTTTGAACGACAACGTGTATGAGGCTGATGAAACCTTCACCGTCACCCTTTCAAACCCCCAGGGCGCAGCCCTTGGCATAAAAACGGCAACGGTTACCATCACGGATGATGAAACGGTCCCCAAGCTATCCTTTACCCCCGCCACCCTTGCCGTGCACGAAGGCGCGGGCACAGCCACGCTGACCGTGACCCTTTCCAGTGAAACTCAGAATGCTGTGACCGTTCAATACGCAACCCAGGACGGGACAGCTTTTGGCGGCAGCGACTATACCGCAAAAACCGGCACGGTCACCATTCCCGCCGGCAGTTCAGCGGCCACCGTGGAAATCACGATAAAAGAAGATGCCCTTTATGAGGGAGCGGAAGCGTTCACCGTCGTACTTTCCTCCCCCTCCGGCGCAGCCATAGATGCAGGCACAGCCACGGTACAGATCAACGATAACGAAAGCATGCCGCAGGCCTCCTTTGATCCAGCCGCTATTTCAGTAAACGAGAACGTGTTAGCAGCCTCGCTGACAGTGAAGTTGTCCGGCCCCTCCCAGGCGGATGTGACCGTGCAGTACGCAACACAGGATGGCACAGCCACCGCCGGTTCGGATTATGTTGCATCTTCGGGCACGCTTACCATTCCCGGCGGTACGGTCTCCTGCACGGTGGATATCACCCTTACGGACGATACGGTTTATGAAGGCGGCGAAAGCTTTACCGTTTTACTTTCCTCCCCCCACGGCGCGGTGCTGGGAATAAGCAGCGCAACCGTAAACCTTACGGATAATGAGCCTGCCCCTGTGATCGGCTTTGATCCCGCCAAAGTCACTTTTGCCGAAGACGCAGGCCTAGCCAGGCTGACCATTACGCAATCCAGCGTATCTCAGGCAGATACTTCCGTACAGTACTTAGCGCAAAACGGCACAGCCACAAGCGGTGCTGACTTCACGGCGTCATCAGGCAAGTTGACCATAGTGGCGGGCAGCACTTCAACCACTGTGGATATCCCCCTTACGGATGACACCCTTTATGAAGGTGAAGAGAAGTTCACCGTTTTGCTTTCCTCCCCCACAGGCGCGGTTTTAGGTACGGATACCGCCACCGTCACCATCACGGATACGGAAACAAAGCCAGTGATCGGCTTTAATCCCCTCACCGCTTCCTACGAACAGGATGAAAATGCCGGAATGGCCGGGGCCGACGTCATTCTCTCCGGCGCAAGCCAGGCGGATGTTTCCGTAAAATTTACTACCGTAAGCGGCACGGCTAAACCGGGCTCCGACTACACAGGCGCCTCCGGAACCCTGGTCATTCCCGGCGGAAGCACAACGGGCAGGATTGAAATCCTTCTTAACAACGACAGCATTTATGAAGGCAATGAAACCTTTACCGTCAAGCTTTCCTCCCCCTCCGGGGCGACGCTGGGAACCGATACCGCATTATTCCTCATCAAGGATGATGAAGGCTATCCGCAGGCCGACTTCGCGCAAAGCACATTTGAAACAGGGGAGGGCGACGGCAAAATAAGGCTCACCGTGAACCTTACTTGCGCAAGCCAGGAAGATATCCGCATTGAATATGCTACAGAAGATGGCACAGCCATGGCCGGCAAGGATTACGCCGCAAAATCCGGCACACTGCTCATTCCAGCCGGAAACACATCCGGCTCTGTGGAAATCACACTGAAGGAAGACGCGATATACGAGGGCAGCGAGACCATCACCGTTACGCTTACCGTACCCTCCGGCGCGGGCGTCACCCTTGGCCTTTCCAGCGCCACGGTGCTGATAGGCGACAATGAGGGCATACCGCTGGTGAGCTTTGATCCTGCCACCATCACGCGCAATGAAAACGCGGGCACGGCAACACTTACCGCAAAGCTATCCGGCGTTTCCAAGACGGATACCACCATGCAGTATACTACTTTGGATGGCACCGCCAAGGCCGGTACCGATTATGTTTTGAAGGCCGGCACATTGACGATCCCGGCAGGCAGCACTACGGGCACGGTGGGAATCGCAATCCTGGACGACAGTGTGTATGAAAATGGCGAAGATTTCAGCGTGGTGTTAAGCAATCCTTCCGGCGCCGTAATTGGAGATAGCACTGCCACGGTACATATCACGGATAACGACAAAGCCCCTCTAATAGGTTTTGAAGCGCCATCCATTCATGTAAGCGAAGCGCTTGCGCAAGCCGAAATCACGGTCCGGCTGTCCGACGCATCTGGCGCCGAAACTTCTGTCGTCTTCAATACAAAGGATGATACGGCTTTAAGCGGCTACGATTACACAGGGCAGACGGGTACGCTGGTCATCCCGGCGGGAAGCCTGTCGGCCACTATTATTATTCCGCTTAAGATGGATGAAGTGTATGAGGGAAGCGAAACCTTCACCGTTTTACTAAGTTCACCCAGCGGCGCCTCATTGTCGGCGGGCAACGTCACAGTCATACTGGACGACAGCCAAACGCCCCCGGTGATCGTTTTTACCCCGGCTGCCGTTTCCGTGCGGGAAAGCGCGGGCGAAGCCTCGCTCAAGGTGACTTTGTCCCACATGTCCTCAAAAGATGTAACGGTGCAGTATGAAACCATCGACAAGACCGCCCGTGCGGGCACGGATTACCGCACCGCCTCAGGTACGCTCACCATACCGGCCATGTCCCTGACCGGCACCATCAAGGTAAGAATCCTGAACGATGCCGAGTACGAGAATACTGAATCGTTTCTTGTTAAGCTGTCCGGCGCCGCCGGCGGCACCATAGGCACGGAGGAGGCTACCGTTACCATCGTAGACAACGATCCGAAACCAACACCCACGCCTCCCCCGGCGCATGATCTTAATTCCACGCCATCTTCCACGCCATCTTCCACACCGTTGCCCACGGCCACCGTGACCCCTGCGCCGGCAGCTGCCGTTGATCCCTCAAGATACCTGGATATCCCGCAGGAGGCTGTCGCTGCTTTGCTTGTAGGGGATGAAACCTCCGGTCAGGCAGCCACTATAGTCAGCGTGATCCAGCAGGCGGTGGAAGAAGTGATTGACACAGCCAGGGATGCCGCCCATCAGGCGGTAGAAGCCACAATGCTGCGCTTCCCGGATATCCAGCCGCTTCAGGCTAACAGCCCCATGAAGCTTGAGCTTCCCTCCGCGCAGATGCAAAGCGCTGCCCAGGCAGGTTTGGGCGTAACCGTCAGAATGGAAAACATCACCTTTGAGGTACCGCCCGTTGTGCTTAACCAGGCGGCGGAAGGCTCTACATCCATGTCGCTGGAATGCCGCACGGCGGAAGAAGCAGCCCCGTCCTTCAGAATCGACGGCGGCAGCGGTGCATTCATCGGCCCGGCATACCAATACGCACTGGCTGTTGTACGGCCTGACGGCGAAACAGGATATGTGGATACGTTCAATGAACCAGTCACCATTACTGTTCACATGACTGCGGAACAGGCATCAGCCATCAAAGACCCTGCCAAAGTCACCATGTGCTATATCAACCCGGTCACCGGCAAGACGGATAGCCTGCCCACTGTGTACGATCCCGAAACGCTTACACTGACGTTCACCACCACGTATTTCGCGGAGGCGGCGGAGGAACAACTGATAAAGCCATGAGTATTTGGAAAGCACAACCTGCCTTTAGAGGATGTACGAAAGAGCCCAGCCATTCACTTGGCTGGGCTTCTCACTTATTGCAATGCAATCAGGATGATATCAATCCCTATGGCTGTGGCTTGTCACTAAAGTCCTCCGCCCATGCGATATCCAGCGGACCGTTTATACCGCCCTTATAGACAATCCTCTTCCCATCCTCCGAGAAGGTCAGAATGCCGCCAACTTCCGCCTGGGCCACGCCGCTTGCCGTAAACGCGATAACCTTTCTTGTGGTATTGGTCCGCTGAACCACGTCCACCAGGCCTTCATATGCTTCGGAAACCACCTTTCCCCTATTGCCAGCAAAGAGCACATTCGTTCCATCCGTATAAAGGGCCAGCCTTCCATCCGGGGTGAACGTTAAAGCGGAGGCATTACTGTTTACAGCCTCATCCGTGCCCTTTTGAAGGCCAATGACATGCACCCTGCCGCCCGCGTTAAACGCTGCCTGTGCCCCATCTGCAGAAAGGTCAAAAGCCGTGGCATTCTCCGACCCTGCAATAACGGCTGTCTTCTTTGCACGCGTGTCCAAAAGCTTCAGCGGTCCTTCAGTTCTGCCGGTTGTTTCATTCCAATGGGCCAGCAGCATTGCACCGCCGTCGCCACTGCCGAGCGCCACCAGCCGCAGTGCTCCATAGGCACCCTGCAACGCAAACACAGCATTGCATGCAAAAGCATCACCGTTTGCGGCAAAATGCATCAGCCTGCTTCCACTAAATGCCCAGCCATCCCCGGTTACAGGGCTGAATGTTACGATGACGGCTGAACTGTTCAGCTTAGGAGCGTTATCAGCGCTCTCCTCCCGAACGTCCCCAATATCGGATACAAGGCCGCTTTCCCAGAAGCTTGCGGGTATCACTTCCTCAGCCGTTTCCTGAAGAGAAGCATTGATCAAAAGCGCCGCGGCAGCGGGAAGCCGGCTGCCGGCTGCCGCACCAAGCAGATATGCAATCTGGTCATCGATGCCGTCGCCATCGGTGTCTTTCTTGGTGGGATCCGTGCCCAGCCATATTTCCCAGTCATCAGACAGCCCGTCGCCGTCCTGATCTGCAACAGTTACCACCGCTGTCGCAAGGGATTTGTTACCCGCCGCGTCATACGCCACGGCATTGTAACTGCCGGGCTTCAAAAAGGGATAGACGATGGTATATTTCTGTGCGGCCTTGCCTGCAATGTTCTTGGTCAAAACCGGTTTTCCAGACTCCAGTACAACGATTTTACCCAGCATCACATTATCTTTTGCGGTGATTTGCAGTCCCGGCGGGTTGCCATGTACATTGCTTACAACGGTACTGGAAATGGAAGGAGCCTGCCTGTCCCGGTCCGTATCGGCCAGCACGGCCAGCATGCCCAATGAAATAACGGCTAGCGATAAAATAAGCATTGGTATTTTACGGCATCTCATAAAATTCCTCCAATTAAAGCGGCGCGGATCAACTCTCAGAGCATCGTTAGGGCGCGGAGATATTGTACATATATACCTTGCCGTTATACCATACTATAAAGAAAAAGGGAAGGTACCCAGCGAATTATGAGCGCTGCATACATCCCTTTCCTGGCAGATTTTACATTCTACAACGTTTGCAAAAATAGACATTAACTTCAAATAATGGTATGCTTATACATAATATTATGGTTGCTCCAAACAGCAAAACGCCCGCTCCCCCGCATTCAGGCAAGGGAGGCATATGCGGGAATGGGTATTGCCAGTAATATCAACCGCCTTTATGTAACGGAGGTATACGAATGAAGCCGCTGCTGAAAACAATCCTTCTGTTTTTACTCACGGCCCTGCTGCTATTAGCTGTACCCGCCTTGGCTGAGTCGAACATCGCCGTACTTTTCGATGCTGCTTCCGGTACCTATGACCCGGATTACAGCCAGTATATTGCATCAGTGGGCGATACGCTGTACATAGCCCGGACCGGGGGACTGTACGCTTATCACATTGGTGAAGAATCGCCCAAACAGCTCATGGATTTTACAAAGACAGACCTTGCGGGAGAACCGCTAAGAAATCCGGAAAACGGTACACCTCCCGTATACGCACTGATCAGTAGCGGAGATGCACTATTCGCCATGGATTTTAGTATGGGCTGTCTGTGGCGTTTTGATGAAAGCAACGCTGCTTTTGAACGGGAAGCTTCCTTCGATCCCGAAGAAGCCTTTGGGATTGGAGGAGACAGCAGATACCAATTTTCCAGCTATATCTTGGACGATAGCAATATGTATTATATTTCCAAAAATGTTATGGACAGCAGTACAAGGCTTATGCGGCTTGATCTGAAAAACGGCTTAAGTGAGCTTGTGTGCATGGATATAACCATGGCATCCCCATATGCTCCAGGGGTATTACTGGTAAATACGGGAGCACAGGGTGCGCCCGGAACCCTGTCGCTGCTGAATTCAAACACAGGCCTGGTCGAAAAAAAGCTGAGTCTTGCCACCGTATACAGCAGTATGAACTATGATCCCGGCACAGGTACCGTCTATCTTGTACGCAAGGGTGAAATTGATGCGAGCACATGTTTTGCAGAGCCTGTCCCAGCCGCCCGCATGCCCATACGAAAAGCGCTGTTTGGCGGCGCGCTGCTGCCCGGCGGTTATCTGGCCCTGCCTTATGAAGACGGTGTGCGTCTGTATCTGACCGGCCCGGACGCCGTTAAAGCGCTTCCTTTGAAAATAGCAGGCAATAATGCCGCAAATTTGCCCATGGAAGCGTTCAGTGACCTGCACCCTGAAATCACTTTTTCCTTGTCGGATCCATACCTTCGCAGCACCTTGGAACTGGTGACACACATGAAGAGCGGCGACAGTGCAGCCGATATATACTGCATCAGCCTGATGAACTACAGCCTGGACGTCCTGTACGAAAAAGGGTATTACGCCGGGCTGGAAGACAGTGACGCGGTTCAAAGCACAGTGGGCGCCATGTACCCATTCTTGAAGGACGCGCTGATGCGGGATGGGAAAATTATCGCACTGCCGTTTTCAAAACAATCCAATATGTATGTTTATAATCCCAAGGCTTTTGAAGAAGTGGGGCTTACCAAAAAGGATGTGCCTAAAACCTATAGCGAGCTGCTTGAATTTATCACAAGATGGGGCGATGAATTTGCGGAGCAGTATCCCTCCATGTCCCTGTTCAGCCCTGAAATGGAAGAAAGGATTTTTAGAGAGCACATTTTAAGAACCATCCTGGAAGACCGCTTGTATGCCTGCATGCGAAAGGGTGAACCCGTTACCTATGATACGGATGAAATCAAAGCATTGCTGAACAAACTGAAAGATACCGACTTTTCCGTCATAAATGCGATCATGCCGGATCCGCCAATGGATGACGATTTTTGGAAGAAACAAATGTTCCAGATTGGGCCAGAGGCCAGCACCCAAAGCTATACGGTTATGTATACCAACTATATGCCCCTTCAGCTTTCCGACCAGGAACCGCCAGTGATTCTTACCAATATAGAGGTGCTGATCATCAACCCCTATTCCCAAAACTATGATACTGCCCTGAAGTTCGTAGATTACATGGCGGGCAGCCTGCCGGCCACCTTGCGCGCTGATCTGATGCCGGGAGAAAACCAGCCTGTGTATCTGAAAGAGGCCGAAGAGGGGCTCAAATGGTTTGAAGAGAACATTCCCAAAGACAAAAAAGCCTTGGAGGAAGCCAAGGCGGAAGATAAGCGCTTTTATCAAGACAGGCTGGATGCATTATTGGCTGAATACGAGAACGCAAAGCGCTTTGCATGGGAATCCACCGGGGAAAGTATCGCCACCTACCGCGCGCTGGACCCCTATTTTATGCTGAAAAAGCCAAATCCCATATACGGCCTGGGTTCCAGCCTGGAGCTTCAAAACATGATCTACAACCGCTTTCTGGATGGGCAGATTTCCGCCGACCAGCTAGTGAAGGAATTGGACAAAAGGATGCGCATGATGGCATTGGAGAACAAGGAATAGAGCATTTCGCTCCTGCATGTTGCATGCCCTGTCCTGATACAATTGATCGATTGACAACAAAACTGCGGCCATGATGGCCGCAGCTCTTTATTTGCATGCAATTTCAGGAGAGTTGTCCGCTATGCCCGACTACGGGATTTTGATACTTTTGAAGGTATTGCTGGATTTGAGGCTGGTCCTCGGGCACCACCTGATACATGGCTCCAACTTTCACCGTCATATTTGGATCAGCGGCCTCAAGCGGATAGTATCCCTTGGAAACCATATACTGCCATACGTCATAGGCATGGGAGCAGCTCATCATGAATGCCGTCTGCAGGAAGGAGCGTATCTTCGGATTGGAGGACTCCATGGCGGACCAGGCATACTCGCGGCCGGCGCGCTTGAGCGTAAGCAGATAAGCGGTGGCCATTTCCCTATCGTTCATGTTGTCTACCATGGTGCGGGGCTGGATAGGGGGATAACTGGCAAACGCAGACTGGGTGAAGTCGCCAAGGTGACCGTCCTCTTTGAGCAGCGGCAGCGTTTTGACAGCCCCGGAGGCCTGGTGGAGAAATTCCACCTTCATGTTATAGTCCCTTACATGCAGGGGAAAATGCTTTTCCACAATGGATTTCAATTCAGGGTCCTGAACATGACTCAGCATGTACGCCATGTTCGTTATGGAATTGACGCAGCTCATAGCCAGTTCGCTCAAACAGTTCAGTTCATGGGCAGCCAGTTTCATTAGGCAACAACCTCCAATTCAAGCTCTGAAAGTATGTTGCCCGTAAGATTTTCTGCTATGCAGGCCCGAAAACGCAAGTTTCTTGAATTTTAGCCCTGCGGTGCTACTTTCAAGCCGCCGGAATATCATTTTAACAAGTACCCTCCGCTTTTAGTTAAGGTATACGTATCGTCTATGCAATCATGGAACCATACAAATAAACGAATGGGAGTGTGTGGAATGAAACGGATTCTTTTCGTCATCGTGCTTCTTTTCATTCTTCTGATTTGCGCAGGCTTTCCGCTGATTGCCTTGGCGGAGTCAATAGACGTCATAAAAACGGATGTATCAGGCTACCTGACTCCAGAAGAGTTCGGCACATTTGCCGGGCAGGTAACTTTTTTGGTGATGGTGGTGCAGTTCATCAAACTGCCCATGGACAAGAAGGTTATTAAGATAAGAACGGAATATGTCGTATACATTGTTGCCATATTTACGCAGGTATTGGCGCAGGTCACTTTCCACGGTTTCCAGAGCTTCACATGGGCATATGTGCCCAAGTGCATTGCCTATTCCTTCCTGCTGGCAGTCACGGGCAAGGAAGTATATATCAAAGCCATCGGGAATGTGGAAGCAAAAAAAGCAGAGCTTAAGCATAGGACGGCCGAAGAGCCTGCAGAAATGATGAAACATCAAATGGAACCATCCAAGCGGAAAGAGCATGGAGCTTTTCAAAATGGCAACACTCTTAAGGATACTAAAGATTAATGACATCGTTATGCCCATTTTGCCGGCAGTCATACGCCCACGGGAGAGATCCCCGCGGGCGTTCCTTAACAGATTCATCCACTATCATGCGTCTTTGCCTCATTGACCCGCGCCGTCAGCCATTCCTCAGGCTTCAAAATCCCCTCCGCTTTCTTATGTGGCAAGGCTATGGTATACTGCTTGTGTTACGTTGTTTGCCTGTGGCTGCTATTTGAGCGAAAACCGGCAGCATGCATCAGAAGTTTATCCAAATAAAACTCCAAACATGAATTAAGGGAAGAAACATGCAGGACAGACTTATATATGTGATGGCCCAATTGGATAATGAAACGTGTGGAAAAATGCGCGGGATTGACCGTCTTTTGCACGAACTGGGCATCGATGCGAAAAAGCCCCCCAAGGTGCCTTATCATATCACCCTGGGCGCCTTTGAACTTCATCAGGAACAGGAAATACAAAAGCGGGTGGAAAATGTATGCCGCAGCATGCATCGCTTCCCCCTCACCTATAACCATATCGGCCTTTTTCATCTGAACGTCCTGTTTTTCGGCCCGGATGTAAACACGGAGCTGCTTGCGCTCCAGCAGCCCTTTGAGCAAGACAGGATCAAGGAGCACGAGTGGACGGCCCACACCACGCTGATGATGGACGAGCCTGAGGTTATTTTAAGAGCCCTGCCTATCGTTGCGGATAAGTTTTGCGGCTTTCACGCCACAGTGGAGAGCGTCAGCCTGTATGAATTCTGGCCGTCCAGGTTTATCTGCCAGTGCCCTCTTCAAAGCCCGCAAACATGAAGAAATGCTTATTTCAAGCCGTCAAGCATTTTCACGGCATCCTCGTATCCCTGTGCGGCTGCCTTTCCAAGCCAGCTCTTTGAGGCTTCAATGTCTTTTTTACGCCCAGGCCTTGATAGTAGCACATGCCAAGCTCATACTGCGCGTCGGCCTCGCCCTGCTCTCCCGACTTTTGCAGCCATTCCGCTGCCAAGGCGGGATCCTTTTTTTACACCATTGCCATGTTATCCCATTCCCGCCACTGGCGGAGTCGGGGTTCCGGAGCGTTAAGAGGAAGGCTTTCCAAAAGGCTCCCTCTTTAGGGAGCTGTCGCCGCAGAAACTAAAGGAGTAAATACTGTGGGTTTCGGAAGGCATCCAAAACCTTTCCAGTGTATCCGCCTCGAACCGCCAATGAAGCGGGCAAAGCGAAAGATAATCATTTTGAAAATACCTTTGATCTATGAGCAGTACCACGCCGCGGTCGGTTTCGGAGCGGATGACACGCCCAGCGGCCTGAAGCACCTTATGCATGCCCGGGTAACGGTAGGCGTAAGCAAAGCCGTCGCCCAGGGTTTTTTCGTAGTGGCGGCGCAGCGCCTCCTGCTCCGGGCAAACCATGGGAAGGCCGACGCCCACCACCATCACGCCAAGCAGGCGTTCACCCGGCAGGTCGATGCCTTCGGCGAATACGCCTCCCAGCACGGCCAGACCAAGCAAAGGCCGGTCATCCGCCGTAAACTTAGCAAGATACGCCTCCCTATCCGCTTCCTCCATGCCGTTTTCCTGTATGAGCAAGGGCAAATCCGGATCAGATTTCATAAGCTCCGCTCCCACCAGCTTCAAATAGGCATAGCTGGGAAAAAAGGTAATATACTTGCCGGGCTTCGCAGCAAACGCATGCAGGATTGCCGCCGCCACCTGAAAGGCCGTCTCCCGCCTGAGCGCATATCTTGTATCCACCCGGTGGCGCAAAACAAGCAGGTTTTCCACAGGAAAAGGCGAGGGCAGCGCAAAGCAGGCATCCTCCTCATCGCCGCCCAGCAGCTTTTGCATGGCGGAAAGCGGCGACAATGTGGCTGAAAAGTAAACTACGCCGGACAGCTTTTTCGTGACTTCCTGAAGGTGTTCTGCCACCGACAGGCATAATAGCCTTACCGCCCTCTCTTTGCCTTGCTTTTTGCATAGCATCGCGTAATTTGCAAGCCCTCTGTCGGCGGCTGCGCAAAAACCGATCACCATCTGGTAGACTTCCCCCAAGGCCTGCCCCGCATCTAAGGGGGGCGGATTCCCAAAGGATTCCATGACCTGCTCAAGCAGCACCTGCATGGTGGAAACAAGACCTTCAGGCAGACAACTAATCTCCTTTTCCTCCACATCCTCCTCAAAGGGAATAGATCGAAGCTGATTGATGACCTCCGTCAGCGCCTTGTACAGCGGTCCCCTGCGCCCGACGGCTTTTCCCAGCATGGTGCGGTACGACCGAAAGTACGCACCATCCGCAAGGCCGGATAGCATTTCCCGCGTGCGGGATGCCAGGTTGTGGCTTTCATCCGCCAGCAATGTCAGATCAGTCCGCCATTCAAAAATGCGCTTGATCCTGGCAGCCGGGTCAAAGGCATAATTATAGTCGCAGATTACCACATCGGCGATTTCCGTAAGCGACAGCGCAAACTCAAAGGGGCACAGCAGATACTTGTCCGCCATATCTATAACGGCCTGGCCGTTCCAGTCCGTTGTTTCCATCATTTCAGAAAGCGCGTCCGGAAGCCGTATAAAATGGCCCTTGGCCCTTTCACAATAATCCGGGTGGCAGCGCGTAAACCGGGGGCACTGTTTTTCCTTGGCGTTTATGGTAAGGCTGCGCACATGCATGCCCTTTACGCGCATCAGGCCGATGGCTTGAAGCGCCGCCTGACGCGCTGTGGTTCTTGCGGTAAGATAGAATATCTGCCCGGTGAACCCCTGGCTTAAGGCTTTTAAGGCCGGGAACAGCACCGCAGCGGACTTGCCTGTGCCTGTAGGCATGCTGGCAAACAGCCGCCTCTTTTGCCGTATGGCCGTAAACACCTGCACAGCCATCTCCCGCTGGCCGGGCCGGTAACTGTCAAAAGGAAAGGGCAGAGCCATCAAGCTTTCATCACGCCTTGCCCGGTGAAGCCTTTGCACGGCCTCCCATTTTGCATATGCGTAAATGAGCGCCTCAAATTCTTCCGCCAGCGCGCAGGCGGTTATCTCCTCTTCAAAGGCCGCCCGTACCTTTCCTTCCTCGGTAACGTACACCACCCTTAAGCAAACGGCTTGCTTCTCCTTTTCCAAGCAAACCAGATGCCCATACACCACAGCCTGGGAGCGATGGGCAGGCCAGGCAGCTTCCGGCGGCTTAATGCCGGATGAAAGTTTCAGTTCCTCAATGATGGGGATTTCTGCGTCGAAATACGCGTCCATCCGCCCGGCGATCAGAAAGTCGATCCCCTCCGCGGAAATGTTAAGGCTCACCGGCACCTCCGCCTGCCAGCCATCTTTAAGCTGGCTCTGGCGCGCCTTGTGCCCCTTCATTCCCGCCTGCATGTCAAGCTTGCCGGAAGCTGGCAATATATCTTCCCCATGGATGGAGAATTCCACCAGGTCCCGCACCGATACGCGCTTCAGCCCTTCCATGCGTCCCCCATAAGCAAACGTTTGTTTCCATTATGACACATTCATGTGGCCAGTGCAAGGGGAATAGCAAATAAACAGCTCAGAAGACTTCCAGTTTTCTCGAAAGTTTCCATTGAAAATATTGCCATGAAAAATATTTTGTACGATTTTTGTTGACTTTTTCACCTACAGGATTATACTATTTCTTTGTCACAATTTGAAACATAGTTTGGGTGCTGTATGGAGGGCATGTATGGGTAAAACCGCGCTATCGATCAGATAACAAAAACACTGATAATTGTTTATTATTCTCATAAAACGATTGTCATAGCGAATCTTAATACTTTCTTTATGCGTATATGGTCAGTCTAAATCCCGCATTAATATTCGTACCGTTATACTGATTGCCGGGGGTGAAAACCATGCCGGCCTGGGTAGTGGTCCTGCTGTTTTTAGGGGCACTTGTATGTGGGTTTCTGGGTAAGGCTGGCCTTGACCGCATGCATAGGAGCCAAAAAGAGGAAACAGTCCGCGATACGGAGCCGGGAACACTACTTTTCGGCCAGGAGGAAGACATTTTTTTTGCCAGGGAATGGCTCGAAAAGTCAAATTTCTGCTATGATGAAGTAGACGTGCCTACTCTGCCCCGGGAGGGGAATTTTCGTTTTTTATTGGCTTTATCGAAAAACGATGTGGACAACCTGCTTTTGTGTTCAGCCGCCAGGCGGCGTTTTGACAGCATCAAGACCGCCGCAAGGGTAACAGATACGGTATATCTTCCCGTGTTTAAGGAAGCCGGAATAGACTATATTCTCCCCGGCAGCGGAGATACTGAAATAATGGAGTTGTTGAATCATGTCCATCCACGTGCTTGACAGGCGGAAAATCAATGAAAGCCAGGTGCTGGCACTGGGCTTTCTTCTGGTGATCCTCCTGGGCGCTGCACTTTTACGCCTGCCCATTGCCTCACGCGACCGCGTGCCCATTCCCTGGATAGACGCCATCTTTACCTCATCCTCCGCCACATGTGTCACAGGACTGGTAGTATACGACACATATACACAGTTCACCCTGTTTGGGCAAACTGTGATCATCCTGCTGATCCAGGTGGGCGGTCTTGGCTTTATGACGGTCGCCACCATGTTCTCCATGTTCATGGGCCGGCGCATTGGCCTGATGGAGCGCGGCATCATGAAAGAGTCCATCGGCACATGGCAGGTAGGCGGCATTGTGCGCATACTTAAGCATGTGCTGATCGGCACCGCAATTTTGGAAGGCGCCGGGGCCATTTTGCTGTCCATTCGCTTCATCCCCCAAATGGGCTGGGTCACGGGCATTTATTATGGCATCTTCCATTCCGTTTCCGCCTTCTGCAATGCGGGTTTTGACATCATGGGCCGCTTTGGGCCTTATTCCTCCCTGGTACCTTATCAAAACGACGTGTTGGTGAACGTCGTCATCATGGCGCTGATCACCGTCGGCGGTTTGGGCTTTGTGGTATGGGAGGATCTGTATGTGAAGCGTTTCCGCTTCTCCCGCATGAGCCTGCACGCCAAGGCGGTGCTCATCTTCACAACTTTCCTTATTATCAGCGGCGCGGCCTTGTTTTTCTTTCTGGAGCGGGACAACGCGCTAAAAGGTATGCCCCTTGGCACAAGAATATTGGCCAGCTTCTTCCAATCCGTCACACCGCGTACGGCCGGCTTCAACACGGTGAGCATGAGCGGCTTAACAGGCGGCGGCAAGCTGCTCTTGACGCTTTTGATGGCTGTCGGCGGCAGCCCCGGATCCACTGCCGGCGGTATGAAAACCACCACGGTGCTGGTGCTGTTCCTGGCGTCCTTCTCCTTTGTCCGCGGCCGTGAAGACATAAATTATATGGGCCGGCGGCTGGATAGCGGCGTGGCACGCAAAGCTTTCACCATCGCCACCATCTATATTCTCACATCCTTGCTGGCAATCATGGCCATCGTGGCCATGCAGCCCTTTGTGATGGAGGATGTGACGTTTGAAGTGGTTTCCGCCCTCAGCACCGTGGGGTTGACAACAGGCATTACCCAGTCGCTTAACCCTGCTGCCAGGATTATCATATCCTTGCTTGTATACCTGGGCCGGGTAGGTGCCATATCGGTACTGATGGCATTCACCCACCCGCAAAACGGTTTGAGTAAAAAACCCGTCGACAAAATGATTGTAGGATAAGGAGAAGGAATCATGAAATCCATTCTGGTGATAGGTCTTGGGCGGTTCGGCCGGCATCTGGCCATGAAGTTTGCCGAGCTTCGCGATGAAGTAATGGTGGTGGACACCGACGAAGAACGTGTCAACGCCCTTGCGCCTGTGGTCACCTCCGCCCAGATCGGAGACTGCACCGACGAAAGAGTCCTGGAAACACTGGGCGTGCGTAATTTCGATATCTGCTTTGTATGCATTGGAAGTCATTTTCAGTCCTCCCTGGAGGTCACTTCCCTCCTGAAGGAAATGGGCGCGGTCAGGGTTATTGCCAAGGCGGACAGGGATATTCACGCCAAGTTCCTCCTGCGAAACGGCGCGGATGAAGTGATCTACCCCGAAAAGGATGTAGCAAACCGTACCGCCATTAAGCACAGCGCAGGCCATACCTTTGACTATATCGAATGGGCTGAGGATTACTGCATAGCGGAAGTACAGCCCCTGAAAAGTTGGCTTGGAAAAAGCATTCGGGAAGTGGCCGTACGAACAGAATACAGGGTAGGCATTATCGCCATCAAAGGCCGCAGCGGATTTTCCCAGACGCCGGATGCCGGCTATGTCTTCTCCGATAGCGATCACCTCATTATTGCCGGCGGCAAAAAAGACGTGGTCAAGCTTCTGAACAGATCATGATGGAAACAGGATAACATAGCATATAAATTCAATGCCGGGGATGCTTCATTGTTTATAAGGAAGCATCCCCGGCTGCTATTGCGGAAATTTGGCAAATCCGTCTCTGCATGCAGCAGCTTCTTTCCAGTGCTTATTCGTACGGCCTGAATCATTCCTATGCTTAACATTCAGGCCATTTTGTGGTATATTTATGGGATAGAGGGAGGGCTTCTCATGCATCGCCGCTTAAGCATCCCGCCCAAGGCAGCCTTTGTGCTCAAAAGTGCAGCCATATTGCTGGCTACGCTGGGTTGTTCGCTTCTTGCGTCCCAAATGGGCATTAACAAGGAAAGCGTATTGATGTTTTTCCTATTGGGTACGGTATTGGTACATGTAGTGACGCCGGGCTACTGGTACGGTCTTACAACAGCAGCCGTTCTTGTGGCGACATATTGTTATCAGTACGCCGTACCGCTGCAATCTTTTTCGGTATCCAGACCAAGCGATATCATGCTGTTGGTATCGTTCTTTATCACATCTTTCCTGTGCGGCACCATTACCAACCGCCTCACCCTTCAAAGAGAAATATCGGAAAACAACGCCCGCACCGCAAAGCAGATGCAACAAGTGACGGAAGGCTTTTTACAGGTTACGGGAGAAAAGGCCATTGTCTTGCAGGGCATATTCTACCTAAAGGAACAAGCTGGCCTTGAGTGCGAAGTAAGCCTTTATTCCGGAATGGCCTATCCGCAAGCCGCTTCCCCAGGAGGTGTATTCTACGCCGTGCCCATCACGGGCGTATCAAAAACATTGGGCATGCTCAACGCCTATCCTTCCGGGCACATCACCTTTGCGCAGGAACTGTTATTGAAGGCCGTGGCGGCGCAGATGGCAATCGCTTTGGACAGGGATTCCTTTTATATAGAGCAGGAAAAGATACGCATGGCCATGGAGCGGGAGCGGCTGCGCAGCACGCTGCTTAGGGCCGTGGCCCATGATCTACGCAGCCCCCTGACCGTTCTGGCCGGAGCCAGCGGGCTTTTATCCGGCAGTATACAGGTGCTGACCGACCCTGAAAAAGCGAAGCTGGCCAAGGATATCAATGAAGAAGTGATCTGGCTGACAGATCTGGTAGAAAATATATTGAGTATGACCCAAATCCAGGAAAGCCGCCTTTTCCTGCGCCGGCAGGAGGAGGTGGTAGACGACGCGGTGAACGAAGCCGTCAAGCACGTTTCCCCTCTTCTTCAGGGCAGAAAGTTTTCTGTAACGCTGCCGGAAGAAGTGGTCACCGCGCCTATGGATATAAAGCTCGTTACCCAGGTCATCATCAATCTTCTGGATAACGCCGCCCGCCACACACCTCCCGGCTCCGCCGTATCTCTCACCGTCATCCCTTCGGCTAAGGAAGTGACATTCGAGGTGTGCGATGACGGCCCGGGCATTGACCCCGCCATCCAGAATACGCTGTTTGAAGGCTTTACGCAAAAGAGCAGCAAGGTTCTGGACGGCCAGCGCGGTCTGGGAATAGGGCTTGCCATCTGCCAAGCGGTGGTTTCCGCCCACTTTGGTACCATCCGGGCGGAGAACAGGCAGGAAGGCGGCTCAAGATTCGTGTTCACCCTGCCAAGAGGGGAAGGGTAGGGTAAAATTTCAAAATACCCTGCAATGTCATACCGCTGTACAAAGAAAGGGAACGTCATGGATCAGGATTTTACAGTACTCATCATTGAAGATGACCGCTATATCGCAAACTTTATGGCCCTGTCGCTGAAAAAGGAGCAATACCAAACGGTCATTGCGGCCACCGCCCAGGAGGGGCTGGCGCTTTGCTACGCCAACAACCCCGGCCTTATTCTTTTGGATCTTGGCCTCCCGGATATGGACGGCCTTGCAGTCATCAAGACCATCCGTTCCTTTTCCCAGGTGCCCATACTTGTTGTCTCTGCCAGAGGCCTGGAGCAGGAAAAAATCGACGCGCTGGACAGCGGCGCGGACGATTACATCGTCAAGCCATTCCATATGGGCGAACTTCTGGCGCGTATCCGCGTGGTGCGCCGCAAGTCACAGCAGCCCGCATTGGGCGCCGTGTTCACCTGCGCCGGCCTTACCATGGACCAGGAAAAGCGCCGCGTCATCGTGGATGACAGGGAAGTCCACCTGACGCCCATGGAATACCGGCTGCTGCAGCTATTGATCGCCAACAAGGGCAAGGTGCTTACCCATAACTATATCATCAAGGAAATCTGGGGCTATGGCGAAACCGGCGACCCCAAGGCCGTCCGCGTCTTCATGGCCAACCTCCGCAGGAAGATTGAAAAGGATACCCTTCATCCCCGCTTCATCCTTACCGAAATTGGCGTCGGGTACCGCTTCGCAGAGGAGTAGGGACATAAGGGGAAGAATGCGGGGAGGGCGTCTTTTAAAAAAGACGCCCTCCCCGCACCCTTCCAGTTACATTACATCCATATTCACCCAAGAAACAGTATCCGAAAGTTTGCGGTATGGCATTACCTCAACTGTGTATTCACATAGGCAGCGGATTGCCTTAATCCCTCTATCGTCTTCGTTTCCAGCACGGTCCGCAAGTTCAGCCTTCGCGCCATAATCAAGTATTTCATCACATCAATTTCTCCCGTACCCAGCGCCAAATGGCATCTTGATCCTAATGCATCATGAATATGCATATGGCAAAGCTTGCTTTCATATTGCAGAATGATATCTTCATCGCTGCCGCCCATACAGTAATTATGCCCTATGTCGAACGTGAGTGCGAAAGCATCGCTGTAAAGCAGCAGCCGCAATGCCTTTTGCGCGAACGGGTGATGATGCCCATCCGTATTTTCAACACAGATTTTGATTCCCGAACCGCCGATTGCTTTTTCGCACGCATTACGAAATGCCAGCATGCTGCCTAGATACGTATCCAAATATGCGTCGAACAAATAGACATTTTCACCGGTCATTTTAAAGTGCACGCCGTGGTTCAGATGCATATTGAGGACCGGCGCATGAAGCGCTTTGGCCGCCTCCACCGTCTTAAGAGCCGTATCCATATAGGCCTTTGCCACAAGCGGATTGAAATCGCAGGGATTCAGGTTCTCGTCCAGATGAATCGTATAGAATATACCGTACCTTTGAGCAATATCCGTAAATTCCTTTACATCCATATTCGCTGTCTGATATTGCGGCAGGTTCATATTCAGCTCAATAAACTGGAGCCCAAGCTCCCGGCATAAGGAAGCGCATTCCTCCAAGGTCTTTGTTTCCAGCAGTGACGGCATGCCCAATTGCATCATACTATCCTCAATTCAAGCTCATTCATACTTCCAAATGCTTTTCCTTCCCAGCACATCCACCACCTCAATGGCCAGCTGCCCCGTCAGCATGGGCACTTCCAGATTCGGTGCGAGCTCCGGGCTGTGCCTCAGCCTAGCGGCATGGCTGTGGGACACGAACACGCCTTCCTTCAAATATCCTGCTGACCATTGGTCCACCGCGTCCAGGGGACCAAATTGGAATCCCGCCGGTATCTTTTTAAGGCCCATTTCCTCGTTCAGTTCAAGCACATACCCCTTTAGCGCCACCTCATAAAATCCCAGGGCCGGCCGCACCTGTGCATCAAGCTGCGCTTCTAATTTGGCGCAGGGCCATTCCAGCAAAAAGTCCCGGTCAAGCAGCCTCTTCCTGGTTACAGATACGGCGCCTAAACCCGCATCCACACCAAGGAAGCGCCGTCCGTGATTTGCCGCCGCCACCAGGGTGGTTCCGGAGCCGCAGCAAAGGTCCGCCGCAAGGTCGCCTGGCCGTGTAGTGGTCAGCAGTATCCTCTCCAGCAGCCGCAGGGGCTTTTGCGTGTCATAACCCGTTCTTTGAGGATCCTTCTGCTGCAGGTGGCTTACGTCCGTCCACACATCGCTGGGGTAGGCCGGCTCGTCCTCATAATAGGTGTATATCTTGCCATTTGCCCTGATGGTGCGGAAGGTACGGCCCTGCTCGTCCACCTGGCGGCGCATATGATTTTCCCGGTTCTCCGCCCGGCTGATAGGCGTTTTAGTGATATCAAAATAATAATCGTCACTCTTTTTGTATAACAAAATAATATCATGCTTGCGGCTGAAATGCTTCACCGCCCGGCCGCCCGTTTGATATACCCAAACGATTTCATTCACCAGATTCTTTTCACCGAAAATCTCATCACACAAAATTTTCAGATAGGCGTGCATCCGATAATCGATATGCAAAAAGAAAACCCCGGTTTCCCGCAGCAAGCCGTGGGCCAGGGTCAGCATATCACGCATGAAGGAAAGGTATTTTTCTTTATTCTGATACCTGTCGATGTACGCGGGCAGCACGACTTGACGCCTGCCGGTACGCCAGCCTTCCTCCCCCACGCGCATGCGGTACTGGAACACATCCCCCGTAAAAAAGGGCGGATCAATGTACAGGCACTGTACTTGGGAGGAGTATTCAGAAAGCAGCCTGCTGGAAAGCTGTAATGCGTCGCCCTGGAGCAGCAGCCCGCCTTCCCCCGTTCCGTGGCTTTCCATCCAAGCGCTGCCTTTACACCACATCATACATCCCTCCCGGCAAGGAATGATTGCTTCATCTCTTCATACCCGCTCAATTCTTTTGAAAGCAAAAGCAAAAAGGCCCGGTGCTTGTCCTCCCGCAAAAGATGCTCCGCAGCGTCACGAACCGCGCTTACGAACTCCATTTTGAGGCCTTTCCTGCCGCTTTTCATCAGCGGACAAACAGGCCAAGCTCGCACATCCATGATGATATTCGCCTTGGGACTTCCGTCCTCCTGCCCACACAGTTTGATTACCAGAGGAAAGATGCGGCAGGCAAGGGGCCGGTTTTCCCTTTCGCACATTCCATGGCAAATGAGCCGCTTGCCCAGCCTGTCCTCCGCGACGATTGCCCAGGAGCAGTCCTTGTAATACCGCTCCTCATCAGGGAACAGCAGCATCCCATCCTCCTCACCGCCCTGGCAGCAGGCGGATGCGCACCGATTTCCGCAGTCAAAGGCAAGGGGCGTCACGTCCCTCAGCAATTCCCGAGCCTTTTTTAGCCCATCCGCTTCCAAGCTACATCCCTTCCATCAAATGCTCTATCAATATTTTCAAGCCAATTATTATCAGTATGAATCCACCAGCCACACCTGCCCTGCGGCGTAAAAGACCCTTCAGTTTGGAGCCCAGCATCACGCCCGGCGTGCATAGCGCAAACGTGGTAAAGCCTATCACCAGCCCGTGCGAAGCGTTATACTCCCCCGATACAGCCAGGGATACCCCTACCGCCAGCGCATCCATACTGGTGGCCAAGCCCAGCAAAAGCAGCCTGCTCAAACCCAAGGGATGAACCGGGCACTCCGCATCGGGGCTGCATCGCAGTTCCTCCCAAATCATTCGCGCACCGGTGATCATAAGCAGCCCGAAAGCCGCCCAATGGTCCAGCATCAACAAACAGATTCGAAGCCCACGGCCCGTCATGAGCCCGATAGCCGGCATGACCGCCTGGAATAGCCCAAAACAAGCGCCCACCTTCAATGCCTGCCTAAGCTTCGCTCTATTCAGCAGCGCGCCTGTGGCTGCCGCAGCCGCCAAAGCATCGAGCGATACAGCCAGCGCCGTTGCCATCAGCTCCAAGCCGTCCATGTCCATCCCCCTCTTAAAACAAACAAACGGCGGTCGTTCGCGCCGTCCATTCCAGAAGGGTTATATGCATTCTATCACAAAAAAAGACGCCCCACAACGGGGCGAGATGTCATATGCAGGGTCATTCTCCATCCCACCCTGAGACGGCCAGAGCCTGCGGGCCCTGGACCCAAAGAGGAGGATACGAATTGATTCATGGAAAAAAGTGGGGTTCAAATGCTTTTGCCCTGATGTCACATGCAAACGATAATGGGTTACAAAAAGAAAGGCCGCGAAGATGATCCATCCTCTTCGCGGCTAATTCGTAAAAATGGCATAGCCTCTTTTATGAAGACAGCTTCCCGCCGTTTACATGCAGTATCTGCCCTGTCACATAGGCGCTGTCGTCACAGGCCAGATATACATAGGTAGGCGCCAGTTCAAACGGCTGTGCGGCCCTGCCAAGCGGCGTATCCTTGCCGAACTGCTCCACATCCTGGGGGGAAAAGCTGGAGGGGATCAGCGGCGTCCACACGGGTCCGGGAGCGACGGCATTGACCCTGATACCCCTCTGGGCCAGCGACAGGGACAGCGACTTGGTGAAAGATACGATAGCGCCCTTGGTGGCGGAATAGTCGATAAGTGTCTTGTCCCCCGCATAAGCGGTGATGGAGGTGGTGTTGATAATTTGGGACCCCGGCTTCATATGTTTCAAGCATGATTTTGCCATAAAAAAGTAGCTCATAACGTTGGTGTTGAAAGTCACGCCCAATTGATCGCTGGTGATATCCTCCAGGCTGTTTTGAGGGTACTGTACGGCTGCGTTGTTCACCAGCACGTCTACACGGCCAAAGGCGCGGATCACCTTGTTCACCGCATCAATGGCGGCCTGCTCGCTCTTTAAGTCGCAGGGCACCAACAGGCAGTGGCGGCCCAGGCCTTCCACCATCTTCAACGTTTCCTGGGCGTCCTGGTTCTCATTCAAATACAGTATGGCCACGTCCGCGCCTTCCTTGGCGAAAGCCATGGCTACAGCCTGGCCGATGCCGCTGTCACCGCCGGTAATGATCGCGGCACGCCCGGCCATTTTACCCGCGCCCTTATATTGCGGATTGTCCACAATGGGCTTGGGATTCATGCTCTTTTGGCTGCCGGGCTGGGCATTTTGGTGCTGAGGCGGAAAGTTTTGCGGCGCGGCGGGCGCCTGATAATCATAGGTTGAGGAATTTTGCATAAGGTACCTCCTAATACTGTTATAGCTTTATGTTCTTCTTAAGCCCAAAAGATTATGCGCAGCTCAGCGGCAGGAATCCCCGCATGCCTGTCGAAAAGAGGGACGGTATAGGTTAGCCGAATGATCAAATGCGAAAGGAATCATTTAATGAAAAAGGACACAGTCTTTTCCTACTGGACGTTGTTTTTATCCACCTTCTATATCAGTGCCTTCACCTTTGGCGGCGGATATGTAATCGTGCCGCTGATGCGCAAAAGATTCGTGGAGCAGTACGGCTGGATTGAGGAGCAGGAGATGCTGGACCTGATCGCAATCGCCCAGTCCACGCCTGGACCCATTGCGGTAAATACGTCTATCCTGGTAGGTTACAGAATGGCAAAAGTGAAAGGCGCGCTGCTTACGATGTTCGGCACGGTGCTGCCGCCGCTGATCATATTGTCTATCCTGTCGTACGGATATTCAGCCTTCTCAAACAACGCGGTCGTACGCTCCATTCTCTGGGGCATGCAAGCCGGTGTGGCCGCTGTGGTGGCCAATGTGGTGATCGGCATGGCCGCGTCAGTGCTCAAGCAAAAGCGCTGGCTGCCCATTGTTTTGATGGTGCTGGCATTTGCCGCAGCATTGTTTTTAAAGGTGAACGTGATATTCATCCTTTTGGCCTGCGGGGTAATAGGCGCTGCGGATATGCTGCTTACAGCCCGGAAGAAGGATGGTGATAAGGCATGATTTATCTTCAATTGCTTCTTAGCTTTATGCAGATCGGGCTCTTTAGCATCGGCGGCGGATATGCCGCGCTGCCACTTATCCAGCAGCAGGTGGTTGACCTGCATGGGTGGCTTACGCTTTCCGAGTTTTCCGACGTGGTGGCCATATCTCAAATGACGCCGGGGCCTATCGCCATCAATGCCGCCACCTTTGTGGGCATGCGGCTGGGCAGCATATTGGGCGCGGTGGTGGCTACCGCCGGCTGCGTGCTGCCTTCCTGCATCATAGTGCTGATATTGGCCAAGATCTATTACAAGTACAGGAACCTTACGCTCCTGCAGGGCATACTTGGCGGGCTCCGGCCTGCCGTGGTGGCTTTGATCGGTTCCGCGGGCATATCCATGATCGCCCTTGCCTTCTTTGGCACAAAGCTGAACGCGATCTTATGGAGCAATCTGGATGTTGTTGCCGTAGGCCTGTTTGCGGTGTCACTGGTCGCGCTTCGTATTTGGAAGAAAATCGATCCTGTGTTTGTAATCCTGGGTTCCGGGCTTGCGGGGATGTGCATTTCCTTTATCCGGTAAAAGAATCGCGCCTGGCTCTCATGAGCTGGGCGCGACTTTTTTATTCTTCCCTTCTCAATGCTTGAAACCATCCCTTCACGGGAAAGATGTAACGGTACCCGTAATTGATGGAAGAAGGGATCAGCATGAAAATCAAGGCTCTGGTTGTACTGTTTTTGCTGGCCGCGCTGCTGCTAAGCAGTTGCGCCGCGCCCAGCACGGGCGGTACAGTCGTAACCCCTCCCGCCACCACAATGCCCGTTCCCAGCACCACCGCCCCTGCCGCAGAACCCACCGCGGCCGGGGCGCGGGCTAACGATTACTTCCCGGTGCTTGAAAATTACCGTCTGACATATGAGGGCGTTGGAAACGAATACGCTTCCTATGTGGCATATACAGAGTTCCAGGAAGGAAACAAGCTTCAAAGGCGCATCGACAATGGCGGCACGGTGACATCAAGGGTGTATAAATGGGAAAACGGCAAGCTCATCCGGGTGAACTCGGTGCCGGAGGCCTATGTGCGTGAGAACCTGCTGAACGCTCCGGAAACGGAATCGGAAGTGCTGCTTCAGGAGCCGCTTATCACGGGCACAGCTTGGGACACTACAAACGCCAGGCGGTCCATTACCGGTATCGATGTGCCTGTGCAAACGCCACTAGGCGCATACATTGCGCTGGAAGTAACGACCCAGGGAGCCGGTTATAAAATCCTGGATTATTATGCCAAGGGAATCGGCCTTATCAAATCAGCCTTCCAGTCCGGGGATATGGAAGTTGTTTCAACACTTGCCGAAATGAAAGGTGACGCACCATTTCTGCAGGTGATCAGGCTCTACTATCCCGGTGCAGACGGCGCGGGTAGGTTTTACCGGGAAGTGCAGCTGGCTTTGACCACCAACATGGCGATGGACGCCGCTGTGAATGAAGCTTATCAGGTGGAGCCCAAAGGCAAGGCGGGCCGTGTATTTACCCCCGGCACACGCATATTGTCCATCCGGAAAAACACCGGCAGCGTATTGCATATTGACTTGAACCAGGCATTTATCACCGAGCGCACCGGCAGCCGTGCCTACGAGGAAGGCGTATTGCACAGCGTGGCCGACACCTTCGGCGAACTCTACCAGGCTGAGAAAATACTTTTGACGGTGGAGGGAAAGCCTTATAAATCCAGCCAGTTCTCCATGCAGGAAGGAGAAACGCTGACTGTGGAGAAAACGCAAGCGCAGATCATCATTGATTAAATATGCGGCTTGATTAGAGTAGAATCGAAAAATCATTTCCAATGCTATAACCCGGAGAGCAACGAGGGGGCCGCGGCTCCCTCGTTTGCATTCGTCTCCTCCGGCTGTGCCGGAGGGGCGGGGCGCTTGCGGAGCAAGCATTCCTTGCACGGTTTCCCGGCCCTATACCCTGCATAGGCCGAATGAAGTACTGGGCTGTGCAGGGTATACAGGAAAACCGTGCAAACTCGTTGAAAGCAGGCCTTTAGCCTGCTTTCAACGAAAAAAATATTGCCGGCTTAAAAAGCCGGCAATTCAGGTTGCATCATTCTTAGTTGCTGGTGGGATACGCGCGGTGATACTCAATATGCATATAATCCGCCAATCCCTGCTCCAAATGCATCTGACGGCTGTGGTCATCAATCAGCAGCAGTATAAACATCAAAGCCAGGAATATCAACAGTGCCATGGAAGTTTCCTCCTCTTTCCGGTCCGCAGGGTTCCTGCAAACGTCCTTGTTTGCAAGTAAATTGTACCTCAAAACACCAAAAAAGGGAAGGGGTTTTGCAAGTTTTCCTGCATAATATTTTCGAAAATGCAACTTGCAAAATTCCATTTCCCTTGTTAAGAAAACATCAAAAAAACATGATATAATGCAGGAAGATGGGAGGGAAATGCAAATGCTTCCAAAACGCTTCTTCGGACTCATTTTCATGTTGATTTTGGTTACCGTTTCTGCATCAGCCCAGGCAGAAGCGCTGCCATGGGAGTCAATGACCCGCCCGCCTGAGGACATCGCCTGGCAGACGCTTGGCGATGCAGCTGACGTGTACCTTATGAAAAAGGGCGATCATGCAGTCACCGTTCGCTCTGAGCCTGGAAGCGGCGCCAGATCACTTTACTCCTGGCGCCGTTTTGCGGTCCGCGCCCCGGAATACAATCCGGATGAATCATGGCACAAGGTTGCGCTGCCCGGCAAGGATGGATTTGTTCAGTCGAAACTTACGGACGTGCTTAAGGAGGAAGGCCGTCCCCGGCTTCGTGTATATGTCCAAACCGCCTCCTTGGGCTACGTGTATCTGGCCGCGGCGGGAGAACTTCCCCTGGTCATGGATTTACAAAACGGGGACAAGCATCATCAGCTGCTTCTGCCCAACGACAGCCAGTGGCAGCCCATACTTTTAACGCTTGGCGAAGGAAAGTACAAGCTATCGGTGTATGAGGCGGGTCTGTACGACTGGCCTGTCCGGCTTCTTTTTGAGACCTTCTTTGAAATGGAAAATGCGCCGGCAGATACGCAGCTTGCGCTTTTATCCTCGCTGCATACCAATATGAATGCAAACCCTGAAACGGTGGCTCTGGCACGGTCGCTTTGCAAAGGCGCCAAAACAGATCTGGAGAAGATTACGCTTCTGTGGGACTGGCTGATGAAGCACGCGTCCTACGATAAGAAGCTTTCAAAATCCATACAGTTCAGCGAGATACCCGACGGCGACGCGTTCATTCGCGGGGAAAAAGGCATATGCTCAGACTATGCCGCGTTCATGGCGGTTGGCTTAAGGGCCGTGGGCGTGCCCATCAAGCACGTGTACGGCAAGAACCTGCGCACCGGGAACCAGCACGCCTGGAACGAAGTTTACCTGGACGGCCACTGGCAGATCATAGACGCAACGATGGCCCAGTCCAGAGGATCAAAAAAATTCCACACCGAAAATGCAAAGCATTACGGTGCGGTAAAAGGTATGTGGGACGGATTTCACTGATTTCGCAAAAATGACTTCGTCCTTTTTACGAGTTTGCACTTTTCCCCGGCAAAGCCGGAGGAGACGATCTCAAACGAGTGGTTGCGCCCCCCACGTTGCTCCCCCGAATCTGAAGAAGAGCAAGTAATCAACAATGGCCAATCGCTATAGAACAATAACCTGCATCAAGTAAAAAAGCCTTCCCCTTGAGGGGAAGGTGGCGCGAAGCGCCGAATGAGGTGTTGATTTTCAGCCTCGGCAAGAAAATGTTATACATGAATGTATCGACTAATAATTTTTGCTATGTTAATCCCTCCGCCTTGCCAGCGCCAGCAATCTCAGCAGTTGCAGCACCGCCGTCACCGCGGCAGCCACATACGTCAGCGCAGCGGCATCCAGCACAGCCTTGACCTTGGGAGCTTCCTCCCTTGTTACGTAACCGCCCGTTTCCAACATGGTCATGGCCCGGCGGGAAGCGTTGAACTCCACAGGCAATGTAATGAAGGAAAACAGCACCGACAGCGCGAACACCACAATGCCGACAAACATAAGCGGCTTCCAGCTGAAAATAAGCCCTGCCAGGAAAAGCGGGAAATAAAGCTGGCTGGAGAAGGAAACGAAAGGCACGACAGCGTTTCGCAGTTTCATGGGGCCGTACTCATCCAGCTGCTGCATGGCGTGGCCGGCCTCATGGGCGGCGATGCCAAGCGCGGCTAAGCTGTTGGACCCAAATACGCCCTCGGACAGTCGCAGCACCTCGCTGCGGGGATCATAATGGTCGGAAAGCATACCTTGTGTCTGCTCCACCCGCACGCCCCCGTTGTTGTTTTCAGAAAGGATGGCGCGGGCCACTTCGCTGGCCGGGCGGCCGTCATAAGATGCCACCCTGGAATATTTGGTATAGGCACTCCTGACTTTAAACTGCGCCCAAAGGCCGAGCAGAAGGCCGGGCAAAATATAAAGCCAGTCGTAAGGCG
Source organism: Bacillota bacterium (assembly GCA_023416585.1). Classification (GTDB taxonomy): domain Bacteria; phylum Bacillota; class Clostridia; order Christensenellales; family Aristaeellaceae; genus JAEWAH01. Next base: position 78,920 of record JAEZHM010000059.1, read on the forward strand.
AAAAGAAAAAGGGAAGATACATAGCAAAACCTCCTGTTGGCTATAGCCAAAATGGTGGCAGAAATACAAGTCCAACATTAGGATAACGCAGAATGCCTTACGGTGCAATATGCCTTGCGCAAAATGTCCGTATGGTTGCATGTTTCCCTCAAAAGAAGGGTTCAATTCCTATCGGCCGAACGCCTGCCCTGCTTACAGGATGCATATTCTTCCTTCTATTTGATAGGCTCATCACTTCATTATGCGCTTTCACCGAAAATAATGAAACGCTGGGAACAAAGTACAAAGGAAAATCGTCGTATGATTGGATAAACGGACAAGCATGCGGGAAAAGCCTTAAACCGACAGCTTTTCCCTCAAAAAGTGCTTGCCAAGGCATCTATGAATCTATACAATGAAGTTAAGGGAGCGAGGGACGGCAAGGGCTGCCCCGAGCAAGGAGGGATGTCTGCCATGAGGAAAATGAACAAGCGCAAGGCGGTGCTGGCTGTGCTGCTCACCGCAACAACATTCTTGATCTCAAGCTGCTACATGTCTGGTGATGTTACGGACCGGTCTGATACTCAAAATGAGGGCAGCAACAGTCTTCCCTTTGCCACGCTCGAAACAACTGCCACACCTACGCCCTCCCCCACGCCCACGCCGACTGTCCAAGGCGGCGTGAACCAGATTCCCAACAATTGGGGCGAGGTGTTTACAGATCCGCCTACGGCAACGCCTGCCCAAAATCAAAATCAGAATCAGAGCCAAGGGCAGAATCAGACCCAGACTCAAACCCCGAAACCTACAACCCCTCCCAGAACCCCCACGCCGGAGCCGCAGGATGACGGCGTACTGCGGTCGGGTGAATCAGGCGAAGCAGTGAAGCAGCTTCAGAAACGCTTGAAGGAACTGGGCTACTATGCAGGCTCTGTAGACGGCGATTTCGGCCCTGGCACTGCCAACGCGGTGAAAGATTTCCAGGCAGCCAACGGACTCAATGCCGATGGCGTCGTTGGAAAGCAAACCAACGATAAGGTGTACAGCTATTACGCCGTTTCCAAAAAGGATAGTTCCGGCTCCAACTCCAATTCAAACTCCAACTCCTCCACCAGCACGCCCCGGCGCACCAGTACGCCAAGGCCTACCGCCACGCCAAACCTCAGCAATGCCCGGTATTTGAAAGTGGGCATGACGGGCAGCGACGTGCGGCAGGTGCAATCCCGCCTGATCGCATTGGGATACCTGGCAGGCAGCGCCGACGGTGACTTTGGCGGGGCCACGGAAGCCGCTGTGATAGCGTTCCAGAAGAAGGCCAAGGAGTGGGATGACGGTATTGCCGGTCCTAAAACACAAGAAAAGCTTTTCGCCTCCAATGCCCCTAAGGCCAGCGGCGTAGCCGCATCCGTAGGCGAGTCCCTGAAGGAAGGCATGAATGGCGACGGGGTGCGTGCGCTGCAAAAGCGGCTGATTGAACTGGATTACTTAAGCGGCACAGCCGACGGTGATTTCGGCTCCGGCACCAAGGCGGCCGTCACCGCCTTCCAGCAGCAAAACGGTCTGAAAGCCGACGGTATCGCAGGCACAGCCACATTGAACAAGCTGTTTGCCAGCGACGCGGTTTCCGCCAGCGGCTCCACGGGCGGAAACAACAATAACAACAATACGCCCAAACCTTCCTCCGCGGCCAGCAACGCCAAGTATACAACGCTCCGGGATGGCGATACAGGCGACAGCGTGAAAAGGCTGCAGGAGCGGCTGAAGATCCTGGGCTATTACTCCGGAACGGTGGATGGAAAGTACGGCGCCGGCACGGTGACTGCGGTGCAATCCTTCCAGTCCATGAACGGGCTGACGGTGGACGGCGTGGCCGGCCCCGCCACCCAGCAGCGGCTGTACGGCGACAGCTCCAGCGCAAATAAAGTCCCCGGTTCCCTCAAGCAGTTCGATGAGAATACGAATGTACGGGACATGCAATATGCGCTGTATGAACTGGGGTATTATCAAGACCCCATCAACGGCATCTACGGCGAAAGCACATTCAATGCTGTAAAGGAATTTCAAATGATCAACGGGCTGAAAGTGGACGGGGTGGCAGGCAATGCCACCCTGAACCTCCTGTTCTCCATTTATGCCAAGCCCGTCACTGCCGTCACCGGCGAATATGAATTGCTCTCCCAAGGCAGCGAAGGCGACAGCGTTGTTATATTGCAGGCGGCGCTAATCGATCTTGGATACCTGGATACCGGAACCACAGGCGTATTTGATGAAGCTACCTTTGTAGCCTTGAAATCCTTTCAGCAATATAACGGCCTGACAGTGGACGGCATTGCGGGTGTCACCACCCAGGAAAAGCTGTACAGCGACGAAGCGGTACCAAATCCCCTGAGGCAAAACTGAAAACAAATGCAGAAGACTTATTGAAAGCAATTCCCCGATGGCATTATCTCCCGGGGGATGCTTTTTTTTTATGCATCTATCGTGCTTTGCACATTCCCCGGCTGTGGCCTGCGCCGCAAAATGGGCAGCAGCGACTGCAGCGTCACCGCCGCCACCACAAGCACAAAGCCCACAAGTGCCAAGGTGCCCGGCGCTTCTCCCTGTATCAGAAATACCCAGACAGGGTTCATGATAGGTTCCATCGTCAATATGATGGAGGCCGTCACAGGCTCCGCCTTTTTGATGCCTTTGCCAAACAGGATATTGGCGAGGGTGTACTGGAAAAGCCCCAGCGCCAGCATTGCCGCCACACTCTCCCAGGTAATGATAAGCTTGCTGTCGCCAAATACAAATGGCAGGCAGCATATAAAGCTCAAAGCGCAGCCAATGATTTGCCCATCCTCCGGCTGTGTTTTTTCCATGCGGTTGATCAGGATCAGCGCCGCGAAGGTGAAGCCCGATATAAGCGCCAATATGTCGCCCAGCGTACCGCTGCCGCCTAATTTATCACAAAACGCCAGCAAGCAGCCTACAAAGACCACGGAGGTAAGCGCTATTTCCATGGCGGTGGGACGCCGCTTCTGCACCACGGCCGTATAGATCAATATGAGTATGGGTGCAATGTATTGCAGCACAATGGCATTGGCCGCCGTAGTGAGCTTGTTGGAAGCCATAAACAGCGCGCCGGTCAAAAACAGCGCCACCCCCGCCGCGGTATTATGCTTTGTAAAACGCACCGGCGCGTAGCTGCCATTCCTTCGGCGCAATTGCCGAATGGCCAATAGAGCCAGCGTGCAAATCAGCCCCCGGATGGAGGCGATGGCAAAACCGCTCCAGGGAATAAGCTTGACTAAAATACCTGCGGTGCTCCATAAAAGCGCCGAAGAGAGGATCATAAGCTGACCCGAAAGGGAAGATTGCTTTTTCATATAATATCCCCGATTCCTTACAAGTCCCCGTTCACGCAGAACATCATACCAGATGCTTATGATGGGTGCAAGAGAAACCATCCTTTAAAAATGCAGCACCACTTCTTCGGGAGTGCACTTTCGATATTCAGGAACACGAATTTCATACTTAACATGCATAGGCCGCGGCACATAAAAATTATTAGCTTGAATATGTTGACAAAGGAGAACCACAGGCATACAATACCGTTGAACATATGTTCATTGAACATCAGTTCATCATTTTGAATCAAGAGGTGACAAACATGTCTCCGAAAGTCAATATCATTGGCGCAGGTCTGGCAGGCTTAAGCACAGGCATCTTCCTAAGGCAGCAAGGAATAGATACTGAAATTTTCGAATTGGCGCCCTGGGCGGGCGGCATGTGCACAACCTGGGTAAGAAGCGGATACCGTTTTGATGGCTGCATCCACTGGATGGTGGGTACACGCAAAGGCGACCCCATTTATCAACTGTACCAGGAAGTGGACGCGCTGAACGATTCTGTGAAGATCTACAATGCCGGTTCCATACAGTTGGAACTAAACGGCGTCATGTACGATGTCCCCTTGGAAATTGAAAAGTTCAAGGCGCTGCTTTTGAAGCTTGGCAAGGACGATGGGGACGCGGTTTTAAGCTTCGTGAAAGACATCGAAATCATGATGCGCTCCAAGCTTCCGCTGGGCGCGCCCGCAAATTTAAAAGAGACAGTACAGCTGCTGTTAAAGGGCTGGGGCTTTTTGTCGCTGGTAAGAAAGCATGGGAACAAAACAGTAGGCGAATATCTGAAGGTTTTCAAGAGTGATACGCTGAAGCAGCTTCTTTTCCACTTGATGCCTCCCCAGTTCTCCGCAATAGGCATCATCATGATGCTTGGCACCCGCATGAGCGGCAACGCCGGATACCCCATGGGCGGCGCGCTGGAGGTAACGCAGCGCATGGTTGACAAGTACGAAGCACTGGGTGGAAAGATCAGTTTCAATGCCAGGGTGGATGAGATCGTGGTGGAAAACGGCGCCGCCAAGGGCGTGCGCGTAAAAGGAAAGCTCTATCCGGCGGATTATGTGGTAGCCGCCTGCGACGCCTATGATACGCTGAAAAACATGCTGGGCGGCAAGTATGAACACCCGCAATTGGACTCTCTTTTAAAGGACGCGCCGCTGTTTGATCCGCTGGCTATCGTTTCCTTCGGCCTGAATAAGCGGTTTGACATTCCCTTTGCAGTCACGTATGATATCCCCGAGGGCATCGAAATAGCTCCAGGCGTTAAGAGCAATTCTCTGTCCCTGCGTTCCTTCGATTTTGATGCAAAGGCCGCGCCCCGTGGCTGCAGCAGCGTCATGGCCATGATGGGAGCGCCGCTTGATTACTGGCAGAACCTTAGGGAAACCGATCTCGAAGCGTACAAAAAGCAAAAGCAGCTTCTGGCCGATGCCGTAGCGGAAGCTGTGGAGAAGCGGATTCCCGGTTTCAAGGGCGCCATCCGCGTGACGGATGTCTCCACCCCAGCCACCTACGTGCGGCTGACCAATGTGTACAAAGGCTCCTACGAGGGCTTTGCACCCCTTCCCGCCGCAATGAAGAAAACCATCCAAAAGACGATCCCGGGCCTTGAAAACCTCTATCTCTGCGGCCAGTGGACCACCGCCGGCGGAGGCATATGCACCGCCGTGAGCGACGGCAAAACCGTTGCCCGCAAGATTGCGAAGGAATTGAAATAGTCATGGAGACCACAAACAAAAGGGAAAAGCAGCGGCATGAGCGGCGGTGGCAGATTCTTCAATGCAGCCTGGATATGATCATCAGCCGGGGCTTTGAAGCAATGAAGATCCGCGATATCGCGCAAAGACTAAACATCAGCACCGGTCTTTTCTTCAACTATTTTGAATCCAAGGAACAGGTCTACGAGGAACTGGTCAAGATCGGATTGTCGGGCCCCGCCGGCGTTCTGGAACTGAACAGATATGAAATTGCTCCTATAGAACTTTTTGAAAAAATGGCGGATACCATTCTAGGCGCGCTGAAAGCCGACGCCTTTAATGGGAAGATGTTCCTTTTAATGGCCCAGGTCATGCAAAGGGATTCGGTTCCTGAAAAAGTAAAAAGGCTTCTTGAGGGGTTTGACCCGGTTACGCCGCTGATACCCGTCCTTCAAAGGGGGCAGACGCTTGGCCAGATCAGGCCCGGCAATCCGGTGGCTCTCATCATGACATACTGGGGAGCCGTACAGGGCGTGGCCCAAAACTATGCAATGGATACCCGCATCCCCCTGCCCGAAAGCAGCTGGATTGCGGATATCCTAAGGGCACGGTAAGAATGAAAACCATTCATGGATGACCGGGCTTCAAATAAGCCCGGTACTTTTTTTACTTTTTTATCCTAACGCATGTAGCTCCACACACGTTGGTCTATGATATAATAAGAAATACAAACGCATGCGCCGCGCCTTTAAGAGATCATTCCTGCAAGGCAAGCAGCGCGGCAAGGAGCAATCCTATGAAAACGTTCCGGGAACTTTACGATCAGGCGGTAGCCCTGGCGCTTGACAGCCATCTTGACCAGCTGCCCCAAAATGGGGATTTCGATCCCAAGCAATTGGATTGTTTGCTGAATCCTCAAAAGCATCCGCTGGTCATCCATACAGGCAATTGCAGTTGTACAGGGGACAGGCAGCAGGAATGCATCCGCCGCTGTCCTTTTAACGCCATCCGGCCCGCACCAAACGGCGGCATTACCATCGACCCTGACCTGTGCCTGGGCTGCTCCGATTGCATTGATGGCTGTGCCGAGGAAAAGCTGAAAGCCAGCACCGATATTCTGCCGGCTTTAAAAGCGGTGCGATCCTCCAAGAGCATGTCCTACGCCCTGATTGCCCCGGCATTTTTGGGCCAGTTCAGCAAGGATGTTACGCCGGGCAAGCTGCGCACAGCCTTAAAGGCCATTGGCTTTGACGGCATGCTGGAGGTGGCGCTGTTTGCCGATATCCTCACGCTGAAGGAAGCGCTGGAATTTGATAAAAACATACATACAGAAGCCGATTACCAGCTTACCAGCTGCTGCTGTCCCATGTGGATCGGCATGATCCGCAAAGTGTACAACGAGCTGATGCCCCATGTACCCGGCTCCGTTTCCCCCATGGTAGCTTGTGCCCGGGCGGTAAAAATCCTCCATCCCAGCGCGGTGACCGTGTTCATTGGCCCATGTTTGGCCAAAAAAGCGGAAGCCAGGGAAAAGGATCTTCAGGGGGCCGTGGATTACGTGCTCACCTTTCAGGAGGTTCAAAACATTTTCGATCTGCTTGGCATCCGCCCGGCAGAAATGGAAGAAAGCGACAAGGACCATTCCTCCTGGGCCGGCCGGATCTATGCCCGTTCGGGCGGTGTCAGCGAAGCCGTACGGGAAACGGTTTCAAAAATCAACCCCCATCGCCCCATCACAGTGCGCACGCTTAAGGCGGACGGGGTTCCCGACTGCAAGGCTATGTTAAGCGATATTTTATCGGGCAATAGAAATGGGAATTTCTACGAGGGCATGGGCTGCCGGGGCGGCTGCGTGGGCGGCCCCAGGGCCATCACCCCGGCGGAGGAAGGCCGGGAGGCGGTAAACGCCTACGGCAGCGCCGCGGGCTTTAAGACCCCTGCCGAAAACCCTTATGTGATGGAGCTGCTGCACCGTTTGGGCTTTGACACCATCGAAAGCCTTTTGGAGAAAGATGAAATTTTTACGAGACATTTTTGAACTGGTTGAAGGCCGCAGTTACTGCATGGCAGGCGGAAGGTGCTATATGCCTTTGGAAAGGTGGCTCCTATATGAGCACGTATTTGCGGATTGATATCAACCTGGTTGCCATGGTTTTGCTGGGTGTGGTCTATTATCTGGCCTATATACGCCTGGACCGTGAGGATGCTTTCAACCGGCTCTTTTTCAAAGGGTGCCTGCTCATTTTGATCCTAATGGGATTTGAAGCATTCACCTGTATCGTGAATGGAAATCCCTCGCCTCTTTTGCGCTACCTTTCTACCTTTATGCACATCTGCCTTTTTACATTCCCTCCATATATGGCCTATTACTGGTACCTTTTATCCAACACCCTTACCACGCACGGTAATGTTCGGGAAATGAAAGCGAATGTCTATTATCTTATTCCTGTGGCGGCAAATGCTATTTTGGTGCTTCTGTCTTCTGCTTTTCATCTGACCTTTTATATCGACAAAGCCGGTATATACCACCGCGGCCCGGTTTTCTGGTTCACTTCCGTGATTGCTCTTTTCTATATGATCTGGGGTTTTATACTGCTGATCAAAAGAAGAAAAAATTTACTCCAGCAGGAATTCCTCTTTCTGTCCTTGTTTTGCCTGCTGCCTGTGCTAGGCGGAATCATTCAGGGTCTCCTTTACGGTTTGCTGCTCATGTGGTCGGGCAGTGCATTGGCGCTTGTGATCATGTACCTGTACCTTCAGGAGCGAATGATGCAATCAGACAGCCTTACAAGCGCCTGGACCAGGCAATCCTTTGAGTATTACGTATCTCAAAACCTGAAAAGCAACAGCCGTCGGCCCTTTGGCATTATATACGCCGATGTGGACAACTTAAAGTCCATCAACGACATGCATGGCCATCTGGAAGGGGATGCAGCACTTCAAAGCGCGGTCAAAGTGATCAAAAGCGTATTGCGCAAGGGCGATGCCGTAGCACGGATGGGCGGGGATGAATTCATCGTCCAGGTAAGCGTGACTACCCGGAAGGAACTCCAGGCGGTCCTTCAAAGGATCGAGGATGCCATCGCGCAGCATAATCTGCAGTCCGGCAAAGCGTATCAGCTGTCTCTTAGTTTTGGTGCTGACCTGTTTCATGGAGGCCCGGATTGTGATGTGGATTCCGTTATCCGTCAGGTGGACCACCTGATGTATGATAACAAGCGGCGCAAAAAGCGGCAGGAGGGTACGGAGACAGTCTATCAGGAAAGAGTACAGGGATAGCGGTCATCAATATATCCATAAGCATTAAATTGCCGGCGGAAGATCATACTACGCCGGCAATTCAGTGAATTATGAATATTAAATTACTGTTCACTGTTCATTACAGCGTCTGTCCCGCCTCATATGCCGTATGCAAATGCCCGTCCCAGTTCGCATGTCTTGATTCCATCTCCCTGGACATGCCGCCCAGTATGATCATTTCCTTGATTTTGACCCTGTCGTACATCCTGTCGCCCAGCATCACTTTTTCCATGCTGTCCTTCAGGCCGGCCTCTTCCAACTCCCCTACCGTATGGCCGGCCACGCAAAGGACCAGCCCCTTATCCAGCTGCTTCATGGTACATTTGTCACCATAGGCGAACCCGAATGTCCATACCCTGTCAAACCAGCCAACCAGCTTGGCCGGGGCTTCCGTCCAAAAAACGGGATAGATGAACACAATGGCGTTGCTATGATTCACTTTCTCCTGCTCTGATAAGACATCATCAGGCACAGGCTCATTTTCCCTGTAATACGCCTCCCGAAGATATTCCGCTTCGCTCATATCGGTCTCAAAGCCCATGGCGTACAGGTCGGAAATCACATAGGTATGCCCGGCAGCTTCAAGCCCCTTGATAAAACAGTCCTTCACATGCCTGGTAAAGGAATCGCTGCTGGGATGGGCGTATACGATCAGCACTCTCATTTTCATTATCCTATCCTAAAAAATGCTTTCCATATTATATAGGAAAGGCGGCCTGCATACAAGGCTTTCCTGCGTTTGTGAAAAAGTGCCTGAGGCCGTACAATCCGGCGGCTCCAAGTTTTTCATCTGAATCTTATTGTTTTGTTGCAATCGGTTGTGGAAAGCAGCCGGATAGGGTACAATGAGGATTGAGTAATACCTTCTTACAATTTCATCCTTTTTAATACGCGGATATGAAGCTGTGTTCTGCCCTGTCAGAACTCAACTCAAATCCGATCAGCAGGAGGAAACCCTTATGAAAAAGTATGACATGGTTATCGTGGGCAGCGGCAGCGGTCTGATGGTGATGGAGGCGGCGCTGAACGCAGGCCTTACATGCGCAGTGGTAGAAAAATCAAAGTTTGGCGGCACATGCCTGACCAAAGGCTGCATACCCTCCAAAATGCTGGTATACCCGGCGGATCTATTAAGGGAGGCAAGCGATGCAAAGCGCATCGGCATTACCTTCCCCACTCCCAGTACCGACTGGAGCCGGGTAGCCTATAGAATGTGGAAGCAGATCAACAATAGCGAACAGATCAGGGAAAGCCTGTTAAAAACCGAAGGGCTTGGCGTATACCAGGGTACGGCTGCGTTCACCGGCGAGCATACGATGAGAATCACCTATGAAGACGGAAAGCAGGCCGAGGACTTGGAGGCGGACCGTTTTGTGATTGCGGCCGGAGCGCGCTCCAGCATACCGCCTGTGAAGGGGCTTGAGGATACCGGCTATATCACTTCAGAAACATTCTTTGGGGAACGCTTTCCCCAAAGGCCCTGGAGCAGCCTGATCATCATTGGCGGCGGGGCCATCGGCGCTGAGTTCGCACACATCTTTTCCTCTTTCGGCACCAAGGTAACGGTAGTGGAGATGAAACCTCATATCATCCCCACCGAAGAGGAGGAGATCAGCCTCTTTGTGGAAAAGCAGTTCAGAAACAACGGAATCACAGTGCTTTCCAACACAAAGATACTTTCCGCAAGCCGCAGTGGTGCAGAAAAGGCCGTGACCGTGGAGGATATATCCACAGGAGAAAAGCAGACCCTTGCGGCCGAGGAAATCTTTATAGCTTCCGGGGTACGCTCCAACGGGGACCTGATGCATCTGCAAGAGGCCGGTGTGAATACAGACAGCAGGGGCTATATTGAAACCGATGAGTACATGCAAACATCCAAAGAACATATCTATGCCATTGGCGACATCAACGGCAAATTCCAATTCAGGCATAAAGCCAACTACGAAGCCGGGATATTGATTCACAATCTGTTTGGCCGGGGCGATAAGAAGCAGGCTAATTATGATGCCACTCCCTGGGCCATTTTCACCTGGCCCCAGGTAGGCCACGTAGGGCTTACGGAACGACAGGCCAAAGAAAAGGGCCTTCGGATTTGGGTAGGCCGTAATTACTACTCCGATGTTGCCGGCGGCATCGCCATGGGCTATTCCCGCCACGGCGAGGACAATGGTTTTGTGAAGATCATCGCCGGCGAGGACCAGAAAATTATCGGTGTGCATGTGGTTGGGCCTTATGCTGCCATATTGGTGCAGCCCTTTGTGTACCTGATGAATGCCGGTTACCAGTGTGAATGCCAAATAGGCGGCGAGAGCGTCAAGCCAGGCCGCAGCGGCCTCATCCGTTCGGTCTGCCCGCAGATAGGAACCTTCCTGCCCCTTGAGGATTCGATGGTTATCCATCCTTCCATGAGCGAACTGGCAGCCTGGGCACTGGAGGACATCGACTGGACCCGCGAAGAGCAATAACCATATAAAGCATCTGACCTAAAACAGATTCCGGGGGACCCTTCCATTTCAAGAGAAGGGTCCCCCGGAATACTTCGTAAATTGATTCATTTCACCGCTATCGGTATCCAGATTTCCACCTTACAGGCATCGTTTTGCTCGTCCCAGAGCACGAATTTTTCAATGGTGGGCTGACCGGATTTTTTGTATTTGCTCTGTGGCAAAAATTCATTGTTGATACGCTGCCAGGTTTGAAACAGCACCTGGCCGCTGATGGTGCCGGAAGCCTCAAAAATGAGCCATGTGGCGGGAGTGTATACATAGGTATCAAAGCCCTTCACATCCTCGCCTGCCCATTCCACAGCACACATATAATCATTGCTGCCGTCCTTTAAAAAGCCAAAGCATAAGCCCAGATCGTAAAAGTGGCCGCTCAGCTCTTTCAAAGTTTCGCCGCTGCCATCGCTTTTGACAATGGCCCATGTTCCGCCCCCGTAGGGTGTAGTTCGCCGAATGCCTAATACCTTGAAGCCTTCCTTTTCCACAAGTGTGTAATCCATTTTGTCAACCCCCTCCATCGTAAGGGCAAAGGTCAAATGGCAGTAGAACGAAAGTTTCGCGCCCGGATCCCTGGCCGCGGATGGCGGTACGCCGTGCAGCCTTTTGAAAGCCGCAGAAAAGGCGTCCGGCGATTCATACCCGTACTTTAGGGCAATATCGATGACCTTCTCCTCGGTGTTTTGAAGATCGTACGCCGCGCAGCTGAGCTTGCGCCGCCTCACATACTCCGATACGGGTATGCCCGTAATCTGTATGAACGATCGCTGGAATACTGTAAACGGACAGGCCATGATCCTGGCGATCTCCTGTGGATTGATTTCTTCTCCCAGGCAGCTCTCGATGTAATCCATCGCGCGGTTCATCCGCTCCACAAAGTCCATTCCTTCACCTCCCTGATGGAATTATAAAGGAGATTCCCCCACCGCGCCCGTGAATGGTACAACAGATATTCACGGGTGGTTTGTACACCGTCAATGGATGTATCTTACCATAGTTTCAGGCGGCTGTCATCCGGGCAGGATGCACATCAGAAGGAAAATATCCAGTTCATGGAGAAGCAGTTAACTGATGGATGGATTATGATAACATCGGACGGAGGCAATATGCGCAGAAAGCTTTTGCACTTTTCAGCCGAAGACCGCAAGCCCATGCTGTCAGGGAAAACGCCTGCCATGCGCCTGTGTATGAAAGATTGGGCGGTCATGCTATCGCTTACGCTTATATATGCCGCCATTGCATTTATAGGCCTTGGTTCTTTCAAGGCGCCCCAGACGGTCTATACCACCACGGGGCAAAGCGAGACAATCATCTTCGATCTTGGGGAAAGCCGCACCTTTCACATCCTGTACTATGGAGGCATCAACTGGCAGGACCATACCTTTTCCATCTCCCTGTCCGGCGATGGAAAGCAGTGGATACCGGCGCGGGATGTACAGCTTTTGACGGGCGACTGCTTCCAGTGGAAGTATGTTTTAGGCATGCAGGTTGACGATAACGGTAACCCCGTGGCGCCATCCAGCGATCCGCTGGTCATGAAAAGCCGCTATGTGCGCCTTCAGGCAGACGGGCCGTCACTATCCATGATGGAAATGGTATTCCGGGACGCAAGCGGCCAAACGCTGCCCGTTGCATCGGCTGTGGCAACCGGCGGGGAGGATGGCAGCGCGTATAACCCCCGGCTTTTGAATGATGAATCAGACACCGCTCCCGATGCGCCGGGATACTTTAACAGCATGTACTTTGACGAAGTCTATCATGGCCGTACCGGGTATGAGCATTTGCATGGGCTTGGTACATTCGAGTGGACCCATCCGCCACTCGGTAAAGTGTTTATTATGCTGTCCATCAAGCTCTTTGGCATGACTCCCTTCGGCTGGCGCTTTGCCGGCGCGCTTTACGGGGTGCTGATGGTGCCGGTCATGTATGTAATGGGCAAGCTGCTGTTTCAAAAAAAACGTTTCGCTTTCCTTGCAGCATTTGTTATGGCCTTTGACATGATGCATCTTGCGCAGACGCGCATCGCCACCATCGACAGCTTTGCCGTGCTGTTCATCATGCTTTCGTACCTTTTCATGTTCAGATACATGCAGATGAGCTTTTTCCGTGATGGCTTCAAAACGCTTTTCCCCCTGTGGCTTTCTGGTATATTCATGGGGCTTTCCTGCGCCAGCAAATGGATTGGCATGTATGCCGGCTTAGGGCTTATGGTGTTGTTTATTTGGTCCATGGCTGCACGCTTTCTTGACTACAAGGCGGGGCGCATTCTGGGCGGAGAATATCAAGAGCAGGTGAGTGCTTACTTAAAATATGTCTTGGGAACTTTATCCGCCTGCGTTGTTTTCTTTATTGTCATTCCTTTTGCCATCTACTATTTCAGCTATATTCCCCAGTTCGCATGGGAAGGCGGGCTGACATTCGAAAGATTCGTTAAGGCTCAGGAATCAATGTATAGTTACCACGCGACCCTTACCGCCACCCACGACTTCCAATCGCCTTGGTACGAGTGGCCGCTGATGCTGCGGCCCATGTGGTACTACAAAGGCAACTATGTGCAGCCTGGTATGGTGTCCACTATCATGGGCATGGGCAATCCCTTTGTATGGTGGGCCGGCGCTGCAGCATTTATCTATGTGCTTATCCGCTTTATCAAGCCGCATCTTACGGGCGCCAGGATCACCGATCACCGCCCGGCCATGCTGCTGATCGCGGCCGCCGCCCAATACATTCCCTGGGTGTTCATCACCAGGGCCACCTTCCTCTATCATTACTTTGCGAGCCTTGTGTTTGTCATGCTGTGCATCGTTTATGCTTTGGAACAAATCGCAAATCATAATATCAAGGCTGGATCAAGGCTTCAGGCGGTATACATGGTTCTTGTGCTTCTTGCCTTTGTTGGCTTTTATCCCTATGCCACAGGCGTGCCTATGAGCAAAACTTGGGCTGATGCCATGAACTGGCTCAAAAACCTCTATCTTCCCGGGTGGAAATTCGGGGGCTGGCTCAGGTATTGACATGCAATCTTCAAACCATTTGTTGCATTGCCTGCGCTAACGTGATATTCTTTGCACTTGAAAAGTCGGACATCCGGCTTAAAAAGCTGTTATCCTCTCCCAAGGAAAGGAGAGTTGGTATGGATTGGGTCGCGCGCATGAACAATGCCCTGGACTATATCGAAGCGCATCTGGACGGTGAAATGGATTATGACTTAATCGCAAAAGCCGCCTTCTGCTCGGCGTACCATTTCCCGCGTGTGTTCGTTTCTGTCACGGGCCTTACGCTGTCGGAATATATAAGGCGCCGGAGGCTGACACAAGCCGCCTATGATCTTGCGAATAAGAAAAACCGTGTCATCGACGTGGCTGTAAAGTATGGCTATGAATCGGCGGATGCCTTTGCCAGGGCTTTTTACCGGCAGCATAAGGTGCATCCCTCGCATGCGTGCGAAGGCGGTGTGCAGTTCACCTACTATCCCAAAATCTCCTTTCACTTGGATCTTAAAGGAGATGCGCCAATGAATTACCGTATGGAGGAGCTGGATTCCCTTCGCATCGTCGGCCGCAAATTTGAGGTGGATACAAAGCACGCCTTCGACGTCGTGCCTGGCATCTGGCACAGGGAGATGGAAGGCGGATGTTTGCCCAAGCTCATCGACATGTCTTGGGAAAAGCCCAAATGCAAACTGGAAAGCCTGCTTGGCGTGATCGGCAGCAAACCCAGAATAAGCGATGAAACCTTCGACTATTTCATAGGCGTAAGGTATGAGGATGCTGTTCCCGAAGGCATGGAGGAACAGACATTGCCAGCATCAAAGTGGGCCGTCTTCCCGGATGTGTTAGATGCCTGGAAACGGATATACACCGAATGGCTTCCCGGTTCCGGGTACGATTTGGCCGATGCGCCCATTGTGGAGTGTCATTACGCACCAGGCCATGACCCGGCTTCGGAATTGTGGGTGCCTGTGGTGTCCATCAGCAAGGAGTAACAATCTGAAACTGCCAAAAACCGAAACGATGCCGTTACGATGCGCCAATCCATATGCGTCACAGCTTATGGTGCAAACGCTTGGATTTCTACACCGTAACGGCATCTTCTATCGTTTCATCATGATCAGAGAGCAGAGGAAAGAATGCATAACAGTAATAGCCTTTTGCTGTTCATTTTTCAGAAACCACCACATGTTGGGCCATCCAGCGCAAAACCATATTCTCAAATGGAAAAACATCGCCATCGGGAGCGGTCATCTCACCGTAAATCTTAATGTCTTTATTCTTTCCGAATCCTGTGCCTTCACATTTAGCCAGCCATTGCTGAATGTCGTTCATGTGATGCGTGATCAGCATTTTGCCAAAGGTATCATCTGCACTGTATAATAACTTCATCCATTTCTGAGTATTTTCACTCTCATGGCCATCCACAATGCTGATACTATAAACCGCATGCCCACCGGGCTTTAGAACACGATGCGCCTCACGGAATCCATCCATCATCTTTTCCTGCATGCTTTCAAAGCCGGCGTTTGAAAACACCATATCGATGGAATTATCAGGCAGAGGTACATCCGAACAGTCACAGGCCAAGCAGACCATATCGACATAAGGGTTCTTCCACTCCTCG
This sequence comes from Bacillota bacterium, assembly GCA_023416585.1. Lineage (GTDB taxonomy): Bacteria > Bacillota > Clostridia > Christensenellales > Aristaeellaceae > JAEWAH01. Next base: position 94,403 of record JAEZHM010000059.1, read on the forward strand.
GTGAAAAATACGCGGTTATATTTCAGAATTCTGTGACTGACATCCGCCAAAATAATGGTCACAGGCCAACGGATTTTTTCGATTACCTGCTTGATTCCACTACCGGTGCCGCACGCGAAATCCATGATGATGGACGGCCTTATCCTGTCAATTTCCTCCCATATGGCATCCTTATAATAAACCGCGCCTTCCCGGTAGCGAGGCAAGCCCGGATTCTTTTGTTCTTCCAGGTAGTGGTCGTAGTTCCTCAACCAAAGTGACCAAAGTTCGCCGGGGATTTCTCTGGTGTTGAAAAATACAACACCGTCGATAACATCCACACGGTGACCGTTTATGCACTCAAAAAAGGGTTTCCCTAGCTTTTCACTTTGCAGTGTTAGTCTATTCTTGCAGGTGGGGCAGAGCAGCAATCCGTTCATGTACTCCAATCCCCTATCGTCTCCCGGCCCGGCACCGATAAAGTCGTTCCCATCCAGAATACTGTTCATCGTAGTCTTTGCGAACCACGAGATGTTCAGCAGCACCTCGATATCAGGCAGTGAAAGGCCGGTTTCCCACTTGGATACAGCCTGAGTGCTGACTCCGAGCATCTCGGAAAACTTCGCCTGCGAGTACCCCAAATGATTGCGGATAGCGGCAATTCTATTTCCAACTTCTGCCTTGTTTATCATCGGATAAGCCTGCCTTTCATCATCTTTCCTCCATTTTAAAGCGAAACGTAGACGTTGTGCAATGGATAGACAGATGAACTTTTCTTGCTTTTTTCAACTGCCGGTTGATAAACTGAGTTTCGGTGGCAGTGAGCGTCCGGCAGTTGGTTTCCTTATTCGCCCTTGGCCGCACCAGGGAACAGCTTACGTCCTTACTTACGATGCCGTCCGTAAAGATGCTGGAGGAAAGTGCCTTTATCATGCCTATCACAAGCAATATTTAAGATTTGCTCTAGCCGCCGAAGTATAAAATCCCGTTAAAATCGTCCGATTTCAGCGGGATTTTTATATTCATGACAAAACCATTTCTTCTGCTGATGTATTTTACTTCCCGAGGCTTACGATTTCATAAGATATCCCCTATACGGGAAGACGTATGGTATAATCAGGAAAGAAATGACGGCCTGGGAGGATTTGCGTGCGTACAAGAATCCTGTTGGTGGAAGACGATCCCTTTTTGCGAAGCGGCTTGACCGAGCTTATGGATCAGGCGGGTTATGCCACCGACGCTTGCGCCTCGGCCAAAGAAGCGCAGGTAAATATCGAAAATAGCGTTTATGACTTGATCGTGCTGGATATCGGGCTTCCGGATGGGGATGGGATCGGGCTGTGCAAGGCGTGGCGATTGATGGGCCTCCGGACACCCATCTTGTTTTTGACCGCCTGTGACGAAGAGATACAGGTGGTTCGAGGGTTCGATGCGGGCGGTGACGATTACGTTACAAAGCCCTTTCGAATGCTGGAATTGTTAAGCCGCATCCGTGCGCTGCTAAGACGGAGCGCGCCTGCAACGTTTGTGCGTTCTGGTTTGGAAATCGACACAGAGCGCATGACAGTGCACAAAAACGCTGAACCGGTTTTTTTGACACCTATCGAGTTCCGGCTGCTGTCGCTCATCCTCCGCGCAGGCGGGCGGGTAATGACGCGGGATAAGCTGCTGGAAGACATATGGGATATGGGCGGGCAATTTATCGATGGCAATACGCTGTCGGTGCATATCAGCCGCCTTCGGGAGAAGATCGGGGCGGAATACATTCGCACCGTGCGGGGGGTGGGTTACCAATGGGAGGATACACCGTAGCCATACTTTGCGGGGTGGCGGCGCTGCTGACTGCCCTTCTTTTTATTTTTGTGGTACAAGCCATACGTCACGGGCGGGAAGCTGTGCGGCTGCATGACCAGATCATGCGGTTTTTGGCCGGCGAAATCAAGACGCCAAGCTTTAGCGTGCGGGACAACCGCTTTGCGATGTTTGAAAACGCGGTGATCGAGTTGGAAACACGCCTTTTGCAAAGCGAAGAAAACAGGCTCACAGAGATACGCAAAAACGAAAAGCTGCTGACGGATATTTCCCATCAGTTAAAGACACCCATCTCAGGCCTCAAGCTGTACTGTGAAATGGACGGCGGCGCACACTTAGAGCATAAGCTAAAGCTGCTAAACCGCATGGAACACCTGATCGGCTCTCTCCTTCGCTTGGAGCGGCTGCGGGCTGACGGTTATGAGTTTCATTTTGAGATAAAGGAATTGTCCGCCATCGTACGGGATGCCCTGGTAAGGGTTGTGCCGTTATTTCCGGGCAGGCGGATCGAGGTAAATGGTGAGGCGGAACTTAGCTGCGATGAAGCCTGGCTGGGTGAGGCGATTTCGAACTTGATCAAAAATGCCTGTGAGCATACGCGGGAGGACGGAAGAATCAGCATCACCATCGAGCAGGCCGAAAATTCCGTTTTCTGTACCGTTCAAGACGATGGCGGTGGCGTGCCGGCTGGGGAGCTTGGCAGCCTGTTCCGGCGCTTTTTCCGCAGCTCGGCGTCTACCGCCTCTGATGGCGTTGGCGTGGGGCTGGCCATCGTGAGGGCCATTGTGGAAAAGCACCACGGCACAGTATCCGCCGAAAACGCGCAGGGCGGGCTAAAAGTCACAATCTGCCTGCCGCTTTTGCACCACCGCCTTAAGAAAACGTAAGAATACATTCACAAGACCGCAAGCTTGCAGCGTTACAATGGAACCGTAAAGGGGGGACGCGCTATGGAGATCATGCGGTGCGAGGCGTTGTGCAAAACCTTTGCCTCGGGCGAGACGGCGGTTCATGCGGTGCGGGATGTGGACTTATCCTTTGAAAAGGGAGAATTTGTGGCAATCACCGGCCCCAGCGGATCGGGAAAGTCAACACTTTTGCATATGCTGGGAGGCCTGGAGTACCCCACCTCCGGCAAGATATTCTTTCAGGATGCCGATCTATTCGCCTACAACGACAACCAGCTTTCGGTGCTTCGGCGGCGGAGGTTCGGCTTTGTATTTCAATCCTATAATTTGGTCAAAGAACTGACAGGGTACGAAAACATATTGCTCCCTGTCATGCTGGATAAAAAGCAGCCTGATCAAAAGTACATTGACAGGCTGATCGGCATGCTGGAAATCGGAGACAGGGTAAGTCACCTGCCCGGCGCCTTGTCGGGCGGGCAGCAGCAGCGGATCTCCATTGCCCGCGCCCTTGCCAACAAGCCCGCTGTGCTGTTTGCCGACGAGCCCACCGGGAACCTGGATGGAAAGTCCGGCCGGGAGGTACTCTCCCTTTTGCGGTATGTGGGGCAGGAACTGGGCGTAACGCTGATTCTGGTCACCCACGACCTGGCCATTGCCGAGCAGGCCGGCCGCATCCTATCGCTTGCAGACGGCGCAGTCGTTGGGGACAGTGGCCGGGAGACGCAGCCATGAAAAAGACGCCGACCTACAATACTCTGGCGCTGGGCAGCATACGTGTACGGAAACGGCAATATGCAACGCTTGTGGCCGGTATCATGCTGGCGATCTTTTTCACATCCTCCATGCTGCTGGTGGCGCAGAGTTTGAACCATACCTATCAGGAACGCTATTTTCGTCAGGTGGGCAAGCAGGACGCCGCACTCCTTAACGCTGAGGATGTTTCACCTCAAGAATGGCTGGAAAACGGATATGTGGTAAACGAAGGAAATGCATACATCATCGGCGTGACCGAAGGAAAAGAAACCTCCATTGCCTATTACGACGAGGCAGGGGAAGCGCTGGCTTACAAGCAGTGTGTTTTGGGCCGCATGCCCGAGGCGCTGGGAGAAATCGCTATAGAGCGAAGCAAACTGCAAAGGCTGCGGACGGATGCCCAGCTGGGTGATAACTTGACACTGTCGATCAAAGTGCCGGATGGGAACAGCTTTTTGCCCGATACGATTAAAAAAACATATACGCTGGTGGGCATTCTTTCGGAGCAGACCGCGTATCAAGAAAACGGCTATCAAAGCAGCGAAGATCGCTACTTTGGGTACCCTGGCGCGGTGGTATCCCGGGCAGAACAGGTAGAGCCGGGCGGGAGGCCTATCATCAATCGCCTTGTGCAGCTTTCGCCGCTTCATATCAATACGGCGACTTCGATGTCTATACAATATGGACAGCATAACTTCTGTGTGGATTACTATGGTTTCAATTTGTTTCTCAATACCTCTGATTCCAACAGCAGCATGTTGGGTGTTATGGTGGTCTCGCTGGGGCTCGTGCTGGTCGGGGTGGCTTGCATGGGGATCGCCGGCGCATTTTCCATGATGCTGTCCGAGCGCCGTTCCCAGATCGGTATGCTCCGCGCCGTTGGCGCAACCCGCAGGCAGATTCGCCGTATTTTCGGCCGGGAGGCGCTTGTTATCGCCCTTACCGTAGCGCCGGCCGCCATCGCGCTGTCGCACCTTGCCGTATGGGGGTTGTCCAAAGCAATTGGCGAAGGGCTTCAGTATTATGCGTCAAACTGGTTTTTGCCGTTGGAATTCCTTGTATCCATTGTTTTTGTGATGGGCGCGGCGTTTATGCCATTGTTTGAGGCTTCCCGGACATCGCCTATGCAGGCCATTCGCGAAACATCGCTTTTGCGGGCGAAAAAGCGGATGCATATTCGTGAGAAACAAACCTTCTGGCCGCCCAGTCTGCTGGCCTTAAGGCACCTGAAACTGTACCGGGCAAAGCAAGCGGGCATTTGGGCGGTCACCGCCCTGAGCCTGGCCGTTTTAACGATGGGATTCAATGCGGTATGGAACATACTCGCACACGTATACGAAGGGTATGATTTCACGATTGACACCTACGGTTTTCAAGTTGATGCTTTCGTCGAAGAAAGCGCTCTGCGGCCGCTCCTAACAGACGGCGATCTTCAGGAGGCTGCGGCGCTGCCGCTGGTCGGGAGCATACAGGCATCCAAGTCCGTTATGGTCAATTTGCTGCTGAAAAACGTAAGCCAATACATAACAGTCGACGATATTCCTTGGTATCAGTATCAGTATGGATATTTGATAGATGAAATGCAGGCGGACGAAGTCCGGAAACCTTGGTGGGAGGATGAGCGCAAGCGGTACCTATCGCTTAAAGAGCGGTTGAACATTGATGCGGAAATGGTATCGGAGCAGATGTCGGCTTTGTCTTCTGAGCTGGCCGGGCTGCTCAAGCCGTGCGTGCTGTCGGGGGAGATCGATATCCAGGCGCTCAATGAAGGCCGTGAGGTATTGGTTATAGCACCGGACAAAATATATCTGCAATACAGCAGGGATGCCAATGGGAATATTAACGGGGGATCAAGCGGCTCGAAACTTGAAAAGGGCGAGCGCTATGACAAGGTGCTTGTGAATGACATGTTCCATGCCGGAGATACGCTTACCCTATGCAGGCTGTACACGGAAGGCGGGGATACCCGGGAGGGGGAGGGCGGGTACGATTTGGCCGCCATCCGGCGCGAAGACAGGGCCGTGCGCATCGGCGCGGTACTCTCGGATGAGATGCCTTTGGAAGCGGCGGAACATGTACACTTCAGTGAAAGAGGGTCACTGATCACCACATTGGCGGGGCTTGACGCCATGGGCTTTAAAACCAGCGGGTATAAAAGCCTGTCGGTGAAACTTACGGATACCCCGGATGAGCAAACGGAGTCATACCTGGAAACCGTGCTGTCGGGTATCGCAAACCGCGCGGATAACATGCGGTTTTACTCCTCTTTCGCGTCCGCGCGGGAAAGGCAAAACTGGAATACAATGGTGATTGTAAGCAATCTCGCTATTTTGATTCTGTTCTTTGCCATAAGTGTCAGCATGGTCAACAACGCCGTCACCGGCCGCATCCGCTCCGACAAGCGGGCCATCGGCACGCTGCGGGCGGTAGGCGCGCCACTTCGGGTGATCATATCCTCCTATCTGCGTCAGGTGGTGATCATGCTTGGCTGGGGCCTTATGGCGGGGGTACTGTTAAGCTCAGGTTTCCTTGCATACCAGGCGTACGAAAGGATGCTTCCCGAGGGAGTGCTTCTGCCGCTTGCCGGTGCCATGGCGCTGTATATTCTGCTGATCCTGCTCTTTTGTGGGCTCAACCTTCAGGCCCGCATCCGTGGGATCGTGCGGTCCAGCATCATTGATAATATCAGAGAGCTGTAATACCAATTCAAAACCTTAATGCGCGATGTCATCATCTTTGAACGCAACCATACCGCTTCACGGGATAAGCGTAGGGCGGGGGCTTGCTCCCGCCGCCTGTAACGGTACTATAAGGCCAGGATATGGCGGCGAACGTCGGCCACCGCCCTACGCTCGCCATGCGAAAATTTATGTTTTGGAACGGTATAAGAAAAGGGAGGCTGTACTATGCGCAAGGTTGTATTTTGCATATGCATATTGATCCTTTTTGTTCCCAGCCTTTTTGCCCTTGCGGCGGAACAGCCGTTTGCAATAGACACCGTTCACATCTATGCCGGCATGGACCGTCCTTACGGGCAGGGATATTCGCCGGCCGCCTCCGGCAATACCATGACCATCGTGCTTCCGCTTTTGTCGGATGTGGCCCAGGGCGATATAACCGCAACCCTTGCACCAAAGAACCCAAATAATGCTCCTTTTAAGCTGCAGGGGCTTGAAAAGCGGTTTTCGCGAAAGGATCACAGGTTTGCGTCAGGCACCGTAAGCGTTTATCTTATGACCTTTAAATTGGACATGTATCCATCCCGAATAAATGGTGAATATCCGCTTGTCATCACCGTTTCCGGCCTTGATGCGCAAGAGAACGCAATTGTACAGGCTTTTAACCTGGAGGCCGCCGTAACTGATGGAAGAGAGGATGCCGAAGTGCCCCAGGCGGAGATCATCGCTTTTCAAGCAAGCGGCGATTACTTAAACGCCGGGGAGGACGGCGAGATCCGGCTTAAGGTGCGCAATACCAGTGATGTCCGTGCCATGAAGAATATGACGGTCAAGCTTCAGGACGCGTCGGGGGATGTACTGCCTTCGAACGTGGATACGGTGCGCGTCGGGCAGCTTCCCGCCGGGGAAAGTGCCGATTGCGTCATCCCCGTGACAGTCGCTCAGAAGGCCGCCGCCCAGCTTCATACCGTGGATATTACGATCCAGTACACCTACGGGGGCGGTAAGGCGGTAAGTTCATCCGTCAAGTATACTGTGGATGTTAGGCAGCCCGTGCATCTAGCGTATACCGAGGCCTCGCTTCCGGTGCGTGTGACCCCGGGGGATGTGCCTTCCTTTTCCATGACGCTGATGAACATGGGAAAGAGCACAATCAACAATGCTTTGCTGACCTTCGATATACCGGGCCTTACCAATGGTGGCAGCGTGCTGGCCGGGAACATCGCGCCCGGGGAGAGCAAGACCGCCTCCACCAACTTCCGGGTGGACGGAGGCACATTGGGCGAGGTGAGCGGCACTCTTAGCATATCCTACGAGGATGCTTACGGGGAAGCCCATGAAATAAAGCTGCCGCTGAAGACAGTTATAGAAGAAAAGGTGGCGCAGGTGTATGGCATGCAGGCGGATAAGGAGAAGGAAAAGCAGTATCCGCTGTGGATCCCCTATTCCGCCTGCGCAGCATTGGCCCTATTGCTGATTCTTCAAAGGATAATGCTGCTAAGAAAAATCCGCATGCTGGAAGAGCGGCACTTGTAATTGTGTATATTTTGTTATACGAAAAAGCCACGGCGCCTGGTTCGGGAGCCGTAGCTTTTCTTTTTGTCTCATTGACATAGATGCATCTGTTTTCTCCTGTTGCAGTGGGCTTTCTGATACAGTCTGCCGTCCTCCTGGTTTAACACTGGCAGCCATACTTAGATTGGTTGCCTATCGTTGCTGACTCTTTAGATTTGCTTTGTGTTAATCGCATAATATGAAGCGAGGGTACCATGCGAAGCGATATATTTTACTTGACATGACGAAGCATCGGCGTTAATATAATAACAACATAATTTGTGAAAAAATGCATAATTGTCCATATGTTCTGCCAGCTAGCCGAATCGTTACATGCTAAGGAGCGATTTAATGCAGAAAATCAACCTCGCGCCATCAAGGACGTTGAGAAGTTTCCTCCAGCGCAGTCACCTTAGGCGCAATTGGCAGCTTTATGCCATGTTGGTTCCAGTCATGGCATATTTTTTTATTTTTTGCTATGGTCCTCTCTATGGTCTGTTATTGGCATTCAAGAATTACAAGGTACTGCGCGGTATATTGGGCAGCCCTTGGGTAAAACCTTGGTTCGAGCACTTCGAACGCTTCTTTACCTCGCCTTACTGCGAGCGCGTGATCACAAACACCATAGTCATAAGCTTTCAGTCCCTGCTCTTGGGATTTCCTATACCCATTTTCCTGGCGCTGTGCATTAACGAGGTGCGCAATCAAAAATACCGGAAGATTGTACAGAACATTACTTATGCCCCCCACTTCCTCTCTATTATCGTTTTGGTAGGCCTGCTGAAAAGCTTCACCAACAGTGACTACGGCATCGTGAACCTGCTTATCCGCGCCTTTGGCGGTGAAGGCTCCAATTGGCTGCAGAAGGCGGACCTCTTCCGCCCGCTCTATATCGGTTCAAATGTATGGCAGAATGCAGGCTGGGACTCTATCATCTATATCGCGGCACTGGCGGGCATAGATCCTCAGTTACATGAAAGTGCTATGATGGACGGGGCCAACCGCTGGCAGCGCATATGGCACATTAACTTTCCGGGAATTCTCCCTACCATCATCATCCTGCTCATTCTTAACTCCGGGTACATTATGAGCGTTGGTTTTGAAAAGGTCTTCTTGATGCAGAATGATCTGAACATGTCCATGTCAGACGTGATCTCAACCTATTCCTACCGCATAGGCATCGAAAGCGCTCAGTATGAACTGGCAACCTCGATCGGCCTGTTCAACTCCGTGGTCAACTGCATACTGCTGGTTGGCGTCAACTGGATTGCCGGCCGTTTTGGTGAAACCAGCCTATGGTGAGGAGGTGGATGGCATGATAGCTGGGCAAAAAACGAAAATGCCAAGGGTGAACAAGAACGCGCGGATGAGCAAGGGAGACGTTCTGTTTGAGACCGTAATCATCGTTTTGCTGGCACTGTTTACCCTCCTTATCCTCTACCCTTTGGTCTATGTCATTAGCGCCTCATTCAGCAATGCCGTGAGCGTAACGTCAGGCAAGATGCTCCTCTGGCCTGTGGACCTGACGCTGGACAATTATGCAGAAGTATTTAAAAACCCCAATATCATGACTGGTTATAAAAACTCCCTGCTCATCCTCTTCATGGGCACCGCTTTCAACCTGCTGATGACAATCCTGGCCGCCTATCCACTTAGCCGCCGCGATTTGTGGGGAAGAAACGTGATCATGAAGATCATCACCTTCACCATGTTCTTTTCCGGCGGCCTGATCCCCACTTACCTGATGGTCTCAAAAACACTAGGCTTAATGAACTCTTGGGGTGCTTTGATCCTGCCAGGATCAATCTCGGTATACAACATGATTATCATGCGGACCTTCTTCACAACATCCATACCTTATGAAATCCAAGAAGCAGCGGAAATTGACGGCGCCTCTCATTTTCTGACATTGGTGAGAATCATTCTGCCGCTCACAGGCCCTATCTTGGCTGTCATTGGATTGTATTATGGCGTAAGCCACTGGAATAGCTATTTTAGCGCCCTCCTATATATCTCCAATGAGTCCAGACAGCCACTGCAGCTCTTCCTGCGAAAGGTACTAATCATCAACTCCTCACAAAGTCTAATGGACATGGGCAGTGATGAGGCAGCGCGGCAGGCAATGCGCGCCGAAGTAATCAAATATTCGGTCATCGTTTTAGCCTCGCTTCCCATGCTTATCCTTTACCCTTTCGTACAGCGTTTCTTCGTCAAGGGAGTATTGATAGGCTCTGTTAAAGGTTGATAACGGAAGAACCGTTATCTGCATTAAAATAATGAGGAGGATACCCATGAACAAACGGATTCTTGTCTGGCTACTTGTGCTTGTGCTTTCCCTGCCCACAATGGCTTTGGCCGCCACGACATCCAAAGAAGGACTGCCTATCGTCGATGAAAAAATCACCTTAACCGTTGCTAATGGCCAATCTCCCATCCAGATCGATTTCAACGAGATTGAGATCCTAAAGAACTTTGAGGATGTTTCCAACATCGATATGCAGTATCGCAACATTCCCCTCACCGACCGCGCCACGCAGCTGAGCTTGATGCTGGCTTCTGGAGAAGTCCCTGACATCCTTTTCAAGATGAATGTCACGTCTACTGACCAGGCCAAGTACGCCGAGGAGGGCATGTTCCTGGCTTTGAGCGATTACTCGGAGTATACTCCCAATCTGAACAAGTGGTTTGAGAAGTTTCCTACCGCAAAAGATGCTGTAACCCAGGCTGACGGCAAGATTTACGCAGCCCCTTACATCCTGGCCGGTGATGCTATTCGCATGGGTACCAAGGTTTTCTTCAACACTGACATTATGCAGAAGCTGGGCTACGACAAGATACCCAATACCATTGACGGTCTTCTTGAATATCTGCGGGCATCCAAAAAATTGGACTACAATGGCAACGGCCAGGAGGATGAGATACCGCTGTCCGCTGTCGATGTCGACAACCTTATCCTACCCTTTTCCGGCTCGTTCGGCCTGAACAATCGAGGCGGCTCACACCCCAACGTGCTGATGGACGATGCGGGCAAGCTACAGTTTGCCTACGCGACGGAGCAGTACCGCGACATGCTGCGCTTCTTTAACACCTGCTATACAGAGAAGCTGCTGGACCAAGATATCTTTACCATGGACTTTGCGCAGCTTATAGCCAAAGTGGCCACTGGGCGTGTACTGACATACAATTTCGTTAACAACTCCCCCGCCGCCGGCTCACCCTATGAGTCTTTCAGCCTGGGCATCACCGAACCGTTTGAAGGCCCCAAGGGCTATAAATATTGGGGTCCCTACAGCTTGCCGGCCAGCGCAACCGGACAATTCATCATCACCTACAAGTGCAAGAACCCTGAGGCTGCTGCTCGCTGGATGGATCATTGGTATTCAGATGAGGGCATCATCAGCTACTTCATGGGCATCGAAGGTGTTACCTATGAAAAGGATGCGGCTTCCCCGGGCGGCTTAAAGCTGACTGATTACGTGCTCAAGAATCCGGAGGGCATCAACTTCGAGCAAGTTCTGGCCAAATATGTACCGTGGGCCGGCGGTGCCAACGCCTCTGTGGCCACCAACGAGTATTTCAAGGGTGGCGAGACCTGGCCTGCATCAGTCGCCGCAGCGGAAGGCCTCATCAACTATGTCCCCAAGAACATCTGGACGCCTTTCAGCAAATACAACACTGCAGAAGAAGCCAGTGAAATGAGCCAGTTGCTCACCGAGCTGACGACTTACAACAAGGAATGGCGCGCTTACTTTATCAGCGGTCAGAAGTCGTTGGATACCGATTGGGAAACCTATATAAACGGCTACGCCGGCATGAAGCTGGACCGTTATCTGGAGCTTTACCAAAAGGGCATGGAGCTTGCAGGGGCAAAGTAACTGACATGTGACCGGCTGAGGTTGCCCTAACCCGGCAGCCTCAGCTTTTTGATGAACAAAAGGAGGTATCCAGGCATGAATGTTGGCATTTGTATCCGCCATGAACAGAAAGAACTGCGGGAGAAGCTGCTGGAGGCAGAACATCACGGCTTTCTTCATATCCAGCTGATCAGCTGGGATAACACGCTATGGAATCAGGAAGAGGCAGAGCGGGTAAAAGCGCTGCTGAAAGAAACAGGGATCACAATCACCGCATTTTGGTGTGGCTGGGAAGGCCCGAAGGTCTGGGACTTTTTACAGGGCCCGGAGACGCTGGGGCTGGTACCGCCCAGTTACCGTTATGCGCGGACTAAAAACTTGCTATCCGGCGCAGCTTTTGCCGAAATGCTTGGCGTTCAGGACGTTGTCAGCCACATGGGCTTCATACCCGAAGTGCCAAGCGATCCCAACTATCCGGGTTTTATCAGTGCGCTGCATTACATTGCGCAGCAGCTCAAGGATCAAGGCCAGAACCTGCTGTTTGAAACCGGGCAAGAAACACCCATTGCCATGCTGAGATGTTTTGAGGACATAGCGCTTGATAACCTCTATGTGAACCTTGATCCAGCCAACCTGATACTCTATGGCAAGGCGAACCCGGTAGACGCTCTGGACGTATTCGGCCACCTTATTCGCGGTGTGCATGCCAAGGATGGGTTGTACCCAACCGACGGGAAGCACCTGGGATTGGAAACCAAAGTAGGCTGTGGCAAGGTGAACTTCCCGGCGCTGCTTAGTAAACTGAAAATGCTGGGCTATGATGGCAGCCTGACCATCGAGCGGGAGATAACAGGCGAACAGCAGCTTAAAGATATTTTGGATGCCCAAAGCTATCTGAACATGCTGATGAAGGAGAATTAATGTGCTGAAGATTGCAATCCTTGGCGCAGGCAATATCAGCCTGTCCCATATGGAAGCCTGGCTTAAAATACCGGAAGCGGCGGTCGTCGCCGCTTGTGATATCAGAAGCGAGCGTACACATCTGGCGTGGGAGATGACCCAGTGCAGGGAGTACCAGGACTTTGAAACAATGATGGCACGTGAGCAGCCGGATATCGTAGATATCTGCCTGCCCACCTACCTTCACGCAGAATACGCGGTCAAAGCCATGAAACATGGCGCCCATGTGCTCTGTGAGAAACCTTTATCACTGCACGAGGAGGATATTATCCGCTGCTACCGTACAGCGCAGGAAACCGGCAGGTGCTTTATGATAGCGCAGGTGCTGCGTTTCTGGGGTGAGTATGAACAGCTCAAGCACGCTTACGACAGCGGGCAATATGGAGCCTTGATTTCCGCCACCATGACCCGCTTGGGTAAAGCACCCAAGTCAAGCTGGGAGCAGTGGATGCTAGACGAGGGCAAAAGCGGCCTAACGCCCTTTGACCTGCACATCCATGACCTTGACTTCTTGATTTACGCTTTTGGCCCTCCGCAAACAATTGACTGCCACCGTGCCAAAGGACAAGGGCGCGACGATATCCATGTGATCTATGGATACAACGGTTTCTTCGTATCATGCCAGGCAGCCTGGTTTGACTGCCCCTACACCTTTCAATGCGGTTACCGCTTCCAGTTTGAGCGGGCGCTCATGGAGTATCAAGCAGGCCACCTGCGAGTCTTCCACCAGGATGGAAAGATAGAAACCCCGGGGCTCGACAGCGCCACCTTCCAGGACGGGACGGTGCCAACCACGAACGCCTACTTGAATGAGATCCGCTATTTCTGCGACTGTGTGCTGTCCCAACAACCTTGCGAAAAGGTTAAGGAGCAGGAGTTGATCGCAGTGCTGCGCACTATCCGGCAGCTAACATAAGCAGACAGGTTCATGCATGCCATAGGCGCTTTCAATTTACAACTTCCAAAATGAAGATATAACCAAAGCCCTTAAACGCGCTGTTTGAGGGCCCTTTGCTTTTGGGTCGAGGAGAGAGGATTTGAGACTGCGGCATTTGGGTACCGATCCAAACACGCTGCCATACTGTACTTCATCTAGATTAAGTATAACGATTTTACGCCTTGAGGTATTTCTTAACCGAAATCATTTGAATCAAGGTGATTCCCAAACTTGCTATAAGAGCAATAAAGGCAATGTTCTGAATTCCGCCAAGCGTAATAACAATGGCTGCCAAACTTGAACCAATGGCACTGCCCAGTTGAATGGCAGAATTATTCATGCTGATCATGAAACTGGATTTATTCTGTGTCACTTGCGCGATCCCGGTATTGAGCTGCAGGCCTGTGAACCATGTACTCATTAACCAAAGTATGACAAAGAGCACGTTTAACCACATAATGTGTTGAAACACAAGTATCAAAAGTATCAATGCCATTTGGATGGCTGCACCCAACAACAACGACTTGGCGTAGCCTATGCAGTCGGATGCGCGGCCGCCAATGAAATTGCCTATGAAACTGGCAATTCCCAGAATGAGCAAAACAAGGCTCATCATCGTTTCAACGGATGGAAAAAGATACAGCAAATAAGGCGTAACGTAGGTATAAAACGCGCCATACCCCACAAACATAATGAAAGAATACAGAATGACCAATAGGGTTTTTCCATCCCTCAAATATTTCCATTCACTTTTCAGATTCATTTTTGTGGATTCATGGTCCCCTTCAGGCAGATATAATTTGAAATAGATAAGGGACAACACCATTATGATGTTCAATATCCAGAAAATGCCGCGCCAATCAAGAATGGATGATAGAGCGCGTGTCAGCGGAACACCAATGACAAGCGCCAGGGAATTGCCCGCGATCAGGAAGGCCATGGAACGGCCCAGTCTTTCTTTGGCAGAAAGAGTTACAACCGTTGCTACTGCCAATACGCCATAGCTGTTGGCGCAAACCCCCATGACAAGCCGAATAATGAGCATTAGTCCAAAGTTTTGTGCATAGACAAGCGCTAATGTCATCAGGATCGTTATGAACAACATCATCTTCAGCATTCTGATACGTTCAATTTTCCGCAATACGATCAATATAATGGGAACACCGAATGCAGCACCATATGCATACATGGTATTCAATAAGCCGGAATCGGCAATCGATATATTCAGCGAAACGGCAACCTTATCTAAAATGCCATTAAACACAAAAGCCATCATGGAAAGTACGAAGTTCATCAACGTAAAAACCATTAAAGTAAGATTTGCTTTCTTCAACCCGTATGCTCCTTCTTCCCTGCCGGCTTTTGTTGACGAATTTGGGCAGCTGCCGTATCCTAGTATAAAACCTAAAGCCAGCTTTAGGTCAAGGGCTTTTTATATTTGTTTAGCAGCTGGGGTCATACCGTGCATTATTCCATCGGTGAAGTATTCAAAATGACGGGATAACATATCTACGCTGCGCTACTATGTCAAAGAGGGATTGTTCCCATGAATGGGCCAGAATAATGGCGCTATTCGTGTGTTTACTGATCGGGAAATTGTTGCCACCAGGAATTGCAACGGTATAAAAAAACGCACCTACAGCAACATATGAAATCTCGAATAGAACTCCCGAATAACTTTGCGTAAACCGGCATCCAGCAGAAGCAGCGCTTTGTCCTTTATCTCTGCGGGAATCTCTTTGTAATATGCTTCCGCGATACCGCCCGCGATTGCGGCGATCGTGTCGCTGTCCCCACCAAGAGATACAGCTTTCCTGATCGTGTCGACAAAATCATTACCTTCCAAAAAAGCGCGGATGGCCTGGGGGACGGAACCCCGGCATGACGAATCAAATTGATACCCAGGGCGTATCAAACTAAGCGGTACCGATAAATTATAATGAAACCGCTTTTGCAGGTAGGATTTTATTTCATCCTTATCCTTTACTTTTCTTGCAAGATATACAGCCGCAGCAGCCGCACAGGCCCCTTTTACACTGTCCGGATGGTTGTGGGTATAAACCGTCGTATACTTTGCCTGGCAGATCACCTCATCAAGGCTTTCAAATGCCCATCCAACAGGCGAAACACGCATCGCTGCGCCATTCCCATAGCTGTGCTGCTTTTGCATTGTAGAGGCTTTACACCAGCTTTGAAACATTTCTCCGAACCCGCAATCGGGATAACGGCTGCCATACAGCTTGTATTGACATGCATATTGTTTCGCATAATACCGCTTTGAACCAAGCCCGGTATGCCCCGTTTGCATATGCAGGATCGCCTCCGCGGTCGCTGCTGTCAACACAGTGTCATCCGTAAATCTTGACTGATTGGAAAAAAGGGCAAAATCTTCCGACTTCACGTTATGCCACTCATAAACAGAGCCAATGATATCACCGATCATTGCCCCGAGCATTGCATTGCCCTCCTGTATGTAAGTACATGATCGACCTGCCCAAAAAGACTCAGTGAATCAGCCACTGGTAGTCCTACCTGCAATCAACGACATACTCCACAAAGACATTGGTATCGCGAATCTGGTAGAGGATCAGGTACCAGTTCTGGATGATTATTTTGTGATATTTGTTAGCGGGGATATACGGCTCATTAAAGAATGGATATCGTGTCGGCATATCACAATGTGACTGGATAGCTTCCATGAGACGAAGACTTAGTTGCTGCGCGGCTTCCATATTCTCCTTCGCAATGAACAGAATGCAGTTCCCCAACTGCCTTCTCGCCTCGTCCGAGATAATGATCCTGTATTTACTCATGGGCCGGAACTTCATGAAGGACTGTATCGAGGTATGCATCCAGCTCATCCGGAGAGCAGCCTGCCCGCACAGCCAGGCATTCCACGCGGATCAGTGCCTCCCTAAGCTCCAGCATTTTCTCCCGCCGCCGGAAGGCGGCGATATCCATCACCACAAGATCGCCTTCACCATTTTTGGTGAGGTATACGGGCTCCTTCGTCTTTTTGCATAGCGCAGACACTTCGTTATAGTTCTGGCGTATTGCCGCCGAAGGTTTGATCTGCATACGGAACACCTCCGTAGTAATGTTCTAATAGAATTTTATTAGAATAATACCTTCTAGTCAAGTTAGGCGGTTTTTATTCCCTCTATCAACACACAGAACCGTCCCCTGTGCTGATAATATATATATATTGGAAAATTGCTTGTGTATTTCCTTTACACTAATCAGAATCACGGATATGGTGCATTCAGAATATATTCTATAATTACTCATCTCATATGAAGGCACCTCAATTTTGTACCTACCTATTGATAAGAATGGAATTGCTATTTATTGCATTATTCCCTAACTAAATATATAATTCATATTGCTAGCCAGTTGACATAATTGATACATCAGGAGGGTTATATGCAATCGCTCAATGACATAATTTGGGGGGATAATAAAAATACAACCGACATTAAGGATAGCGAAAGAAAACAAGTTCAACAATTCCCGTAAATTGCCTTACTTATCTTCATTTAAATTATTCATTTAGTATTATAGACAACATTATTATTACATATAAGCATTTCTTAGGAATCTTATCATTAAAGAAGGCAAATGTCACAATATGTAGTTTGCCTAAAGTTGTTCATAAGGAAATTGAAAAGAAGTTTTGTCCTAAAAGTATTATTATTATGGGATTTATCGATAATCGTACTAACGTGGATTTTTTAATATCCCGTATAAGAGATTGTTTTGTAGGATTATCAAAAAAATCATAATTTGGGGTGATAAAACTTAAAGACTGGAAAACGAATTTGTTAAGGAAGAATTAATTCAAGTAGTTGTTCCTGATTCACTTGCTAGCATAGCTGATAACGTCGTTAAGGGTAGTTATGTGGCTGATATTTCCACTTTGCTTTCCCAGCCAAAATTTGACACAATTCAAATACTAATTTCCTATGGTTTACTGCCAGTCGTACCCAAGAACTATGTTAAGAACTATAATGATTTGTATGAATTTAATTTGGGCAAATTGATAAAGATTTTGATGTAATATTTTCAATAAGATCTGAAGACTCGAAAGAATTGATTTCTGTAATTTGGAGAGATGAAAAATGATCAAAATCAGGTCTACTCTATTATTTATACTTATATTATCAATTTCTGTGAATCTTTATCTTGTATCAACAAAAGCAGAAAATTTTATACAAGGAAAATATATAAGAAACGAGCAGTATCCTGCATCTTTTAACTATTTGTTTATTGATCTTGATAAAGTTTTTTTTGGATATATGCCAGCAGTATATAATGAAAATGAAGCTAAAGAAACATTATATGGCATTATTGATGATTTAGATCTAATTCGACATGTCGTTGGAAATGAATTTGTTAAAAAAGTTTCGATCTACATAGTAAGCAATACCGTTGAGGATGTACCGACTACAGCAGAACAAAGCGTCTTTTGTGAGAAAAGCGATATTGAAAGTGGAGAACATAAAAAGGCTTTAATACAAGCATCCTTATGTCTTAAAGAGCCGTGGATAATTAATGGTGTATATGCATATGTCTTTGAAAAGCAAACTGATGATTCACTTTTGGCAGATTACTACAATAGTATAGGAGATATGAAAATTACAGATCTTTTTGCTGCAAGGTTTTCCTCTCAGTGGGCTACTTACGATGACATTTCTATTGCAAAGTCTACAGCTGCTTCATTTGTTCGATACCTTATATCCACGCAGGGTTTTTATGCTCTGTATAAGGATGACTATTCTTTTGATAAGCAACAATGGCTTAATAAAATTGGGGTTAATCTTAAATTTGGGAAGGAATTATTACCATATAATTATTCTTATTCATATACTAAAGAGTATCCACTAATAATTAATACCGAAAACGCAAGTTTTTACTTTGCCTATAAACCTAATATGCTAAAAACCCCAGAAGATATAGAAAATCTGCTTGCCAAAAATATTGAAGGGCGACAGTATATACTTTCATATCTGGAAAAGGATGCTCCAACATGTTATAACAAAATATATCAAAATTCACTAACACACATAAATTACAAGATTGTTGATAAAATAGTTAGTTCTTTAGGTGGATTATCAAAAATTAGCCAAAAGCAAATTGATCTTGCGAATATTAGGTTCCATTTACATGAGACAATGCATTTTTGGATTCAGAATGAATTAGATGAAAGCAAAAGCAGATGGAAATATGAGGGCATGTGTGACTATTTAAGTGAAATCGTGTACACAAATAACTATACTAGGGAACTTATATTTGAAATACTTAAGAATGAGGAACTTGTAAGTGATTGGGGAGTAGGTAAAGCATACTACTTGTCAAACGGCGGTGAAATGGATGACATTAGCAAATTTGATATGAGGTTATATATCGACGGACTTGCGTACTATTCCATAAAGAATCCTCTAAAACCCGAAAGTATTCCATGGATAAGTAAACCTATTTCTAAAACGCAGCGATGGAATTCATACAAAGAGGGAGACGAGTTGACATATGCACAATCCTGCTCTTTTATAGCGTATTTAGTGGACAAATACTCACTAGACCAAGTTATAGATTATTGTATGAATGGAAAAGACTTTTATTTGTCTTTTGGTTTAGGTTTCAATAATTCAACAGGAAATTGGATAGAGTTTCTTGCGAATCGAAAAGACGGTGAAATGCGTTGAATTTGCTTCCCATGATGCAAGCCTCATCCACAAGGGATAAAAATGTGTGCATGGTACGCATTCCATGCCATCCCCTTGAGGGGAAGGTGGCGCACACGCCGGATGAGGTGTTAGTTGTGATTGTCCATTCAGCCATTTCCACCTCATCAGTCTCCTTCGTCGACAGCTTCCCCTCAAGTAAGCGATGATTATTTCAAGGTTGAGAGCAGGACAACACATTCGGGGAGAGAAAAATGGGTTATATACCTCTGAAAAACTCGCCAACCACCCTGATTTAT
>JAEZHM010000109.1 GCA_023416585.1 Bacillota bacterium
AAGTATATAGATATATTTGAATTTATCGGTAGGCTATGAGCCATATATAGATCATCAATTAATTTAGCAACTTCTTTCTTATCATCCATGATGGACTATCAAACGTAACTTGAACCCACATCATTTACTGTAATTTGTCTTGGTTATTTCCTTATAAGATATTTGAACATTTTGTTGAAAAGAAATTTAGTAATATATCTCTAATTGGGGTATATTAAAGTTTAAGCTTAAATTAAAGGAGGATTTATCTATGAACAAGTATATTTTCAATGATTATTTTCATGAGCCACAGGGAAAAATTGCCAAACGAATGCTTTTCAAAAGCGATAATGTAATTGCCTTTGTTCTAAACATAGCAAAAGGTGAAATGCTACCGGGACATACACATCTAGAATCAACCCTTTTCCTGCAAGTCATGGAGGGTAATGCCAAGGTTGTCACGGATGGCAATGAAAACTCGTTGCAGGTGGGCGAGTTAATGCAGGTTGATGGGCAGGAAAGCTTGCAGGTTATAAACATCGGTGAAGATGTCTTGCGCCTTTACGTCACAATTTCACCAATGGGTTCAGAGGCCTTTGCAACAGATGCAAATGTCTAATGACTTATCTTTATCCTTGCCATGATTAATACAGCTATAACGAAATAGATATGGTTTAATGATTTATTTATTTTAAGTGTATTGATCTATAGGATAGATAGGAGAGAAAACTATGGCTGTTCTAACCGATGAACAGATAAAAGAAGGGTATTTTAATTGTATTGGTGGTTTCCCACCAGATAAGATCATGAAGGAAGTAAAGGATTACAAAGGTGAGACTCATTTGTGTGTGGCATGTACGCAACTAGACTATCACTACTGTGAACGTGATCAAAAATGGATTCTTGCTGAGTGGATTGACTTTTTACGAACAAATACAAAAGCTTTAAATGCACTGCATTTTAACTCCCGCGTTCCGCAGAGATTGTTTGATGCAGCCTGTTGTCAGGAAAACTTGGAAGAACTTCGTTTTAAGTGGGGAGCATACACAGACTTAACAGCGTTGAAAAGCTTGAAAAGGCTGAAGTATCTGTACATCGGATCTGGTGCAGAGGTTCGAGATATAACAAGTCTTGTAAATTTAAAAAATCTTATTGTTCTTTATGTCGAAAATTTTAAACAAATTGAGGATTATTCTCCTCTCACTGCACTGGAAAAGCTGGAACAGTTAGTTATCAGTGGGCCCACACTCGGATATACACCAATTAAAGATTTAGAATTTTTATACGGGATGCGAAGTCTTGTTTCCATTTGGCTTCCAAATACAACTATTAGAATAAAATATACTTCTGAGCAACTTGAGAACCTCCGCATATCTTTACCGAATTTATATCCAGTATGTGATTGCATATGGGGTTCCAAGAAGTCTAGATAGCTTGCAGTCAGCTTTTACTATACACTATTTTTTGCAATTGAGTAGTTAAAGAATCCTACATTCAACTGCAATTTGAATGATAATACATAAAGTTTGTATGTAAAAATAATGAGAGAAATAAAGCTATAATAGATATTCCGATACATGGCACGTTTGCTAAGATTGAGTCAATAAAGAAAGGCAAATCAGGAGATAAAAAATATTTATGTTATAAAAATGATATCATGATGATGTTGTAAGGAGTTTTATGAAAGAAATTATAGCTTATGAAATGCAATATTCTGGAGATGATGTTATCTCTACAGATATTGTGCTGATATCATTTCAGGAGAAATATTATTCCGAATATGAGCGCATCTACAATGAATGTTTTTATGAAAAGCGAAAAGCACTTGATGTTCAACCATATAATTTTTATTCGGATTTTGGACAATTAAAAGATAAAATGAAAGATATATTCCTGTTCATAAAAGATGAAATTATTGTAGGAAGCGTTGCCTGTTATGGAAATGAAATTGATGATTTGGTGGTGAATAGAGAGTATCAGAATCAAGGTATTGGACAGAAATTGTTGATGTGGGCAATAAACCATATTAGGACATACAGTAATTCTCCTATTGTAATTCATGTTGCAAAATGGAATGAAATAGCATTGTATATTTATGAACGGAATGGTTTTGTAATTACAAAGACTGAGAAAGTCAGATGATAAAAAGCCTAAATGAATGGATGAACAATTTGCTTATGAAAAGAAAAATAGGAACTGCTTAACTTTAGGTTAAAATAGTGAAGAAAAGATTATTAGGTTGTTGGAGGTACAGTAATGTCTGTAATGAATAATATTGTAAATGTCAAAGAGCAGTATAAAGATGACAGTAACTTGTCAATAAGAAGTAAATTGCATGCTAAATATAGCACAAATAAACTCGGATTTTTTCCTTGGCTTTTCGAAAAATATGAGTTTTTAAACGGTTATCGAATACTGGAATTAGGATGTGGCAACGGTGTACAATGGCAGAATCGAATTCAACAACTACCCGCTGATTGTATATTAGTTTTATCTGATTATTCAGACGGTATGGTGGATATTGTTTATGAAAAGTATTCAAGCCAAAAAAATATATTGTCACAGAAGATAGATATACAGAGTATACCATTTCCTAACAATTGTTTTGATGTGGTCATAGCAAATCACATGTTATATCATGTTCCTGATTTGCCCAAGGCACTTACTGAAGTCAAAAGGATATTAAGAAACGGTGGTAAATTTTATGCGGCAACGAACGGAAATGGTGGCATGCGCGCATATCTACATAATGTTTTTATGCTGCTAAATCCAAATATTAATGCTTTTACAGAAGAGTTTTCTTTTAATCTACAAAATGGAAAGGAAATTTTAA
Source organism: Bacillota bacterium (assembly GCA_023416585.1). Classification (GTDB taxonomy): domain Bacteria; phylum Bacillota; class Clostridia; order Christensenellales; family Aristaeellaceae; genus JAEWAH01. The sequence goes on from JAEZHM010000109.1 coordinate 2,813, forward strand.
GTCAATACTTCAATGATGTTGAAAGATGTGATTTTGAAGATTCATTATCTATTACCGTTACAAAGGACTTAATAGACTGGCTAAAATCTACAATCACGATAGCGAGTTATTCTGAAAATGATTTAAAAGGCTTTTATGATTATTTTGAA
>JAEZHM010000139.1 GCA_023416585.1 Bacillota bacterium
GGCAAACAACTCTCCATATCCTGGCAGCGAGGAGGAGGGGGGCTATGTTCACTATCAGGAAAAGGTTGAAGGTAATAAAATTCGTGCCCGCAGCGAGAGCTTCAACGACCACTTCTCCCAGGCAACCCTGTTTTGGAACAGCATGAGTGCACCCGAAAGGAAGCATATAATCGATGCATTTGCATTTGAGGCAGGTAAAGTGAAGGACAAATGCATTAAGCAACGGGTGGTCGATATGTTTACCAATGTGGACTTGGAGCTGGGAAAGGCCATAGCGAATAAAATCGGAGCCACACCCCCCACCACAGGTGGTTCAATGATGACGAAAGCATCTCCTGCCCTCAGCCAGGCAAATACAGTTAAAACAGCCCGAACAAGGAAAGTCGCGATAATTATTGCCGAGGGGTTTGATTATAATCAGGTTGATTCGGTTATTAAAGCACTGCAGGCCGAAGGCGCTCAAGCGGCTATTATAAGCGATAAGCTTGGGATGATAACAAGCTCGAATGGCATTCAAATGGAAGCAGTAAAATCATTTATCACGGATTCCTCGGTCGTTTTTGACGCTGTATATATTGACGGAGGTAAAAATGCAGACGCATACTTTATAATGGAGGCATGCAAGTTTATAAAGGAAGCGTTCATGCACTATAAGCCCATTGCCGGAACAAATGAAGGTAAGGCATGGATTGAAAATGAAAAGATGGGCAATAGCCTTGGCGTCTTCCTTGGATATGCCGGGAACAATGAGTTTATAGGTCAATTTATCCAGGGTGTTGCGTTCCATCGATTTTGGGATCGAATACTTGCATAGTAGCATTTAAGCAAAATAAAGTTCAAACCCGGCAACTTTGCCGGGTTATTTTCTGTTGATATACCCTGATATTAGAGAAAGTGATATACTGTGCTGCAAGGGATATTCTGGAAATCTATGAAGTGGGTGAAAAAGATTGAGAATATTAATTTATGGTGCGGGTGTTATTGGCAGTATTTTTGCAGGAAAACTTGCTATAGCAGGAAATGATGTCACTGTGCTGGCACGCGGGAATAGGCTTACAGAACTGAAAAATGAAGGGGTTGTTCTGGTTAATCCTAAAACAATGAAAGTTGAACAAGCTGCAGTCCATGTGATTGATACGTTGTTGCCGAATGATAACTATGACTACATTATTGTTACAATGCAAACAACACAGGTAGATAGCGTTTTACCGATATTATCTAAAAACTGCTCAAAGAATATTGTGTTTATCGTTAATAAGGCAAGCGGATATGAAGAATGGGCAGCCGCCGTTGGCAAAGACCGACTTTTGATTGGCTTCCCGTCTGCCGGGGGAGAACGTAAAAATGCAAAGGTCTATTATTTTGTCGGGAAAGGTATTCTGAGGGCTTTTCAAACTACAACTTTTGGCGAATACTGTGGTGAAAAATCCGAGCGTGTTAAAACCTTAATTCAAATTTTTAACCGGGCAAAAATACCTGCGGTATTTAACAAAAATATGGATGCATGGCAAAAGACGCATGTTGCATTAGTGACAAATATAGCCAATGCTTTATATGGATTTGATTGTGATAATTTTAAGTTGGGCCGTTCTTATAAAGATGTTAAGCAAATGCTCAGAGGAATACAAGAAGGAAGACAAGTACTAAGGAAAATCGGCATAAATCCTACCCCGAAAAAATTATTCTGGTTAGACATACAGGCATCTATATTGGCGATTTTCTTTTCAATTTTTATGAGAACAACACTTGCTGAAACCACAATGGCCAAGCATTGCGTTACAGCAAAATCCGAGATGGTATGTTTGCAACAAGAGTTTGATGTATTAATAAAAAAAAGCGGGGTTGATGCACCGGCAATCAGCAATTTGAAAAAAAACTTATACAGGCCATAAGGAGTGACATTATGACGAACGAACGCGTTTACAAGATGGCATTTTCAAGTGTCTACCCATTACTCGTCCAAAAGGCGGAGCGCAAAGGGCGTTCTAAATCTGAAGTCGACACTGTGATTTGTTGGTTGACGGGGTATGACGATTTCGGCTTACAATCACAAATTGCTAAGAATGTCGATTACGAAACTTTCTTTAACGAAGCTCCGAAGATAAATCCGAACGCTTGTAAGATTTCAGGTGTGATTTGCGGGCATCGTGTCGAGGAAATACAAGAACCTCTTATGCAGAAAATCAGATGGCTTGACAAACTGGTGGATGAATTGGCAAAAGGCAAGTCGATGGAGAAAATTTTAAGAACCTAAATTTTCGATTACTTATAATAAAAGGCACCTACACACGTCTGTCCAATGCCTTGCTTGCAACAAAAAAGCACCGGAAAACCGGTGCTTTGCTATATATCTGCGCAATTGCATCAAGGAATATCTCGGTCTCTTCTTTCAAGGTTTTGGCATCTCTGAGCCAATGCCTTGTAAAACTCCTCACGGTCTTTGGGCGAAATATATGTAGTCCCCATAATGTAGCCTTTATCGTGCTGACATATTTAAATGCGTTCGCGTGATAACGCCATGGAGGACAAAAAATTCCGGCTCAGTTTGAGCGACTTGATTTTTTCATAATGTATTTTTTCATAAAAAGGACCTAATCTACAATAAAGGTAATCCTCTTTCAATTCAAAATATGATCCAAAGTATATCCACAATATGATTACTAGTGCCGGTATACCTATGAAACAGCCTACTTCTCTTTCTTCAGCAGGTAAAAAAATCATAGCGGTAATGATGATCATAACTGTGAACCATAGTAGTAAGCTTACCCATAAATCAATTTTAGATTTTTTGAGCATTATAAACCCCCTTAAGAAGCTTGCCTTCATTATATTTCTTTTCAGTGTTTTTTACGAGTGAAATTAAAAGCGGTGGTGGAACTATGCAGCACTGCTTTGTTTTTTACATGTACTTCTATGCCAGTAGTTTGTCGTTTTGCGAATGGTGATTTTCCATGTAGTAAATGAGAAGTTATTCTGCAGAAATTTCTAAGTTTAGTTATAACCTCAGTGTTCTCCGAATCAGTTGACCATATGGTATAATGGAAAAAAGAATAAAATTGTAATTTGGGTGTGTTTTATGAGCACGGTTAAATTGCAGATTAAGCAAATAACACTAAGTGCAGACGTGAAACAGCATCAAATAAGAGGTGGTTTGTGGAAGATATATTTGTTTTGAATGTAAAGTATAAGTTTGGTGATATAGAAGATGTTATCCATCCTGTTATTTTAAGAGATAATAATGAAATGATACTGGTTGACTGTGGATATACGGGCTTTATGCCTGTTATAGAAAATGCCATGTTAGCGGAGAATTTAGATTGCAACCGGCTTAGCAAGATTTTTATAACACATCATGATCATGATCATATGGGTGCTTTGGCGGATTTTAAGCAAAAATACCCAACTATAAAAATTATCGCAAGTGAGATTGAAGCTCCATATATTGAGGGAGAAAAGAAGTCACTACGCTTAGAACAAGCAGAATCACTTCAAAATTCTTTAGATGAAGAACAGAAGTCCTTTGGAAAGGCTTTTTGTGCTATTCTTAGAAGTGTTAAGCCTGCTAAGGTTGACTTGTACGTGCATGATGGCGATGTTATGGACTGGTGCGGCGGATGTGTTATTGTCGGCACCCCCGGGCATACCCCGGGTCATATATCCTTATATTTAAAGAAATCAAAAACCTTTATAACAGGTGATGCAGCTGCACTTAAAAATGATCAGTTGGTTGTTGCAAACCCGCAGTTTACATTAGATATAGAGAACACAGCTAAATCTATATCAAAGATATTACGATATGATGTTGATACGTACATTTGCTACCATGGAGGCGTACAAACACGAAAAACCAGTTCCTAAGAATGAAAAGCAGGATGGATATATGACAAGTAAAACATATGAATTTGAAGCCATCATTCAAAAAGTTCCTGATGTAGACGGCGCTTACATCAAATTCCCGTATGATGTGAAAGAGGAATTAGGAAAGGGCAGAGTAAAAGTTCACGCTACATTTGACGGTGAACCTTATGACGGCAGTGTGGTGAATATGGGGGTTAAAAATGCCGACGGTTCGATCTGCTACATTATTGGAATTCGTAAAGATATCCGTGCTAAAATCGGCAAGCAAGTGGGAGATACTGTGAAAGTAATTATTCAGGAACGTGCGTGATTTATAGGGTTTACACAGCTGCAGCTCTCAGCTTCCTATTTACTACCAAATATAACTCCAGAGGTATGAAATGCTTATACAAAAAGTCGAAAAAGTATTAAGTAAGCAAGCAACGAAAGCAAAGACATTGCAATTTGCCATGAGCATTCCCGATCATGGCATCAACTATTCCTATTCTAATACAACACATAATCAGCGTTTTCACAGTGCCAGTGTAGGGAAGTTGATGACATCCACATTGATTTTCATGGCTGTTGAGAAGGGATTATTGAGCTTAGACACACGCGTGCATACGATTTTTGAACGTGGCATGTTGGATAAGCTTTTTGTGTTTGAGGGACATGACTATCAAGATGAAATCACAATAAAGCATCTGTTAGGCCATACTTCAGGTATGAATGACTACTTTGAGAGTAAAACTTTTGATGGGTCTTTATTTATAGATGATGTGCTCAGTAATCCGGATATCTTCTGGAAACCTGTCGATGTTCTCGATTTTACCAGAAATCGTCAAAGCGCTGTCGCGATTCCCGGAACAAAGTTTTTCTATTCCGATACCGGCTATATTTTGCTGGGCATTGTTCTTGAAACTGTTTTTGGAATGCCGTACCATCAGGTACTTGAAACATATCTTTTTAGACCTGCCGACATGCGGGAAACAACATTATGTTATTACGGAGAAGCTTTTGATAAAAACGCATTAGCCCCTCTATATATCAATGGCGTTGATGTTCACCTTTTTAAAAGCTTAAGCTGTGACTTTTCCGGAGGAGGATTATCAACCACTGCTGAAGATTTAGTGAAGTTTCTTGAGTATTTTCACGAAGGTAGTTTTATCACGCAGCAGTCTATAAGTCAGATGCTTCAATTTGATAACCGCTTTCAACAAGGGCTCTATTATGGTTTAGGTATGATGCAAGTTCGGTTTTCCGAATTTTTCTTCTTGCTAAAAATGTTGCCTAAACTACAGGGTCACTTAGGCGTAACAGGTGTGCATGCATGGTATGATCCCGCATCTAAAGCGAGCTTTGTTTTGAATGTAGGAAGCACCAAAGATATTGCTATGAGTTTTAGGCTGCTTATCAGTATTCTTCAGATTGTATATCGAGAATTGAGTAAGAGCTGATAAGAACACAAATAACTGTACCCATGCAGTTGGATTAAGGGTTGGTGTATAGAAATGAAGCAAGAGCAGATCCCTGTATATATTCGTAAGTTGCTTTTATTCGTAATTTTACTAATTGTAATTTTAGTAATAGGGGGATGTTCCGACCAACTATCCGATTCCGGTCCTAAGGCTATAAAGGGAACAATAGACTTTACGCAGGTAGATTTTAAAAATGGCAGTGTTCAGTTAGATGGAGAATGGGAGTTTTATTGGAACGTACTCCTAGAACCCGACGAAATAGCACCCGAACTGAAAACCGGGTATATCGCTATCCCGGGTACATGGAATAAATACGCAACAGACCAAGGAACGATATTGGGAGTCGGCTATGCAACCTATCGACTGACAATTTTAACAGACCGAGATGATGGGTTGGCCTTAAAAATACCAAGGGTGCTTACCGCATACAAACTATGGGTGAATGGAGAGTTGACCGCCGCTGCCGGAACAGTAGGTAAAACCATAGATACATCGACACCTCAGTATCTTCCTCAGGTTGCTATTATTGATACACAGCAAGGAAAAAACGAGATTGTTGATCAAGTTTCTAATTTACACCACCGAAGCGGGGGAATATTGGAAAGCATAAAACTTGGTAATGAACAAGAAATCCTGGGACTGCGATATGGAAGCATAGCGAATAATGTCTTTTTGTTTGGAAGCCTGCTATTTGCGGGGGCCTATCATCTTGCCTTGTTTTTCTTCAGAAAAAAGAATACCGCTGCATTTTATTTCGGGTTATTTTGCGTGTTAATCGCGATTAGAACTTTACTGGTGGGAGAATGCTATTTAATTTATATATTCCCCACATTCCATTGGGAAATTGCACATAAGCTCATGACATTAAGTTACTACTTAGGTGTACCGCTAATACTAATGTTTTTCCTATCGGTTTTCCCAAAATATTTTCATAGCAGTATGATTAAAGCAGCTCAAATTATCGGGGCAGTGTTTGGTATTCTGGTTATGCTTACGCCTGCCAGGATTTTCACCATTTTCAACCCTATATACCAGGTATGGACAATTATTATAATCCTATATTTATTTGCTACTTTAATTAGAATAGCATTTCATAAAGAAGAAGATAGCTTGCTAATTATGTTAGGTGCAACCGCCTTATTATTAACTACTGTAAACGATATTGTTTTTCTCAGCATATGGATGAACGATAAAGGCCCTACGTTTTTAAGGGCAATATTTAGAGCGGGAAATCTTAGCTCGGTAGGACAGTTTGTTTTCGCATTTACAAACTCTTTATTATTGGCGAAAAGATTCTCTGCCGCTTTAGAACAAGAGGAAGTTATAACCAAAGAGCTTACGGAAGTAAATAAAAATTTAGATCAAATAGTATTACAACGTACTGAAGCGTTGGTTCAAACAAATCAAAAAGTAGAACAGCAGAAGCTTGAATTAGAGAAAATGAACCGGCAACTTTGGAAACTCTCCTTAAAAGATCCTTTAACAAAACTATGGAACAGAAGGAAATATGATGATTACATAAAATTAGAATGGAATCGATGCTTAAGGCATCAAAGATCGATTGCATTATTACTTCTGGATATTGACTATTTCAAAGAATACAATGATTACCACGGACACTTAGACGGGGATGTATGCCTTACAAAAATTGGTCGTGTCATGAAGGATTCATTGATGCGTTCTACTGACATGGCATTTCGCTATGGAGGAGAAGAATTTATCGTAGTATTACCTGAAACAACGAAAGTAGAAGCTATAAACATTGCCAATATTTTAAGACAAAAAATTGAGGCGTTGCATATCGCACATGGGCAATCGCCGGTGAGCAGTTATGTTACCGTAAGCATAGGGGGCGCTCTTACAATACCAAATACCGATGCGTCCCATGAGGATTTATTTAAAGCTGCTGACAAAGCTTTATATAACGCAAAAGCTTATGGCAGAAATCAATTTGTGTTTCATGAAAATGACGAGAAACAATGAGGAAATTCAAACAGTTGAAATGAGTTATAAAGAAGCATTAAAAATAAATGGCCCCAGTGAATTGAATGGGCCATTTATTTAATTTTGGCAAGAAGAAAAGTTAAATGGTAACTGGTTTGGTTAAATGGAATGTTTCAAGGCTAATCTAGATTTATAAAGAGTTGTCCATGGACTAAATGTTGTTTTTACAACATAACGATCATACAACGTATGATATAGTCAAATTAAACCAATGCCAATAAACCTGATGTTTTATTAAGAAACGATTCTACGATTATGTGTGGTATCAGGTTAAAGAGCAAGATAATTATTTATAAATAGGAGGAAGTAAAAATGACAAGTTCAGCAGCATTTAGCGAGTCGACAAAAAAGCTGTTTCAAACCTTGAAACAATATGTTCCAATCGTAGCAAGGGTTCATGGGGGTAATCACCCGGAGTTTCATGAAGTTCGCAAAGTGTACGATACAGTCGTTGAGAAAGTAAAAGAGGCAGGATTAAATAAACCTGAGTTGAACGAGGAGTTTACTAAGTTGCGTGAAATCACAAGCAATTACAAAGTGCCCGGCGATGTATGCGAAAGCTATGAGGCGGTTTATAACATGTTAGCCGAAATAGATAAGGCATATCATGCCTAAATACGTATCACTATGGACAGGGAAGGAGGTAAGAGCATGCAGAGATTTATATTAAGTAAGAAAAATCTTATAGCCTTGCTTGGTGCTATACTAATAGCCATCGGATTTGTAGCTGAACTCGGTTTCCATAGTGAAATTGTGGCATTGTGGGCCTTTGCAATCGCTTCAATTATCGGAGTTGCACCTATTGCCATTCAAGCCTACCAAGCATTAAAGGTTAAAGTTGTCAGTATCGATGTTTTAGTCACCATCGCCGTGATCGGTGCATTTTTCATTAAGAACCTTGAAGAATCCGCAATTGTAACTTTCTTGTTCTTGTTCGGAGCTTATTTAGAACAGCGAACATTGAACAAAACGCGTTCGGCCATTAAAGAATTAACGCAAATGGCTCCGGAAAGTGCCTTAAAGCAAATGGAAAACGGCGAGTTCGAAGAAGTAGAAGTTGAAGAAGTTGATGTTGGTGATATTTTATTGGTGAAAACCGGTGCAAAAGTTCCTGTTGACGGAACCGTTTTATCAGGAGAAGGGCATATCAATGAAGCCAGCATAACCGGTGAATCTCTTCCGGTCAGTAAAAAGAAAGATTCGGGGGTATATGCAGGAACGATTCTGGAAAACGGCACACTTCAAATTATAGCCGACCGTGTGGGTGAAGACACCACCTTTGGCAGAATCATTGAACTCGTTGAAGAGGCGCAGGATTCAAAATCTGAAGCCGAAAGGTTTATAGACAGATTTTCAAAGTACTACACACCGGCCGTATTGGTTCTTTCAATAATCGTATGGCTGTTTTCAAAGAATATTGAACTGGCGATTACAATATTGGTTCTTGGTTGTCCCGGTGCATTGGTTATCGGCGTACCAGTTTCAAACGTAGCGGGCATCGGTAACGGAGCACGCCATGGGGTTCTTCTTAAAGGCAGCGAAGTTATAAACGATTTTAGTAGAGTTGAAACGATTGTATTCGATAAAACCGGCACATTGACAATAGGTAATCCCAAAGTAGCTGATAAGGAGATCTATGCAAACAACGCTGATGAGGTGCTTAGCTACCTAGCTAGTGTTGAAAATGAATCGGACCATCCATTGGCAAAAGCAGTTGTTGAATACATCGGCAACACAACACTCTACACAGTCGAAAAAACAGATGTAGTAAAGGGCGGCGGCATTGTCGCTTATGTGAATGCGCATAAAATCGCTGTCGGTAATGTTGCACTAATGGAACAAGAAAATGTTACTTTGAGCGAAAAAGCTCATGAGGATATAGCTCGATTTGAAGGAAACGGAAACTCGCTTGTTTTAGCATCCGTTGATGGTGACCTAAAAGCTCTCATAGGTATTCGCGACCAAATTCGACCGGGTGTAAAAGAAGATCTCCAAAAGTTAAAGAGGTTGTGTGTTAAAAGTCTCGTGGTTCTTTCGGGCGACAACCAGGGAACGGTTGATTTGGTAGCGAGTGAACTTGGGTTGACAGAGGCGCATGGTCACATGCTCCCGGAGGATAAGTCAGCCTATATAAAAGAGCTGATAGCAAAAGGGAGAATTGTCGCATTCGTTGGCGATGGCGTGAATGATAGTCCTTCGCTGGCGCTGGCTCAAATCGGAATTGCCATGGGAAGCGGTACTGACGTAGCAATCGAAACATCGGATGTCGTATTGATGAACTCAGATTTCAGCCGTCTGCCGCATGCACTGGGGTTAACAAAAGCAACTGCCAGTAATATGCGCCAAAATATCATCATTGCAGTGGGTGTTGTATTTGTGCTGCTCTTTAGCGTATTTTTCAGCGACTGGATGAACATGTCGATTGGCATGTTGGTACACGAAATCAGTATATTTGTCGTAATTTTAAACGGCAAGAGACTCCTCCGCTACAGATTAAGACATAGGAAGACCTAAAAATTACGGGTATACTAATAAAAATTAAAAGGAGATTTTAATATGCAAAAAGCTACAATTCAGTTAGAAGCCTTAACTTGTCCGTCTTGCGTTCAAAAGATTGAAAATGCAACAAAATCTTTAAATGGTGTGGAAAAGGAAAGTGTAAAGGTGTTGTTTAATTCAAGTAAACTAAAGTTTGACTTTGATGCCGAAAAAGTATCTGTGGAAGACGCAGTTAAGGCCATTACTGCACTTGGATACGAAGTTGTTAAAACGCAAGTAAAGGCATAAGAAATAACCGACCCTCCTACGTGAGGGTCGGAATTTTATGCAGACAAACGTAGACTTTGATTTATGATAATATAACAATAAGAAACTATGATGCGGGATTACCCTTCGATGCAATTCATTGGGCGATTAGCCGCTATCTCTCTATTATCACACATGTTATAATAACAAAGTCAAATCTATAAGTTGGGGGAATATGGATGAAGATAATCTGCGTTTCAACATCCAACACAATTTCCAAAGGGGATAGCAGTGCTTCTGTTAAAACCTGCCATAAAATAAAAGAAATCATTCAGAACGAAATACAACCGGGAGCAGAAATTGAGGTTTTGCCGTTACGCGATTATGACATAAAACCTTGTATTTTATGCGGTGCATGCAGTGAAAACGCAAGATGCGTATACGATGCGGCATTTAATGCATTACTTTCCAAATTAGAGACAGCCGACGCAGTTTTCTTTGTTGTGCCGCATTATTCACCTATTCCAGCGAAGCTGATCATGATTTTTGAGAAAATCAATGAAATCGTCTATGCAGGCTGGCTGAATAACCCGGAAATCAGCTCCCCGCTGCGTAACAAACCGGTCGGAATCATTGGGCACGGCGGGATGACAGAAGATGAGAATACACTGAGGTATTATCATGAGCAATTGGTAACCCCTGTTGCGAATACTCTGAAATCTCTGGGTTTTCGCATAATCGGTGTGAATGCCGATTCACCCAATGGTGCAGTGTTCGGCTTAAAAGATGAAGGTTGTTTACAAAAATCAAGTAACTCGATTTTCCCGGATATCATTCAGGATTGGGAAATTATCGAAGCAAGAATCAAGCCTTTGATTGAGAATGTGATACAGGAAGTAGAAGCAGAAACTGGCGGATAAAATACACAGGAGATAGTATGGCTAAACCAAGAAAGATGCTTAGCAACCACGAAGCACCGTATATTCAGTCCCTGATGAGATTGATTGAAACTAAGAGTAAGTCGACACTTGCAAATTGGTCAATCGATTATGCGCAAGAGGTTTTGTTACCTTTGTGGTACAAGCAGTATCCCGATGACAATCGTCCTCTAAATGCATTGACTGCCGCTAGGGAGTGGTTGTCGGGAGCGATAAAGCTTCCTCAAGCAAAACTATTAATCCTTGCGTGCCATGCAGCTGCCCGCGAAGCGGAGGGGAATCCTGTTGCACAAGCCTCCGCAAGGGCGATAGGGCAGTGTGCATCAACCATTCATGCAGCAAAGCACTGTATGGGGCTTGCTTTTTACGGAGCTCTTGCAGTCGCCTATGATCAGCTGGGTATAGATACATCATGGCCGCAAATCGAACTATACGCCGCTCAAGAATGCGGACGTATGGAAAAGGCACTGCGTTCTGTTGCCGTGGAGAACGAGTCAAATCCCGCGATAAAAAATTAGAGTTACTGATAATACAAGGTTTGTAATACAGGGCTATGAAAGTGAGGTCTCTATGAAAAATAATAAGCAGGAATTATCCCAGGAGCAATGCGAGGTAATTCTTAAAATTCTTGAAGATCGTTTTGAGAAGAACATGAACCGGCATAAGGGGTTTGTGTGGGCTGAAGTGTTGAAAAAACTGAAAGCCTCCCCTGATAAACTATGGTCATTAAACGAAATGGAAAAAACCGGAGGGGAACCGGACATAGTCGGTTTCGATGGTATAACGGCTGAGTACGTTTTTTATGATTGTTCGCCCGAAAGCCCCAAAGGCCGAAGGAGCATCTGTTATGACCGTGAGGCGCTCGAGTCAAGGAAAGAGCATAAACCAGAGAATAACGCTGTTGATATGGCGGAATCCATGGGTATCGAGTTGCTTACGGAGGAGCAATACCGAGAACTGCAAGAACATGGAGAATTTGATTTAAAGACATCAAGTTGGGTGAAAACTCCTTCCAAAGTCAGAAAGCTCGGCGGTGCTCTCTTTTGTGACCGTCGTTACGGCATCGTCTTCG
>JAEZHM010000001.1 GCA_023416585.1 Bacillota bacterium
CATGAAGCCCTCCGGTCATACGCGGGTCGGGAACGGCGGTTCGGTGGGCGCAAGTAAAATCCTGTTTCCGGGAAGAATAGGAAGAAGCGCATGTTGCAGCGAGTCATTACAGGATCGCTCCTGATCATTGGTTTGGCACTGGTACTGTATTTGGGCGGCTGGGTTTTTGCCGTGGTGGCCATGGCTGCCATTTGCCTTGCCATGCGTGAAGAGTTTCAGGCTTTGGCCGTGGCGGGGCACAGGCCAGTCTGGTGGCCTACCTTCGTAGCCATGGTGGCCAGCATCCCCCTGATGCTGCTGTCTTCCGGCAACAGGCTCATGTCCCTGCTGCTCATCCTGATGCTGGCCAACAGTCTGATGGTTCTGATCTGGGTCATCTTCAGGGAGCAGCCGCGCTTGGAAGATGCTTTGGTATCGGTGATGCCCATGTTCACCATCCTGCTGCCTGGCATCTGCCTGATCAGCCTTTTGCGCATTGAAGCAAAGTCTTTGCAGGTAACGCTCTTGTGCCTTGTGTTCGCTATTTCCGTGATCGGAGATACCTTGGCATACTTCGTGGGCACAAGGGTTGGCGGGCGTAAACTGTGCCCTGCCGTCAGCCCGAACAAAACCGTTTCCGGCTCTATTGGCGGCCTCATCGGCAGCGTGATAGGTGCTTTGGCCGTTGGCGGCATTGCATCAATCTGGCCGCCGCTGGATGGAACCGTTCCGCCGTCTTTTGCCCAATATCTGCTGGTCGGCTTTGTGGGAGGGATTGCGGCCCAGGTGGGAGACTTGTTCGCTTCCCTTATCAAGCGCCATTGCGCCATCAAGGATTACGGCAACCTCTTCCCGGGCCACGGCGGCATGCTGGACCGTATGGACAGCATACTGTTTACATCCGTCGTGGTATACTGTTTCTGGATGATAACCAGGGCATAGCCCTTTGATAAGCGACTATGTCTTATAATCGGTTTGCGTTACTCCCCATAGACTAAGTTTCGCTGTTAGCGGTTGGGGGTAAAATTCTTGTTGAAAGCCTGAAAGGATGAATCATGCGGGATATCGCAATCCTTGGGAGCACCGGCTCCATTGGCACCCAGGCGCTTGAGGTGGCGGCGCTTAATAGAGATCAGTTCCGTATCACTGCCTTGACCGCCCATAGCAATGCAACGCTTTTATTCGAGCAGGTCCGCGCATTCCGCCCTTTGATGGCCGGGTTGACTTCTCCAATCCCCTGGGACGAGATACCGGAGGATGTGCGCTTTTGCGAGTGGTACTTAGGCTCGGATGCGCTGAAGGCTGCCGCCTCGCAAGTTCCGGCGGATGCGGTGCTTGTATCCGTGGTGGGCATTGCAGGACTTCAGGGTGTGATGGCAGCCTTGCAGGCTGGGCGGCAGGTGCTCTTGGCCAACAAGGAAGCGCTAGTGGCCGGCGGGGAATTGGTTATGGCAGCGGCAAAAAAGGCCGGAAAAGCGCTTTTGCCGGTGGACAGCGAGCATAGCGCCATCTTCCAATGCTTGCAGGGAGCGGGAGACAACAGGCCGGAAAAGCTTCTTCTGACGGCGTCCGGCGGCCCCTTCCGCTTATGGACAAAAGATCAAATTCAAAATGCGACCCTTAAGCAGGCTTTGAACCACCCCAACTGGCATATGGGCAGAAAGATTACCATCGATTCCGCCTCCATGTTCAATAAGACGCTGGAAATCATGGAAGCCCGCTGGCTGTTTGACATGCCGGAGGACAAAATCGAGGTCATCGTTCATCCGCAAAGCGTCATCCATTCCGCAGTTGCATTTGCGGACGGCGCCGTGATCGCCCAGATGGGCACGCCGGACATGCGCCTGCCCATACTTTACGCCATGGCTTATCCCAGAAGGCTGCCTAGGGGCGGTGCGAAGCTTGATTTGACTGGGCTTAGCAAGCTTACCTTTGAAAAGCCCGATGAGGTGCGTTTTCCTTCGCTGCGCCTGGGCCGTGAGTGCTTAAGAGCCGGCGGGAGCGCCTGCTGCGTATTAAACGGCGCAAATGAGGTGGCGGTGGAAGCGTTTTTGGCAGGGCAGATCGCCTTCGGAGCTATCTTTGACGTGGTGGAAGAAACACTGTCAAAAGTCGGGGGCATGAGCGCCGGTTCTCTGGAGGCCGTCTTTATGGCGGATGAGGCAGCCAGGCGAATTGCCCGAAGTTTATTAGCACGCTGAAAGGAGAAACTCCATGACGTTTTTGTTGGTATTGGCTGCGATCCTGCTGCTTGGTATTCTGATTGTGGTGCATGAACTGGGCCATTTTTGGGCCGCACGCTTAACGGGAATATCGGTGCATCAGTTTTCCGTAGGGTTTGGACCGAAGCTTCTGAAATGGAAGAGTAAAAAATACGAAACGGAATTCATGCTCCGGGCCATTCCCCTGGGCGGCTACTGCATGTTTGTGGGGGAGGACGATGCCGAGGGAAAGCATGAGGATGATCCGCGGGCATATCACAAGCAAAAGGTATGGAAGCGGATGCTGTCCGTTTTGATGGGTCCGGGCATGAACTTTGTGCTGGCCTTTGTGGTCGCGGTGCTTTTGTTCTATATTGGCGGTGTGCAGACCGTGATCCCTTACGTATCCTCTGTAGAGCCAACAGGACCGGCAGCCCAGGCAGGGTTTGAGGCGGGGGATGTGCTGTATTCCGTCAACGGGCAAAATATTCAGGATGGCACAACGGAAAAGGTAGTAAACGTTATAAGCGGCTATAAAGCAGGCGATGCCCCCCTCGCGGTCACGGTGCTGCGTGGAGCGGATCTTGCTCCCGTAACGCTTTCTGTAACGCCGTTCCTTGACGCAAACACGGGCAAGCCGCGCATCGGTGTGATGATCGGCGGCATGCTGGCACCTGAGAAGGCACGCATTTCCTTTGGGGAATCGGTGAAATTAAGCTACAATACCTGCGTAAGTGCAGGCAAGATTATACTTGGCGGTTTGAGAGACCTGGTTTTCCACGGCCAGGGGCTGGAACAGTCTGCCGGACCGGTGGGCATTGTTTCTGAAATCGCCACGCAAACCAGGGAATACGGGCTGGATGGGTATTTGTATCTTTTGATCATACTGTCCATCAACCTGGGGCTGGTGAATTTGCTGCCCATCCCAGGGTTGGATGGCAGCCGGCTTCTGTTTATGCTGGTGGAAGCCATTTTCCGCAAGCCCATCAACCGCAAGGCGGAGGCGGTAATCCACCTCACCGGTTTTGCGCTTCTGGTGACGGTTATGATTTTTTTCACATTCAAAGATATCCAGCGCCTGTTCCAGTAACGGAGGCGTTTTATGCTTAAGACGAATCAGGTTAGGGTTGGGCCGTTGCTAATGGGTGGCGGCCAGCCTGTTTGGGTACAATCCATGACAAATACCGACACCAGGAGTGTGGAAGCTACCTTGGAGCAAATCAAGGCGCTTTACAATGCCGGGTGTGACATCGTGCGCGTTTCCGTCTATGACGAGGAATGCGCTAAAGCCGTGCGCGCATTGGTGGACGGAAGTCCCGTGCCCCTGGTGGCGGATATCCATTTTGACCATTCGCTCGCCATCAATGCCGCTGAAAACGGCATTGCCAAGCTGCGCATCAACCCCGGAAATATTGGCGGGGACAAGCATGTGAAAGCGCTGGCGGATTGCGCGAAGGCCCATCACATCCCCATCCGCATCGGCGTCAACAGCGGCTCTATTGAAAAGGACATTCTGCGCAGGGAGGGCGGCGTAACGCCCAAGGGCATGGTGGAAAGCGCGCTGAATCATGCCCGGCTGCTGGAAAAGCAGGGGTTTTACGACATCGTGCTGTCCATGAAATCCAGCGACGTGCGTCAAACGGTAGCCGCTTACGAGCTGGCGTCTAGGTTATGCGATTATCCCCTGCATGTGGGTGTTACGGAGGCGGGTTTACCAGGCCGTGGCACGGTGAAATCGGCCATCGGCATCGGTGCGCTGTTGCTGAAAGGCATCGGTGACACCATCCGTGTATCATTGACCGGCTCGCCCCTGCCGGAAGCCGCAGCTGCCTGGGATATATTGAAGGCACTGAATTTACGCAACTCCGGCGTGCAGGTCATATCGTGCCCCACATGCGGCCGCACCTGCATCCCTGTGGCAGATATCGCCAAAAGGGTGGAAGAGGAGCTTTCGGACATCACCGTTCCTATGAAGGTGGCGGTGATGGGCTGTATTGTCAACGGCCCCGGCGAAGCAAAAGAGGCGGACGTGGGCATTGCCGGCAGCGGCAAGACAGGTGCGCTATTTGTAAAGGGCCAGCCCCCCAGAAAAGTGGAGGGGGATCTGGCGCAGATCCTGATTGCGGCTGTCAGGGAGGCGGCCTCAAAGAAGGAGGCGGAATAGTTACTTATGGAATCCGGCCAGATGCTTGCGCAATTATACAAGGAACTTCCGGAATTATCGGGTAAGCTTACGGTGGAACGGGTCATATTCAAACAGGCAGAAAACAAGATCTATATTTCTTTCCTTTCGCAGGTGCTGGTGGCGGAAAAGGCATTCCTGCGCATGGAACATCTGATCCGCAGTATGTATCCGGGGACTTTTCTGGCCATCCGCGTGGCCAGCCCGGCTTTGGCCCAGGATTTTTTGGAGAACATCGGCAATTACAAGCAAGTGTTCACCGATTTTGTGGCCCGTGCTCATCCCGCCTCCGCCACATGGATTGGCGAGCTGGACTGGGAGGTGCAGTCCGGCCGGGTGGTGATCACCTTCCCGGATGAGTTTGCATTGCGCTATATGCAGCGCAGCAATATATCCGACAAACTGGCCCAGGCGGTGTGGGATATTTTCCGCATCCGGGTGCCGGTAGAGCTTCGTGTGCGCGGCAACCAGGAGGCAAGGCTTCAGGCTTTGCGCGAAGAGCGGGAGCGGGAAGCGCAAATGGCCAGGGAGATGGATGCTGCCCGCGCCGCCGCAAACCAGGGGGGACAAGCCTCGAATGGCACTCCCAAGCAATCCGCAGCTTCAGGGCAGGGCAAAGGGAAAAGCGGGTCTGAAGACAAAATGCGCCCCATCAAGGGCCGCAGCATTGGCGACCCGCCGGTGCCCATCCGGGAACTTACCAACGACACAGGCCTTGTCACGGTGCAGGGCGAGATTATCAAGGCTGAGCAAAAGGAATTAAAGGGCGGCGAAATGCTGCTTGTTTCGTTTATCTTAACCGACTACACCTCCTCCGTACAGTGCAAAATTTTCTTCCGCTACCGCAACCGCTTCCGCAAAAAGGAGGAGGACGGCGCGGAGGAGCCGCCCATTACCCAGGAGGAGCGCATGGCGGTGATGGAGGTGGCCAACCGCATCCAGGCCGGCATGGCGGTAAAGGTTCGCGGCGAATGCATGTATGACAATTTCGCCAGGGAAGCCACCATCACCATCCGGGATATCATGCCCATGCCCAAGGAAGTAAGGAAAGACACCGCTGAGGAAAAGCGGGTGGAATTGCACATGCATACCCAGATGAGCATGATGGACGCCACGGCTTCCGCCGGCGACCTGATCGCAAGGGCGGCCATGTGGGGCCATCCCGCCGTGGCGATCACCGATCATGGTGTGCTGCAGGCCTTCCCGGCTGCGTTTTCCGCCGCGAAAAAGAACAATATTAAGCTGATCCCAGGCGTGGAAATTTATCTGACGGATGAAGCCCAAATTGTGTCCGACGCGGATGAGCGGCCTTTGAATACGCCCATTGTGGTGCTGGACTTTGAGACGACGGGCCTGGATACCAACCGGGAGCACGTGATTGAAATCGGCGCGGTAAAACTGCTGGGGAGCACCGTGGTGGAATCCTTCGGCATGCTGGTGAACCCTGGCGTACCATTAAAGCCCAAAATTACCGAGATCACCCACATTACCGACATGATGCTGCGGGACATGCCCAGCGCAGAAACCGCCATCCCCCAACTGATGGAGTTTATTGGCGATTGCGCCGTGGCCGCCCACAACGCCAGCTTTGACATTTCCATGCTGCGCACGGAACTCAAGCGCCTTGGCAGGACTTTTCAGGGCCCGGTGATTGATACCCTTTCCTTTGCCCGCAAGCTGTATCCGCAATTGAAAAGCCATCGCCTGGGGGCAGTGTGCAAGGCGCTGGGCGTATCGTTAAAAGATGCCCACCGGGCGGTAAACGACGCCGCCGCCACAGCCCAATGCCTGGCCCGCATGATGGATGCCGCCAAAGAAAAAGGCGCGGAAAAGATGCTGGACTTAAACTCCGTCCTGCAGGGCGGCGCGGTGGGGGAAAGCTATCACGCCATACTCCTGGCTTCCAACCAGACAGGCATGGAAAACCTGAACCGCATCGTATCCGACGGGCATTTGAAGCACTTCCGCCGGGTGCCCCATGTACCAAGAAACGTGCTGCAAAAGTATAGGGATGGGCTGATTGTCGGCTCCGCCTGCGAGGCGGGGGAATTGTACCAGGCCGTCTTGAAGGAAGCGCCGGAGGAAGACCTGCGCAAGATGGCAAGGTTTTACGACTATCTGGAAATCCAGCCCGTCGGCAACAACGCCTTTATGGTCAGGGAAGAGCGCGTTCCTGATGACAACGCCCTGCGGGAAATTAACCGCCGGATCGTAACCCTTGGGGACAAGCTTGGCATACCCGTGGTCGCAACCGGCGATGTGCACTTTCTTGAGCCCCAGGATGCCATCTTCCGCGCGATCTTGCAGGCCGGCATGGATTACAAGGACTGCGACCTGCAGCCGCCGCTGTATTTCAAGACCACCCAGGAGATGCTGGAGGAATTCTCGTACCTGGGCCGGGAAAAGTGTCATGAGGTTGTCATCGCCAATCCCTGCAAGATTGCCGACAAGGTGGAAAGCCTGCGGCTGTTCCCCAAGCACCCCAAGGGCGAGGAAACCTTCCAGCCCTTCTGGGACGACGCGGCGGACAACATTCAAAACATGTCCTTAAGCACTGCCCGGAAGATGTATGGCGACGATCTGCCTGAGCTTATCGTCAAACGGCTGGATAAGGAACTGGGCTCCATCATCGGTTATGGCTTTGCGACACTGTACAACATTGCCCAGAAGCTGGTCAGCAAATCCCTTTCCGACGGCTATCTGGTAGGTTCCCGCGGATCGGTGGGTTCCTCCTTTGTGGCCACCATGTGCGGCATCACCGAGGTGAACCCGCTGCCGCCCCATTACAGGTGCGTAAGCTGCCGCCAGGGCTTCTTTGATGTGGACAAGGAAAAGTACAAGGTGGGCGTCGACCTGCCGGACAAAGATTGCCCCATCTGCGGACAGAAGCTTATAAAGGACGGCTTTGATATCCCCTTTGAAGTGTTTTTGGGCTTCAAAGGCGACAAGGTGCCCGATATCGATTTGAACTTTTCCGGCGAGTATCAGCCCCGGGCCCACGCCTACGTGGAAGAGCTGTTCGGCAAGGGCCATGTGTTCCGGGCAGGCACCATCTCCGCCCTGGCGGATAAGACAGCCTATGGCTATGTGAGCAAATACCTGGAGGAGCGGGGCATACAGGCTGGCAACGCGGAAAAGGAACGCCTGGTTGCCGGCTGTGTCGGCGTCAAGCGCACCACCGGCCAGCATCCCGGTGGCATGGTGGTCGTGCCCAAGGAGTATGAAATCTACCAGTTTACCGCCATCCAGCATCCGGCGGACGACGTGGGCAGCGATACCACCACCACCCACTACGACTTTAACTCCATGCATGACATTCTGGTGAAGCTGGATATCCTGGGCCACGACGATCCCACCATGATCCATCTGCTGGAGGAATTGACCCACATCTCCTATCAGCAGATCCCTCTGGATGACAAGCCCGTCATGTCCCTGTTTACCAGCCCCCAGGCGCTGGGCATTAGCCCGGAGGAGTTGGGCTGCTCTACGGGCACGCTGGGCATACCGGAATTTGGCACCAGCTTTGTGCGCCAGATGTTGGATGATACAAGGCCTACCACCATGGAGGAACTGATCCGCCTGTCAGGCTTAAGCCACGGTACAGACGTGTGGCTGGGCAACGCCAAGGACCTGATTACCTCCGGCACGGCCGTGCTGGCCCAGTGCATCTGCACCCGCGACGACATAATGAATTACCTGATCACCAAGGGTGTACAGAGCAAGATGTCCTTTGATACCATGGAAAGCGTGCGCAAGGGCAAGGGCTTGAAGCCCGAAATGGAAGATGCCATGAATGCGGCTGATGTGCCGGCGTGGTTCATCGACAGCTGCAAAAAGATCAAGTACATGTTCCCCAAGGGCCATGCCGTGGCCTATGTGACCATGGCCCTGCGCGTTGGCTGGTACAAGGTGCATCAGCCCCTGGCCTATTACGCGGCCTACTTCACCGTTCGCGGCGACGGGTTCGACGGGTCCAGGATGCTTTTAAGCGCCGACGTGATCCGGGGCATATTGAAGGGTTATAAAGAACAGGAGCAGAAGCTGTCCGAAAAGGAAAAGGATGAGATCACCGCTCTGGAGCTGGTTCTGGAAATGAACCTGCGGGGTATTGCTTTCCTGCCGGCGGACCTTTACAAAAGCGATTCCAAGCGCTTTTTGATGGAGGATGGCAAGCTTCGCGTGCCGTTCACTTCCCTGGGCGGCCTGGGCGAGGCTGCGGCGGAAGCGATTATCCGGGAGCGCTCCACACCCTTTTTGTCCATTGAGGATCTCAAAAACAGGGCCCGCCTGTCCAGCGCTGTGATTGAGCTGCTGCGGGAGCACGGGTGCTTGAACGGCATGACGGAAACAAGCCAGATGACATTGTTCAATTTCTTGTGATTTGGGAATGCATGGAAAAAGGCGGAGGGATGAATGTCCTTCCGCCTTTCATTTTCAAGACGATACTAAAATAAACGAATGTATCGATGAACACTAATACATGGAATATAAGCCAATTTCGCCCGTTGTGAAGACGACGAGGGAGCTTTAAGCAGCACGATAGACCAAGATCCTTCACGTAGCGAGGGATGACAGATTACGGGGTTGGATTCTCTTTCAGAGTTCATATTCTGTGACTGTTTATATTTGTAATAAGTTATAGATAATAAATACATTGATGAACACTGGCGTATGGAATACAAGCCAATTTCGCCTGCTGTCATCCTGAGGAGCTTGCGACGAAGGATCTTTAAGCAGCACGATAGGCTAAGATCCTTCACTTCGTTCAGGATGACAGTGCGCTGGCTTGGATTCGCTTACAGAGTTCATATTCTGTGACTGTTAATATTTGTAATTGGTTATGAATAATAAATCCATTGATGAACACTGACGTATAGAATACAAGCCAATTTCGCCCACTGTCATCCTGAGGAGCTCCGTAGCACCGCCCCTGCCAATGGCAGAATAGGGCGGTGTTACGGAGGCTGGAGAAAAGGAGCAGTGCGAGCGGTGAAGGAGCCCAGCTGCCGCCAGTGGCTCGGGAGCCGAGCGCCGCCTGTGGCTCCGTAGTCCCGACCCCGCCTGTGGCGGGAATGGGAGGGGCGGAGGAGGCTGGCGAAACAAGCGATGCGAGCGGCAGCGAGTCAGTGCGACGATTGAGCCAGATGGAGGGATGAAGCGAAGGCGGACGAGGCTGGCGAAACCGGGTTCCGTAGCCCAGCTGCCTCCAGTGGAGGCAATAAGCCGGGCGGAGGAAGCGCCCGAAACAGAACGATGGACGCGGCAGCGGCCAGCGTGACAATTGAGGGTGCCGGGGTTGCAAGCGGCAGCGAAGCGATGCGACGATTAAGCCAGATGGAGGGAAATATGCTGGGCGGATGAATCAAGCGAAAGGGAGGGCCGGAAGCGGCAGCGAACCGGAACGACCATTGAGCTTGCGGAATGCGAGACAATGCGACTATTGAGCCAGATGTGAAGGCGACGAAGGATCTTTTACACTTCCCAATATTCTGATAAATCCTTCCATGTCGGATTCATTGCCTCTATCAGAGCATTCTTTTTTTGTCGTGTCCATCCCTTAATCTCTTTTTCTCGAGCTATAGCCGAGGCCACATCCGACGTAGATTCAAAATGCACAAGTTTGAAGACTTGGTACTTCTTTGTGAATCCGTCAATCAGTTTATGCTTATGCTCATATAAACGCCGATTCAAGTCATTTGTAACTCCTGTGTATAGCACCTTGTTATTCCGGTTCGTCAGCATATATACGTAGTACAGCATACTGAATCCCCCTCAAAAAGATCCTTCGCTGCGCTCAGGATGACAGCAGGCGGAACTAGTTTTTATCTCATTGGAATCCATAATTGTAGAGCCACTTTATTCATAAGTGCATCGGCAAATATAAGCACATAGGATACACCCAACCTACGCTCGCTTTCATCCTGAGGATCTCCGTAACACCGCCCCTGCCAGTGGCAGAATAGGGGGGGTTACGGAGGCTGGCGAAAAGGAGCAGTGCGAGCGGTGAAGGAGCCCAGCTGCCGCCAGTGGCGGCAATAGGCTGGGCGGATGAATCAAGCGAAAGGGAGGGCCGGAAGCGGCAGCGAACCGGAACGACCATTGAGCTTGCGGAATGCGAGACAATGCGACTATTGAGCCAGATGTGAAAGCGACGAAGGATCTCGGAGATAAACGAAAAGTCGAGATACTTTACGGTGTGAGTGATGACGGTTTGATGGATTTCTCATCCAAATTTTATGCGCATTGATGTGCTAAAGCTTTGAATTGCCATTTGCTCTTTATATATTTGTAAAGTTCGCCTTCTCCAAATTTTCATCCTTCAGCCTTGACAACAGCAGCATGACCCTTTCCACGGAGCCTTCCTCCGCCATGCGGCCTGACTTGACGGAGAATTCTGTATCCACGCATAAGGCAATCGCGCTTTGCAATTGGCTTGACGTGTATGCAGCTGCCTGCTTTGCCGCGCGGTCCACGGCAAAAGGAGGTATGCCAAGGCGGCTTTTTATGTCTATGGGAGAAGTATTGCTTTCTTTCAGTGTTTTGTAGTGGAACAAGATGCGGTATTGCCGGAGAATCATGGCCAGGATGGCAAACCGGCTGCCCCCGGTGCGCAGCATGTTTTCAAACAGGCTGAAAGCCTTGGGCGCTTTGCCTTCCACCAGCGCATCCACCATATCAAACACGGATGCTTCCAGGGAACGGGTGGCTATAGCCTGTATATCCTCCGCCGTTACCTGCTGCCGTTCTCCCGTATGGGCGGCAAGCTTCTCCATTTCTCCCCGAAGCAGCGCCGCATCCCTGCCTACGGTAAAGGCAAGGTTGGAGGCGGCTGCGGGAGAAATCTCCTTGCCAAGGCTGCGCATGGTCTGTATAATCCAGCGGTTCAGTTCCTCGCTGTCCAGCGTGTCAAACAGCGCGATGGTTCCGTGCTTTTTGATGGCACCGTACAGCTTCCGCCTGGCATCGGCTTTGCCTTTTTCATAAAATATCAGGCAGGTGGTGGACGGTACGTTTGCCAGATATTCGCAAAACGCACTTGTCTGGTCATCTTCCTCCGGCGCTTCTTCCCCCTCCTCGCTGCTCTTGCGGGAGGGGCGCAAAAGGGCACATTCCCGAACCAGAACCAGCCGCTTGTCCCCCATAAAGGGAAGCGTTTCCGCTGCCGCTTTCAGCACCTGCAGGGAGGGGTTCTCCAGCACCGATTCGTTCAGCGCTTCCAGACCTACAGGCAGTATTGCCTTGCGCAGTTGTTCCAGCGCCGATTGCTTGATGTATTCTTCAACTCCCTCCATCAAGTACAGGGAGCCGATATGTCCTGATTTTACTGCCTTGAAAAATTCCGTGTGGTTCATGATACTACTCCTTCAAAAAGGGATGGACTGTAAATTGGCCGCCCTTGACAAGCAAAGTAACAGCGCCCGACCGGTCAGTTCTATAGAGCGGGATTTTACTTTCTGTCAGCCTTTCCAACGTTTTGGGCGAGGGAGGAACGATAAGCCCCGAACAGCTCAATATTGCCATCTGCGGGTCAGCCGCATTCAAAAAATCGTTGCCCGTACTATTTGCGCTGCCATGGTGGGGCACCTTCAATACATCTGCCTTTGCTGCGGCGTACATTTCATATTCACCGGTAATGTCTCCGGTGGTAAGCAGGCGAACACCTTCCATTTGCATAAAGACAACAAGGGACGATTGATTGGCATCCTGGCCTGGCCGGACATTGCCGCTCTGCGGCCACAGCACAGTAAGCTCGGTACGGGGGCTTGTTAGCTTGTCCCCTGCATGCAATGGTATCACCGGGATGCCTTTTTCTCGAAGAAATGCAAGCTGCATCAGCCCTTCCGCATCAGGCTGGGCGGCTTCCGCACCTTCCGGGATGTATACGCTGCGGATTTCCACCCCTTCATTAAGCAGGCGTATAAGCCCGCCCGCGTGATCCAGATGCAGATGTGATAGGATCAGCGCGTCAATGCACCGCCCCTCGCCCCGTAAGTAATCGGCCAGTTCCGCCCCTGACTCACCTGTGTCGATCACAGCAGTGTACGCACCGTCTTCCAGTATGGCGGCATCCGCGTCACCTACGCTTAGCTGGATGTAGCGGACGTCACGGTTTGCAGCCGCGATCCCGCCTCCAATGGTTAAAACAGCAACTGCGGCCAGCATAAGCACCCGCCGCCTGCCGCGGCATAGAACATATGGGGAAAGAAGAATCAGGAATGTAAGGAAACCCAAGATGACGGGCCATGTGGGGGAAGGAACCCTCACTGCCATGCCGGGGATATCCGCAGCAAGACGAACCGTGTCCAGAAGCACATCCGTAAGCCACCCGGCCACTGTGCCGGCAGCCTGACCGATGATGCCCAGCGGGCTCAAAACAAGCGCCAGCAGAAAAGCCAGCATCAATGCCGCCACATAGGGGATTACCAACAGATTCACAAATATGCCCAGCAGGGAAATTTCATTGTACCATGCAGCCAGCGGGAGCGCCACGCCAATTTGTGCCGAGATTCCCAAAGCGGGCAATGCTTTGATGCTTTGCCATTGCTGATAAAGCATATGACGGAAGCGGCCGTGAACCCTTTTTCTTTTCCCGGGGAAACGCTTGTTTTGCCACTTGAGCAGCGGGTCACCCAGAACCAGCATGGCCAAAACGGCGCCGAAGGAAAGCTGAAAGCTTGGGGAAAGCAGGTCCAGCGGCTTCCATAGCAAAAGAAATAGACAGACTGCGGAAATGGAAGTGAGCGGATCATGCGCCCGCCCAAGAAGCTTGGCGCCCAAAAACACCAGGAACATAAGCGATGAGCGAATCACCGGCGCGCTCATGCCTACCAGCCAGCTATAGGCTGCAAGAAAGGCAGCCACGATAAAAAAGCGCGCTTTGGGGTGAATCCCTAACAATTTCAGCAGCCATACGGCCAGGGCGGCCAGGTAGGCCACATGCAGCCCGGAAATGGAGAGTATATGGGCCGTGCCGGTAATGCGGAAGTCCTCCCGTGATTCCTCGGGCAATTGATCATCAGCGCCAAGCAGCATGACGGAGGCCAGCGCCGCCTTGTCACCCATGGTTTTGTACAAGGCTTGGGTAAGACCTGTGCGAAGCCGGTAAGAGAAGCTCCCATCCCATGCGCTTTGCGGCGGGTTGATTGCAAGGCCATTCTGCCCGTACAGGCAGGCGGATATGTTCCGCTGTTTCAGGTACAGGTCAAAATCAAACCCATGGGGATTTTGAAGGCCGTCCGGGTAATAGAGCCTTCCGGAGAAGGAGACACGGCTGCCATTTGTTAGGGCGGGAGGCGTTTGACCATCCTTTGCATAGAAGGACCAGTACATGTTCCCCGCAAAGCCTATACCGTCTATTGTTACACCATTCAGCGTGCAGGCGACTTGCCCGTTTTCTTTATACCGTACCCGGCCTTCCACAGTTCCAGCAAAAGCATAATCTCCTTCGGGAGGCCGTGGTGGGTTTACGCTCAGGGAAGATAGTACAAGCCCCAGAAAAAAGCATAAAAAGAACATGCCCAGCGCTATTTTCCGGCGTGAAAGAAGCAAGACAAGCGACAATAAACAAGCTGCAAACAGCCCCGCAGCCCACAGCCAGTGAAAATGCCGGAAAGCGCCCAGCAGCACCCCTGCTCCATAACATAGTGAGGCGCATACAAGAGGCCGGGCAACATAGAAGGGAAGAGGGCGAAGCTTTGCATCAAGATGGGGGGAGTCATCCATGGAGCGTCACTTCCCGGTGTCAACCTGTATCAGCATATCGTCCTTGATAAGAATCGTTTCGGGGAATATGGCCGCAGCTTCCTTCAAAAGCGTAGCCTCATCCACATCGGGCCTTAAATGAGTCACGATCAACCGCCCGGCGTCCGCATCCCGTGCCAGTTCCGCCGCTTGGAAGGCAGCCATATGTGGGCTGTTTTCCTTCCATTGGGATTTTAGGAAGCATCCATCCGCCAGCAGAACCTTTACACCACGGTAAAAATCTGCAAGCTCCGGAAGAACATTCGTATCTCCCGTATAGCCGAAGGGACCTGTACGGAAGCCCACCGCGGGGACCGGATGACGGGCCGGACCGCATTGAATGCTTAGGCTGCCTATTGGAAGCGAATCTCCCGCCTGAATCCAGTGCATCCGGATGGAATCTGACTCGGCAAGGAACCGGAGCGTGGGGGAAGCGTCATCCTTGGGCGCGTAAACGTTCATAGGCTTCACGCCATCCTGATTCATGCGGATGTCCATATAATACCGGAACGACATCATATCCGAACAGTGATCGCCGTGACCATGGGATAGGAGTACGGCGGAAAGCCTGGCTGGGTCGAGCCTGGCCATCAGCCGGGAAAGCACCCCGGGTCCGCAGTCTAAAAGTATCCGGTCATTGCCTTGCGATAGCAGATAGCCGGAGCAGGCGCCCCCTGCGGATGGATACGGCCCATTGCAGCCCAGAACGCGGATCTCCATTGCATTGCCCTCCTGCTTTTTCCTTATTGTACCATAGCGCCTGTACCTAAACAAGAGAAAGGCCGCCGGGTAACCGGCGGCCCATGAAAGGGAATTCCCTGTTGTTCTCTTGCTTTATCCCGGCAGCATCATCAATTTTCAGGCTCCAGCAGGCCCAGATCGCCGTCCTTGCGAAGGTACAGCACGTTGGTGCGCTCGGTTTCGTTATTGACAAATACGAAGAAGGAGTGTCCCAAAAGCTCCATTTGCATCGTGGCATCCTCCACCGACATGGGACGGACGGGGAACTGCTTTAAGCGTACAATCTTGCGCTCTTCCTGAGTGCCGGCAGCGGCATCCTCAATGAACTCCAACTCGGTATTCTTGAAGGCGTCCTCACGCAGCCGCTTTTCCAGCTTGGTACGGTGGCGGTGAATCTGCTTTTCCAGCTTGGCCAGAGCCTGATCGATGGCCAGGTAGAGGTTATCTTCGGCGGAGGCTTCCGCCCTTATGATCACGCCCTCAAAGGGCACGGTGATTTCAGCGATTCGGCGGTTACTGCGCTCCTTGGAAAGCCGCACGAACATTTCGGTATCCTGTTTTAAATACCGCTCCATGCGGTTTGTTTTTTTCATGATGCGTTCCGTGATGCCCGGCGTTACCACCATGTTTTTTCCGGTGATCGTCGTTTTCATAGCATTTGCTCCTTTATGTTAATAGCTCATCCCTCCAAGGGATGAAAAAAGCACGGCAGGGCATAAGCGGCTTTTGGCCTTCCGTCGTGCATATGGGTCAATGGAACCACGCCCTTTCGTTTAGGATGGACATTGGTTTGACCGTATATGAAACATTCGCCGCAAAGGGGCAATTTCCTTCTTATTGTTTCCGCTTTTCTAATGATTCCTTTTCCATGCCCATGTCACATTCCCCGTCAATTGACAGTATGGCTTGCAGCATGTGGATCATTGATAGTGCTTGAAGCATTTCCTTGATATTGCCATAAAAAACGATTCTTTTCATCAAATTATTTTTTTCCCTATGCGATTACAGAATCAAGGATTTCACCAGCAATTAACAACAGGATGAATCCTTTTCCATGGTTTCTTGCGGAATAAAAGGGCATAGCGGGGAAACAATAGGAGTACGGCGAGGCGGTGAAGCCCCGCTTACACGAGGAGGGCTTATCTTTGAGGGCAACGGGTATAGTTCGTAGAATAGACGAATTGGGGCGCGTCGTTATCCCAAAAGAAATCAGGCGTACTTTGAGGATCCGGGAAGGCGATCCGTTGGAAATTTATACGGACCGGGATGGCGAGGTCATCCTGAAAAAATACTCGCCCATCGGAGAAATGTCCAGTTTTGCCAAAGATTATACGGAATCTCTTTTCAGAAGCCTTGGCCATATCGCCTGTATTGTGGACCGGGACCAGGTGGTGGCTGCCAGCGGCGTATCGAAAAAAGAGCTGTGCGACAAACCCATCAGCCATGATCTGGAGGCGGCCATCGCAAACCGGCAGACGGTGGCTATCAACCGTTCAGTGGGCGGGAAGATCGTGGCAGTTACGAATGAGGAGGACATGTCCGGCTACACCGCTCAGGTGGTTTCACCCATTATTGCCGACGGGGAAGCCATTGGCGCAGTGGTGCTCATGAGCAAGGAACAGGGCGTAAAAATGGGGGACACGGAACTGAAGGTGGCGGAGACGGCTGCCGGCATCGTTGGCCGCCAGATGGAGCAGTAACCATCTCAGGGAGAAGTTTGTTAGGCTTGTGCTTCCGCAACAGATTGCTTATAATAGGCATGTTGCGGAATTTTTTTACCTAAAACTAACAAAAAAGGAGGTGGAATATGACCCGTACGCAAAAGTCTATCGTAGGCGGCGTGACGATATTGGGCATTGCCGGTTTCGCCAGCAAAATCATCGGGGTCCTGTTCCGCGTCCCCCTTGCGTGGATTATGGGTGAGAAAGGTGTGGGCACCTATCAGCTTGTCTTTCCCACCTATGCATTGCTGCTGACCATATCTTCCGCCGGATTGCCGGTGGCCATTTCCCGGATGGTGGCCCACTGCCTGGCCAAGGACGATCCCTACAACGCCAGGCGGGTATTTCAAAGCGCTCTGTATATATTGATAGTGCTGGGACTTGTCTCTACCGTTGCGCTGATTGCTGGCAGCGGCCTCATAAGCGAGATCATCAAAAAGCCCGATGCGAAGCTTGGTTTTATCGCCATTGCGCCATCCCTGTTCCTTGTTTGCGTTTTATCAGCATTCCGGGGTTTTATGCAGGGACAACAGAAGATGGTGCCTACCGCCGTTTCCCAGTTGCTCGAACAGGTGGGTAAGGTGGTAGTAGCTTTGCCGCTGGCATCGTGGGGAATGACGGTCAGCACGGTACATGCGGCAGCAGGCGCCCTTTTGGGAACATCTATTGCCGAGGGTATAGCATTGGTCTATATCATAATTTCCTATGCACGCAGAAAAAAGAACCTGGACACGTACCCTCAAGATGAAACGCAGCTGCCCATCCCTATGAAAACGCTTATGAAGCGGTTAACCGTAAACGCCATCCCCATCACGCTGGGCG
Source organism: Bacillota bacterium (assembly GCA_023416585.1). Taxonomy (GTDB): domain Bacteria; phylum Bacillota; class Clostridia; order Christensenellales; family Aristaeellaceae; genus JAEWAH01. Next base: position 17,388 of record JAEZHM010000001.1, read on the forward strand.
CCTGCATTGTGCCCCTGGCCGCGTTTGTGGACTCTTTCATGCTGGTAGCCAGACTTCAGCAGATCGGCTTCACCGAGGACCGGGCGACAGATCTGTACGGGCTGTACTCCGGCCTTGTCATCAATTTAATCAATGTACCCACCGCTTTTTCCATAGCACTGGGCATGAGCATTGTTCCTGCCATCTCCGGTTATTTTGCCAGACAGGATTTTGCAGGTGTAGCAAAACAAAGTGCGCTGGGCTTGCGGCTTTCCTTTTTGATCGGATTTCCCTGCTCCATGGGCCTGAGTCTTTTGGCGGAGCCTCTTTTACATTTTTTCTATGGCGGCGGAAAGATTTCGCCCGAAAACATTTCACTTGCAGCGGAATATCTGACGGTCAGCGGTCTGACTGTGGTCATTTTCATTTTGGTTCAATCTACCAGCAGCATCCTGCAGGGCATGCATAAGCAGCGGATCCCCATGTACACCCTGTTATTTGGGGTTGCAGTCAAGATATTTTTAAACTATGTATTGGTAGGCATACCCGGTATCAATATCCATGGAGCGCCTGTTTCTTCTCTTGCTTGCTATACCGTAAGCATGGTGCCCAATATTTATTATGTACTCAAGTACGGTCATATGACCTTTGACTGGACGGGCTTTGTGGTGAGGCCTGTCCTTGCCACAGCAGTGATGTCACTGGTCCTATGGGCCGGCCGGGAACTTATGCCCACGGGCCGCCTTTATACAATGATACTGGTGGTACTGGGCGTTATGGTTTATGCGGTCGCGGTATTCCTGTTCAAGGCCATCACACCGGAGGATTTGAGCGCTTTGCATCTGCGCCGGCGTAAACCACTTCCTAAGGAGGAATGAGTTATGGTAAAAATTATTGTCGTGCCGCTTGGGCCCGGCGCTTTAGAGTTCCTTACGCTGGGCGCGCTGAACGCGCTTGAAAATGCCCAAATGGTTATCCTGCGCACAGGCCGGCACAACGCCTGCGGGGAGCTTGAAAAGCGGAACATCAAATTTGCCACGCTGGACTCCCTTTATGAAGAATGCGTTGATTTTGACGCATTGAATAGGAAAGCGGCGCAAACATTATGGGCAGCCGCAGTTTCCGGACAGCTGGCATATGGTGTGGCGGATCCAACATCGGATGAAACGGTGCGTGAGCTAATCAGGACGGCAGGGCCTAAGCGGCAGGTGTCGGTCCTGGCGGGAGTGCCGCTTACGGCGCCTTGCCTTTGTGCGCTGCATGAGATGCCCATTGGCCAGCCCTTGCGTATCCTTCCGGCTGCCGCATGCCCAAAGGCTGTACTGGTGCCTTCTGAATCCATACTGATCACGGAACTGAACAGCCGCCTTCTGGCAGGTGAAATCAAGGTATGGCTGATGACGCTGCATAACCCTGAACTGGAGGTCTTCTTCTTTCCACCTGGTGAGGCGGCACAGCGTACTTTTGAGAAGATTCCGCTTGCCGATCTGGACCGCAGGAAGGGATACGACCATACAAGCGCCGTTTATGTACCGGCTGCGCCAATGCTTACAAGGGAGCGTCACGATTTCTTTGATCTGACGCAGGTAATGGAAAAGCTGCGCTCTGCGGATGGCTGTCCCTGGGACAAGGAGCAGACCCATGAAACGCTTCGTCCCTATCTTTTGGAAGAAGCATATGAAGCCGTTTCCGCCATTGATGAAGGGGATATGGACCACGTGGCGGACGAATTGGGGGACGTGCTTTTGCAGGTGGTCTTCCACGCGCAAATCGCGATGCAGCATGGGGAGTTCGATATAAGGGACGTAACCACCGCTATTTGCCGCAAAATGATATCCCGCCATGCCCATATCTTCGGCCAGGTGAAATGTGACACGGCGGAGGAAGTGCTTGTAAGCTGGGACAAGCAAAAGCGCCAGGAAAGGGGCTTGACATCCCAGGCTGCCGTGATGGCGGATGTGCCCAAGCACCTCCCTGCGCTCATGCGGGCCCAAAAGGTGCAGCAGAAGGCTAAGCAGGTGGGCTTTGACTGGGATGATCCCAAAGAGGCCCTGAAGAAGGTGCTGGAGGAAGCCCAGGAAGTGCGTGAGGAACTGGATAAGGGCACCGATCCCGGTGAAGAATTGGGCGATTTGCTCTTTGCCGCCGTCAATGTGGTGCGCCTTTGCAAAAAGCAGCCTGAACTGTTGCTCATAGCTGCTGTGGATAAGTTCATAAAACGCTTTGAAAGGATGGAAAAAGCAATTGTTGCGGAGGGAAAAGCGTTGGAACACTTGACTTTATCAGAAATGGATGTATACTGGGAAAAGGAAAAGCTGATGGAATAAAAAGCCATAAATCCACGCTTTTCAGGGGATATCCGTTTCACTTCCGTTTTCCGAAAGGAAATTGGCGGATGGGGGCGAATATATTTTCAGGTGTATCCCAATAAACGAAATCCATCATACATCTTGGTAAAAACGAGGAGGTACTTTCATGAACAAAGCAGAATTGTCCAGCGCCATCGTAGCCAAAACCGGTCTGACCAAGAAAGATGCAGAAAAGGTCATCAATGCTGTGGTGGAAGTCATCAGCGACTCCCTTAAGGCCGGCGAAAAGGTACAGATCGTGGGCTTTGGCTCTTTCGAAGTGAAGGAACGGCCCGCCCGCACTGCCCGCAATCCCCGCACCGGCGAGGAGATCAAAATTGACGCTTCCAAAGCCCCCGTGTTTAAGCCCGGCAAGGCGCTGAAGGACACCGTCAACGAGTAATGCCGATTCCGTAAGCTTACGGAATGGTATTGATACTATTTCAAAACCTTAACGCCCCGATGCCGCGGATCTTTTTGTGCAGAACTTCGTCGTCTTCCGCTCCACGTAGTGCCGCTACGCGTCGCCCCGACTTCTTGTACTGCGCAAAAATCTCTCGCATCATCGCAGCATTAAAGCTTTTCAATAGTATTCGATCAAATCAGGAACGCCCGTGCAGTTTCGCATGGGCGTTTTTGGTCGAGTAAATCTTTTGCTATAAGAAATCTATCGCTATGAATGTCGAGGTATTACATGCGTCTGGACAAATATTTGAAAGTATCCCGCATTATTAAAAGGCGAACGGTGGCCAATGAAGCATGTTCCGGGGGACGCGTATCCCTGAACGGCAAAACAGCCAAGCCGGGCGCCGAGGTGAAGGCAGGGGACCTGCTGGAGATCCGCTTTGGTGACCGGTATGGCCGGTATGAGATCGTGTCTATACTGGAGCATGTGCGCAAGGAAGGCGCGGCGGAAATGTACAAAGTGCTCCTGGAGGATGAAACGGTGGCCCGGGAGCGGAATTGATGGAAAGGCATGCCATGGGGATCGAAGTGATTTTGCTTGCGGCAGGGAGCGGCAGAAGGATGCAGGCGGGGGGGAACAAAGTGTTCCTGCCCTTATGCGGCGTACCCGTTCTTTGCCGCAGCGTACGTGCTTTTCAGGGGCTTTGCGATACCCTGGTGCTTGTGGTAAAGCCGCAAGAGGAGCAAAAAGCAAGGGATCTGCTCACCGCCCACGGGCTTATGGGGGTTGTATCCGCCATTGCATACGGTGGGCTGGAGAGGCAAGAATCTGTGAAAAATGGCCTTAAGATGCTCTCACAAGAAGAATCCGTCGTGCTGGTCCACGATGCGGCCAGGCCTCTTGTCACCAAAGATATCATTGAGAGGGCAATCGCTGCAGTTAGGGAATATGGCACAGGCATAGCCGCCGTAACTGTGAAGGATACCATCAAGCAGGTGGATCAGGAAAACAAGGTGCTATCCACGCTGGACCGCGCGAAGCTTCGGGCAATGCAGACGCCCCAGGGATTTATGAAAAGCCTGTTGCTTCGTGCACACAGGAAGGCGGAAGAAACGGGGATTTTGGCTACCGACGATGCTGCCCTGGTGGAAGCGATGAATGAGACTGTGCAGCTTTCGGAAGGCAGTTATGATAATCTGAAGATCACCACTCCGGAGGACATACTTATGGCGGAAGCAGTGCTCATGAACAGGGAGGGAAAGTATCTTCCTTCCATGCGCATAGGCCAGGGTTATGATGTGCATCAGCTGGTTGCGGGCCGGAAGCTGATTCTATGCGGGGTGGAAGTACCCCATGAAACAGGCTTGTTGGGCCACAGCGACGCCGATGTGGCGCTGCATGCGCTGATGGATGCGTTGCTTGGCGCATTGGCTTTGGGGGACATTGGGAAGCATTTTCCCGATAGTGATCCAAAATACAAAGGCATCTCATCCTTGCTGCTTTTAAAGCACGTAGCCGGCCTTCTACGGGAGCAGGGCTTCGTGGTAGGCAATGTGGACGTGACCATTGTGGCCCAGCGGCCCAAGCTTGCACCCTATATCGCAGCCATGCGTGAAAACGTCGCAAATGCGCTGGAAACGCCGTTGGATTGCGTCAATATCAAAGCTACCACTACCGAGCATCTTGGCTTTGAAGGCGAGGAAAAGGGCATCAGCGCACAAGCCGTGTGCCTTTTGATGCATGAATAGGATGCTCTATCAAACAAAAGCGGACCGGAGGGAATGGCATGGGCATCCGATACGAAACAATAAAAGCACAGGATGCATTTCTTGTCAAAGACTTGTGTAATGAATTGATGGCCTTTCAAAAATCCAAGGCATTCATTCATCCGGAATTCTTTGATGACATGTGCTTTGAGACTAGGCTGCTTCCCTCCCTGAAAAGCGCAAAGTCCAATTTCATCATTGCTGCCATGGATGGGGAACAGGTTGTGGGCTATGCCTATAGCAATATCGCCTCCAAGCGGATCTATACCAACGACTTTGCAACGCTCAAATGTAAAGCCTTTTTCGACTTCAATTCCGTTCAAGGTGAAAACGTGGGCTGCCTCTCCCAATTCTTTATCAAAAACAGCTACCGCGGCATGGGCATCGGCAGCGCCTTGTTTGAAAGATCGATGGATTGGCTGAAAGCTCAAAATGAAAAAGACCTATTCATCTTTGTATCTAACGGTAATGTGCAGGCGATGAAATTCTATCTGGACAAAGGCTTTCGTTTCAGCCATGCAATAATGGATGGGTTTATTACGGTGCTGCGGAATAATCGATAATACCGCAATTCATCTAGGTACACTGTTGTAGTCTGGTCCAACTCCGCCCGCTGTCATCCTGAGCGCAGCAAAGGATCTTGAATAATTTTGCTGCTGAAAGATCCTTCGTCGATCTTCACATCTGGCTCAATCGTCGCACTACTCACTCCGTTCGCATTGCTCGTTTCGCCAGCCTCCTCCACACCGCCCATTTCCACCACCGGCGGGGGCGGTGTTCTGGAGCTCCTCAGGATGACAATGGGCGGAGCTTGCTTGTATTTTATGTACTTGTATTCATTCAAGCAAATATTTTGAAATGGAAATAAAAGCGCCGGAGGGCTTTTGCTCTCCGGCGTTTGACGTCTTGACCTATGTATTACTTGGCAAACTCCGTGCTCCTTGTTTCCCTGATCACGTTCACACGGATCTGGCCTGGATATTCCAGCTCTTTCTCGATACGCTTTGCGATTTCCTTGGCCAATACCTTTGTGCCTTCGTCGGTGACATCATCAGGCTTGACCATGATGCGCACTTCGCGGCCTGACTGGATCGCAAAGCATTTTTCCACGCCGGTAAAGGAGTTGGCAATCTCCTCCAGCTTCTCCAGGCGCTTGATATAGTTTTCCAGGGATTCGCGGCGTGCGCCGGGCCGTGCGGCGGAAATGGCGTCTGCGGCCTGCACCAGCACGGCTTCTATGGTTTGAGGCTCCACATCGTTATGGTGAGCCAGAATTGCGTGAATGACGTCGGCGCTTTCCCGGTATTTGCGGGCCAGTTCACCACCCAGGGATACGTGGGTGCCTTCCTGTTCGTGGTCTACAGCTTTGCCTATGTCGTGCAATAGGCCCGCACGCTTGGCCAGCGTTACATCAGCGCCCAGTTCTGCGGCCATGAGGCCCGCCAGGTGGGAAACTTCAATGGAATGCTTCAAAACATTTTGACCGTAGCTGGTGCGGTATTTCAAGCGGCCCAGCAGCTTTATCAGCTCATGGTGCATGCCGTGCTGGTTGGTTTCAAACACGGCCTGCTCCCCGGCTTCCCGAATCTGATTGTCTACTTCCTTGCGTGCCTTATCCACCATTTCCTCAATGCGGGCAGGGTGGATTCGGCCATCCATGATCAGTTTTTCCACGGCAATCCTGGCAACCTCACGGCGCACGGGATCAAAGGCGGATACGATCACGGCTTCCGGCGTATCGTCGATGATCAGGTCCACACCGGTGGCTGTTTCCAATGCGCGGATGTTTCGGCCCTCGCGGCCGATGATGCGGCCCTTCATGTCGTCGTTGGGCAGGGTGATAACGGATACAGTACTTTCGGCCACATGGTCGGCGGCGCACTTTTGAATCGCCAGGGCAATGATGTTACGGGCCTTTTTTTCGCCCTCTTCCTTGGCACGGCTTTCAATGTCACGCACCATGGCGGCGGCGTCGTGGAACGCTTCTTTTTGAATGCGGTCGGTAAGCATCTGCCTGGCCTCATCCTGGGTCATGCCGGCAATACGCTCCAGTTCCTGGAATTGGCGGTTGTGAAAATCCTCCGCTTCCTCCTGCAACTTTTGGATTTGTGTCTGCTTCTTGTTCAGACCCTCTTCCCTTGACTCCAGGTTATCCAGCTTCTTGTCCAGCGTTTCCTCCCGCTGGATCATGCGCCTTTCATTGCGCTGAATTTCCGTGCGGCGGTCCCTGATTTCCTTGTCCAGATCAGTTTTGAGTTTCAGTACTTCTTCCTTGGCTTCCAGAACGGTTTCCTTTTTCTTCTCATCCGCCTTGCGCATGGCGTCATCCAGTAAATTTTTGGCGTACTCCTCTGCGCGGCCGATCTTTTTTTCAGCGGCATTTTTCCTGTAGATATAGCCGATTCCCAGGCCGATGGCCGCGGAAATGAGCGCGGCCAGAACGATCCATACCCAATCCATTATGATCTCCTCCTTTTTTCCAATTTTCTTCTATACGCGAGTCCAAGGTCTTTTAGGAACGACAAAAGCCGTACAGGATCATCCTGCACGGCCGGCTGTTTTTTCGCGCACCATGGGTTCATCTGTTTGCTGGTCGATTCGCACACCTGCATGCGCCGGAAGATATATCTTCCCGGCACCATACCCACATAAACGGGAATGCGCAAGCACTCGCCATTTTGCTGTTATGCCGATATCAGACGTATTATGGGAAAATCAGTCATGGTATACGTGAATATACCGCCTCCTGATCTTGCCATCCGCCTGCTCTTCCATACAAACCGTACCGGAACCGAAACAGTTCCGCAACGGAGAAGAATAGGAATGGTTGCTTTATACGAAAAACAGCACAGGCGCTTTTGAGCGTAAGCCGAAAACGCCTTTCAGCCGATCATAATCATTGTAACGGGCTGTATCCCATCTGTCAAGAAAAATTGTTCCATTGCCGAAAATCTATTGCTCATGTAAGGGCATTTTGCATAAAGATGAAAAGAAGGGAAGGTAATTTCTGCCGTTTTTTGTTTTTCCAAATGCGGCAATATTTTGAAATTATGAACCGTTAAATGGTTGCATCCCTCTTGCGTTGGGATGATAAGCAACAAAAGAACGAATTGGTTATATAGAAGGAGGCATTTGTATGAGGGGAGAAAAATGGTTCGCGGTAGTTCTTACGGCTGTGCTGATTTTGTCAGCTGCTTTACCCGCATTGGCTGACTTGCCCGGTGTGGAAACGGGAGAGGTGATCAGCCAGAACGTTTCCTTGCGTGAAGGTCATACAAGCGGTTCCACCTCGATAAGAAGCCTGCACAATGGCGAAACATTTGAGATTCTTGACCGGTGGGAAGACTGGCTGCATATCGCTTATTTTGACACGGATACGGCGCAGACCATAAATGGCTGGCTGCTTGATTACTATGTGGCAGAGAATCCCATTCATATTACGCTTCGCAACAGCAATACAGCGGCATATGCCTACCCGTCCTCCGACAGCAAAAGGGTAGGTTCCCTTTCCAAATACACGAGGCTCACGGTGATCGCGCAGCTGGACCGGTACTGGGTTGTCAGCCTGCGGGAGGCCGCTGCCGCTATCCCAAAGACTGCCAAGGTATGGCTGGATGAGGATCTGGCGAGCTGGACCTCTATTGCGTCAACAGCGGGAACGACAACCCGAAGGACTACCACGCGCACGGGCCCCGGCACAAACTGGACTTCCGTAAAAACGCTGAATGCAGGCGCATCTGTGGAAATTGTGGGTTCGGAAGGCGATTGGTATGTGATCCGGTATGAGGATGCAGTCGCCTATATCAAAATGGCGGATGTAAGTTACTGAGGATGCTGCTTTTAGGAAGTCTGACACGGCTTTTCAGGTGAAAGCCGTGTTTTTTTATGTTCTCTGAATGTTTCCGGAACAAGCAAATCGGGCATGGAATATCTGAATTTTATAAAAAATCACTGGATCGCAACTTTACGAAGCACGCGAGTGTTTTGTATAATAATGATAACATACAGTGGGTACGATTATTCTCTATGCATAATGATGGGCTGTAATGGCAAGCAAAATGCCTCATATCAGACTTGAGATTTATGTGGGAAATTCTTTGTATTTTCGGGGGACATGCAATGAATGAGAGGACCGTGGTTTGCGTAACCGCACGGCAAACACTGGCTAAGGAGTTCAAGAAGCAGGCGCCGCTGCATTTGTTCATTTGGGTGGGACTGGCATTTCTTTTGCTCTTTTCCCTTATACCCATGGCGGGCATCGTGATTTCCTTTACGGATTACGACATCAAAACAGGCTTTGCAGGCATGTTCAGCTCCCCTTATGTGGGGCTTAAGCATTTTGTGGATTTTGTAAGCAACCGCAAGTTTCTCACCCTTATGCGTAATACCGTGGGTATCAGCGTTTTGAAGCTTGTCTTTTCCTTCCCGCTTCCTATTCTGTTCGCCATCATGATTACGGAAATGCGCGGCACAGCCTATAAGCGGCTGGTACAGACAGCCAGCTATCTTCCCCACTTCATTTCCTGGACCATCGTTGCCGGCATGATCCATGCGTTTTTTTCCACCAGCACCGGTATGCTCAATGAAGTGCTGCTCAGCCTTGGGCTTATTCAAAAGCCCATTCCGCTTTTGATAGACCCCGACCTGTACTTTCTGCTTGCGGTGACCAGCGAGATATGGAAGGAGATGGGCTGGAGCGCCATCATTTACCTGGCCGCTATCTCCGGCATCGATCCTTCGCTGTACGAAAGCGCGCAGATCGATGGCGCGGGGCGCTTAAAACGGATATGGCATATTACACTGCCCAGCATACGGGGGACCATTTCGGTGCTTTTGATTCTGGCCATAGGCAGCCTGTTCAGCGCCAATTTCGATCAGGCCATGCTGCTGGGCAACAGCATGAACATTACCCATTCAGAGATCATTGAGGTATTTGTATACAAAAGCGGCCTGAGTCAGGGCCGTTACTCCTACGCTACGGCGGCAGGGCTATTCCAGTCGGTCATTTCTTTTCTGCTTGTCATCAGCGCCAACAGCGCATCCCGAAAGCTGATGGGTGTATCGCTATTTTAAGAGGTGGACGGTATGGCAAAAAGACCGAATCAAATCAGGCGCACACTTGAGGACAAACTGGTGGACGGTTTTACGCTGCTGTGCGTAACATTGGTGCTGATTGCAACGCTGTACCCATTTTTTTATGTCATTATCATTTCCCTCAACGATGGTGCGGACGCGCTACGCGGCGGCATTTACTTTCTGCCCCGGAAGTTTACATTGAATAACTATGTTCAGTTTTTGTCGGACGCAAAATGGATCCATGCCATTTTCATTACAGTAGCCAAAACGGCTGCCGGTTCATTGCTGACGGTCCTGTTTACCTGCTTGGTAGCTTATGGGTTCTCACACAAAGACCTGCTGTTTAAAAAGGCGTATCATGTGATCTTGCTGATCTGCATGTACTTTTCCGGCGGTCTGATCCCCTATTATCTTATACTGAGAAGCTATACCCTGCTGAATACCTTTTGGGTGTATATCATCCCATCCATGTTCAGCACCTATTACTGCATCCTGGCCGTCAGCTTTTTCAAGGAGATCCCGGCGGAGCTTAAGGAATCCGCAAGGCTGGACGGCGCGGGGGAACTGACCATTTTTGCCCGTATTATCCTGCCGCTTTCCAAGGCGCTTCTGGCAACGCTGGGCTTGTTCGCGGCCGTATCCCAATGGAATTCCTGGAGCGACACGGCCTTCTTTGCGCCGGGCAACAAATCATTGCGCACGCTGGCCTTCCTCATGCGTGACGTGATCATCCGCAACCAAGTGGATACATCCTCCCGTCAAGCGCTGATGCAGGCTGCCAAGCATACCACCGTTACCGCGGCTTCCGTACAGATGGCCGCAATGATCATTGCCGTTTTGCCAATCATGGCCGTATACCCGTTCTTGCAAAAATACTTCGTCAAGGGCATCATGCTGGGTGCTGTGAAAGGTTGATTGTCTGCTTGCTTCGGTATTACAGCCTTCGGGCTGAAAACAAGGAGGTTACCCCATGAAAAAGCTTGTATCATTGTTGGTGGGCATGGTACTGCTCGCCGCCCCGGTGTTTGCCATGGCAGAGCAGAAGCCTCTGCTGGATCCCAACGACCCGTATACCTTTGAGTTGTTTGTGGACTGGACCTGGCTGCCTTACGACACCTTTGAAGGCGGCATCTGCCAGGATTTCATGCGCGAACAGACAGGCGTCACCATCGACCTGACAAAAGCCACCGACGGTGAGCAATTGAATCTGATGATTGCCTCCGGCGAGCTGCCTGACCTGATTGCCTGCTCCAGCACCTCCAAGGTTTCCAAACTTTCCAGCAGCGATCTTTGCTGGCCGCTTCAGGAATTGATAGACAAGTATGTGCCGCAGTGGCAGATCCCTGAGGTTGAGAAAAAACTCAATGCCTATTTCTCCACGGATGGCCAATATTACATGCTGAAAAACGAGTTCAATACAGCCGATGAAATCAAAAAGGCCACCGCTCTTGGCACCAACTTTGGCCAGTTCCATATGCGCAACGATATTTATCTGGCGCTTGGGGCGCCCGCCCTGCATACCAAGGATGATTTTTTTGCCTTGATGGCTCTGGTCAAGGAAAAATATCCCGATATGCAGCCCCTGGTGTTCAATCCCCGTGAATATTCCGCTTTCGCCGGATTGGTGGGATATGACCCCGTACGGCCGTTGGATGAAAACGGAAACCTGGTGGTGGATATGTCCTCCCCCGGCTACCGTGCGATGCTGAAGACCATCAACGAACTGTACCGCGCCGGCTACATCTCTGAAGAAAACTTCTCCTACAACTCCGACGAGCAGACCTTCCAAAACTTCTACGCCGGCAATGTGTTCATGGTCACCCATTACGCAGGCAACGACGAACAGGCGTTTACAGCCAAAATCCGTTCCGTAATCCCCGAAGCCGAAGTGGTGCAGGTACCCCTGTTGGAGAAATGGACATATACCATCCCCGTATCCGGCTGGGCTTCCCTGTTCATTACCAAGAACTGCTCCGATCCCGAGCGTGCCATCAAAATGCTCTACTGGGCCAAGCAGAAGGACGACTCTGTTTCCCTCACCTACGGCGTAAAGGGCACCGATTGGGATTACGATGAGATCGGCAACATCGTTACCATGGACCGCTACCAGAAATCCTCTGCCGCCGGCACCGTGGACCAGGATTACAAAGGAATGGCCTTCCCGCTGTCTGCCGATAATTACATCACCATCTACAACGGTTTTTATGCTGCCGCTACGCCTGCCACCCGCGCCATTTATGACGATGTAATCAAGCGCGCAAGCGTATCCAACGCCATTTCACTATCCTACCCCAAGGCGGAAACAGATGTCCGCTTCAAGTATGACGATCTGCTTTCCCTGTCGGAGGAATATTTCAGCAAGCTGTGCACCGCTGAATCTGATGAGTCCTTCGATGCGCTGTACGGGGAAATGCTTTCCATCGCCCAAGGCTCCGGCCTCCAGGAAGTGAATGATTACCTGGCGAAAACCTATAAGGATGTTTGTCAGCTGCTGGGCGCAGAATAATGCGCCAAAGCACTGGGAGGGGGAGGGAAGGCATTCTTCCCTCTCTCCCTGAGGGGGCCGGTAAAGCCGGAGCCCTTTTAAAAATGACTGCATCAACTATTCGATTCCGGCTTGCTTCAAAAGCAACCCGCTACCCACAAGCTCAAGCGTCATCGGGAGGGGTACGGACATGAAGGAAAATTACAGGCTTGATGAACTCAGCCCCTATGTGCGCGAAGTGGGCTTACAGCGGCGCGATTCATGGCGGACAAAGCCCCGGCGCATTTATGACCATCAATTTCTGTACTGCTTTATGGGAACTTCCAACATTTATATAGAGGACCGGTACTATCCCATCTTGGAGGGCGATGTGGTCATCATTCCTCCTGACACGCCTCACACCTTCTGGGTGGAGGAACAGCAGACGGGTGAATTATACTGGTTTCATTGCGACCTGTTTTACCATGACGACGGCTCATGGATATATGATTACTACAATACGCCGGAATGCTATGTACGCCTTTTCAATGCGGAGCTGAATCACCGGGAGCATATCCGCCTGAGCCCAGTGTTTGAAAACGGATACCGCTTGCCGGAACATCTGTCCTTTAGCCACAATGACAATGTGGATCTAATTTTCAGAAGCCTATATAAGCTGTATACACGCAAGGATGCCCGCTTTGCCCTTGCCTCCAAAGTGCTGGTGCTGCAGCTCATAGAGGCGGTTCTCAGTGAGAGCGGCTATTATAAGCACCAGGCCGTGGAGCGTTCCAGGGTATCTGATGTAATACAAAATTACATACAGAACAATTATTTCCGAAAGCTCAGCGTGCGCGAAATCTGCCAATGCACGCAGATGAACCCTGATTACGCAGGCAAGCTATTCAAAAAAGAGACCGGAATGTCCCTGATCGATTATCTGAACCATTTCCGCATCCAAAAAGCAAAACGGCTGCTGCTGGACACAGATTTATCCAATGCAGACGTGGCGGAAATGGTGGGGTTCAGCAATGAAAGCTACTTTTGCAGCATAGCCCGCAAAGTTGAAGGCAAAACGCCGGCCAAAATGCGCCAGCAGCTTTTGTCTCTGATCGATCAATAAATGTGAAAACCCAAGACAAGGCGGAGAAAACATATGTTTGACATCAGCAAGCAGCCATGGTGCAACCAGGAAATCCTTTATGAAAACCGGCTGCCGCCACGGTCCTGCTTTTATCCATATGAAAACGAAGATGCTGCTCAAGATGGCGTCTCCGGGCGTGTAACGCTTTTAAACGGTTCATGGTCTTTCAAATGGTTTCCCTCCGCTCTTACTGCCACGCAGGATGTAGTGGCCGAAGCGCCGACTTGGGAAAATGGATATGAACCCATCACCGTTCCCCGTTCCTGGCAGTTTGCCGGATATGGAAAATTCCTGTATACCGATGAGGCCTACCCTTTTCCTATCGATCCGCCCTATGTTCCGGCACAGAATGAAACCGGCGTATATAAACGCACCTTCCATACGGATGAGAGCAGGGCATATGTCCTGCGCTTTGAAGGTGTGGAAAGCTGCCTGAAGGTATATGTTAACGGCCGGTACGCCGGTTATTCCCAAGGTAGCCGCCTGCCCAGCGAGTTTGACATCACACCGTTATGCGTACAGGGTGAAAATCAACTGTGCGTGGTGGTGCACCAGTATTGCGACGGAAGCTACCTGGAAGACCAGGATATGTGGTGGCTTGGGGGAATCATCCGGGATGTGATGCTCATCTCCCGCAAAGAAAGCTATCTAAACGACCTGATAGTGGATGCGGACTACAGCGCGGACGGCATGGGTCTATTGCGCATCCGGGCAATGCTATATGGCAATGGGAGCCTGAAAGCCCGTTTGCTGGACAAAGACGGCCATTGTGTTCTTGACCTAGTCATCGGGCCCGATGCTGATTTTTCCCTGCCCGGCATAACGCCCTGGAATGCTGAACAGCCGGTGCTCTATACACTTTTCGTGTCGGTCATGGACGGCGAAACCTGCCAGGAAACAGTCAAACAGCGGCTCGGCTTCAGACGGGTGGAAATCGCGGATGGCGAGCTCCGTGTAAATGGCGTGCGCATCATGCTAAGGGGTGTGAACCGCCACGAGTTTGACCCCCAGAATGGCCGGGCGATCAGCTATGAGCGGACCAGGGAGGATCTTCTGCTCATGAAAAAGCACCATATCAACGCAGTACGCACGGCGCACTATCCCAACAATCCCTTCTTTTACGACCTGTGCGATGAAATCGGACTGTACGTAATGGATGAGTGCGACCTGGAAACCCATGGCTTTGAGATCGAAGGCATTCCCGGCCGCCTCGCCAATGACGATACCTGGCGGGAGGCTTATTTGGACCGCGCACGCCGCACTGTTTCACGGGATAGGAACCACGCCTGCATTATCCTCTGGTCCTTAGGCAATGAGTCGTACTATGGGCGGAATTTTGACGCCATGGCCGACTGGATTCACACGAACGATCCTTCCCGGCCGGTGCATTACGAGGGTGACCGGGAGAACAAAAGGGTGGATGTGACCAGTTCCATGTATACCACCCTTGGCGCTTTGTACGAGCTGGACGTCATTTCGCCTAAAAAGCCGCATATTCTCTGCGAGTTTGCCCACGCCATGGGCAATGGGCCGGGCAACCTGGAGGAATATGCAGAACTTATGGAGTCCTCCCGGCGGATACAGGGTTACTTCGTATGGGAATGGCGGGACCATGGCGTATATCAAAAACAGGAAGACGGCTCTGTGGTGTACCGCTTCGGCGGGGAATTCAAGGAGGACTATCATAGTGGAAACTTCTGCATGGATGGGCTTCTTGCTGCCGATTCCACATTAACGCCGGGCTTTTTTGCCTATGCCAAGGCCATAGAGCCGTTTCGGACGATTCGTTTTGACAAGGATTGCCTGACGCTGCGCAGCCGTTTTGCCTTCCGTACGGTTCAGAATGCGCAGGTCCATTGGACACTAAAAAGGGACGGCAAGGAGATAACCGTCTGCCAAACGGTGCTGCCTCCCGTTTCTCCCGGCCAAAAGCTTTCCATTTCTTTGCCGGAAACCGTCCTGGCAAATCATGATGACAATGTCCTGTATACCCTGACTGCATCCTTTTATGAGGATGGCGTTCTGCTGGGCAGGGAAAGCCGGATAATAAAAAATTACGTGCCTGCAGCCACCGCCCCCGGCGGCCAGGTGGCCGTGAAACAGCTGGAAAGCGTATACCGGGTAACCGGCGCGGACTTTTCCTTTGATATCTCTCTTTGCGACGGCCGTATTAACGGCTATACCCGCCAGGGTCAGCTTCTGATGGAAGCGGGGCCGATACTGGATTTTTTCAGGGCGTATATCGACAATGACCGTATCCCGGCCCAAAAGTGGCGGGAATTGAATCTGCATAGCATGGTCATGACCGTAAAACAGGCGGATCTGTCTACAGACGGTACGTGCGCCGAGATCATCTTGTCAGGTGCCCTGGGCGCCAACGCGCGTAACTGGCGCGTTCCCGTCACCCTTTCATACCGGGTGCTTGGAAATGGCGTAGTGCTGATGCATGCGAAAGGTCATTTTGAAGGCGACTTTGGAAAGGAGTACAGGCAGGAGGTGCCGCGTATTGGCACTACGCTTGCGCTGCCGGGTGACCTTACACAGGTGACCTATCTTGGCTATGGACCCGGGGAAACGTATTGCGATTCCCTGCGGCAGGGTGCTTTGGATCTGTACCGTACCACGGTCCAAGCGCTTGCCTTTCCCTACGAATGCCCCCAGGACAGCGGAAACCGTACCGGTACGGAGCTTGTGGCTTTTGCCGATATGGCAGGCCATGGCATTGCCCTTGCCTCCCTTGTTCCCATGGATATGAGCGCGCATTCCTGCACCGCACATGACCTTAATCAGGCAAAGCACAGGGCGGATGTGCCGGTGCGCGATACCATCACGGTGCATTACGACAATCTCAACTCGGGGCTGGGCAGCGGAAGCTGTGGTCCCCAGCACTTATGGCAGTACAGCGCATCCACCGTACCGTTTCACATTACCTTTGCCATGGCTCCGGTATGCGGCAGCGCAACGGAGGCGGCCCGCAGGGCACAGGATGCACTTGTGTACTTTGCCAAGGGGGAAAAGCAATGCTGAGAGATCTCTTTTGCATGGAAATCCGCGCGCTTTTATCGGAGGATGATTGGCTGGTGGCTGAAGAAGGTTACCAGCCCGGCGAGAACCTGACATACGAAAGCCTGTTTTGCCTTTCCAACGGATACATGGGCAGCCGCGCCTCCCATGAGGAGGGCGGCGTTCGAAAAACGCTTCCGGCCAGCTATGTCCATGGCGTATTTGACCGGTCGGAAGCGTTCATGCGGGAACTGTGCAACACCCCCGACTGGACAAAGCTTAAGATGTACTATGAATGCGAGCCCATTGACCTGGAGGGCGGAGTGCTGGAAGAATATCTTCGGGTGCTGGACATGCAAAAGGGCTTTGTGGCCAAGCATTATATCACCAAGAGCGATGACGGCCGCAGAACACAAGTGGAAATGCTGAAATTCCTTAGCCGGGCCCATCCCAACTGCGGTGCGCTCAGGGTATATGTGACACCGCTTAATTATGAGGGCTTGCTGGAATTTGAAAATTTGATTGACGCGACAGTTACCAATTTTATAGACTTTCCACGCTTCCGGGTAAAGCATTTGAAAACACGGGAGGTATCCTCCCTTCAGGGCATGGGCTGCTATGTAGAAAGTGAAACCCGCGACCATGGCTTGCCGGTTGGAACTGGTTCCTTTGTGCGGTGCGCTGCCATAAAAAGCAGGGCATTCAAGCCCTATGGCGAAGTTGCCTGTGAGTTTTTCGATGCGCCCGTTGAAAAGGGACAGACTCTGTGCGTGGAAAAGTATGCGGCGGTTGCCACAGGCCGGGATGGGGCGGGTGTGTGCTCGCAGGTCAAGCGCCATCTTCAGGATATTTCAGACCGGGGCTTTGAAAAGGAGCTCCAGGAGCATATTTTGGCATATGAAAAAATGTGGGAGCGGGCCGACCTGTCCATTACAGGGGATGCGAAGCTTTCCCACGCTGTGCGCTTTAATATATTCCACCTGATGAGCACCCCCAGTCCCACCGACAACCGTGTGAACATCGGCGCAAAGTTGATCCACGGCGAAGAATACGGCGGGCATGCCTTTTGGGATACGGAGCTGTTTGTTCTGCCCTTCTTTAACTATGTGTTTCCTGAAATTGCCCGGAACCTGACAGAATACCGCTATTTGCTGCTTCCCAAGGCGAGGGAGAATGCCAGATTAAGCGGATATGCTGGAGCCAAATATCCATGGGAGTCCGCCGACACGGGGGAGGAGGAGTGCCCTTCCTGGACCATTGATCCTGATGGCACCTGCTACCGCTGCCATGTGGCGGAGTACGAGCACCATGTGACTGCGGCGGTAGCCTACGGGGCGCGCCAATACGCTCTGATATCGGGGGATGAATGCTTCATGGACAGCATGGGACTGGAGATCCTTTTGCAGACGGCGCGTTTCTGGGTCTCACGGATGGTATACAACGCAAGCCGGGACCGATATGAGATCCTTAACGTCACCGGTCCCGATGAATGGCATGAGCCGGTGAACAACAACGCTTATACCAATCATCTGGCCAGATGGAATGTACTGGAGGCCCTTTCGCTGCTTGATCAATGCCGGCAGAAGAAGCCGGACATCTACCAAAGGCTTGTATCCGGCCTGCGGCTGACGGATAAAGAACTGACTCTTTGGCGTGACCGCGCCGGCAAGCTGTTTTTGCAGGCTGAAAAGGGCCTGATCGAACAGTTTGACGGATATTTTCAGATTCCTGATGCGTGTGTCACTGAATGGGACGAGAACGGAATGCCAAAAATGCCCGCGGCATGCGCGGGCAAACGTGGTATGCAGCGCAAGATACTCAAGCAAGCCGACGTGGTGATGCTGATGCATCTGCTGCCCTATTCATTTGATATGGAAACCCAGCGCGAGAACTTCCGCTACTACGAACAGCGCACGCTGCATCGCTCCTCCCTGTCTCCCAGCATCCACTGCATGGTGGGGCTGCGGGTGGGAGATGACGCCCGGGCCTATCAGTATCTTCAGCGTTCCGCTTATGTTGACCTTGACAACAACCAGCGGAACACCAGGGAAGGCCTGCATGCTGCTTCGGCGGGAGGAACCTGGCAATGCGTAACGCTTGGATACTGCGGCATGGGCGTTACCCCCGAGGGCTTATTAACCTTTTCACCCCGGCTGCCTAAACAGTGGACACAGGTGGACTTTCGCCTGATGTGGCGCGAAAATCTGCTGCGTGTAACCGTTACCCATGAGGGCGTGTCTGTTTACTCAAAGGGGCTGCCTGTCTGCTACCTGGTGGACGGGCAAATATATACCACTGAGGAATACAAAGCATAAGCAGCCGGAAGAGATTTCTATTTCCGGCTGCTTAAGGTCATAGCAAGCGTGCAGTATTATTCCTCATCCAGAAGCGCGGGATCATCTTCTTCGTTATCTGCCTGGGGCAGGACGGCGGCTGCTGCGTTCAGCATTTCCTGGCGGATCATGGTTTCGATCTCCCTGGCGACTTCCGGGTTTTCCTTCAGGTATTGCTTGGCGCTTTCACGGCCCTGGCCGATCCGCTGATCGTTATAGCTGAACCAGGCGCCGCTCTTGTGAATGACATCGCGGGTTACGGCCATATCCAGCAAAGAGCCTTCCCTGCTGATACCCTGGCCGTAAATGATATCGAATTCGCAGACGCGGAAAGGCGGAGCAACCTTGTTTTTGACCACTTTCACCTTGGTGCGGTTGCCAATGACTTCCGCGCCTATTTTCAATTGCTCGCCTCTGCGTACGTCCAGCCGGACGCTGGCATAGAACTTCAGAGCCCGGCCACCCGGCGTAGTTTCCGGGTTGCCGTACATAACGCCAACTTTTTCACGAAGCTGGTTGATAAAAATGGCAATGGCGTTTGTTTTGGATATGACGCCAGCCAGCTTGCGCAGTGCCTGGCTCATAAGCCTGGCCTGCAAACCCACAAAGCTGTCGCCCATTTCGCCGTCGATTTCAGCCTTGGGCACCAGTGCTGCCACAGAGTCGATTACCACCACGTCGATGGCTCCGGAGCGTACAAGCGCTTCTGCAATCTCCAGCGCCTGCTCTCCGGTATCCGGCTGGGAAATGTAGAGCTCATCAATGTTTACGCCCAGCTTTTTGGCATAGGCGGGATCCAGGGCATGTTCCGCGTCCACGAATGCGGCAATGCCTCCCTGCCGCTGCGCTTCCGCCACCACATGCAGTGCGACGGTCGTTTTACCCGAGGATTCTGGCCCAAAGATTTCCACCACTCGGCCTCGTGGAAGGCCGCCAACACCCAGCGCCAGGTCAATGTCAAGGCAGCCGGTGGAGATGACTTCAATGCCGCCCCGGGCGGAATCGCCCAGCTTCATGACGGCGCCTTTACCAAACTGCTTGTCCAGCGCGCTTAGCGCGGATTCCAGGGCGCGAAGCTTTTCCTCCTGTGCGGCTGATACGGGCGTCCTTACCTTCTTTTCCAACGTTTCCTTCTTTGCCATGGAGCGGTCCCGCCTTTCTTATGAATGCCTGATATCGGATATTGCCCCTGCTAAAAGGCGCAGGGCATTAAGTGCGTGCAAGGTTGCGATCGAACGTATACGGTGGCGGCTGCCCCCTAGTTGAAGCTTATTAACGGTGACGCCTTCCCTGGTGGCAAGACCTATGAATACTGTGCCGACCGGCGAGGCTTTTGTGCCGCCGTCCGGCCCCGCAAAGCCTGTGGCCGATACTGCAAGATCGCTGCCGGTGATCCGGCGGGCGCTTTCCGCCATAGCTTTGGCACATTCTTCGCTGACAGCACCGTAAGCTTTGAGAATATCTTCCGGCACGTTCAAATAACCCATTTTGGTCTGTTCCGTGTAGGTGATGAATCCGCCCAGGAGAACGCTTGAAGCGCCGGGGATGTCGGTCAGCGCTTCACTGATCATGCCGCCGGTAAGGCTTTCGGCCACTGCGATGGTAAGACCCTTTTCTTGAAGCGCCGCCATGGCAGATTTGGCCAGGGAGCCTTTGTTGTCAGGATCGACGGAGTAAACCACATCGCCCAGGCGGTCTTTTACTTCCTCCACCCTGGGCATCAAAAGTGCCAATGCTTCCTCCCGTGTGGGCGCGGCGGCGGTAGCACGAAGCTGCACCTCGCCCAGCGAACAATAGGGGGACAGGGTAGGGTTGCTCCTCTCTTCCAAGTCGGCAAGCGTAGCGTCCACATCGCTTTCGCCCATACCGAATATACGGATATACCGGCTTTCAAAGCACGTGTGGCTGTGGTTTTGAAGCCAGGGAGCTATATGCAGGTCGAACATGGGCTCCAATTCGATGGGCGGGCCGGGAAGATGGAAGATCACCTTGCCGTCTCCAGCCGGCACCATGGCCCCCGGTGCTGTGCCGTTGGGGTTGAACAAAACGGTGGTATCCGGGGTAAACATGGCTTGGGAAAGGTTGTTTTCCGCCATGGGACGGCACATAAGCGCAAAGCGCGCCTTTACCATTTCCTCGGCTTCAGGGCGGAGCACCAGGGGCTTATCAAGCACCTTGGCAGCCGCCCTTTTGGTGATGTCGTCCACCGTTGGCCCAAGCCCGCCGGAGGTAATAATCACATCAGCCCGGCCAAGGGCCGTGCGGTAGGCGTTTTGAAGCCGCATGTCATTATCGCCCACGGTTGTCTGATGATAGCAGCTGATGCCAAGCTCGCTTAAACGCCGGCTCAAAAATTGGGCGTTGGTGTTTAAAATTTGGCCCATCAGCAGCTCTGTGCCTATGCAAAGAATCTCGGCAATCATATATTACGCCTCCTTGGCCGACAGCGCTGACCGGTTTTTGATAAAATAGTCGACACCGGACCAGAGTGTGAAGGCAACCATCACATAGGAAAGGATTTCTTTCATCGGGAACGCGCCAAAGGGCCAGTTATGGATGATCGAAAGGGAGATGGCCGCCATCTGGGATACGGTTTTGATCTTGCCAAGCTTTCCTGCCGCAATGACGTGACCCTTTAAGGAAGCCACCATGCGCAGGCCATCCACCGCAAGCTCCCTGGCCAGCACGATGATCACCATCCAAGCGGGCATCTTCCCCTGGGCGGTGAGCAGGATCAAGGTGCTTAGAACAAGCAGCTTGTCTGCCACCGGGTCCATAAACTTGCCAAAATCGGTCACCAGATTCCTGGAACGGGCGATATGCCCATCCAGAAAATCGGTGAAGGAGGCAATCAGGAATACAGCCAGGGCCAGGATATCAAAAAGGGGTGTGCCGGCGTATAAAAACCCCAGGCAGACAGGGATCAGCACAACGCGCAGAAGGGACAGGCGATTGGGCAGATTCATGCTTTTTCTCCCATCAGGTCATAGGTCTTGGCCTTGGTGATCAGGACATCGCAAAATGTGCCCGGCTTAAGGGAATCATGCGAAGCAAACAGGATTTCCCCGTCGATCTCCGGGGCTTCCCATTCGGAGCGGCCAACATACCAGCCATTGCCCCGGTCGCCGGTGATGAGCACTTTTGCGGTAGTGCCCACGCGCTGCTGGTTGCGGCTATGGGAAATGGAGGATTGCAGCTTCATCAGCTTGTCCAAACGCTCTTCCCGCACTGCCGGCGGTATTTGATCTTCCATATCCGCAGCGGGCGTTCCCTCCTCGGGGGAGAAGGCAAACGCGCCAAGACGGTCAAACTGCTGTTCCTGCAAAAAATCACAAAGTCTGTTGAAGTCGTCCTCAGTTTCGCCGGGGAAGCCTACGATAATGGAGGTGCGCAGCGCAAAGCCACGTTCCCGGGCGGCTGCAAGCAAGGCGCGGATATGCTGGGGATCGCCTCTTCTTCGCATGCGGCGCAGTATCCTGTCATCAATGTGCTGGATGGGCAGGTCGAGATACTTGCAGATATTTGGCGTTTGGGCCATGGTATCCAGCAGTGAAATATCCGCTTCGTCAGGATAGCAGTACAGCACCCTTAGCCAATCCACGCCCTCGATACGGGCGGCTTTTTGCATAAGATCCGGCAGCAGGGAGGTTCTTTGCCAGTCGGTACCGTAGCGGGTGGTATCCTGGGCCACCAGCACATGCTCCCGGACGCCCTGGCGGGCAAGGCTTTCCACTTCGCTCAGAATGCTTTCCATAGGCCTGGAACGGTAGCGGCCCCTGATTAATGGTATGGCGCAAAAGGCGCAGCGGTTGTCGCATCCATCGCCTATGCGGATATAGGCGGAATAGGTAGGTGTGGTCAAAACGCGGTCTGTTTCCAGAAAAGCATCGGATGATGCGCAATAAGCGCTGCGGCTTCCACTTAATGCGCCTTCAATGGCGGAAATCAGCCGCCCGTATTGGTTGACGCCAAGAATAAGGTCGATTTCCGGCATATCTTTAAGCAGCGCGTCGGAATACCGCTGGGCCAGGCAGCCGGTTACAACCAGCAAGCGGCAGGCTCCTGTTTTTTTATGTTCGGCCATTTCCAATATGGTATCGATGGATTCCGTTTTGGCCGATTCGATAAAGCCGCAGGTGTTGACAATAAGAATTTCGGCGCTTTTGGCGTCGGGAATAATTTGATATCCGCTTTGACGGAGGATACCCAGCATTTGTTCGGTATCCACCCTGTTTTTTGTGCAGCCAAGGGAAACCACGCCGACTGTTGCGGGCATTGACATAACTCCTTCAAAGGAAAAAATGGGGAATATCCTTTTGCATTACCCTCGATATTGTACCATAACGCCTGTGGAAAGTAAAAGAAAAATGGCCCTCTTGGAAAAGGCACACTTTATATAACACCTCCCCGCCAACTCTTGTAAGTACTGCCGGTACATTGTGTTTCCAGTATGTATAGTGTACAATCAAGCCAAACCGACTCTGAGATGACAGAATATGACGAAAAGCGGGCCGGCAAAGCGGAAAGGCCCTCCGCATTGAGGTACGTGTGGAAGCACGAACCGCTGCCCGCAGTGCTTATAAGGGGAGATAATGATGGCTTCATCCGTTGACATAAAAGCCATTCTGAATAAGCATGGCCTTCTGTGCGGCGAAATTGTCAAGTGCGGTACAGGCTTTCGAAATGAGGTCTGGCTTGCCGGGGATTGCATTGTAAAGATATATGGCGCAAACACAGGCGGCTACAATAAGGAGCTTTGGTTCTATAAAACAGCGCAGCCATCTTACGCGCCCGGGTTCATTGCCTTTGGCGATAACTATATCATCCTTGAACGAATATATGGAGCCGGCCTTTTCCGGCTTTGGCGCGGCATGGACGATATGGAGCGGGAGGCGGCAGTCAGGCAAATTGCCGGTATCGCCTGTGCGATCAACAAATTAAGCCTTGAAGGAGCGGAAAAGTATTTCCAAACCGCATCAAACTGGAAAATGGATATTCTTTTGCGTATCAAAAACAATATGGAAGAACTGACAAATATAAAAGGCATTCCGCCTGCTCTTGCGAAGCGGGCGCTTTGTTATACGCTAGATCATTTGGACTGTTTAGACGATAAAAGGCTATTTCTTACGTATGCCGACCTGCATTTTGATAACCTTATCATGACTGAAAACGGCATGCTTTATCTGCTGGATTATGAAATGCTTGCGGTTGCCCCGTGCGATTTTGTCTTGGATGTCTGGCAGCGAATGCTGATCCATCCGTTCACCTATGCAAACGAGGTCGACCATGCGCTGACTGTGCCGCAGGATTACCGGCATATCCTGTCATGGCTGCGTAAGTACGCGCCATCTTTGTTTTCCCATCCGCATGTCCATGAAAGGGTCAATATCTACGGCATCCTGTACGAAACGGATATTTTGCGCAATTATCCCACGGGTGACTGGCCTATTGAGCGGCTTGAGAAATATCTGGATGGAATTGAATGGTGAAAAATATTGTTTTATAATCATCGCAAAATCCGATTTTTGCTTGCAGATTTCCCCAAGCTGGGGTACAATAAAACGTACTGCGCGCCCTTTGCCGCGAAAAACGCAGAAGTTTGAAAGGATGGACGCGATGCGCGTATATCATCCG